>NZ_AP024651.1:1366888-2050332 GCF_019977295.1 Arthrobacter sp. StoSoilB20 | reverse complement strand
AAATCAGCAGACAGGATGCTCGGGTTGATACAGCACTGAGACAAGGCAGCCCCTCTGGGTAGGTGGAAAGCCGGGTTACGGCTTTTTACGGATGATTGCCATGAACATGGCATCCGTCTGGTGGACGTGCGGCCACAACTGGGCCGTTTGCTCATGACCGGCACCCAAGCGTCCGGTCAGGCTGACATGGTCAAGTGCCTGTCCGGCGTCGAGCAGTTCCAGGTCTTCCCGCTTGGCCATGACGTCGCTGACAACCGCGGTGGTTTCGGCCGGGTGCGGCGAGCAGGTCACATAGGCAACCACGCCGCCGGGCTTGACGGCGTCAATGGCGGACTTCAGGAGATCCCGCTGCAACGGACCGAGATCGCCGATGTCCTTGGGCGAGCGGCGCCACCGCGATTCGGGTCGCCTGCGCAAGGCACCCAATCCGCTGCAGGGAACATCAACCAGCACGCGGTCGAAAGCTTCCGCCTGTTCGGAACCAACGTCGCGTCCGTCACCGGTCCGTACCGACCAGGTGTCCGCAGGAACTGCCGAGAGCGCCTGCTGGACCAGCTTGGCCCTGTGCGGCGCCGGCTCGTTGGCCAACAGGGTAGCGCCGTCCCGGTGTGCCAGGGCAGCCAGAAGGGCGGCCTTGCCTCCCGGGCCGGCGCACAAGTCCAGCCAGCGTTCACTTCCGGCGATGGCTCCACCAAGGTCCACTCCGGCCAAAGCCCGCGCGACCAACTGGGATCCAACGTCCTGGACACGGGTGGTGCCGCGACGGACCGACTCCAGGCGGCCGAGGTCCCCACCGGCGGACAAAGCAGAATCTTCCACCAACTCCCCCGCCGTAGCCCCATTGTCGAAGGCCTCATCCAGGCTCCCCAACCCGGGCAACGCTACAAGATTGACCACCGGAGCGGCGTTGTCCGCTTCCAGGAGGTCATCGATTTCCGACTTCGGGCGGCCGTGGTTGACCAACGACTGGCGCAGCGCGCGGACAATCCATTCAGGGTGGGCGTGCCGGAGCGCTGCGATCTTTGTTTCATCAGTCTCGTTGGCCAGGAGGATGTTCAGCCACTCACCCATGCTGTGCGCGGTGACCTTGCGAAGGACCGCGTTGATCAGGGCTGACGGACCTGCGCCGATGACCGCTCGCGCCAGGCCAACGGTTTGGTCCAAGGCTGCGTGCGCAGGAACGCGCATAGACAGCAACTGATGGGCGCCAATCCGCAGGGCATCCAGGATGGCGGGGTCGAGTTGCTCAAGGGGGCGGTCCACGCAGCGGGCCAAGATCGCGTCATAGGTGCCTTGGCCGCGCAGGGCACCGTAACTGAGCTCGGTGGCAAAGCCGGCGTCCCGGCGGTCCAAGCGATGTTCCCTGATGCGGGCCGGAAGCACCAGGTTGGCGTAAGCGTCCTCGGAGGCAACAGCGCGGAGCACTTCGAAGGCAACGAGCCGGGCCGGGTCAGCGCGGCGCGTGCGTTGCGACGGAGCATTGTTGGTAAATCCGCGCTGGGGTCCCCGGTTCCGCTCGCGGCCCTGGGCGTTGCGGCGGCTTTCACCCCGCGCACCACGGTTCCCTTGTCCTCCGCCGTCCCGGTTCCCGCTGTTGTTGGGGCCTCGCCGGCCGGACTCACTCATTCGAATACCACTCTCTCGGGTGTTGCCAAGCCGCGGGCCCAATCGGCCGACGACATCATTTTCTTGCCTGCCGGCTGGATCCTGCCAAGTTCAACGGCATGGGATCCGGTGCCGACAAGAACAGTTTTTCCATCCACCCTGATGGCACCTGGCGCCAGGTCCTTCATATCAGGACGGAGGCCTACGGGTTCGAGCTTGATCCGCTGGCCCTCCAGGGTGGTCCATGCCCCCGGCTCGGGGGTCACACCACGAGCCCGACGATTAATGGCCAAGGCGGGCATCTGCCAGTCAAGGCGGCCATCCTCCAACGTCAACTTGGGTGCCAGGGATATCTCCCCGGTTTGCGGTTGGGGGGCGGCTTGCCCGGCGTCAATGGCGGAGAGCGTCTGGCTGAGCAGCACTGCACCGCTGACGGAGAGGCGCTCAAGGAGGTCCCCGGCGGTATCGTCCGGCCTGACAGCTTCCGTTAAGGTACCGAAGACCGGCCCGGTGTCCAGGCCCTCTTCAAGCTGGAAAGTCACTGCGCCAGTGATCTCGTCTCCGGCGATAACGGAGCGCTGGACCGGAGCAGCACCCCTCCATGCGGGAAGCAGCGAGAAATGCAGGTTGACCCACCCATGCCTGGGAACTCCCAAAGCAGACTTCGGAACAATTCCCCCGTAGGCCACAATGGCCGCGACATCAGGGGCGAACTCCGCGATCCGGGCAGTGGTATCCACATCGACCTTGGCGGCACGGATCACCTCGATACCCAGTTCCATGGCCCGAGCTGCCACAGGTGAAGGTGTCAGGACCCTCTTCCTGCCTACCGGCGCGTCCGGGCGTGTCAGGACGGCAACGACGTCGAATCCTGCCTTAACCAGTGCGTCCAGAGACGGGACCGCCACGGCTGGGGTGCCAGCAAAAAGGACCCTCACTCGGGAGCCCCGAAACTGCCGCCACCAAAGCTTGATCCCACGCTGGTGGCGCGCTGGGACGTAGTCTTCTCCGTGATGGCGTGGTAGTTGGCGTTCCGGATGGCGCGGAGGGCTGCCTTCCGGTCCTCCCCTTCCAACCTGTCCGTGTACAAAATGCCGTCAAGGTGGTCCGTCTCATGCTGGAAACACCGGGCGAGCATGCCCTCGGCCTCCACGGAAACCGGGTTGCCATGCATGTCGACTCCCGTCGCCCGGGTTGCCCGGAACCGGCGCACCGGGAAACCCAGGCCAGGGATCGAGAGGCAACCTTCGACTTCATCCGGCTGGAAATCTTCGCTGTTCTCCAGGACGGGGTTGATGATGTGGCCTTCCACTCCCCCGATCCTGTAGGTAAAAACGCGCTGGCTCACGCCGATTTGCGGTGCAGCGAGGCCTGCACCTTCCACGTCCTCCATGGTTTCGGTCATGTCAGCTACCAGCTTGGCGAGCTCCGGACCGAAGTCGGTGACGGGGTCCGCTACGGTGCGCAACACCGGATCCCCGATGATTCGGATACTCAAAATTGCCATGTGCTGTCAGTCCTCACTATCGTCAAACCCGGCTCCGGGTGTTACGGAGCCTAAGCCAGTTTAGTTGAGAGCATCGCCGGTGCCCGCGGCTCCGGCACCGACCCCTGCAAACACGGGCGGAGCTATGGGCAACAGTGCTTGCCCCGCCGCAGAGACGTCCGCAGACATTTCCCAGACACGGCGAAGCGCGCAAAACTTCCACCAATGGTGCTTGAGTATCTCCGGATTGGCCCGCATGGGCCGCACTTCAGTCTCTCCGATGGCCACCGCCAGCAGCATGGGATTATCTCCGTATTTCCACGGCTCCCATTCACCGGCAACAGGATCAACCAGGCTCTCCTCTGCCTTCATTCCCGCGGCCAGCTGCATGACCACTTTGTCATCCAAGGCCTTGACTGTGCCGTCCCGCGTCGTGCCTTTGGTCTTGTAGTCGATCAGGCAGATACGTCCGTTGATCCGGGCCACAAGATCCAGTGTTCCGGCGTAGCCCACCGTCTTGTTCCACACAGTGATCTCCGGGGCCAACGGCTCCACCCTGTAAAGTTCCCACCACTCATCAAAGCGGGCGGCAAAGGCCTGCTCTCCGTGGGCTGCGAGGTCGTCCCTGCATTCCTGCATCCGGTGGGGGCGTCCCAGGGCACGAAGGGCCACCTGTTCACAGTAAGTGTGGACCCTGTCGCCGCGCGCCGCTGCGGCATCCCGGTAGGCTTCCGCAGCTTTTGCGGCTTTGTTGATGGCCTGCCGGGTCTTGGCCGGGCTACCCAGAATCGCGGGAAGCTCCGGATCCGCAGCGAGGCTGCTCGCGCCCATGTAACTGAACCAACCGTCCAGGGAGTGTGCCTGTTGTCCAATCACCGTAGTGATGGAGGGCACAGAAAATTGCTCCGTGGTGGAGCGGGCGTACATCCGGCCGTAGTCAGTAGCGTGGGCAAGCAGTGGAGCAGTCATATAAAGACTGTGTCATACCGGACCGACAGAATTCTCCGGCGGGAAGATCGTTGCCAGTTGCTCCGGTGCAAGCCTGGCCAGCTTCGCGGCGAGGACGGGAGCCGTCACCGCCAGCTCCTTGCAGGGCAGCGCAGGACCGGGACAGTTCCGGGGCAGTTCGGGTTCTTGATCGTCTTGCATGCTGACGAAGTGCGCCGATGCAGCGGTTCGTGACGCGAATTCGCAGTACGTCCGCTGTACTTCCGTAGAACGAGGCGCAAAAACAGGCAAGAACTTGGCCGATCTGCTCGGCCGGGAGGATGGAATGCTCAGTCTTTGGACAAAACTGCTTCCAGAACGGCCTGAAACTCCGGGCCGACGCGGATCGACAACTTTCCATCCTCAGACAACGCGGTCAGTTGCTCATAGCCAGCGCCGTTGCTCCAGTAGACATGGGGACTCACTGGTCCAGGTGCGTCGCCGTAGCCCATGGCAGTGAAGCGCACCATGCCGTCCAGGACCATCACCAGGGTTTCATCGCTGATGAGGTGCCACACCAACTGATGCCTGTTGGGCATGCTCATCAGCCAGCCAAGATCAGGGCGCAAGGTTTGGCCGGACGCCTCTTCAGCAAGTCCTGGCAGCAACAAAGCCTTACTCGCCGTATAGACCGAATCACCCAAGAGGGCAGTAAATGAGCCACCGCCTTGCACAGGCACGGTTTCCAGGTGCTGGTCTTCCACCAACTTCAAGTTCGCAATTCCCTGGGAACGCAGAGCTTCCCAGCCTCCGCATCTCCCCGCGTGTTCCCGATTGAACACTGCCACGGTATCGGGAAGATCCAGTGCCAGCATTTCGATCACACCTGGAGCAAATTCGGTGTGGGGATAAGCGTCCGGATTTGGAATGCTGGATGCTTCGTATAGGCGTGCATGGACCCGGCGTGCCACATCTGCAGGCGTGAGGCATTCGAACGGATCGGGCGCTTCAAAGCTGGCAAGAACCTTCTGCAGATGTTCTCTTATGGTGTCCCGCCATTGGGATTCCGGACGGTTGTGGCACGACGCAGCAACATTCCAGAATCCATAACCCCGTCCGTCAGCATCAACGGCGCGGTCGCTGAAAATGTGTACCTCGTAGCCCAGCTCGCCGAAGACTTCGCGGATTGTTGTCCGAAACCTTTGGGCTTCGGAAACCGTGAAGAAGGACAAATCCTCGTCGGACGGTTCTTGCTCAGGCCGTTTCTTTTTGAAGAAACCCACGGGACCCACTTTCGTTGTTCCTTGGCGCCCATCCCGCAACGCCGGGGACTTCGAGGGCTGTCAACACGATGCACCCAACCTACCGGGCCAACCCCACCGGGCATAGCAACCGCAGGTCAAAAGGTGTCCACGAACGTCGTCGGCGCAATCCCACTGCCGCTGAACGTGTAGGTCATCGTGGTTGTCTGGTTGGGGTCTTTGCGGGTGACTCCCATATGGAAACCGAGGGCTCCCGGGTCCACCGCGGTACTGGTGCACTTCAGCTCCGGAATATCGTCGTGTTCCTTCCGGCAGCTCCAGCCTGATGGCTCGATCAATTTACCTGGGATGAGGCCTGATCCCTCCGACAAGCTGAATGTCACTTCAGCAGATGCTGGAATCCTCCCGTCGCCGAGGACAAAAACAATTTCTACATTCGCGTCGGAAGCAGTGGTGCCGGGTTCTGCCGAGAAGTCTGCTGTCACAGCCGGCACCGGATTCGTTTGGGTCGGCGTCGGCGTCGGCGTCGGAGTCGGAGTCGGGGTTGGGGCTGGACTCGACGACGACGGTTGGGGCGAGGGCGTGGTGTTGCCCGTCGGCGTGGCAGCGGGAGGGACGGATGCTGTGGCTGATGGGGATGCTGAAGGGACAACTGGCGGGTTGGTCCCGGGCGCAGAGGGGGCAATGGTGGGCAGGACCGGAGGCAAGGAAGGCGGCTCCTTTGGGGTCGACCCTCCGGGCGCGGGGGGCAGTGCCGGCAACGAGGGGTTGGTGTTTCGCCGCAGCACCACCCAGATTGCGGGAAGTGCCGGCACCTCGGCTGCTGTGGGTGGATTGGCCTGGCCTGTTTCCCCCGGAACAGGAACCAGTGGCCGCGTCGGGCTGGCCGTAGGTCTTGGAGTTACTCCCCGGGGCTTCGGCGAAGGCGCAATCTCGGCCGTTTGTGCGCCCGGAACAAACATGCCCGCAGCGCCCATGGCTGCCACTGCTGCGGAGCCCGCCACGGCAGCCACAAGCACCCCGACAACCACTTTCATGGGCAGTGCCATGCCGCCATGGGCTGCACCTGCTGCGGCAGTCGCACCGGCTGAACCAGAGGCTGAAGCCACAGCGGCAATTGCCGGGCTGAAGGCAATTCCCGCTATCAACGGGAACAGCACAGACCTCATTGAGGATTGGACATCATGAAGGTCCAGCAAGAGAGCCGTGCACATTGAGCACTCCTCCAGGTGGGACTGGACTTTCCGTTCGGATCGTGGGCTGAGTCCTTTGCGGGAATAGACCCCAAGCTGCGCAGAGTACTCCTCACAGTCCTCGCCAACAGAGGCTTTGACATGGTTCTGCAGGTAGGCCTGACGCAAACCTTCCCTTGCCCTCAGGGCAAGGGCGGAAACGCCGTTGGGGCTGAGCCCCAACATCGGCGACGCTGCCCTGGGCTTCATGCCCTCAATGTCGACGTACCACAGAACGGCCTGCCATCGCTCGGGAAGGGATTTGAAGGCTTGGGCCACAGCGGCTGTTTCGAATTCGGCCAGCACCAAATCCTGATGGTAATGCGCACTATCCAAGAGATAGGACTCGTCAGTGGGCCGCGTTCGCGAACCGGAGCGGTTGGCCCTGTAAGCGGTTCTGCGGACTGCGGTCAGCAAATAGGCGCGGAAAAATAAGTCGGGGCCCTTCCCCTGGGTCAGTGATTCCAGCACGGATGCAAAGGCATCAGCCACTACATCGTCAACGTCAGCACTGTTGTCGACTTGGGCTGCAGCGACGTGCCTCGCCATCACGCGATGCCTGCCATAAAGAGCATCGAAGGCGGCGGTGTCACCGGAGCGCACCTGCTCAACCAGTTGCTCATCGCTTAGTGCCGGCTCGGCCAGCCCCACTCCAGAGCTACTGTCCCGCAATCTGTTCCGTCTTGGATCCGCCCCCATGGCGCTGCCTACTGACGGACACGACAAGGTGAACGGAAAACCCGGACAACAACGTCCGGGACAGGAGAGCCACGCTGCTGCAGCCCTCACGCAGTCGCCATGTCCAGGGGCCGCGCTCCCCCACCAGACTAAAGCCGACGACCTCCCAGGAAAATAACGAATCGGTACCTTGTTTTCCGTTGAGGAACCGAAACCGCGCGATGACGCGGCAGGACCGGAAACCGGCCTCTGTGTGATAAAGCTCACACTCACTTCTCCGTCACGATCCCCTTCTGAAATCCACTAGTCATCCAATTGGGCGAAGAGCTACCGGTTTTCCGGTGGCATGTCAGGAGAAATGGACCATGCAGAAGTACATGAAGCGGGGCGTCACCAAGACCAACCGCGAGCGTGCCGCCTCACGGCTCGTCCTCCTCGCAACGGCTCTTGCGGTCCTTGCCGGCACCATCGGCTACAGCGCCGTCAATGCCCCCACACCTGTTGCCGCCCTGCCTGGAACGCCGGGCGTCACCCAGGCGGGAAAGTTGGTCTACAGCGAAGATTTCTCAAATGCGAGCGCGGCTACGGCGCCAATACCCTTGGGCTCGTACACCGGCGGAGCAGCAGCGGGCAGTGAACAGTACACGGCCGATGCCGCATGGCTGCCCGGCGCCCAGGCTTGCAACGGCTGGATCCTGCGCGAAGGTACGCCATTGCCCAGCAACGGCGGACTCCTGAACATCTTGACCAACGATCAATGTGGCCGGAACACCGCTTTCACGGAGCTTGGCAAGATGGCACATGCCATGGGCCTTTTCCAGGGCATGACAGACGCGCAGGCCGCCCAGAACCAGATCCTGAGCGAGTACACCAACAGCGTTACCGGCGCCCAGTTGGCGGGGCGTCAGTTGCAGACCACCAAGAACACGATTCCCACCATCGCCGGGCATTACTACGCGATCTCAGGCATCTTCGGGGCAACCAGTTGCTTCTCCAACCATGCGAGCCAGGAGTTCGCCATCCTCATCAACGGAGTACCCACCGTGGTGGGCTCCAATTTGGATCCATGCTCCGATGCCAGTTCCCAGTCCGTCAATTATGGCGGCAGCAGCTTCCGCGTCGCGAAGCTGCAGTCCGGCGCAATTCAAGTTCCCGTTTCCGGGACGACTCCCACGCTGGGCATCCGGGTGCGGAACCTTACGGCTACAGGCAACGGAAACGACGTCGGTTTTGACCTTCCGCAGCTGGTGGACGTGACCCCTCAGCTGGACAAGTCCTTTGCCCCCACCACTATCACGCAGGGGCAGAACACAACACTGACCTACACCGTCACCAACACCTCTGACCTCATGGCCAAGAACGGATGGCATTTCATTGACACAATGCCTGCCGGATTGACTGCCGTCGGGCCACTGGGCGGGACGTGTGTCCGCACAGCCGGAACAGTGTCGGGCAGGACCGTGGATGTGACGGGGAACCTCGCACAGGGCAGTGTCTCGTGCACCATTACCGTTACCGTTACGTCCAACACTCCCGGCGTTTACAACAACTCGGGATGCGTAGCCAACGACGGTACTGCGGTTCCCAATTGCACCAACAACTTCCCCACCATTACCGGGCTTTACTCTCCGGGGACTGCCCCTCTGACCGTGAAGCCGGTGGTGGACCTGTCCATCACCAAAGGCGCTGACCTCACCACCTACGTGCCCGGCCAGAGCATCACGTACACGGTGGTGGTGCATAACAACGGACCCAGCGATGCCGTGAACGCTCTGTTCACTGATCCCTTGCCCTCATCCATCCAGGGCGCAGCATGGACTTGCAGTGTGACAGCTGCAGGTACCCCGAACCTCCCACCCACCGCACCGACCGCCTGCAACGCTCCCAGCGGCACAGGAAGCATCTCCGGAACTGTACGTATCAACGTCGGCGGGACACTGACCTACAGGATTACAGGCACAGTTGCCCTGGGCAGCTCAACGAGTATCACCAATACGGCCACCATCGTGCCCGCCGCCCAGACCGCCGTTCCCACCATGCCAGGTGGAGGACCGAATCCTGTGGCTGGCTCCACCTCGCTGGTCACTACCGTTGATCCCGCCTGTGCTCCGTCTCCGGGAACCGGCTGCTCCGCCACCGTCACAACCCCCGTAACACCCCAGTGGACCATGGCAAAGAGTGCCTCAGTCAACGGCATACCTTCTGCCGGAAACACTTCTGTTCGACCCGGAGAAACCATCACCTACTCTGTGACGGCCACCAGTGACAGAGGGCAGATCAACAACGTTGTCCTCACCGATAACCTGGCGGACGTCCTGGATCAGGCAGCCTTCGTGCCCGGATCCGCCACACTGAAGATTGGCACTTCAGCGCCTGTCGCTGTAGCCGACCCGCCGGCAGGTTCGACGGTACTCACCACCGCCCCATTCACGCTTCCGGCCGGTGCAACGGCCGTCCTGAGCTACAAAGTCACCGTCGCCCAGACGGCCTGGAGTTCCCAACTCGTCAACATGGCCACCGGCAGTGGCAGCGTGACTCCTCTTCGTTGCGCGACTGGCGCCACACCAGTGAATCCGGCATGCATCACCACCCACCACACGCCGTCGAAAATTCTTCTTGAGAAGGTCGGGGAATCCTCGGGTTCATTATGGGTCCCCATGGCGGGCTCGTCCTGGGCCATCCACGACGACGCCTCGGGTGCGGCCGGTGCCGTCAATAATGCCTACGCTGTGACGCCTGTCCCCTCCAGCATTGGACAGTTTCAGATCACCGGAATCGAGCCGGGCGTTTACTGGCTCCAGGAGACCCAGGCACCTGCGGGATTCAGTCTCCTCGCAGAGCCGGTGCAGTTCACGGTTGCGCCCAATGGTGCCGTAACGCTGGGCGCCGGCAGCGGTTCAGGTGTCGTGACCAGCGGTGACCCTGACGGCGACGGCGTGTTCCTCGTTACCGTCCGTGATGTCCCTGCTTTGAAGATGCCCGAAACAGGAGGCATTGGTTGGTGGCCGCTCACGGCAGCCGGAACAGGACTCCTGACGGCGTCGCTGTTCGTGGCCTTCACAAGCTTCAGGCGCTCACGCAAGCGGGCATTGGCCTGATACCAGACCCGGTCCGCCATCCCAAGGTAGGACCGTATTTCCCCCCAAGGTGTTCACTCCGAGCATCACCCCCAAAAAAAGAAAGAGGTTCACGTGAGCAATTTACGCTCCCGGGGTCTTTGGAAGACCGCCGCCGCCACCATCGCCGGGGCGGTGCTGGCTATGTCCTTTTCCGTAGCTCCTGCATCCGCCGCTCCCCTTGTCGATGGCACCCGGACTGGTTCCATCACTGTCCACAAGTTTGAGCGTCCAGCCACGCCCACCGGGTTGCCGAACAACGGCACCGCCGTGGATACCAGCGCACTGACCCCGTTGTCGGGCATTACCTTCAGCATCGCGCAGGTCAATTCCATCGATCTGAGCACGAACGCCGGCTGGGATGCTGCCCACAACCTCAGCACTACTTTCTCTGCGGCCAATCCGGCTGGTTCCATCGCGGCCGGAGGCTACACCCTGGGCGCCGCACAATCCCAAACAACAGACGCCACCGGCACAGCAGCCTTCAACACTCTTCCCTTGGGCCTCTACCTGGTGACAGAAACCAATTACCCGGCCGGTGTGACGCCGTCGGCTCCTTTCCTGATTTCGGTGCCGCTCACTGACCCCAACAACACCAACAACTGGATCTACGACGTCAACGTCTACCCCAAGAACTCTGTGACCGGTGCTGAGAAGACGGTTACGGACGCCCCGGCTGTGAAACTCGGTGACGCGGTCGACTTCACCATCACCGGTGACATCCCGAACGAAGCCATCATTGATGGTTACAAGATTGTTGATGTCCTCGATCCCAAGCTGAGCTACGTCGATGCAACGGCAACGCTGCTCGATGGCACCGTCCTTACCGAAGGAACCCACTACGTGGTGACCTTCGATGCAGCCAGCAACACTGTTTCGGTTGAGTTCACCGCAGCCGGCCGGGCCGTGCTTGCCGCGCACAACACCACCCGCGTCCAGCTCGTTGTCAACACCACCGCCAACGCAGTCGGAGAAATCGAGAACGTTGCTGCCGTTTACCCGAACGCCGGAAGCTTCACCGGCACCCCGGGTCAGCCGGGTGGACCGATCGTTACGCCGCCGGTTGTCACCAAGTGGGGCGAAATGACCCTTCAGAAGACCGATCCGAACGGCACAGCCCTTTCTGGCGCATCCTTTTCCGTTTACGCTTCCGAGACAGACGCCAAAGCCGGCACCAACCCGATCGCCATCAGCGGCCAGACCGTATTCACCGTAGCTGCCGATGGCACGCTGACTCTGTCCGGTTTGCGCTACTCAGACTGGGCGAACGGCGCTGCTGTGGCACCCGGGGATGCCAACTACCGCACCTACTACCTGGTTGAAACAACCGCCCCAGCCGGATACGAACTGCTGGCCGCGCCGGTGTCCTTCGTCATCAACGCCGGTTCCACGGCAGTCGGGATTGACCTCCAGGTCAAAAACGTCCCTTCCAACAGCGGTTTTGAACTCCCCCTGACCGGTGGCGTTGGAACGAACCTGTTGTACGCAGCCGGCGGACTCCTGGTGGTTGGTGCAGTACTGCTGCTGATCCGTTCACGCCGCAGCGCCGACAAAGGCTGAATCCCGGAAGATCAGGGCCTGACAGCTTGACCGCACCGTGGGGAAGAACGCCAATCATGCGCTCTTCCCCACGGTGGTTCCGTCCGTTCCAACGACTCACTTCACCACCCTTCCCAGGACCGACATGAAACCGAAGCAAACAAACCGGCTGCGCCCCCGGAGCCCACGTCGCCGTGCCTGGACAGGGCAGCGCCTCTTCATCATTTTTGCCGCCGTCATAGGCGTAGGCATCCTGCTGTACCCAACTGCGGCCGCCTGGTTCTCGGACCGTGTGCATGCCACGGAAATCAGCGGCTACGCCGACACGGTGGAGAACCTTGCACCCTCAGCGCAGGACTCGTTGCTGGAGAAGGCCCGGGCATTCAATGCAGCCCTGCCCAGCGGTCCTTTGAGGGATCCGTACTCTTTGAATGACGACGGCGGCCAGATCGTTGTGGGGGCCGGCTCGGAAACGTACAAAAACATCCTCGACGTCGGCCCCAACGGCATGATGGGACGCATCAGCATCCCTTCAATCCACAGCGACCTCCCCGTCTTTCATGGCACGGACGAGGAAACCCTGTCCAAAGGCATCGGGCACCTTTTCGGCTCTGGGCTGCCGGTTGGTGGAACGGACACCCACAGCGTGTTGACCGGCCATTCGGGCTTCGTCAATTCGACGCTCTTCGACAACCTGGACAAGGTCAAAACGGGGGACGTCTTCTCCATCACCGTCCTGGGCAAGGCGATTTACTATGAAGTCGACCAAATCCTGACCGTGAAGCCCGAAGACACCGAAGCCCTCCGCAAAATCGCAGGGCAAGACCTGGTCACCCTCGTTACCTGCACCCCAAAGGGCGTCAACAGCCACCGACTCCTGGTACGCGGGAAGCGCGTTGATGCTCCAAGCGAGGACCAAGCACAAGCCTTTGCCGGCCAGACGCTGGACCCCGGCTTTCCTTGGTGGACACTCGGACTCTGTGCAACGGCAGCCCTTGCCATCCTCGTGACACGCCCCCGTCAGCAGGGTGCCGGGCGGGGCGTTGCGCCTAATGGTGAAGGTCCGTCGGGACCTGAACCGGCGGGCCTCTACGGCGTCGGGCGGTCCCGCACGTAAGCTTGTCCCGAAGGGGGCCACGTGAATTCACCAAGAACCTGCGTTGTCATTGAGGACGATACTGATATCCGCGACCTCATAGCGTTGATCCTTACAGACGCCGGCTTCGAGGTTCACGCCTGCGAAACAGGACATGACGGCGTGGTTGCAGCCGAACGACTCAACCCTGACCTCATCACTCTTGATGTGGGCCTCCCTGATATGGATGGCCGCGAGGCTGCACGCCTGATTGCCGCCGTTTCACCCGCCCCCATTCTGATGATCACGGCCTTTGCAGAACTGGATGACGAACTGCACGCCATCGCCTCCGGAGCCACGGCATACCTCATCAAGCCTTTCCGGCCCCGCCAGCTGCGTGAACTTGCACTGCAACTGAGTCCCCACGAACCGGCCTCGGGCGCAGTGCGTCCGACACCGTGCGTCAAGCCGTAAAGGAGAGGTGGGGACCGGCCCATCGCTCCAAAGAAGGAGTGCCCACATCATGAATAGACTGACAGCACCAATCATGATCGCGGCAGTGCTGCTGTTGGGCAGCTTGTCGGCGTGCGCAGATTCCGCGGGCCCGGGGTCCGGCCGGACCAGCAAGCCATCTGCTCCTCACAGCACCAATGACGCCTAAGCGTATGTCGCCTTACTCACGCCTCAGTTGGGCCAGGACGGCCGATTGTCCGAGTATTCAGTGCAGGGTTACCAGTACGGTCTCCGGGAGGTAAAGGGCACCGGCGCCGAAACCACTTTGCTGAATAACGAAACCCATGAGTGGGAGAGCCTGGGAAGTTTCGTGAAACTTCCGTAGGCAGGGTCTCCGGTCTGTCACCGCCACCGCTCCCACGCCGGGAGCCGAGCTTCAGAGGTCCTCTTCCCAAAGCCGTTCGCGAAGTTCAAGTTTGGTCCTGGTTGGCCATCCGGCGTCAGTGTACTTGCGTTTGACACGCTCAAGGTACTCTCTGGCCGTTCCATAAGCTACGCCTGCTTGGCGGGCCGTTGCGGCCAGCGTGGCCCCCGAGGCGTAGATACGCAGAACCGTGGATTCCTGGGCTGAAAGCCGGGGTCGCTGCGGCCGCGCGTCAGTGCTTAGCAAAAACGCCAACTCCGGGCTGACCGCCAACTCGCCCTTAGCTGCGGACCGGATAAAGTCGACGAGGTTGGGCAGATCATTGTCCTTGGTGATGTAGCCCGACGCGCCCGCTTCAATAGTTGCCAACACATGTTCTTGATCGGGAATGGTTGAAACCACCAGAATAGCTGCACCTGTTTCGAGGAGCTCCTGGACATTGCGGCCGGGATTGCTGCCGTCCCTGAGATTCAAATCCAGCAGGATTACATCGACGTCCGCCTGATCCTGCAGGTATTCGGCCACCGTGGAAGCCATCCTGACCAGCAGCACATCCTCCAAGGGTTCCAGCCACGCAGCGAGGCCTTGCAGGAGCATCCTGTCATCGTCAATCGCGCCAATCCGCACAGGACTGCTCATGCGGGCCACCGCAATTCCACGCTGGTCCCTTGCCCGGTCTGACTCTCAACCACTGCACTGCCCCCAATTTCAGCCATTCTGGCAATGATCGAACCGCTCAGTCCGAGGCCCGGATAGTTTCCGCCCGTGTCGAATCCCCGCCCGCGGTCTGTTACCGTGACCGTGACTCCGCCGTTCCCGGAGGGGTCGCCGCGCCCCGTCACCCATGCCTGGCTCTGCCCCGAATGCTTCAAGACGTTGTTCAGAGCCTCCCTGCTGGCGTCCCGAATCGTCATGACGACCTCCTCGGGAACGGTTGCGGGCATGTCGGCAACCTGGTGGTGCACCCTCAAGCCCAATACCGCCTGTTCCCGGCCTAGAGCTGCAAGCTCGCCCTGAAGCCTGTTTGCCGCTGACCGGTCCGCCGAGGAGATAATCGAGCGCAGGTATTCCGCATCAGCTGCGCAGCGGCGTTGGACGAGCGGGTCTGAGGCATCCAAACTTCCACGGGCCAGCGCACTGAGGGTAGAGAGTACTGTGTCATGCAGCGTGCGGTATTGCCTTGTCCGTTCGCTGCCTTGCATTTCCGCGGCTCGGCGCCACTGCAGGGAGTTCTCCAATGCCTCCGCGGCGCGGCCGGCATTTTCCGCCAGCGCGCGCAGCCGGTGCCCCACCAGTGAGGCCAAGGTAGCCACGACGAGGAGCATAACCAAGGTGGAAAGATACTCAGTCACCATCGCCGGCTGGCCGAACATGGCGACAGAGGCGCCGGCACCAATACCGGTTGACAGCATAAGCCAAGCCAGGACAACGCGCCGTGCCGGAAAAAGCAGTGCGAGGGAAAACATGCTTCCCATGGCCAACGGAACCGCGGAATTTGACCAACTCAATGCGTCCCAGGGATAGCACGCCAGACCTGCCGTGACGGCAGCACTGGCATTGATGGAGACATCTGCCCACAGCGACCATACAGGGATGTCGTTTCGGCTGAGCACGATGGTCACCCAAATCAAGGACCAAAGGGTTTGCAGGACAATGGTGACGGTCGCCAGGGCCGGGTTCTCAATGCCCGCAGTCAGGCCGAACACAATGCCTGCCGGCCACAGCAGCAGCTGGGCCAGCCGAAGAAGGGCAATGCCCCGCACCAGGAATGTCCGGTTGTGCATCAACGCATCCCTCACCGTCGCAAGGGTCTCTTCCCCGGTTCTGTCCATGGAACGCAATGCTACCCATCGCCGCCACCGGCATGCTGTCGGCAGTTCTGCTGACAGCATTTTTCCCGGCGTGACAGCACTGGTTGAAACTGCGATGGTTACGTCACAACACGAAAAGTGCGGACCAACGCTATAGATCAAGGACAAGCAATCATGGAACGATTCGAACACCGGAGGATCTTGCTGTTATTGCCGTTGGTCTTGGCCAATGCAGGAGCAGCCTTTGCTCTTTCTGCGTGCGGTGCCGGCGGCGCTCCTGCAGGAGCAGTCGTAACGGATGCCCCCGTCAGCAGTGCCGTCTCCACTGCCGCCAGCCCGTCACCGCAACTTGGTTCGCCGGTATCTGCAGGCCCCACATCAAATTCTCCTGCCGCAGCCAACTCCAGTTCCGGACCAGAGGTAATTATCCCCACCACCGCCCCAACTGCGCTCCAGGTTTCCAGCGGAACCACCCACACTGTCACAGGCGACATTGTTACCGCCGAACTGAACTGTTCGGGTGGTGACGTTGTCATCGATGGAACAGGGAACACGGTGAGAATTTCCGGTGCCTGCAACTCAATCAGCGTCATGGGAACTTCGAATACGGTACAGGCCGCCAATGCCACAACCATTCAGATTGACGGTGTTGGGAATTTCCTCACAGGTGACACCTTTGAAAACGTCACCATCGTCTCGGGGCCCAATTCCCTGCACAATCGCACCACAGGTGTACTGACCATGGAAGGACAAGGCAATTCGGTCAAAACCGGCACGCTGAAGATGGCCACTGTCAGCGGCAACTCGAACTCGGCACGCTATGCCGGGGATGCCCCCGCGAGTTCGGTTACCGGCATTGGGAACAGCGTAACCCCCCACTAGCCACCGACACCTCGGACTGGAGACTGAAGCAGGCTTCGGCATCGAGTCAGTGTTTCCAGGCAGCTTGTCCCTCTTAGTCCGGGCACCTCATTTTCTGAAATTCCGCAGCTATTAAGTAGGAGAAACAGTCTTGAAGAGGATCCAACGTTCCGCCATTTTTGCCCTGGCAATGTCCATGACCTTAGGTCTGTCAGCCTGCGGTACCGGTGGCAGCCCGGAAGGCCCAAAACCCGACCCCTCCACTTCTACGACGGACTCGGCGCCCTTTTCCGGGCCTACGGCTTCTGAGCGTCACAGCCCGGCCGGGACATCCACGCCGGCACCGACGCCGACCACCACCGCACCCGGGAAGCTGGCGGCAGCGGGTTCCCTGCAGGCGGGCGGCCAGTGGCTGTACGCGCTCAAAAACGAATCCACCAGGCCGGTGGGCGAAACCAGCGCCGTACTTGAAGGCGATGCATCGGGCACCGTGTACACGAAATCAACATCCCAGTTCATGGGCTGCGACGGAACGACCGACCAGACAAGCTATCAATTGGATGGCGCATTCACGATTTTCAAGGCCCAAGTGGGTCTTCGCGCCGGTACCCCCGCTGGAATCAAAGCAATTGTTGATGTGTATCTCGATGATGCGCTCATCACCCGTCTGCAAATAGACGACGACGGAGGGGCGCCACTGCAGGTTGTTCTGACGGGGGGACAAACGCTGACTTTCCGTGCTTCAACAGGCACCGGCGAGTGCGAATATTCCGAGCAAGGCTATCTCGTCTTCGGTGACGCGCAGGTTTCCTGACCCAGCAAATATTTCTCCAGGCCAACAACGCAAGGCCGTTCGACGCGCAGGGACAACTCCCATTTCATCACTTGTCGTCACGATTCCGTAACCCACATCACATATAGGCAGCGGTAGTTCACCGTGGCACCGTCAGGCCTGATCTCAGTTGAGACCATGGCCTCCTCAGGCAACAAAGATGAGAAGGAGAAGTGGACAGTTGAAACCCACACTCAAGAAATTTGGCACAGCAGCGGCCATTGGCATCACACTCTCGTTGACCATGGTCGCTCCCCCGGCAAATGCGGCTGTTGCAAAGCTGTCAAGCACCATCAAGTACTGCACTCAGTTCCCACATAATGGCTACGGTGGCGCTGTCTCTTTCAGCGACTACCGCGCTAAGTGCGCTCAGGTCTACACCAACTACAACCTCAACGTCCGAAGAGGACCCGGCACCGGATACGCGCTCACGGGCCGCACGCTCAGCAGTGGCCTGGTCCAGGAATTCGATTGCTGGACCACCGGCACATGGGTAGACGGTGACAACATCTGGCTCAAGCTCTACCCCGGCTCGTTGGGTGCCCAGTACGTTTCTGACCGCTACGTCTACACCGGGCCGAACGTCACGACCATCCTGCCGCACTGCTGAAAGCTTCTGCTCAGACTTTGAGGACGACGCTGACATCCCCGGAAACCAAAAACCCCCCGGAGAGCCGGGGGGTTTTTGTTTTGTGGGCGATACTGGGTTCGAACCAGTGACCTCTTCGGTGTGAACGAAGCGCGCTACCACTGCGCCAATCGCCCGGGTGCATAGAAAACACTAACCGACCACGGCCTGAATGCAAAACCGATCAGCTCCTTCGCACCGGCAGCGAACTACACGGGTGGAATTACACCGGTGAAACTCCCCGCAAGCCGCGGAAAGACAAGGATCCGGCCGTCTCCGAAATCAAAAATCACCGCCCGATTTGGAGTTTGCAACAACCTCCTATAGAGTTTTTACTCGTCGGAAAGCGACGGAAAGCCTGCAGGGCTGGCCGTCAAAACGACACTGCGGACGTAGCTCAGCTGGTAGAGCACCACCTTGCCAAGGTGGATGTCGCGAGTTCGAATCTCGTCGTCCGCTCGCAAGGCACTGTCAAGGCAAGAATTCCCCGGAATCCTGCTTACACGGTGGGTTGGCCGAGAGGCGAGGCAGCGGCCTGCAAAGCCGTATACACGGGTTCGAATCCCGTACCCACCTCGGTGAAAACCATGTCTTCCAGCTTCTGGCTGGATGCATGGGCGATTGGCGCAGCGGTAGCGCGCTTCCCTGACACGGAAGAGGTCACTGGTTCGATCCCAGTATCGCCCACCAGAACAAGGCAACTTGTTTGTTGTTGAAGGCCAGGCACCAACCAGGCAGACAACATGTGCGGACGTAGCTCAGCTGGTAGAGCACCACCTTGCCAAGGTGGATGTCGCGAGTTCGAATCTCGTCGTCCGCTCTCCTTTTAGAAGGACCCGGAAACGGGCGATTGGCGCAGCGGTAGCGCGCTTCCCTGACACGGAAGAGGTCACTGGTTCGATCCCAGTATCGCCCACCAAAACAAGGCAACTTGTTTGTTGTTGAAGGCCAGGCACCAGCCAGGCAGACAACATGTGCGGACGTAGCTCAGCTGGTAGAGCACCACCTTGCCAAGGTGGATGTCGCGAGTTCGAATCTCGTCGTCCGCTCCAGAATAAAAAAGCAGCTCCCCGGAGCTGCTTTTTTTGTGCCATTTTTCAGCAAAGACCAACTCATTACGGGAAATAACCGATACCCCTCAGAAGAAGTCGCTTTATCTAATGTGATTCGGCTCGCATAATGTACTGCGAGCTCATCACCGTTCCACGCCTATGGCAGGAGTACCCCCATGAATCAACAGACGGCTTCCAAGTCCGTCCTGAGGCGCAAGCCCATCGACGACATCGAGGAAGAAAGCAAACACAGCGGACTCTTTAAGAGTCTTGGCCTCTGGCAACTGACAGCAATCGGCGTTGGCGGAATTATCGGCGTCGGGATTTTCTCCCTTGCCGGCCTTGTAGCCCACGGCAGCGAGGGCAACCCGGGCGTAGGCCCCGCCGTGCTCTTTTCCTTCCTGATCGCCGGCCTGGCTTCCGGTGCAGCCGCGCTCTCCTACGCGGAATTCGCCGGCATGATCCCGCGCGCCGGCTCGGCCTACACCTACGGCTACGTTGCCCTTGGCGAGATCATTGGCTGGTTCATCGGCTGGGATCTGCTGCTGGAGTACATTGCGATCGTGGCTGTAGTGGCCATCGGCATCTCCGGCTACTTTGATGCTTTCCTCTCCGGCATCGGAATTCACATGCCAACCTGGATGACGTCCACGGCCGACGAGGGCAAGGGCGGAATCATCAACCTCCCGGCAATCCTGGTCTGCCTCCTGGTCACCTGGATCCTCAGCCGCGGAACCAAGGCCTTTGGCCGGTTCGAGCTGGTAGCTGTGGCCATCAAGGTCATCCTGATCCTGTTCATCATTGGACTGGGCATCTTCTACGTCAACACCGAAAACTACAACCCGTTCATGCCCAGCGGCTTCGGCCCGGTCATTGCCGGTGCCGCCACCGTCTTCTTCGCCGTCTTCGGCTATGACGCCATGAGCACGGCGGCCGAAGAGGCAAAGGACGGCAAGAAGCACATGCCCAAGGCCATCATCCTGTCCTTGATCATTGCCATGCTCCTGTACGTAGCCGCCACGCTGGTCCTGACCGGCATGCAGAACTACAAGGACATCAATCCCACAGCCGGCTTCGCATCGGCGTTCCAGGGCGTGGGACTGCCCGTCATTGCCACCATCATCTCCGTGTTCGCGGTTCTGTCCATCCTGACCGTCATGCTGACCTTCCTGTTGGGCGTCACCCGCGTGTGGTTCTCCATGAGCCGTGACGGCCTGCTGCCGGGCTGGTTCGCCAAGACGGACCGGCACGGGACGCCGCAGCGCGTTACGTGGATCGCCGGCGTTGCTTCGGCATTCCTTGCCGGCGTCTTCCCCATCAAGGAAGTAGCCGACCTCACCAATATCGGCATCCTGGCTGCATTCGTGGTGGTGTGTGTCTCGGTGATTGTCTTCCGCTACACCAAGCCGAACGCTCCAAGGACGTTCCGGTTGCCGCTCATGCCGCTCGTGCCTGCCTTCGGTGTCCTGGCTTCGGCATTCCTGATGTTCCAGCTCCACTGGGAAACCTGGGTACGGTTTGGCGTATGGCTCGTGATTGGCCTGGTGATCTACTTCGCTTACGGCCGACGACACTCCCTGATGAATCCGGACAGCCCCCGCCACAAGGTGGAAAGTACGCCGTTGGCGTAGTTTATCCACAGGCCAATCCGGAACCCTTGGCACCCTTGAAAAGTGGTGTTAGGGTCGGACGCGGAGGAGCGAACTGGCTCCGCGATGGAAGGGAGGTGCCCGTGGGTTTAATTGACGACCTGAAGGGCAAGGCTCAGGGTCTCATTCAAGGCAACGAAGAAGCCATCAAGAATGGCATCGAAAAGGCCGGGGATTTTGTGGACGAGAAGACGGGCGGCAAGTATGCCGGCCACGTCGACAAGGTCCAGAACGCCGCTTCCGACTTCGTGGCCAAGAACGACGGTCAGCCTGGACAGGCTCCCGTCACGGATGAGCCGAAGCAGCCATAGCTGCCTGAGCCGCCGTACCAGATACGTCAAGGGGGCACCGGTCCCGCCGAGAGGCGCCACCGGTGCCCTTGGCGTTTAACGCCCACCCTCTGACGGTCGGGTACGTTGGTCTTTATGCCTTCCGTCTCCCCGCCCCGAACGCACGACAGTTCCAGCCGGGAGACACTGGGACCTCCGATTACCGCCGGTATCGTCACCGCGCTGGTGGGTTTCACCTCATCATTTGCCGTCGTCCTTGCCGGCCTGCAGGCGGTGGGCGCCAACCAGGCCCAGGCATCGAGCGGACTACTCGCTCTCACCCTCACCTTTGGCCTTGGAATCCTGTGGCTGTCCTGGCGTTCCAGGTTGCCGGTGACGCTCGCCTGGTCCACGCCCGGGGCGGCGCTGCTCGCCTCAGCCGGAACGGTCGACGGCGGATGGCCGGCTGCCGTGGGGGCGTTCCTTATGGTTGGGGTGCTGATCGTCCTGACTGGACTGTTGCCGGTATTGGGGCGGCTCATGGCAAAAATCCCGACGGCACTTGCCCAAGCCATGCTTGCCGGAGTCCTGCTCCCCCTGTGCCTGGCTCCTTTCAAGTCGCTGGGATCGGCTCCGCTGCTGATTGCTCCCGTGGTCCTGTGCTGGGTTGTCCTGATGAAGTTCGCGCCGCGGTGGTCAGTCCCGGCATCGTTGCTGGTGGCCCTGGCCGTTATCGGAATCCACATTGCCTCCAACGGCGTCCAGATCCCCGTGGACAGTCTCTTGCCAAGGTTGGAGTGGACCACACCGGCTTTCTCCGTGGAGGCGGCAGTAGGGCTGGCCTTGCCCTTGTTCATCGTCACCATGGCCTCCCAGAACATCCCGGGAGTCGCTGTCCTGAAGTCGTTTGGTTACACCACACCTTGGCGTTCCTCCATGCTGGTCACCGGAGCCGGAACCATCGTGGGAGCGCCATTCGGCGGCCATGCAATCAACCTTGCCGCCCTCAGCGCAGCCCTGGCAGCGGGCGAGGAGGCGGGCAGGAACCACAGCAGGCGTTGGATCGCAGCGTTCGTCTCCGGTTTGGCCTACCTGGTCCTGGCCGCAGCTTCGGCGGCCCTGGTGACCTTGGTAGCGGCGGCACCATCGGGGCTGTTGGAAGCCGTAGCCGGCCTGGCACTCCTGGGGACCTTGGCGGCGTCCATTTCCTCTGCGCTGGCCGTCGCAGAGGAACGCATACCAGCCTGCATCACTTTCCTGCTGGCAGCGTCAGGCCTCAGCTTCGCCGGTGTGGGCGCCGCGTTCTGGGCGCTTGCCGGAGGCATCCTGGTTCGCTGGATGCTCAAGAGCCGCGAACCAGTACAGAAAGCGTGAGTCAGGCAGGCTCGTGGTTTTGCGCCTCGCGGGCAAGCGCTGTCAGCCTGGACACAGCACGGAAGTACTTCTTGGTATAGCCGCCGGTCATCATCTCTTCGGTAAAGAGCTTGTCGAAGGGGACGCCACTGGCCAGGATGGGCACATCCTTGTCATAGAGCCTGTCCGCCAACACCACAAAGCGGAGGGCCACAGCCTGTTCCGTGATGGTTTCGACGTCGCTCCAGACCACTGCTTCGACGCCGGAGATGAGCTGCCGGTAGCGGCTGGGGTGAACCGCAGCCAGATGGTTGACCAGTGTGCGGAAATCGTCCACTGCCACCGTCTTGCCAGCAAATTCGGCCTTCATGCGGTGCTTGAGTTCTTCAGTCTTGAGGGGTGCCGGAGCAGCAGGCAAGCCGCGGTGCCGGAAATCCTCGCCGTCGATCCTGACAACATCGAATTGGTCGGCAAGAACCTGGATCTCGCGCTGGAAATCGACGGCGGCAAAGCGCCCCTCACCCAGTGAGCCAGGCAAGGTGTTCGATGTGGCGGCCAGTTTGACGCCGGCGTCGGCGAGTTCGCGCATGAGGCGGGACATCAACACGGTGTCGCCTGGATCATCGAGTTCGAATTCGTCGATGCAGACCAGCTTGTAGCTGCTCAGGGCCTCGACGGTCTTGCGGAACGAAAGCGCCCCAACCAGGTTGGTGTATTCCACGAACGTGCCGAATGCCTTGGGGCCCGGAGACCTGTGCCACAAGGAGGCCAGGAGGTGGGTTTTGCCCACTCCAAAACCACCGTCAAGGTAGATTCCTGCCCTGGTGGCCGGAGCCTTTTTGGCGAAGAGCTTCTTGAACAATCCGCCACTGTCCTCGGAACCAACCCCGTCGGCGAAGGCCGAAAGGAGCTTCACTGCGTTGGCCTGGCTCGGCTGCGAGGGATCGGGACGGTAACTGTCGAACGAGACCTCTCCGAATCGCGGAGAGGGGTAGAAACCCTTGAGGAGTTCCTCCACGGAGACTGCCGGTGTGCGGGCAGCCAGTTGTTCGATCTGTACCACGGTGGTCCGTTCCTTCGGTATTAGGTCCCCAGCAAGAATACCGGCATTGGAAGGTCCGGGAAGGACACGTGACCAAGCACATGTTTCATCGTGTGACCGCCGGGAAGCAATCCGGGCAGCCCGTGGTTAGTGTTGGGAGAACGCCGGGCTGGCACCTGCACCATTTTCCACGGCCTGGCTCCCGTCCGTTGTCAGTGAAAGGCCATCACCATGTCCTACCCCGTTGAACAGAACGAAAAGTTTGCCGCATACGCAAACCCGGAACGCCTCGTCTCCACAGAGTGGCTGGCATCAGCCCTGGCCGACGGTGCCATCGCCGACGGCAAGCTGGTAGTTGTGGAGTCCGATGAAGATGTCCTCCTCTACGAGACCGGGCATATCCCGGGGGCCGTGAAGATCGACTGGCACACCGACCTGAACGACGAGGTCACCCGTGACTACGTCGACGGTGCCGCGTTCGCTGCCCTCGCTGCGTCCAAGGGAATCTCCCGTGACAGCACCGTGGTCATCTATGGGGACAAGTCCAACTGGTGGGCTGCTTACGCCCTCTGGGTTTTCACTCTCTTCGGCCACGAAGACGTCCGGCTCCTTGACGGCGGGCGCGACAAGTGGATCGCAGAAGGACGCGCTCTCACCACCGACGCTTCCCAGCCCGGCGTCGGCGAATATCCCGTGGTGGAGCGCAATGACGCCCCCATCCGTGCGTTCAAGGAAGACGTCCTGGCGCACCTGGGCAACCCGCTGATCGATGTCCGCTCCCCCGAGGAATACACCGGCCAACGTACCCACATGCCTGCCTACCCCGAAGAAGGCGCCCTCCGCGGCGGCCACATCCCCACGGCAGCATCGATTCCGTGGGCACGTGCAGCTGCAGAAGATGGCACCTACCGCAGCCGCGAACAGCTTGAAGCCCTGTACCTGGGTGAAGCCGGGCTCGAAGCCGGCGATGACGTGGTGGCCTACTGCCGGATCGGCGAACGTTCAAGCCACACGTGGTTCGCGCTCAAATACCTGCTGGGCTTTGATTCCGTGCGCAACTACGACGGCTCCTGGACGGAGTGGGGCAACGCAGTACGCGTTCCCATCGTCAAGGGCGCCGATCGGGGCTCGGTACCGGCCGCCTTCGCTCGCAGCTGATACGTGAACGGGAGTCCCGTAGTGTTGCGGCACACAGAGCCATTCCGCCCCGGTTGTGCGTAAGCTGGAAGAGATGAGTACGTACACTTTGCCCACCGCGTTGGCGGAAATCGTCGATGACTTCCAGGCACTGACGGAGCCCGACCGCCTCCAGCTCCTGCTTGAGTTCTCCAGGGGACTGCCGGAGCTTCCGGAACGCTTGAAGGACCACCCCGAGTTGCTGGAACAGGTTGTGGAGTGCCAATCTCCGCTGTTCCTCACGATCGAGTCGGAGAAGAATCCTGATGGCGTCCGGAAGTACCGGCTCTTCTTCAAGGCTCCCCAGGAAGCGCCGACCACCCGCGGCTTCGCCGGTGTCCTGCACGAGGGACTCGACGGATTAACGGCCGAAGAAATCCTCGCCGTCCCGGATGACATGCCTGAACTGCTGGGCCTGACCAGGGCCATCACTCCCCTGCGGATGCGGGGAATGACCGCCATGCTCGGCCGCATCAAACGCAAAGTTGCAGCCGCCAACCGGTTGGAACACTGATTCCGTCAGAGCACTGAAAGGCGACACCACACGGTATGGCCAAAAAGATGGCTTCACAGGGAACGCCGGCCACTGCAGCCCTGGCTGCGGCCGGCGTTTCCTTTGTGCTTCGCCCGTACGTCCATGACCCGGCAGCAACCAGCTACGGCCTGGAAGCAGCAGAGGTCCTGGGCATTGAACCGGCGCGGGTCTTCAAAACCCTCATGGTTGAAGTCGAAGCCCGCCTTGCCGTGGCCATCGTCCCCGTATCGGGCAACCTGGACCTGAAATCAGTGGCGGCAGCGCTGGGAGCCAAAAAAGCAGCCATGGCAGATCCCAGGGCTGCGGAGCGCCGAACCGGCTACGTGCTCGGCGGCATATCCCCCTTGGGGCAGCGCCAGCCCTCCCCCACTGTCCTTGACGCTTCAGCGCTTGCCTTTGATGCCATCCTGGTATCCGGCGGCCGGCGCGGGCTGGACATCGAACTTGCTCCGACGGACCTGGTCCGGCTGACCAACGCCACTGTCGCGGCCATTGGGACCACGCCAACGGCCCAAGGCTAACCAGCCAGCGCGTTCAGCCGCGAGGGCCCTGAACGCCGACTGTGCCTCCACCGTCCACAGAATCCCCACCATGTACCTGGGCCGTGCCGTCCGCCGGCCCTGCTCCGCCCGCTTGTCCCGGGTTGTTCCGCGGTGCCAGCTGCCGCTGCAGCCATGAGCGCACTATGCGCTCCCACCGTTCCGGGTCCACATTCCATTCCTTGGTGTGCCGGGCGCCGTTGAATGGCTCAAAGGTCACCATCTCCGGGTTCTTCTCGGCAAGGCTCGCCGAGGGTCCGAACGGAACGTAGTCATCGTCAACGCTATGGATCAGAAGCGTGGGTGTGCGCAGCTCCACTGCCCGGGCTTCCCAATCCATTGCCTTGAGGTCAACGGGGGCCGCGAGACCGGTGAGCCTGCGCCCCAGCGGGTGACCCAGCATCAACTGCCCGTAGCGCCCCACAGCGTAGGGAATCCTGTTCATCTGCGCATGGTGTGCCATGACATTGACCCAGTTGATGACAGGGGCATCCAGGACCAGGGCCCGGATGAGATGCCGGTGGCTGGACAGATCGGCGGTCTGGAGGCTGATCGCTCCGCCCATCGACCACCCGAACAGCACGATCTCCTCCGCTCCGTGTTCACGCGCGTAGTCAATGGCAGCCTCTACGTCGCGCCATTCGGTGGATCCCAGGCCGTAGCGTCCATCGAGGGCTGACGGGGCAAGGCCGTCGTTGCGGTAGGAGATGAGCAGGCTGTCCATGCCCAGGCTCTGCGCCGTTCGCACAGCCCGAAGGCCTTCAAGGCGTGTGGCCCCACGCCCGTGGACCATGATTGCCCAGACCGCTGCCGGATTGGACGCCTCGGCGCGGACCAACCACGCAGGTGCCACACCGCCGTCGACCGCTATGTCCACGTCCTGGGCCACCAGGCCAATCGACGCCGGGTCCGGGTAGGTGGCGCCGCTCCACCACCCACGGCGCGCCTCTGCAAGATTTCCGCTGTAGACCTCTTCAACCTCCCGGAGTACGGTCTGCTCGGCCGGGGAATAGGACACGATCCTGCCAATCCGTGCATGGCCCTGACCACCGGCGAAGAAGAGGCTGAATACGCCGTCTATGGTGGTGTCGGGAGTAGCGGCCAGGATGACTTGGGGGCCCTTGTCGCCCTGGATGACGGCGAGGACCTCCTGGTCCTCATGCCTGGCAGCGGGGGTGATGACGCGGCGGGCAAAGTAGACGGCGAGCGCAGAGGATCCTGCGCCCAGCAGTCCGGCGAGGGTGCCGCCCGCGAGGAAGCCGCCGATGGCCCATTTGGTGCGGAGGGACAGTTTGTTCTCTGCAGCGTCGCTCGCTGACCGGTTAGTCGATGCCATGCTTCCATTGTTGCCGGTCCTTGGCGGTGCCTGGTGCAGGTGCCGGGCGCGCGGCGCCACTGTGCATTGAATCGGCGCGTTGATTCAGTGCGTTGATTCGGCGGCAAAAGCCTGCGGACGCACGTTGGGCGGGACTACGCTGTAGCCATGAGTGATCCCATAGTCATCCTGACTGAAGAGCCCCTTGGCCCCGACGACCGCGTAAACATCGCCAAACTGGTGGACGGCGGTGACACGCCCCTTGTTGTACTGGTTCCGGCCAATACCGAGCGACATCTCCTGGTGGATTTCCTGGAGAACCTCTCGTTGCTCGATATTGCCAAGGCATTCCGTGAGCTCACTGCGCAGTCACCGGATCCGGTAGCCGAGCGGGCTGAAGCGTCGGAGACGTTGGCTGCCTCGTTGGCGGCTTTGGCCGGCGTGGGTGGTGGCGTCACCGGTGAAGTAGTCGACGGCGGTGCGGTGGCCGGCTTGGTGGCCAAGGTGCGGGCACTGGATGCTGCTCAAGCTGTGGTGGTCACGCGGCCCCACGCGATCGCCGACACGTTCCACACGGACTGGGCCAACAAGGCCCAGGATCAATTGGGGCTTCCGGTGCTGCATTTGTACGCGGGTTCGGGATTTATCGGCGACTCGTGAGCGTTGGAGAAGACATGAACACTCCTGAGAACACCAGCAAGACAACCGCTGCGCCCGTGGAAAAGAGCGATGCCCAGTGGCGCGAGGAGTTAACCCCGGAGGAATACCGGGTTCTGCGGCAGGCGGGAACGGAGCGACCCTACACCGGGGAGTACTGGGATACCCACACCGAGGGCGTCTATCAGTGCCGTGCTTGTGGCAGCGAACTTTTTACCAGCAAGGAGAAGTTCGATTCCCATTGCGGCTGGCCCTCGTTCTGGGCTCCCCTGGCCGAAGGCACGGTCCGATACCTTCATGACCGCACCATGGGGATGGACCGGGTAGAGGTCCGCTGCGCCAACTGTGATTCCCATTTGGGGCACGTGTTCGAGGGTGAGGGCTACGGCACTCCCACCGACCAGCGGTTCTGCATCAATTCCGTTTCCCTCCGCCTGGTCAACGCGGAAGAGAACTGACGCGTCCGGACGGGCCAGCTATTCACTGGTCCGTCCGGCATCGTTCGGAGGAGAAACGCTGCGCGCTGGACCTCGAACGGGACAGAAGCACCCGAAGAACAAGAGTTGCTTATGCTGAGGGCTTTTTTGGATTAGCAATGCTTTTCGCTTGCTACGCTCGGCCCAGAAGCAATAACTACTTCGGAAAGGGCCGAGCTCCATGACAACCATCGCCACCTCCACCCTCCCGCGTGTCACCGCCGACAACGCCGAGTGGACATCGCTGAAGGCCGCGGCCACAGCACTCCAGGCACACCAGGAACAGGACGGCTCCATCGCCGATCCTGCTGCCCACGCCGGGGCAGCCGCGCTCGTCGCAACGATCTGCGAAGCCATTACCGCCCTGGCTCCCCTGTTCCCCCACGATGCCCGCTACCTGGAGTTGCTGGTGGAAGACTTCGGCCGGTGGGTGAACGACGGTTTTGGCGTACCTGACTTCCTGGATTCCCTGCAGGCGTTCCAGCCCCAGGAACTTCGCGTGGACGGCCTCCAGCACCTGGTGGTCTTCCCCATGTACACGCAGAACGGCAGCACCAACCGGCTGGTCGAGGCCGTCCTGATCGAGGTTATCTGGCCGGAGTTCATTGGAGGCCTGGAAGCAGGCGAGTACTCCAACAAGCTCTTCGTCCCCATCCGCTTCATCGATTTCACTCCGGGGTACGACACCAACTCAGCGGTCCTCTTCCCCGAAACGGTCGCGGTGCGCGAGACTCCTACCTTCACTTGGGGCGCCATCTTCGCCGACCGCGAAGCCGCACGCTTCCGTCGGGTCCTCAAAGCAGCAGCAGCAACTACGTCACTGGAACTTCCCGCGGATGCAGCCCAGTTGATTGAGGACCAGGAGCTCACGCAGCGTACGTTCGTTATGTGGGACCTCATCCACGACCGGACCCACATGCGTGGCGATCTTCCCTTTGATCCATTCATGATCAAGCAGCGCATGCCGTTCTTCCTCTACTCACTGGAGGAGCTGCGCTGCGACCTGACCGCTTTCCGTGAGTCGGTGCGCATCGAAAAGGACGAGAACGCTGATCCCGATGCCCGGAAACACGCAAAACTGGTTCAGTATGCGGTGATCTTTGACCGGATCTTCCGTTTTGCCATCACCGGCAGCCGCGTCCGCAACTACGACGGGCTCGGCGGGCAACTGCTGTTCGCCTGGATGCACCAGCACCACGTTCTGCACTGGACCGACAGCAAACTCTCCATTGACTGGGAAGATGCTGCTGCAGTCGTGGTTGAACTCGGCGCAAAGATCGAGGAACTGTACTGGCGTTCGATCGACCGCCCCAAGGCCGCCCACTGGTTGGCTGCGTACGAACTCATTTCCGGCACCGTCACAGCCCACCCGGCGTCGGTATGGGCCAAGGGTCCGGATGCCCTGCCGTTGGACGGTCCTCCCCGCGGACTCACCGACCAGGTCCTTGACGATGAGTTCCCCCTGTCCATGTTCTACGAAGCACTGGAGAAGAAAATGCGCCCCGTCATCGAATCCACCACCGGCATCACTGGCGCGACGGCAGCCTGATGCCCGGTTTGACCATCCTTGTAACCGGCGGCAGCAGCGCGTCCGGCATCGCCACGGCGCGTGCGTTGGGGGCCGCCGGTCACAAGGTTTTCACCGTCGGCTCAGACGATGCCCGGATCAAGGCCGCGGCGGATGATGCCGGCAGCGGAGTCACCCCCATGGTGTGTGACCTCGCCTCCTACGATGCCGTTCGTGAACTGGCCCGCGCGCTCACCGGCCGCGGCGTGGACCGCGTGGATGGTGTGATCCACTTGGTGGGCGGTTGGCGTGGAGCGAAAGGAATAGAAGACCAGTCCGATGAGGACTGGGATGCGATGGAACGCGGCGCTATCACTACCCTGCGCAACGTTTCCCGCGTCTTCTACAGCCAGCTTGAGGCCTCCCCCCAGGGCCGGCTGGCGATGATTTCCTCCACTGCCGTTTCCTCCCCCACCGCCGCTGCCGCCAGCTACGCCGCTTCCAAAGCCGCCGCTGAAGCCTGGACCCTGGCGGTGGCTGACGGGTTCCGCAGGGCGCAGGCTGACGGCCGGGCCGAAACCCAGCACCAGCCCCAAGACCTGCACAGTGCCGCTGTCGTCTTCGTTGTGAAGGCCTTGGTGGATCCTGCCATGCGGGCCGCGCATCCGGAGAGGCGGTTCCCCGGCTACACGGACGTCGAAGACCTGGCGGCCGCCGTCGTCGGATTGTTTGAAGAGCCGGCCGCAAACCTCAACGGCCAGCGCATCCTGCTGGCCAAATAGACTTGAAAGCGTGAATGAACAAGTGACGAGCACAACAGAGGCCACTGCCACCGCCAACACGATGGCCGGGCACCAACAACTCCACGACCCATCGGTGCGTGGATTTGCCTCCGACAACTACTCCGGCGTGCATCCTGAGATCCTTGCCGCCTTGGCCGCTGCCAACGGTGGCCACCAGGTTTCCTACGGCGAGGACGTCTACACGGCGCGCCTCCAGGAAGTTCTGGAGCAGCAGTTCGGCTCCGGCATTGAGAGTTTCCCTGTCTTCAACGGCACAGGCGCCAACGTCCTGGCTCTGCAGTCCCTCCTGCCGCGTTGGGGAGCCGTCATCTGCGCTTCCACCGCGCACATCAACATGGATGAGAACGGCGCACCGGAACGCGTCGGCGGGATCAAGCTCCTGCAGGTCCCCACAGAAGACGGCAAGCTCACGCCCGAATTGATTGATCGCGAAGCATGGGGCTGGGGTGACGAGCACCGCGCGCAGCCCCTGGTGGTCTCCATTACCCAAACCACCGAACTGGGCACCTGCTACACCCCTGAAGAAGTACGTGCCATTGCAGAACACGCCCACGCCAAGGGCATGAAGCTCCACATGGACGGCGCGCGGCTGGCAAACGCCGCGGCCTACCTGGATGTGCCCCTGCGCGCCTTCACACGCGATGCCGGAGTGGACATCCTCTCCTTTGGCGGCACCAAGAACGGCCTGCTCTTTGGCGAAGTGGTGGTTGCCCTGAACCCTGAGGCAGCGGACGGACTGAAGTTCCTGCGGAAGATGAACATGCAGCTGGCTTCGAAGATGCGCTTCATTTCCGCACAGTTCATCGCCCTGCTTGAGGACGGGCTGTGGTTGCGGTCTGCCGCACATGCCAACGCCATGGCGGCCCGTCTTCGCACGGCTGTCGAGGCAATCGACGGCGTGGAGCCCACCCAGGCAACGCAGTCCAACGGCGTCTTTGCCATCCTCCCGGCCGGCGTTGCCGATCGCCTGCGCAGGAACTTTGCCTTCTACGATTGGGACGCAGCCAGGGGCGAGGTCCGGTGGATGTGCTCCTTCGACACTACCGAAGCAGACATCGACGCCTTCGTCGCAGGAATCAAGCGGGAGCTGGGCTCCCTCTAACCCCGTGCATCCGGGGCGGCGAGCCTGCTGGGAATCGCCGTCCCGGAAGCATAACCTGCGAGGGTGAACGCCCTCGCACAGGTTCCCTCGGACTTTCTTCTCGCTTTGGGAACGCTACGAAAAGCCCAATGCCGCAGCGAACTGCGGCTTGACGAAATCCCTGCACCGGCACGGCTGGCACCCTATGCAGTAGCCCTCGGAGCAGAAGTCTTCAGCCCCACCGCGGCAACACGTCGGGTGCCCGTGCACGGGCCGGCAGCCAAAGCATTCGCAGCCAGCCAGTCCAACACGCCGGCAAGCGAGGACGACGACGAACTGGCCACGGGCCGGTTCATCCTCCTCTACGATCCCGACGGCTCGGCAGTATGGGAAGGCGAATTCCGGATCGTCACCTACATCAGGGCCCAAATGGACGCGGAGATGGGCAATGACTCCATGCTTGGCTCAGTCGCGTGGACATGGCTGGTGGATGCCTTGGAGAACCACGCGGCACCGTACCGCGCGGCCGGTGGCACGGCAACCAGGATCCTCTCCGAGAGCTTCGGCACGCTGGCCGAACGTCCGGACACCATAGACATTGAACTCCGCGCTTCGTGGACGCCGGCCGGCGCTGATGTCCAGGCCCACTTGGAAGCCTGGTCCGACATGGTGTGCACGTTCGCGGGACTTCCACCCCTTCCACCGGGTGTCACCGGACTGCCCAACAGGAGACTCAATTGACCAATAATCACCTACCGGCACAGGCGCCCAAGGTGCTGCCATCACCACGCCCCGGCGTGATCCCGGCATGAATCGGTAAGCTTAAGCCACCATGACCCCTGAAAACCTGGATAAAAACACAGCCGGCGTTCCGGTTGCTGATCCCACCACGCACATCAAGGTAGACGGCTTCGACAGCCACGTCCCTGAAGTCATCGATCTCGATACGCCACGCGAAGGCGTGCCCGTAGTCATCGATACGCCTTCTGGACTGGAACGGTGCGCCGCCGCCATCGCCGCCGGAACAGGACCAGCCGGGGTGGACGCAGAACGCGCCTCCGGCTTCCGCTACGGACAACGCGCCTTCCTGGTGCAGATCCGCCGCGAGGGGGCAGGAACCTGGCTGATTGACCCCGAGCCTTTCGAGAACCTGGACATCATCAACGAGGCCCTCCGGGGAGTCGAATGGATCCTGCACGCAGCAACACAGGATCTCCCCTGCCTGTCCGAGCTCGGCATGTGGCCGGACAAACTGTTCGACACCGAACTTGCCGCACGGCTTGCCGGCCTTCCGCGCGTGGGCCTGGCCGCCGTCATTGAACAACTCCTGGGATTCGGCCTCGCTAAAGAACACTCAGCGGCCGACTGGTCCACCCGCCCGCTGCCCGAGCCGTGGCTCCGGTACGCAGCCCTCGACGTCGAAGTTCTTGCCGAATTGCGCGAAGAACTCATCGAACTGCTCGAAGCTGACGGCAAACTTCAGTACGCAGAGCAGGAATTTGCCGGCATCCTTGCCGCCGGCATTTCAGCACCCAGGGTGGATCCCTGGCGGAAGACGTCCGGCCTGCACCAGATCCGGGACCGACGCCAATTGGCAGCCGTCCGTGAACTGTGGCAGGAGCGCGACCAACTGGCCCGCAAGCGCGATGTGGCTCCGGGTCGCCTGATTCCCGATTCTGCGCTGGTAGCCGCCGCCAAAGCCATGCCCACCACTGTCCCCCAGCTGCTGGCCACCAAGGGATTCCATGGCCGCTCAGCCCAACGTGAGGCGCCACGCTGGCTGCGCTGCATCACCAACGCCCGGACCCTGACGGACGTGCCGCCCTTGCACTTGCCCACGAACGCCCCGCCGCCACCGCGGGTCTGGGTGGATCGGGACCCCGAGGCCGCGGCCCGCCTGGCTACCGCGCGCCCTGCGCTCCAGGCCAAAGCTGACGAACTCAACCTGCCGGTGGAAAACCTGCTGACGCCGGACTTCCTCAGGCGCATCACGTGGCGGCCACCGGCAGAGATCTCCCTCGAGACCGTGGCTGCTGAATTGCGGGCCCTGGGCGCGCGCGAATGGCAGGTCGACTTTGCCGCCCCGATCCTCACCGATGCATGCTTGAACCCCAAACCGCTTCCGGCCAAGGAATCAAAAGCGAAAGACAACCCACAGTCCCCGGGAACCCAAGAGTCCAAGGACTCCGCCTGAGCCTTATCGGACCACCTAAGCCTTACCGGCCCGCCCGGCCCGTCACCCGAACCACGGTTCGCGGTGGCGGGCCTTTCGCGTCTCCCCATGCACGTTGAACGGATGTGACGCACCTTGCACCCTAAGTTACCGACGAGTAACATGGGCTTAATGCCAAACCGGAGTACCCGCAACGCGGGCCGGCACCATGTCTCAACGAGGAGTTAATACATGAGTCCATCACGCAGCGCCCAGAGGACCGTCCGGGATGTCGTCTTCGTGGACGGAGTCCGCACGCCCTTCGGCAAGGCCGGCGATAAGGGAATCTACGCTGGCACCAGGGCCGATGACCTCGTGGTGAAGTGCATCCGCGAACTGATGCGCCGCAACCCGTCACTGCCTGCCGAACGTGTGGACGAAGTAGCGATTGCCGCCACCACCCAAACCGGCGACCAAGGCCTCACCATCGGGCGCACTGCCGCTTTGCTGGCAGGTCTTCCGCGCACAGTGCCCGGCTTCGCGATCGACCGCATGTGTGCAGGTGCCATGACGGCAGTAACGACGACGGCGAGCGGCATCGGCTTTGGCGCTTATGACGTGGTCATCGCCGGCGGCGTCGAACACATGGGCAACCACCCCATGGGCGCAGGAGCTGACCCCAACCCCCGGTTCATGTCCGAGCGCTTGGTGGACCCGGCCGCCCTGAACATGGGTAACACGGCGGAGAACCTGCACGACCGTTTTCCGGCCATCACCAAGGACCGCACCGATGCTTACGCTGCGGCTTCACAAGCCAAGCTCGCCGCAGCCTACGCCAACGAACAAATCCAGCACGACCTCGTCCCCGTGGCCACCATGAAACCGGGCCAAGGCTGGGCGCTTCACACCACCGACGAACCCCCGCGCCCAGGAACCACGGTGGCGGACCTTGCCGAACTCCGCACCCCGTTCCGTGCCCACGGCCGTGTCACCGCAGGCAACGCCGCAGGACTCAACGACGGCGCCACGGCTGCCGTCCTCGCCTCTGCCGACGCTGCGGAGGAACTGGGCTTGTCAGTGAAGATGCGGCTCGTTTCTTACGCCTTCGCCGGCGTCGAACCTGAGGTCATGGGCATCGGCCCCGTCCCGGCCACGGAAAAGGCCCTGAAGAACGCCGGACTGGGCATCGAAGACATCGGGCTCTTCGAGATCAACGAGGCCTTTGCCGTCCAGGTGCTCAGCTTCCTGGACCATTTCGGCATCGCAGACGAGGACCCCCGCGTCAACCGCTATGGCGGGGCGATCGCCGTCGGACATCCCCTGGCTTCCTCAGGTGTCCGGCTGATGAACCAGCTGGCCAGGCAATTCGAGGAAGATCCCACAGTGCGTTATGGCATCACCACCATGTGCATCGGCCTGGGCATGGGTGCCACAGTGATCTGGGAGAACCCGCACCACGCCGACTACGCTTCCTCCACCGCTGATACCGCCACCACCGAAGGAGCCGCCGCATGAGCGCCGCCGAATTCCAGAAGCTCGCCGCCCTTTTCCCTGATGAAGTCCGCACCCACTCCTACGTGCAGGACATCCAGCTGCCAGGTGGCGCAGGAACCTTCGCGCTGATCACCCTGGATAACGGCCTGGACCACTCCAAACCGACCACGCTGGGCCCCAACACGCTTGTTGAACTGGGCGGCGTCCTGGACGCCCTCAAGGAGCGCGCCTCGAAGGGTGAGATCGTCGGCGTCGGCGTCACCGGCAAGCCGTACTTCCTGGTGGCCGGCGCGGACCTGTCTGCGGTCAAAACGCTCAAGGAGCGCGAGCACGGCCTCTGGATGGCAGAGCTTGGCCATGCCGTTTATAACACCCTGGCCAACCTTGGCGTTCCCAGCTTCGCCTTCATCAACGGCCTCGCCTTGGGCGGTGGCCTCGAAATCGCCCTGCAGTCCACGTACCGGACGGTCTCCACGGGCGCCGGCGCCTTGGCCCTGCCCGAAGCGTTCATCGGCTTGGTCCCGGGTTGGGGCGGGGTCTACATCCTGCCTCGCCTCATTGGCCCGGAAAACGCCGTCAAGGTCATGATCGAGAATCCCCTCAGCAACAACCGGACCCTCACCGGCCCGCAGGCCTTCGAGCTCGGTGTAGCTGATGCCATGTTCGAGCCCGCCGACTTCGTCGAACAGTCAATCGCATGGGCCGCCAAGGTCATCTCCGGTGCCGTAACACCGGAGCGGAAGAACTCCGTGGATGCCGGCGATGACACCGTCGCCGGCCGCTGGGCAGACGCTGTGGCCGCTGGACGTGCCTTTGTGGAGTCCAAGACCTCAAACGCTTCCCCTGCCCCGGCAAAGGTCCTGGATGTCATGGAGGCCAACCGCACCATGACGCAGGCCGAATCGGCCGCCCTCGAGTGTGAGACCCTGGCGGGCCTCATGCAAACCGACGAGTTCCGGTCCACGGTGTACGCATTCCTGGACCTCGTCCAGAAGCGCTCCAAGCGTCCTGCCGGCGCCCCTGACCGCAAGCTTGCCCGACCGGTCACCAAGATCGGCGTGGTGGGTGCAGGGCTCATGGCAAGCCAACTGGCGTTGCTGTTCGCCCGGCAACTGAAAGTCCCCGTGGTCATGACGGACATCGACCAGGCACGGGTGGATAAGGGCGTGGCCTACGTCCATGCCGAAGTCGACAAGATGCTGGCGAAAAAGAGGATCAAACCCGACGCCGCCAACAGGACCAAGGCATTGGTCACAGGCTCGGTCTCCAAGGAAGCCTTCGCAGACGCTGATTTTGTCATCGAGGCAGTCTTCGAGGAACTCCACGTCAAGAAGCAGGTCTTCGCGGAGGTTGAAGCAATTGTTTCCCCCGAATGCATCCTGGCCACCAACACATCCTCGCTGTCCGTCACTGCGATGGCCGAGGACCTGAAGAACCCGGAACGACTGGTGGGCTTCCACTTCTTCAACCCGGTGGCTGTCATGCCGCTCCTGGAGATAGTGCGGGCACCCAAGACAGACGACGCTGTGCTGGCCACCGCGTTCGAGCTCGCCAAGGGACTCAAGAAGACGGCCGTGCTGGTCAAGGACGCTGCAGCCTTTGTGGTCAACCGCATCCTGCTGCGCCTCATGGGTGAAGTCATCGCAGCCTTTGACGAAGGAACTCCTGCCGACGTCGCTGACAACGCCCTCCGTCCCATGGGCCTGCCGATGTCACCGTTTACTTTGGCTGCCATGGTTGGCCTCCCGGTTGCCCAGCATGTCCAGGAGTCCCTGCACAGCGCATTCGGTGAGCGGTTCCCCGTCTCGCAGAACCTGCAGAAGCTCATCGACAACGGAGTCAAGACCCTGTGGATTCCCGGCTCCGAGGGCAAGCCCGTCATTCCGGCTGAAACCCTTGCCATCCTGTCTTTCGGGAACACGCCGTCCACCGGCGAAGAAGTCCTTCGACGCACGCAGGATGCTTTGGCAGAGGAAATCGGGCTCATGCTCGAAGAAGGCGTCGTGGCAGGACCGGAAGACATCGACCTCTGCGTCATCATGGGCGCCGGCTGGCCGATGTTCCTCGGTGGCATCACACCATACCTGGACCGTGTAGGCGCTTCCGAACGTGTCAACGGGAAGCGGTTCCTGGCGCCCGGGATTGCCTCGGCACCGGCTTAGGCCGGGCGTGTCCCTTTCCAGTACTGTCCGGCCACGTCCGGTCCCGTCCCGGATAGACAACCGAAGGTCCCTATAGGCAACCAAAGAGGGCAGTGGCCCGGAGCAGATGCTCCGGGCCACTGCCCTCTTTGCCTATCACCCGGCAACTTCCAACGTTGGGCCGGTCAATCCAGTTCTAAAACAGTGCCACTTTCGGAGCCTGCGGGAAGATCCCGTCCAATTCCGCGCGGTCTTCCGGAGTGGGAACCCAGCACACCGCTTCGGCATTCTGGCGGATCTGCTCCGGACGCGTGGCGCCGGCAATGACGCTGCTTACGCCGGGCTGTGCTGCCAGCCAGGAGAACGCCAACTGCAATTCAGTGATGTCCCGCTCCTTGGCGAATTGTCCAAAGCGGCCCAACTGGTCCCAGTCGGCGTCATGAACCAGGTTGGTGCGCGTGTGGCTAAGCCGGGTTCCTTCGGGCGCCTTTCCAGCGGAGTATTTGCCCGTGAGCAGTCCATTGGCAAGGGGGAAATACGGGAGCACGCCCAGGGAGAAGGCACCAGCGGCGGGAAGAACCTCCAGTTCAGCACGGCGATCCAGCAGGTTGTAATGGTTCTGGGTGGAAATGAAGCGCGCACCGCCGGCCTGACGGCCAACATACTCGGCTTCGGCGATCTGCCAGCCAGCGAAGTTCGAGTGTCCTATATAGCGGACCTTGCCTTCGGTCACCAGGTCATCGAGCGCCGCGAGCGTCTCTTCGATGGGGGTCAGCGCGTCTGGGGTGTGGAACTGGTAAAGATCGATCCACTCCGTATCCAGTCGCCGGAGCGATGCTTCGACGGCCTTGACGATGTAGCGGCGTGAACCACGGGCTCCAAAATCATTTCCATTGACCCCTTGCATGTCCATGCCGAACTTGGTGCCGATGACGACGTCATCGCGCTTGCCCTTGAGGGCTTTGCCCAACATGGTCTCGCTCAGTCCGGGCTCGCGTCCGTAGACGTCGGCAACATCAAAGAACGTCACACCGGCCTCAATCGCAGCATGGACAACGGCGTCCGTGCCTTCCTGGGACTCGGTGGGCGTATTGGCGCGGCCCAAATTGTTACAGCCCAGCCCTACAGCTGAGACTGTCAGTCCGGAATGGCCAAGGCGTCGGTATTCAGTCATGAATTCAGCCTAGCCTCCGTTGTAGGAGATACCCGATTCCTCCATGGCGTCCTCCAGCTGGGCGATCGCCACCGGCCCCATACCGTGCAGCGTGGAGATCTTCGACTCGCCGAATTCCGCCAGCTGCTCCAACGTTTCGATTCCCTCATGCGCCAGTGCCCGTCTCGCCGGTGCAGCGAGCCCCTTGGGCAGTGGTGTATGTCCGGGCCAGTTGCTCTTGGACGCCATGGAAGTCCCTTCTGGTGCGTTGGGTGCTACTTAGAGAGTAAAGCCCATCCCCTGCTTGGGCGAGTGCTTCACCTTGAAGGCGTCGGGCTCGTTGTAGGGCGCCGAGGCGATGGTGAGCTTGGTGAAGTCCAGATCCTCACCGCGAACGCAGATCTTGATCGCGTTCACAGCCTTGTTGACGTCCGGGCAGAGGCAAAAAATGTTCAGGTGGCCATTTCCTATGTCGGAACGGTCCACCACGCCCAATCCACGCCATGCCAGTTCCCCGGTCAGGGCTGCCTTGGCTTTGCGTTCAAGATGGCGGTCCCGTTCAGTGCCGTCCTTGGTCTTGAGCGCAATTTGGGCAACGACCCAGAACTGCTCGGACTCGGGAATCTCCGCATATCCGTCTTCCTCGCACTGCGCGGCAAAGGCCGCCATCAACCCCTCAACCGACGACTCATCCTCAACGCCGGTTTCATCGGTTTTACTCTGGTGTCCCACTACGCCGTGATTGATCACGAACTGCTGGTCCTCGTCGTCGTACCAGGCTTCGCGGAAGTGGAGAACTCCCTCGTCATCCCGCTTGTATGTACGAATAATCCCGCTCATGCCCGTCCTTTCCTGAACCATTCGGCGCTGGTACTGGCACCAGAGACATCGAAGGGTGCTTTCATGGCCGCTACAGCCTCCAAGAGGGCTGCGCATTCCGCGCGCATAGCGGCCACTGTTTCGTCCGGATAGCCCATGGCCACCCGGTGCTGCTCAAACTCGTCTTCATCGTCAACAAACACGCCGTGGCGGGTGGAACGGATCACGTCCAGATCCATGTCGATCACATGGAACTCCGTTACACCGGGCTTGATGGTGTTCCAACTGTGGGACGTGGCCAGATCAACATAGATCCGGAAGTCCCCGGGGTAGGTGTCGTCGTAGAACGTGGCTACGAACTCACCACTCCGCGGAACCAGCAGGACAGCGTCCGAGGCCGTGTAGAAGGCCGCCCCGGGACGGGAACAGAACTCCCCCGCGCCCTGGAAAACCCACCAGCCGTGGATGTCCTCGCCAAGGTACCTGCCCGGCACCACCCAGTGGGCTTTACCGTTGAATTTCCTGTTCCTCGACACAACGAGGTCGCCGGGCTGCAGTGAGCCCGGCCCGCGTTCGTCCATCACAACGTGGGCAGACTGCCGGTGGTGGGATGTTCCTGACCTGGAAGGGGCCTGGCAAAGGGGACCTTTGTCCCCAAAACCTGCGCTACGACGTCGTGCGTGATCTTCTGGGCCGTCAGCCCAACGCGCTCCAGGACCTGGCTCCGCGAGCCGTGCACAAGGAACTCCACCGGCAAACCGACTTCGTTGAGGGCCGTGTCCACCCCCGCGGCGCGCATTTCCTGCCGGATGCGGGAACCGACGCCGCCGGCCCGCACACCGTCCTCGATGCAAATGACCAGGCGATGCCGGGCAGCCAGGGCAATGATCGATTTCCGCACGGGAAGGAGCCAGCGGGGGTCCACCACCGTGGAACTGATGCCTTGGGCCCCCAGCCTGCCTGCTACATCCAGGGCGAGTTCGGACATTGCACCGACGCTGACAATCAGGACATCGTTTTCGGTGGACCCCTCGGGACGACGGGCAAGGATGTCGACGCCGTCGTGGAGCCGCTCGATCGCTTCGACCTCTGACCCGACACTGCCCTTGGAGAAACGCACCACCGTGGGGGCGTCGTCAATTGCAACGGCCTCCCGCAGTTCTTCCCGGAGCCTCGTGGCGTCGCGGGGGGCGGCCAGGTGAAGACCCGGGACGATCTGGACCATGGCCATGTCCCACATACCGTGGTGGCTGGGGCCGTCCGGGCCGGTGACGCCGGCCCTGTCCAGGACAATCGTGACGCCGGCCTTGTGCAGGGCGACGTCCATCAGGAGCTGGTCAAAGGCCCGGTTGAGGAAAGTGGCATACACGGCCACTACCGGATGCAGTCCGCCGAAGGCCATGCCTGCAGCTGACGTGAGCGCATGCTGCTCTGCGATACCGACATCAATGACCCGCTCGGGGTGGCGCTCGGCGAACTTGTGCAGCCCCACGGGGATGAGCATGGCCCCCGTGATCCCCACAATGTCCTGGCGCTCGTCGGCTATGTCCGCGATCTCTTCTGCGAATACCGAGGTCCAGGACCTTGCACCTGGCATCTCAGTGGACTCACCCGTTTCGGGATCGATGATTCCCACGGCATGGAACTGGTCGGCCTCGTTGGCCAGGGCCGGGGCGTAGCCGTGGCCCTTCTCGGTCATCGCGTGCACGATCACCGGACCGCCGTACGCTTTGGCGGTGCTCAGCGCGTTCTCCATGGCCTGGAGGCTATGGCCATCCACTGGACCGATGTACTTCATCCCCAGGTCCTCGAACATGCCCTGGGGCGCCCACCAGTCCTTGATGCCCTTCTTCATGGCGTGCAGGCTCTTGTAGGTGAATTGCCCGGCAGGTCCGCCGTCCTGGAGCTTTTTCTTCCACCAGTCCAGCATCCGCTCATAGGCCGGAGTGGTGCGCAAGGAGTCAATGGTGGGGCGCAGTGAAGCGAGGTAATCGGCAAAGCCGCCGACAGTAGGTGCGTAGGAGCGCCCGTTGTCATTGACCACAATGACAACACGGCGACGCTTGTCGGCGGCAATGTTGTTGATGGCTTCCCAGGTCATGCCACCTGTGAGCGCGCCATCACCAACAACGGCGACGACGAACCGGTCACCTTCGCCGGTCAGCTGGCGGGCACGCGAAATGCCGTCGGCCCAGGACAGGGAGGATGAGGCGTGGGAGCTCTCCACAATGTCATGCTCTGATTCGGCGCGCTCTGGATAGCCGGAGAGCCCGCCCTGCTGGCGGAGGGTGCTGAAATCCTGGCGGCCGGTGAGCAGCTTGTGCACATAGGACTGGTGTCCGGTGTCGAAGACGATGCTGTCGCGCGGGGACTCGAAGATCCGATGGACAGCCAAGGTAAGTTCAACAACACCCAGGTTCGGGCCCAGGTGTCCGCCTGTCGCGGCTACGTTGGTGATCAGGAATTCCCTGATTTCGCCAGCCAGTTGTTCCAGCTCGGTGCCGGACAGTTTGGCCAGGTCCTGTGGATCCTTGACGGTTTCCAAAAGTCCCAACGGCCCTCCTTAGGGTGAATGACGTGCTTGTTAACTTTAGCGCGTACGCGGGACCCCCGCGTTTCCCACGCCTGAGCACTGGGGGGGCTGTGCTGGCCCCGGACGGCAACAGCCCCGGCTGGTCATTCGACCGGCCGGGGCTGCATGCCTCGGAATCAGCTGAAACCAGCTGGTTCGCTACGCGGAGATCTGGCGCAGAACGTACTGCAGGATGCCACCGTTGCGGTAGTAGTCCGCTTCGCCCGGGGTATCGATACGCAGGACAGCGTCGAAGGACTTGGACGTGCCGTCCTCAGCCGTTGCCGTCACCTTGAGCGTCTTGGGCGTGGTGCCGTTGTTCAGCTCCGTCACGCCCTCAACAGCAAAGGTTTCCGTACCGGTCAGGCCCAGTGTTGCAGCGGACTCGCCGGCCGGGTACTGCAGCGGGAGCACACCCATGCCGATCAGGTTGGAGCGGTGGATGCGCTCGTAGCTCTCAGCAACAACGGCCTTGACCCCGAGGAGCGCAGTGCCCTTGGCTGCCCAGTCACGGGATGAACCCGAACCGTATTCCTTACCTGCCAGGACCACCAGCGGCGTTCCCGCAGCCTGGTAGTTCTGGGCGGCATCGTAGACGTAAGCCTGCGGTGCACCTTCCTGGCTGAAGTCGCGGGTGAAGCCACCCTCAACGCCATCCAGGAGCTGGTTCTTGATACGGATGTTCGCGAACGTACCGCGGATCATCACTTCGTGGTTGCCACGGCGCGAACCGTAGGAGTTGAAGTCCTTGCGCTCCACGCCGTTGGCCAGGAGGTACTGGCCCGCCGGGGTGTCCGACTTGAACGAGCCGGCCGGGGAGATGTGGTCGGTGGTGACCGAATCGCCAAGCTTGAGGAGCACGCGGGCACCGGCAATGTCCTTGACGGGATCCGGCTGTGCCTTCATGCCCTCGAAGTACGGGGGCTTCCGCACGTACGTGGAATCCTCGGCCCAGGCGAACGTGTCACCGGCCGGGGTGTCCAGTGCCTTCCACCGGTCGTCGCCGTCGAAAACGCCCTCGTAACCCTTGGCGAACATTGCCTCATCGATGGAGGAGTCAATGACTTCCTGCACCTCGGTGGGGTTCGGCCAGATGTCCTTCAGGAAGACCTCGTTGCCTTCGGAGTCGGTGCCCAGGGCATCGGCGTCGAAGTCAAAGTCCATGGAGCCGGCCAGTGCGTAGGCGATGACCAACGGCGGCGAAGCCAGGTAGTTCATCTTCACGTCCGGGTTGATGCGGCCTTCGAAGTTGCGGTTACCGGAGAGGACTGCCGTAACGGAGAGGTCGTTGGCCTGGATTGCCTCGGAGATTTCCGGCTCAAGCGGGCCGGAGTTACCGATGCAGGTGGCGCAGCCGTAACCAACAATGTAGAAGCCAAGCTTCTCAAGGTACGGGGTGAGGCCCGACTTCTCGTAGTAGTCGGTGACCACCTTGGAACCGGGGGCGACGGAGGTCTTGACCCACGGCTTGGACGTCAGGCCCTTGTCAACTGCGTTGCGTGCCAGGAGGGCAGCAGCGAGCATGACGGAAGGGTTGGACGTGTTGGTGCAGGACGTGATCGAGGCGATCGATACTGCGCCGTGGTCCAGCTCGAACTCGCGGCCGTCGGCCGTGGTGACCTTGACAGGCGAGGACGGGCGGCCGTGCGCACCGTTGGCGGCGGAGTAGACGCGGTCCGTCTCCGTGGTGTGCGAGTCAGCATGGGTGAACGACGGTGCGTCCGAAGCCGGGAACGATTCGTCCAGTGCCTCGTCCACGCTGCCGTCTTCGATGGCGACGTAGTTGTGGATGTCCTTGCGGAACTGTTCCTTGGCATCGGTGAGTTCAATGCGGTCTTGGGGACGCTTGGGACCGGAGATGGAAGGAACAACGGTGGACAGGTCCAGCTCAAGGAACTCGGAGAAACGAAGTTCGCGGGAGGGGTTGTGCCAGAGGCCCTGTTCCTTGCTGTAGGCCTCCACGAGGGCGACGTTCGCCTCGGAACGGCCCGTCAGGCGCAGGTAGTCCAGTGTGACGTCATCGATCGGGAACATGGCAGCGGTGGAACCGAATTCCGGGCTCATGTTGCCGATGGTGGCGCGGTTGGCCAGCGGCACAGCGGCGACGCCTTCGCCGTAGAACTCAACGAACTTGCCAACAACGCCGTGCTTGCGCAGCATTTCGGTGATGGTCAGGACCACGTCGGTGGCGGTAGCACCGGCCGGGATGCTGCCCTTGAGCTTGAAGCCCACAACACGGGGAATCAGCATGGAGACAGGCTGGCCGAGCATTGCGGCCTCGGCTTCGATGCCGCCAACGCCCCAACCCAGGATGCCCAGGCCGTTGACCATGGTGGTGTGTGAGTCAGTGCCGACGCAGGTGTCGGGGTAAGCGCGCAGAACGCCGTCCACTTCGCGGGTCATGACGGTGCGTGCCAGGTATTCGATGTTGACCTGGTGGACAATGCCGGTTCCCGGGGGAACTACCTTGAAGTCGTCGAATGCGGTCTGGCCCCAGCGAAGGAACTGGTAACGCTCGCCGTTGCGCTGGTACTCGATCTCCATGTTGCGCTCCAGGGCGCCGGAGTTACCGAAGGCGTCGATCTGGACGGAGTGGTCGATGACCATTTCTGCAGGTGCCAAGGGGTTGACGCGCTTGGGATCGCCGCCGAGTTCCTTGACTGCTTCGCGCATGGTGGCGAGGTCAACAACGCAGGGAACGCCGGTGAAGTCCTGCATGATGACGCGGGCGGGGGTGAACTGGATTTCCGTGTCGGGCTCCGCATTGGGATCCCAACCGGCCAGGGCGCGGACATGGTCCGCCGTAATATTGGCGCCATCCTCAGTCCGCAGGAGGTTTTCAAGCAATACCTTAAGGCTGAACGGAAGGCTGTCTGCGCCCTCTACGGAGTTCAACCGGAAAATTTCATAATCGGTGCCGGCTACATTCAGTACGCCTTTGGAACCGAAGCTGTCCACAGTGCTCATGGCAGGACTCCTCTCGCAACAGTTTCATCTTTGTCGCGTGGTTGGCCGCTAGCCAGTTAGGCGCACCTTACTTAGCCGGGCGGCATCTCTCTTGGTCACCCCGGGCCGCGGTGTTGATTCCCCCGGAGCGGGACTACTACGCCCATCGTAGTGGCATCCGTCCCAAGAGTGGCACGCCTGACCCCAAACCCGCGCCGCCCGCCGGACTCCGGCGGGCGTACGCGCCAGGGGGTCAGTGGGCGGGGACGATCAGGCCCACTGTTTCGAGGTGATGCGTGTGGGGGTAGAGATCGAACGCGCGCAGCGACTCCAGGCGCCAACCACCCTGATGGAAGTAACCCAGATCACGCGCAAAGGACGCCGGATCGCAGGACACATAGGCAATTGCGCGGGGTCCGGTGGCCATCAATTGCTTGACCACAGCCTTTCCGGCCCCGGCGCGTGGCGGGTCCAGCACCAGCGAATCAAAGCTTCGCGCACTCTGGTGCAGCACACGTTCCACCCGCCCCTGGACTATTTCCACCTGTGGTTGCCCGTGCAGGTTCTTGCGGGCATCACGGCTGGTCCCGGGGGCGCCCTCCACCGAAAGCACCGATCCCGTGACACCTACGGCGTCGGCCAAGGGGGCCGTGAACAGCCCTGCGCCGGCATAGAGATCGGCAACGGCGGCACCGGGCTGCAAGTACCCGCCCCGTGAAAGATAATCCGTCACAGCACCCACCAAGGTTCCGGGCGCGTCCTTATGGATCTGCCAGAACCCCTCGCCAGTGACCCTGTATTCGTGGCCGGCGGCGGACTCCTGCACCCAGGTCCTCCCCCGCAACTGCAGGACCTCGCCCTTTCCCGGGTCGAAGCTGGCTACTGACACCTCATGCGGCAATTGGGACACGATGCTGTGCACCCTCTTGGGGCTCGTCCCTTCTTCCGGGGCCAACAGAATCAGCGGCCGTGAACCGTTGGCCGGCACGGCAACCTCGACGCGGGCGATCCCGGTGAGGTCCAGGTCCCACAGCTTCAGTTCATTGACTCCGGGCAGTGCCAGTGGCATTTCCTTAATGGGAAGCACCAGATCGGAGCGATGCGCGTGCATGCCCAACCGTCCCTTGGAAGTCACGGCGAAGCTGGCGCGCGTGCGCCAGCCGAGGCCGTCGTCGTGCTGGTCCCCGACCGCTTCAACCTCGGTGGCGAGGTCGAGGCCGGCAAGCCTCTGGAGTTGCTCGGCCAGCACCCCGGACTTCAGTTCACGTTGGTGCTCCAGCGAGATATGTCCGAGCTCAGCGCCGCCCACCGGAGGCCCACCCCGTTTCCACGAGGCCAAGGAGTCCGCCGGTTTCCAGAAATGCGGAACGCGGTGGGGCGATGCTTCAAGGACTTCGACGACGTCGGCCCGCCAGAAGCGCGACGAGTCACCGGAGTCGGTCAACCGGATGCGGACCTTCTCCCCCGGGATGGCATGCCGGACGAAGATGACGCGCCCTTCGTGCCGTGCGACAAAGTGGCCACCGTGGGCGATCGGTCCGATGTCCACGACGAGTTCGGTACCTGCCGCGCCTGGATGTTCGCCGGCGGCCTGTGCGGTGGGGTGGGAAGTGGTGTGGGAGGTCATTTAGGTATCCTGCAGTGCCTTTGCTTCTTCGGACGATTTCAGCTGCCACGGAACGCTGGCAACCATGACTCCAGGTTCAAAGTGGAGCCGCGTCTTGATTCGGAGTGCTGTCTGGTTGTGGACCAGTTGTTCCCACCATTTGCCCACCACATATTCGGGGATGTAGACCACGATCAGGTCCCGGGGCGAGTCACGCCGCATGTTCTTGATGTAGTCCATGATGGGTGTCACGGTTTCACGGTAAGGGCTGGCCAGCACGGTCAGGGGCACCGGAATTTCCAGCTTCTCCCAGTCCCGGACGGTGTGCTGGGTCTCTTCTGTGTTGATGTCCACGGTAATTGCGTCAAGGCGCGAGGGCCTGGATGCCCTGGCATATGCCAGCGCCCGGAGGACGGGCTTGCGGACGTGCGAGACGAGGAGAACCGCATGGACGCGGGTAGGCAGGGCGCGCGGTGACGAGTCCTCGTCGACCGCCAGTTCCCTGGCCACGTTGTCATAGTGGGCGCGGATGCTCCACATGATGAGGAAGAGGACAAACATGGCAAGCAAGGCGATCCAGGCGCCCTGCTCGAACTTGGTGATCAGGACGATCACCAGGACCAGGGCCGTCATGCCGAAACCGACCATGTTGATGGTGCGCGACTTGATAATCCTCCGGCGGACGGCCTTGTCCCTGGCGAGTTTCAATTCGCGTCCCCAGTGCCGGATCATCCCGAGCTGGCTGGCCGTGAAGGAGATGAAGACGCCCACGATGTAGAGCTGGATCAGCTTGGTGACATCGGCGTTGAAAGCGAGGATCAGCACCAGGGCACCCGCGGCCAAGGCCAGGACGCCGTTGCTGAACGCGAGCCTGTCGCCGCGGGTTCGGAGTTGACGCGGGAGGTAGCCGTCCTGGGCAAGTATGGAGCCAAGGACAGGGAACCCGTTGAAGGCAGTATTCGAGGCGAACACCAGGATGACACCTGTTGCCGCCACCACGATGTAGAACGGAATGGACCCTGCACCGAAGATGGTGTCGGCAATCTGGCTGATGGCCGGGTTCTGGATGTAGCCCTCGGGAAGCGGCTTGCCGTCCACCAGGAACTCCGTGGCGGGGTCAAGGACGATGTGTACTTTGGTGGCATTGGCCAGGAAGAGGATGCCGGCCAACATTGCCGCGGCGATTGCGCCGAGCAGCAGCAACGTTGTTGCCGCGTTTTTGCTCTTGGGCTTCTGGAAGTTTGGTACGCCATTGCTGATGGCTTCGACGCCGGTCAGTGCCGCAGCGCCGGAGGAGAACGCCCGAAGCAGGAGGAAAGCGCCGGCCAGTCCAACCAGGCCCTCATCAAATCCGGACTGCGGGACGATGGTGAAGTTTGCCGACTGTGCCTCCCCCAGTTGCCCGGTGGCAAACTGGAAAATACCCACGGCGGTCATGCCCAGGATCGAAGCCATGAAAATGTAAGTGGGAACAGCAAAAACCGAGCCCGCTTCCTTGATGCCACGAAGGTTCACCAACGCAAGGATGACGACGCCGATAGTGGCAATGAGGGCCTGTTGCCCGTGCAGGGAAGGAATAGCCGTGGTGACATACGCTGCAGCGGAAGACATGGACACGGCAACGGTCAACACGTAGTCCACCAGGAGGGCTGAGGCCACGGTGAGCCCGGCATACTTGCCCAGGTTGACGTTCGCGATCTCATAGTCGCCGCCACCGGAGGGGTAGGCGTGGACGTTTTGCCGGTAGGACGCCACAACTGTGAGCAAAACCACCATGACGGCGAGGCCGACCAACGGCGAGAAAGCTACGGCACTGACGCCCGCGAGGGCCAGCGTCAGCAGGATTTCATCAGGGGCATAGGCTACCGAGGACAGCGCATCCGAGGCGAAGATCGGCAAAGCGATGCGTTTGGGCAACAAGGTGTGGGACAGGCGGTCATTCCTGACCGGCCTGCCCACCAACACCCGCTTCGCGGCATTCAAAATTGTCAGCACTCCGCAAAGCTACTCTGAATCCCCATCGATGTCATGACGGTTGTTCACAGCCAAGCCACTGCGCACCGGTAAAGTCATACCGAGCGGGACGGACAGCACAGATAAAGGAGACATGGTGGCACACTTCGTGATCATGGGTTGCGGCCGTGTTGGCGCAACCCTGGCACACACTTTGGAGGATGCCGGCCATTCGGTCGCCATCATCGACCAGGACGAGCGGGCCTTCCGCCGGTTGCGTAATACCTTTGCCGGCCGCAAGGTCACCGGCGTCGGTTTCGACAGGGACACCCTCAAGCAGGCCGGTGTGGAAGAGGCCTACGCCTTCGCCGCAGTTTCCAGCGGCGACAACTCCAACATCCTGGCCACCCGGGTGGCGCGCGAGACCTTTCATGTTGCCCATGTTGTGGCGCGGATCTACGATCCCGGACGTGCCGAGATCTACCAGCGCCTGGGCATCCCCACCGTGGCAGCTGTCCGTTGGAGCGCCGACCAGGTCCTGCGCCGCATTCTTCCCGAACAGCATCTGGCCGGGGATTACCGTGAGCCCTCGGGCCGGCTGGTTTTAGCCGAGGTGGATCTTCATGAGGAGTGGATCGGGCACAGCCTCGCATCCATTGAAGCCGCCTCGGGAATACGCATTGCCTTCATTACCCGGTTTGGCGAGGGCGTCCTCCCCACGACGGGCACGGCCTACCAGGAAGGCGACACCGTCCACGCGATGCTGAGCCTGGACAGAACGTCCGAGATCAGCCGGATCCTCGCCAAAGCACCCGCCAAGGAGTCTTAGTGAAAGTCGTTATTGTTGGTGCAGGAAGCGTCGGTTCGTCCATTGCGCGTGAACTTCTGGCCCATAAGCACCAGATCCTGCTGATCGACCTCAAGCCCGAGGTCATTGGCCGCAGCGGACTGCGGGGCGCCCGCTGGCTGGTGGGCGATGCCTGCGAACTCAGTACCCTGCAGGACGCAAAACTTGAGGATGCCGACGTCGTGGTTTCAGCCACCGGCGACGACAAAGTCAACCTGGTGGTATCCCTCTTGGCCAAGACGGAATTCGGTGTGGGCCGCACCGTGGGCCGTGTGAACAATCCCAAGAACGACTGGATGTTCAATGATTCCTGGGGCGTAGACGTCGCGGTCAATACTCCGCAGCTCATGACAGCCCTGGTGGAAGAAGCCGTCGAAATCGGCGACATCGTCCGCTTGCTGACGTTGCAGACAGGAGTGGCCTCGATCGTGGAATTCACGGTCCCGCATGACTCCCATGTCATTGGCAGCACGGTCGGCGGGATCGATTGGCCGGAGGACGCCACACTGGTGGCAATCCTGCGCGACCAGGCACCCATTACCCCCACCCGCGACGACGTCCTTGATGGCGGCGACGAGCTTTTCTTCGTCACCACCATCGCAGCAGAGGACGGCCTGAGGTCACTGTTGTCGCCGGGTTACGACGACGACAACGAACCTCGTGAGGGAACGTCGGGAACCGGGGATCAGGCCTCCGAGGACGACGGCTTCGACGGCTGAGGTGCGGGCTTGGTGACCAGCCAGGCAACCCAGAGGCCCAGGATGTACAGCGGGGCTCCCATCAGGAGCCTGGTGGTTGCCAGGGCTGTCAGGCCTGCTTCGCCCATGAAGTACAGCGGGACCTGCACCAGAAGACGCAGAGCCAGGACGGCAACCACGATCCACGTTCCCAGCTTGTAAGCCCTCAGCCGTTCAGGGTCCTTGCGCCATTCGAGTCCCTCATTGCGGACGAACCCGAAGAGCAGGCCCGCCACCGGCCATTTGAGGACGATGGAGAGCACCATGGCGAGGATATAGGCGATGTTGGTGAAGAAGCCCAGGACGTAGAAGTCCTCGGCTTTGCCTGTGGTGTTGGCCAGCCACGCCGAAATACCGACCCCCACAACCCCGGCCAAGGCCTGGGTCAGTGGGCGCCGTTGGATCAACCGGACCACAGTGAACACGGCTGCCGTAGCCAAAGCCGCCACCAATGCAGGGGTGAGATCCCTGGCCACCGTGAACACCACCAGGAAGACCAATCCCGGGAGAATGCTCTCGGCGATGCCCTGCCAGCCACCGGCGGACTTCAGCATGTCCACGTGCCCGGCGCTGTTCCGGTGAAGGCCGGCCTTTTGTGCGTAGCCGGCAGCGAGATCGGAAACACCGGGTGCTTCCGCTGACGGCTTTGCGGCTTCCCCGGGCCGGGAAGGCCGGCCATCCGGAACAGAGTCTCCGGTGTTCTTCGGTTCTGATCCGTTGGCCACTGTCATAGGTGCTCCTGGCGGGAAAGTATTTCGTAGCGTGGATTGAACATGGCCGGCAGCCCGTCAAGCTGGGTCACCATGCCCTTGAGGCGAAGCTGCACTCCGGCTTCGATACCGGGTACGCGGGTCCTGCCCAGCCAAATGACGCGAAGACGGTCGTAGGGCTTCCGGATGCCCCCTGCATTGGTGGCCTGGAGGGCTGCGGGGCCAAGGTCATCGACCACCACGGCGGAGAAAAATGGCTGCTCGCTGGGCGGTTGATGCGTCACCGATTCAATGTAGCCGGTACACACCGCCCTTCCCCTGGCTGGAAGATCACGGACGCCCTGCGCGCGGGGACGCTGGCCGGCCAGCCCACCTTTGCCCGAAGTGTCAGCCAATCTGGGTGATCTCCGGCCCTCGTTCAGGCTGTTCCATGGCCGGTGCGCCCTCAGGAGCGCCAGCCTGACCCGGCACGGCGGCGTCCTTGGGCAGGCGCAGCTGCAGCAGTTCGCGCGGGGGCATCGGATTATCGCCGCGCACCACCACTACCCTGCGGAAAAGTTCTTCCAGGCCTGCCGCGGCGTCACGTTCCAACGCAGCCTGCCCGCCGAGGACGCCCCGGAGGAACCAACGCGGCCCGTCCACGCCCATGAAGCGTGCGGCACGGAAGCCGCGGCTGCCATCAGCAGCTTCGGCGGGCAACTTGGCCACGAGTTCAGTACCGAACGCTCCGGAGACTTCTTCGGTTTCCCCGCCCTGGCTGGCTACGGACTGGGTGATCTGTTCCCGGATCTCGTCCCACAAGCCTTCCGAACGCGGAGCCGCGAAGGCCTGGAGCTGCAGGCTGGAACCTTCCAGGTCCATGGTCACTGCCACCACCCGCTGGGTGGCTTCTTCGACCTCAAGCCTCAGTTGGAGACCCTCGGCAGGAGCGATCAGGAGCGCACCGAGGTCCACGTAGCCATCACGGTCCTCGATCTCGTCTATATCCAAGGGGCCCTTGGCCAGCCTGAAATCACCGGCAGTGCCGGGCTGGACCGATTCAGGACTTTGTGCCTCAGCACCGGATTCCTCGACGGTGCCGGCGGATTCCGACCGCTCGTCCTTGGACTTCTTGCCGCGCCCAAAAAGCATTGGGTTTTCTCCTTAGTAGTGGTCTATCCCCAAGTAAACCGCACCCACGTTGAACCACGTTAAACCACGCCAAGGCGACGCCTGGGACGTGGGGAGGGTCCAGTGGCTTCCTTTAGGCCTTCGATGCGTTGAAGCCACCGGTGGAACCGAAGCCACCGGTGCCACGAACGGAATCGGACAGCTGGTCAACAGCTACGAACCGTGCGTACTCAACGCGCTGAATTACCATTTGTGCAATTCTATCGCCGCGCTTGAGGTCGATGGCGTGGTTTTGGTCGGTGTTCAGGAGCGTCACCGCAATTTCGCCACGGTAGCCCGCGTCCACAGTGCCTGGGGCGTTGACGACCGTCAGGCCATGCTTGGTGGCAAGGCCTGAGCGTGGGTGGATGAGGGCAACGAATCCGTCCGGGAGGGCGATGGAGACGCCTGTCGGAACCAGTTTCCGCTCGCCGGGGGCGAGGTGTACGTCCTCCCGGGCGCGGAGGTCGGCTCCGGCATCTCCCGGGTGGGCATACGACGGCGCTTCCAGCCCGGCGTCGAGCATTTTCAGCTGCACTTCCAAAGTGGGGGCGCCGTAAGCCGCCGCGGTCTCACTGCCGCTGCCGGTGTCGGGGGCTGTGTTTGCGTCTGTGTCTGTGTCTGTACTGAATACTGCCGTCTCATTGCTCACAGTGGTCCATTCTACTGGGAGCCGTACCCCGGGCACCGGCTTGCCAAGAGTTCCTTGCCTGAAGGTGATTGCCGGCAGGTGATTGCCGGAGAGTGATCGCCGACTCCCAGGTGGACGCAGCAGCCGTGCATCGCCGGATAAGCTGGATGCATGCCTACGCCTGACCAGTCCTCCCCCGTGCCTGCCCGGAACACTCCATCGCCGGAGGTCCTTTACTCCGAAAAACTGTGGCCGTCAGTGTGGATCTGGATCGTGGTGGTTGGCTTGTCCGGCGCGGGCATCCTGATGTTCGGTCCCATCAGTGCGGCAACGGGCATTATCGCGGCTTTGGTCCTGCTGGCCATCATGACCGTCATGCTGGTGCTCTCGACGCCCACCATCACTGTTACCCCAACTACGGTCCGTGTGGGCCGTGCGAGCATCGATCGGAAGTTCGTGGGATCCGTCGAGGCCTTCACCAAGGACGAAGCCACCGCTGAACGTGGTCCCCGGCTCAATGGACTCGCCTACATGTGCTTCAGGGGCTGGATCGATCCCGTGGTCAAGATTGAAATCACCGATCCCGCAGACCGGACTCCGTACTGGCTGGCCTCGTCCCGCAGGCCTGACGAGCTGGTTTCGGCCTTGTCAGCTCCGCGGGCCTGAAAGCGCCGGGACAACACCCTAACAACGGCCCCTCAACCAGGGCCCCTCAACAGTGGCCCCATAACTATTGCCCCTTAACAAGGGCCGGACGTCGCATTAGCAGCGCCCGGCCACTACCCGGGCAATACTTGCAGCTACGCCCAATCCCTGCAGCTACTCCCAATCCTTGCAGGTAGGCATTGCGCACTGATGCGCCTAGCTTTCGCACTCCGTGCAATACAAGTGACCGCCCCGCTCCGCGGCGATCTGCGACCTGTGCTTCACCAGGAAGCAGTTGAAGCAGGTGAACTCGTCCGGCTGCGGAGGCATCACCTGAATCAGGAGTTCCTCGCCGGACAAATCAGCGCCGGGCAGCTCAAAACTGTCGGCAAGATCGGACTCGTCGACGTCCACAGCCGAGGACTGCTTACCCGACTGGTGCGTCTTGAGTTCTTCCAGGGAATCCTCGCTGACGTCTTCCTCGGTCTTTCGAGGGGCATCGTAATCGGTGGCCATGGTCCTTCCTTGTCCTCCATACCTGCTGCGGGTTCTGTCCGGTCCGGCGGTCCATCCCCGGCCGGTGTTAGGGTCCAGCACCGGCCGTCCCGGATTTGTGCCCGATATCGGCCAGATTTTCCTCCCCCGGCCCTGAAAAGTCCATAGACACCGCTTCTTACCGAAAAGTGCTAAAAACGCTGCCTACAGGGGCGGTTTCAGCGGAATATCACGGCACGCCCTTGCTCCTAATAGGAAAAGGCCGCGCCGGGTGGCAGAGTTTCGAATGTCAGTTATGCCATGTGGTGGAGGGTGTTATGCAGGATCTACGACTGGTAGGCGTCCACGACGACGGCGGGCATCTGCTTTTGAGCGGCCCCGGCGGTGAGATGTTCCAGCTTCCGATCGACGAGGCCTTGAGGGCAGCGGCGAGCCGGACCCCTGCCCAAGTGGCGGCCCGGGCCGCCAACACACCCATTGCCATGTCACCCCGTGACATCCAGTCCAGAATTCGCAGTGGCGCGACGGCGGCCGAAGTGGCCGAATTGTCCGGGCTGCCCCTCGCCAACGTCCAACGCTACGAAGGCCCCGTCCTCGCAGAGCGTGAATACGTCGCCAGGCAAGCACGCAACATTGAGGTCGCTGCCCCTGCTCCGGGCCATGACGCCTACCGCTCAGCCTTCGGGGACAACCCGGCCACGCTCGGAGAGATGGTGGACCACCGGCTGGCTGCCCACGGCATCGATTCGTCCACCGTGGACTGGGATTCATGGCGCCGGACGGACGGTTCCTGGACCGTCGTCGCACGCTTCGAGACGGTGCCGGGCACGCACGGCAGCATCGGCGAAGAGCCTCCCGCCATGTGGACCTTCAGCCCGCAGCGCAAGTCACTTCAGAACGCCAACCGTTGGGCACAGCAGCTCAGCGAACTCGAGCCCTTGGACGGACCAGTTCCGGCGCGCCGGCTCGCTGCTGTCTCGGACCGTCCCTTCGACTTCGAGACTGATGCTGAAACAGCCGCACGTGTCTCTGCCAAGGAAGCCAAGGAAGCGGACAGCCTCCTGGAGATGCTCCGGTCGCGTCGGGGTCAGCGCCTGGGAGTGGACGAGGACGGAGACGACGCCTTGGCAGTGCTGCTGAGCAACGTTCCGGCAGCCCACCCGCGGCCGGGAGACGGGAACGACGACGTCGACGAAGCCCCCGGCGCAGAACCCGCGCCCGCAGCGGTTCCTGCTGAGGAACCCGTGCGCAAGGACGGACGTCCGTCGATGCTGTCGCGGCTGAGCCTCGCGCCACGGCACTTCGAACCCCAGGATGACGATGACGATGATTCGCTGAAGCTTCACCAGGGCGTCAGCACGGAAACGCGGGAGATCACGGTGGTGGCCAGCCCGCTGCGCCCCGTCACGCCTCTCGCCGGGCGCAAACCGGCCGGGCTTGACGAGCTTCTGGGCGGCAGCAACGTTTCCCGCGACGCGCAGGAGCAGCAGGAGTCACATGACGGGAACCCGGATTCGACAATTCCGGCCGATTCCACGGACTCCGAGGTCCGCAAGGACGCCGATGCGCCAGCAGAACGCCAGCCTTCACGGCCAAAGCGGTCCAGCATCCCCAGTTGGGATGAGATCGTTTTCGGAGCCCGCGGGGACTAGTTTTACAGCCTAGCTGCGGTGGAGCTCCCCGGCGCCCGGCCAGAGGCAAGCGTCAATATCGAAGGGAAGCGGCTGGTCCGCCCCTGCCATCAGGTTGGCACCATGGGCCGTGACACGCCTCATGTAGTGACGGCGGCACAATGTCTCGTAACCCACCACGGCTTCCCGGCCTTCGACGCCGGCATCGGCCGTGCCCGTGGCGCCGTCACTTCCGGTGGAAGGTGCTACATCGCCCACCATCACCTGTTTGCCTTCCACCACCATGATGCCGTTCACTGTCCTGGCATTCTGGGTTGCCCTGCGCCCGCACCAGCACAACGCTTCGACTTGCAGAACCTGGACCTTGTCGGCAAGCTCGATGAGCCGCTGCGATCCGGGGAACAGCCGGGTGCGGAAGTCTGAGGTGATGCCAAACGCGAAGACATCCACCTCCATCTCATCCACCACACGCGCCAACTGCTCAACTTGGGCGGGAGTGTAGAACTGCGCTTCATCGCAAATGAGGTAGTCGACACGAAGTCCGCTGGTCCGCCGAACCACCACCTCGTCCCAGAAATCCGTGTTGCCTTCGACTTCCACGGCATCGATGTGGAGGCCCAGCCTGCTGGAAATGGTGGAATATCCGGCGCGGTCGTTACAGCTGAAGCGGACGCCTCCGCGCCCCCTTGCACGGTGGTTGTGGTCCATCTGAAGGGCAAGCGTGGACTTGCCGCAGTCCATGGTGCCTGAGAAAAAGACCAGTTCAGCCACGTTTGCCTTTCCTGCCGGCTGCGGGGAAACACACCAGGGGTACTTCACGCTCGGATTTGGTCAGGGAACCGTGCTGGCCCACCACCTCCAGGGAGGCGGGGCGGACACGGCGGGTGTCATAGAGTGCCAGGGTGTCACGGGCAGCAATCATGACGTCCCCGATGCGGGGTGCGACTTCCGGGCGGACATCACCGAATAATCCGGCGTCCACGGCCTGGGTCCTCGTGAAGGCCCAGATCCGTTCACCGAACCGACGACGCCACGCAGCAAGAAGAGCGTCGCGGTGCTCCGCTGTGGCGTCCGGCTCAAGGTACAGGTGCACCATGCGCGGCTCCCCTGCCGTGTGCCGCACTCCTGCCACCAAGGGCTCATCGGCGGAGTAGTCGATCCTCTGGGACTCGGGCACGTCCACCATGCCGTGGTCACCGGTCAACAGGATGGTGGTTCCAGCAGGGAGCGTTGAGGACAGCCGTTTGACCGTGGAGTCCAGTTCCTCGAGCTGATGCTCCCAACGGTCCGACTGGCTGCCATAGCGGTGGCCGGCTTTGTCCAGCTCATTGAGGTAGAAGTACATCAAGGAACGTCCGCCTCCGGACATTGCTTCAGCGGCCGCGGCCGTCCGTGCGTGGAGCGTGGTGCCGCCAACGAACCGGCTGCCCCTCAGCGCGGCCTGCGTCATGGGCGAATCACCGAATTGCGGCAGGCTGACCGTCACCACGTCCAGCTCACCGGCCAAGCGTTCAAAAACGGTGGCATGGGGCTGCCATTCCAGCGGGTCCACGTGCGGATCCCAGTTGCCCAGGAGGTTCACTACCTTGTCCTGCGCAGGATCCAGGACGTCGTAGCCCACCATGCCATGTTGGCCTGCCGGCAGGCCGGTCCCCAGGCTCGCCAAGGAGGCCGCCGTGGTGCTCGGGAAGGCTGAGTCAATCCACTGCGGGACGTTACCCTGCCCGTTGGCAAGGACGGACCGAAGGAACGGCGTGTGCGAGGCCTTTTGTTTGAGCAGGTTGCGTCCCAAACCATCGGCGAGGACAACGCAGACGCGCTGTGATGCAGGCACCTGCAGGCGGTTGGCGAAGCCTGGTACGCCGAGGGCTGCCGCAGCGCTGACAAAGACTTCGGCAATCGACTTGCTCCCGAACAGCGGCGCGGTAGGAACGTCGGTTACGGCGCTGGTTGCCGACGACGGTGTCTGTGCAGCGTCCCTCAACGCTGGTGTCCGCGGCTCAGGCGGTTGCTGAAGACGCCCGAACGCGGCCGTGGCGCGGGGATGCCGGGGTGCTGGACCGGTGCCGGGTTTCCGGTGTTGACCGCACGCAGGGCGCGGGCAAACAGCTTGGCATCCTGGACCGCCTGCAAACCGTCGGCTTCAGCGCTAATGCGGAGGACGATGTCTTCCTGGGCAATGGTTCCGCTGTACCCGTGATCGGCCTCGCATTGGGGATCTCCGCAACTGGCCGGCCCCATATCCAAACGCTGGCCTCCGGACCATGCGATGGAGACGGTGAGCTCCCGGACAGGATCGGAAGGCTTGTAGTCCTGGGGCTGGGAGTACATGTAGCTGAGCACCACCGACCGGATTTGGGCCACGGGAACTGACTCCGTGGAGATCTGCGCGACGATTTGCTCTCCGGCTTCGTCCAGCTGCTGGTCGTCGACATGGGTGATCACCAGCATGTCTTCCGTCAGCACCAGCACAGTAATGTGCCTGCGGACCTCTGCCCGGTCAAAGTGCGTCTCGAGGTGGACCAGATGTGAAAGGCACTCCCTGCCGTCCAGGGCGTCATCGACGACATCTGCCACCAACCGCGGATAGAACCCGGCCTGCTGCAGCGCCTGATCCAGGCTCTGACCCTGCGAGCTGTGGTTGTGCGCAGTGTGGTTCCCGGTATTGGACGGGCGTGATTGAGGCGTCGGAGACTGAGTGCTCATTCCCCCATTTTCACAGATCGCTTGGTGACTTCCTAACCGCCGGTCCCCTCCTGTGGCTAACTTCGCATCGCGCGCCGGGCACTGTCAGTTCGCTGCGCGGCGTTGCCGATCCAGACGTCTGCGCCCAGGATCGTGGCCCCCGAAGGGCCGGCAAGGACGGGGTTGAATTCCACCAGCGCGATTCCCGGGTGGTCGTCCTTGAGCTTGGCGAGCCGGGCAGCTATGTCCTCCAAGGAAGCCACATCCACCGCCGGCAGCCCTTGGTAGCCGAAGAGTTTCCTGGAGGCACGCGGCGAGCGGATGACATCGTGCAGGTCCGCAGCCGATAACGGCGGTACCCGGTGGGCCCAATCGTCCAGCAGGTTCACGGCGTCACCTGCCAGGCCAAAGGAGAGCACGGGCCCCAGCAAGGGATCCTCCATGGCCCGGAAAGTGCAGGCCTGTCCTACCGGAGCCATGGCCTGGACCTCGAGGGAAGGCGATCCGTACGGTTCCAAGGCCCGCCGCATCTGTGCAACATTCTGCCGCAGCGATTCGGCGTCCTGGATATCCAGGCGCACGCCGCCGAGGTCCAGCCGGTGCCGCAAGGCGGGATCGGTGGTCTTCAGGACAACCGGCCATCCCACGGTGTTGGCCGCCTGCACGGCCTCGTCGGGCGTACCGAATCCAAGCGTGGGAACGACGTCGATTCCGTAGCCGGCAAGCAGTGCCGCGGCAGCACCGGCGTCGAGCTTCCTGATCTTTTCGCCGGTAACACCGGCAAGCATTGCCGTCAGCGTTTCCCGGGTGCCTTCAACGTCGCAGCCCTCCGGTTCGACAAACAAGCCCTGGTCCCGGTCACGCCATTGCGCATAGCCGACAATGGCTGCCAGGGCAGCAACCGCGGCGCCGGCATTCGAATAGCACGGAAGCATGGGCTTTCCCGCCGAACCCACCATTCCTTCGACGTGCACGGACGGGTCCAGGATGCCGGTGAAGGCTGCAACAACAGGTTTCCGGGCCTCCGCGGCGCACTCTGCCAAGACACCGGCCAGTGCCTCCGCTGTAAGCCCCCGCGCCGGGAGAAGCGCCGCAACCACCGCGTGAACCGAGTCATCGGCCAGGCTTTCCATAAGACTGGCCCGGAGTGCAGGCAGGGCAACGGACATTCCCGCATCGAGGTCAACGTCGGTGACCAAGCGGCTCACATCAAGCCCGAGTGGACCGGCACTGTCCGATACCACTTTGCCCAGGGCCACCGAGTTGGAATAGACGGCCACGCCGGGGCCTTGTGGCAGAGCCTGGGATGAGACGATCTGGGCAATGTCCATGAGCTGTTCAATGGTTTCGACCCGGATGACGCCGGCCTGGCGCATCATGGCATCCACTGCGGCTGAAGGGGCCTGGGTGGTCCGCACTTCATGTCCCGGCGGCAGGCTCAGGCCCGTTACATCGGATTTGGCGACAATCACGGGCTTGCTGCGCGACAACCGGCGGGCCAGGCGCGAGAACTTACGGGGATTGCCAATGGATTCCAGGTACAGGCCCACCGCGGAGGTATCGGCGTCGTCCTCCCAATACTGCATGGCATCGTTGCCCGAGACGTCGGCACGGTTTCCTGCGGAGAGGAACGAGGACAGCCCGAGCCTGCGGCGGCTTGCGGCGGCATAGACGGCAACACCCACCGCAGCAGACTGGCTGAACAAGCCCAGGCTGCCCCGGGGCGGCATGGCAGGGGCCATGGAGGCGTTGAGCGACACGGCCGGGTGGGTGTTCAGGATGCCCAGGGACTCGGGGCCGATGACCCGCATGCCGTTGGCACGGGCCCGGCGCACGAGATCGTGCTGGCGCACCAAACCCCGCTCGCCGTCGTCGGCAAATCCTGCAGTTGCCACCACGATGCCCTTGACTCCGGCAGCAGCGCACTCATCCACCACCTTGGGGACTTCCTCGTATGGCACGGCGACGATCGCCAACTGCACGGGCCCCGGAATTTCGGACAGTTTTCCAAAGGAGACCATGCCGGCCAGTTCGAAAGCTTCGGGGTTCACGGCGTAGACCGGGCCCTTGAACCCGCCTTCGATGATGTGTTCCAGCAGTTGGTAGCCAACGGTCCCCCACTTGCGGCTGGCACCAATAACAGCCACCGACGACGGCGACAACAGGTCGCGTACGCTGCGTGCCTCTGCGCGGTGCTCACGGGATTCCATCACGGCCCGGGATTTCTCCGTGGGGTCGATGTTGAACTCGACGCTCACCACGCCGTCGTCGAATTGCCTTGTGAGGTCGTAGCCTGCATCGGCGAAGACCATCAGCATCTTCCTGTTGTCCGGCAGGACCTCGGCCGTGAAGCGCCGGATGCCGTTTTCGCGGGCGGCAACCGCCAGGTGTTCAAGGAGGATCGAGCCGATCCCGCGGCCCTGGTGGGCATCTGAGATATTGAACGCGACTTCGGCCTCGTCAGGATCATCCAGTCGGTCGTACCGGCCAATTCCCATGATCTCGCCGCCGATGGTGATGACGAAGGCCACCCGGTTGATGTGGTCCACCTCGGTGAACCGGCGCACTTCCTTGCCGGAGAGCCGGGGCTTGAAGGAAAAGAACCGCATGTAGATCGACGCCTGCGACTGGCCGGCATGGAAAGCCTGCAAGGCATCGGCGTCCTCGGGCCGGATAGGGCGCAGGTGGGCGGTGCCGCCGTCGCGCAGGACGACATCAGCCTCCCAATATTCCGGATAAATGCCGACGCCGGGCTGATCCACCATAGGCTTAGCCTAGCTAAAACATCCGCAGTACAACTTCAAGGATTCACCGACGCCATGGCCCGCAGCCAAAAATCAGCACGGACAGCCGAGCCACTCGGCGATTTCACCGAGAACATCGTGGACATCGACGTCACTTCGGAGATGGAAGGCTCCTTCCTGGAGTACGCCTACTCAGTGATTTATTCGCGAGCGCTCCCGGACGCCCGCGACGGACTGAAGCCCGTACAGCGCCGCATCCTGTACATGATGTCCGACATGGGACTCCGCCCGGATCGCGGACACGTCAAGAGCGCCCGCGTGGTGGGCGAAGTCATGGGCAAGCTCCACCCCCACGGCGATACCGCGATCTACGACGCCATGGTGCGCATGGCGCAGGACTTTTCCCTCAGACTGCCGCTGATTGATGGCCACGGAAACTTCGGATCGCTCGACGACGGACCGGCAGCACCGCGGTACACCGAGGCACGCTTGGCGGCCGCCGCGCTGACCATGACGGACCACCTGGACGAAGACGTCGTGGACTTCGTCCCCAATTACGACAACCAACTGACCCAGCCGGATGTCCTCCCCGCAGCTTTCCCCAACCTGCTGGTCAACGGCACCACGGGCATCGCGGTGGGCATGGCTACGAACATGCCGCCCCACAACCTCGTCGAGGTCATCGCCGCCGCGCGCCACCTGATTGCCAACCCGGATGCCACGCTGGATGACATCATGAGGTTCATCCCGGGTCCCGACCTTCCCACAGGGGGCCGGATCGTTGGGCTGGACGGAATCCGTGACGCCTACGCCACGGGCCGTGGTTCCTTCAAGACCCGCGCCAAGGTTGAGGTGGAACAGCTCTCCGCCCGCCGGACCGGCCTGGTGGTCACTGAACTGCCCTACATGGTGGGCCCGGAAAAGGTGATCGAGAAGATCAAGGATGCCGTCAACGCCAAGAAGCTGACCGGCATCAGCGACGTCGTGGACCTGACGGACCGCAACCACGGCCTGCGCCTGGTCATCGAACTCAAGAACGGTTTCAACCCGAACGCCGTCCTCCAGCAGCTTTACCGCTACTCGCCCATGGAAGATTCCTTCGGCATCAACAACGTCACGTTGGTGGATGGCCAGCCGCAGACGCTGGGCCTCCTGCAGTTGTTGCAGGTGTACGTCGAGCACCGGCTGACTGTGGTCCGCCGTCGTACGTCCTTCCGCCTGGGCAAAAAGAAGGACCGCCTCCACCTGGTGGAGGGCCTGCTGATCGCCATCGTCGACATCGACGAGGTCATCCAGATCATTCGTTCCTCCGACGAGGCTTCCGCGGCGCGGGAGCGGTTGATGTCCATCTACGACCTCACCGAGATCCAGGCCAACTACATCCTGGAACTGCGCTTGCGTCAGCTGACCAAATACTCCCGGCTTGAACTCGAAAAGGAACAGGACGAGCTCCGCCGCGAAATCGAGGCACTTGAGGCCATCCTTGCCTCCGATGAGCTGCTCCGCGATCTTGTCTCCGGCGAGTTGGCCGTAGTCGCTGAGAAGTACGGCACACCCCGGCGCACCGTACTCCTTGAGTCCGAAGCTGTCTCCCCCACCGTTGCTGCTGCCCTCGCCGCTTCCACCCCGGGGCCCAAGGGCAAAGCTGCGGCTCTGCCCCTGGAGATCCCGGACGACCCCTGCTGGGCCCTGCTCAGCGTCTCCGGCCAGATCGCCAGGACCTCCAACCAGGAGCCACTGGCCGAAGCCGGGCCGCGGGCCAAGCATGATGTCTTCCGTTCGGTGGTCAAGACCACTGCCCGCGGCGAGATCGGCGCGGTGACTTCCCAAGGCCGCATGCTGCGACTCCAGGTCATGGACATGCCTGTCCTCCCGCCGATGTCGGGCCTGCCGAACCTTGCCGGGGGCGTCGCGGCGAAGGACTTCATCACCCTGCTCAAGGGCGAAACCCTGGTGGCGTTTGTCCCTCTGGATTCTGTCCTCGCCATTGGCACTGTCCAAGGCGTCGTGAAGCGCGTGCTGCCCGACTACCCGCTGAATCGTGAGGACTGGGAGATCATTGCCCTGAAGGACAAGGATTCGGTCCTCGCGGTGGAACCGGCGCAGGGGGACGACGTCGATCTCGTCTTCGTCACGCGCCAGGCGCAGTTGTTGCGGTTCAGCGCCTCCAATGTCCGCCCACAGGGCCGCACGGCCGGAGGTATGGCAGGCATCAAACTGGCCGCCGGCGACGACGTGATCCACTTCGGTGCCGTGCGTGCCAACGACCCCGCCGCCGTCGTGGTCACTATTGCCGGAACCACCGGCGCCCTGCCGGGCACGGCACCGGGCACTGCGAAGGTTACGGCTTTCGAGGAGTATCCGATCAAGGGCCGCGCCACCGGCGGTGTCCGGGTCCACCGTTTCCTCAAGGGTGAGGACACCCTTTTGCTGGCCTGGGCCGGACATGGCCCGGCAAAAGCATCCTCAGCTGCCGGCGTGGCCCGTGCCCTCCCGCACGAGCATGGCCGGCGGGACGGTTCAGGGGTGCCCCTGTCACAGCCCGTGGAGGCCATCGGACCCAGCATGGCTTGGGACGAATCCGCCTCATAGGCCAGCTTGAACAGCAAAGGACAGCACAGCAAAGGCCGGGGCGCGACGCCCCGGCCTTTGTTGTGCCATGGCCTCGCGGCCACGCGGGCTAGCCGGTTTGGTTGACACTGAGTATGTTTCCCTCGCTGTCGAGGAACCATGCGGCGGCGCTGCCGTCAGGCATTGTGGCAATGCCGTCTTCTGTCTTCAGTCCAGGGAAGTCGTAGTCTTCGAACTGAACTCCCTTGCCGCGCAGCTCCTGCACCGTTGCCCTCAGGTCGCTGACGTTCCAGCCCATCTGGGTGTTTTTGGCAGTCCCTGCGTTGGACGTTTGGTACACCATGAATCCGGTGGAATCGCCGCACCTGTATTGGAGGTTGTCGCCATCGGCCGGATTCTCGGGTTCCAGTCCGAGTTTTTCGCTGTAGTACGCGCGGGCCCGGGCTATGTCCTGTGCCGGTAGGACGGCACCAACTTGCTGATCCTTGAGCATGTTTTTCTCTTTCCGGCTCTCCCCCCGGAACGAACTTTACTCTTGGGCGGGCCGCTAAGTAATGCGAAAACGACACCATATTTCAGGGTCTTCGATGGGGTGTGGCGAGTGTCGGCTTAGACTGGCGGCATGCCGATCATCCCTGACGAAAAAGACTGGACCTGGGTGCTCTCCCAGCCGTGCCCCGAGTGCGGTTTCGACCCCGCCACGGTGACTCCTGCCACCGTGCCGGGCACCGTACTGAACATGCTTCCGCGGTGGAGGGCTGTCCTCCGGCGTGGGGATGCAGCCGTTCGACCTGACGATCACACATGGTCCAACCTGGAGTACGCCTGCCATGTCCGCGATGTGTTCAGCCTCTTCGACCAGCGGCTGAACCTGATGCTGGCCGAAGATGACGCCCGGTTCGCCAATTGGGACCAGGACCAGGCTGCCATCGACGGCGAGTACGGTTCAGCGGACCCGCGAACGGTGGCCGACGAAATCGAGGCAGAGGGCACGGAGATCGCCGAGTCCTTCGCCCGGGTCACCGAGAACGACTGGCCACGCACAGGGACCCGCAGCAACGGGTCAGCCTTTACTGTGCTGACGTTCTCCCAGTACTTCCTTCATGATGTGGTCCACCATTTGCATGATGTGGACGGCTAGCACGGGCTAGAGCATCTTCTCCCACGTCATGCTGCGGTTCACCGGCTCGTAGCCCATGCGAAGGTAGAGCTCCAGGGCCCCGGTGGGGTTGGCCGAATCCACATCCAGTGATGCCACCTCCATCCCGGCCCCGGTGTACCGCTGCATTGCATCCGCCAGCAGGGCCTGGGCTATCCCCCGGCCCCTGTAGGCGCGACGTACGCCCAGAAGCTCCGTGTAGCCTTCCGTGAAACCACGGTCGGCGGCGGAAGCGGCATCAAAACTGCTCAGCTGGTATCCGGCCACCTCTCCGGTTGCCGAATCCAGGACTACCGCGCTGAGGTCGTGCCGTGCCGTGGGTTCCTCGATGGTGAAGCGCCACGACTCTTCGTCCCTGGGTTCGCTTCCCCAATGGTCCCTGAAGGCATCATTATGCGCCTGCCGCACGGGCTCAAAGAACACCGGATCCAGGGTCCTGAGTTCCAGGCCCGCGCCCAGCGGAACAACCGGCAGGTCTGCGGACGGCTGTCCCGGCGACAACGGACGGTGCATCTCATTGAACCAACGGACGGCCCGGTAACCGTGGCCCATCAGGAGGGTGGCCTGGTGTTCGTGCTTTTCCTCAGTCTGGATACGGAGGCGGGGCGGTGCAGCGGTATGCCCGGCTGCTTGATCGTCGGCGAACCGCCCGCGCACCTGCCCTTCCTGCCACACCAGAACCGCGGAGCCGATGCCGCGTTCCTGCCACTCCGGATCAACACAGGCCATTCCGGTGGCCTTGTCTCCCTCCGGGTTCTTGGATATACGGCCATAAGCCCGGGCTGTGCCGTCGGTGTCCAGCCCCAGGAGGGTGCTCGTCTCCGGCGGGTTCTTCCTGGATTCAAGGACATGGGCAAGATCCCCGCGTTTCTCGTACCAGACAGGATGTTCGACGGCGGCCGTCCGGGCTATCAGGCCCGCCCAGTTATCCAGATCCCCTTCGGTGGCGGGCCGCCACTGCAGGCCAGTTACGTCGGCGTCGGGCATGGCAGGGCTTGCGGCGTTGAAAGGCATGCCAACAGGCTACTGATGGACCTGCTTTTGGACCAGTTCCGCCGCGCCCGTGCCAGGTGCGCCAGCGCTGGGTCCCCACGTTTCCTGCGGCGGAGCCTGGCCGGCCGCGGGCAGTTCCAGCCGCGTATCCCCGGGATCGATGTCCTCGGGATTGTGCGTTACCAGCACTACAGTCACCTCCGTCAGTCCCCGGCGAAGGATGGCCATCATTTCCCGCGCCGAACCGGCATCAAGATGTGCGGTGGGCTCATCCAGCAGCAATACCGAGGCTCCGGTCAGAAGGGTCCTGGCCATGGCAAGCCGCTGCCGCTCGCCACCGCTGAGGAACGAGCCGCCTGGACCGATGCGGGCATCGAGCCCACCGGGCAGGGCCTGGACCACTGAATCAAGTCCGACGTCGGCCAGCGCCTTTTGCATCTCCGCCTCGCTGGGCTTTGCCGCGGCGGGTCGTCCCAGCAAGAGGTTGCCGCGGATGGTGGAGTCGAAGAGGTGGGCTTCCTGGGGGCACCAGGCCGCTGTGCCCGTCAGCTTCGCTGATCCCCCGCTCAGGGGCAGGAAACCCAGCAGCACGGACAACAACGTCGTCTTTCCCGCACCCGAGGGTCCAGTCACGGCAAGCCAGCGGCCGGGTTCGGCAGCGGCGGTGATCCCGGTGAAGGCATCCGGTCCCCCGGGCCAGCCGGCCGAAGCGTCCGTCAGCTCAAGCCCGGCTTTCCCATCGCGGTCCGGAAGAGGGCGTGGGCCGTTGAGGGCTGAACCGCCATCACCGGCAGTGGCCGGAACGTCCAACGCCCCGGAAGCGGCAACCCGGCCCAGGACGGACGCGAGCGCTGGAGCCTGGCGTACCGCGGAAACGATGCCGCCGAAAGCATCCACCAGGGCAAGCTGCATCAGGACAATCACGGCCACAAGTTCGGGGGGAACGGCGCCGCTGGCCACCGAAGGAGCGCTGAGGGCTCCTGCCCACAAGGCAGCCAGTGAGCAGGCCAGCACCACCACGGATTGGCCGAGGCCTTCGGCCCACGCCGAGCGTTGCGCGGATCGGGTGGCTGCGCGGTCTTTGCTGCGCAGGTCCTTCAGCACCGGCCCGGCTACTGCGTTGGCCGTCAGTTCTGCCCGGGCGTCCAGGGCTGCGGCTACACCGTGGAGAACTACCGAGCGCATGTGCTGACCGGCCTTTGCGGCATTCCTGTCAGCCAGGACGGCAAGAAGCGGCGCGAGGACAAGTCCCACGATTGATGCCAGCACCACAGCCGGCAGCGCGGGAGGCAGAACGATTGCCGTGCCAATGATGGCCGCCGCTCCCACACCTACTGCTGTGACCGGTGGAAGCGCAACACGCGGCAGGAGGTCCCGGAGGGTATCGACGTCATCGACGATTGCGCCAAGCACGTTGCCGCCCTGGAGCAAGCGCCGCAGGGTCAGCGCCCTGCGGCTCAGCGTCTCCCACAGCACCCCGCGCAGGCGTGTCATCGCGGCGAAGACGGCGTCGTGCGTCAGAAGCCTCTCACAGTAGCGCAGCACTGCCCTGCCGATCCCGAAAAACCTGACGCCCACAATCGCGCCGAGCAGATAAAGGATGGGCGGTTGCTCGCTGGCCCTGATGATCAGCCATCCGGACAGTCCTGACAATGCCACGGCGAACAGGGCCGCCAGGACGGCCACGGTGCCGGCAGCGGCAAATTTCCACTGCACTGGTTTCAGGACCCCCGCCAGCCGTTTCAGGCTTCCGGAGCGTGCGCTGGAAGACTGGGCGGGACGTGCCAGGGCATCGGCTACTGTGCTGTTCCCGCCGGCGGCGGCATCAATGGTGTTTCCGGAATTCCCTGATGGAAGCAGCGGTGCGTCCTGGAAGCGCTTGGCGCCTACGGGCACCACATGGTCCGCGAGCGCACGGGTGGCGGAGTCGTGGGCCACCAGGATGACTGTGACGCTGCCTCGCAGCGCCTCGATGGCGTTGCGGACTACGTTGGCTGAATAGGGGTCAAGGTGGGCGGTGGGCTCATCCAGGAGCAGGAGCGTGGCGCCCGTCTCCACTCGTGCCAATCCCCGGGCAAGCGCAACGCGGCGCAGCTCGCCTGGACTGAGCTCGGCCGGGTTTTTCGGCGCCAGGTGGGCAGCCTTGGCCTCGGACAGGATTCGGGTCGCTGCTTGGGCAACATCGCCTTGGTATCCGTCCAGATACAAGGACAGCTCTTCCTGGACGGTGTGTGCTGCCATGACGGGGTGTTGGGGCACCCATGCCACAGCCCCTGTGCCGACTCCCGAGACTGTCCCGGTCACCGTGGCGCCGGGACCGGGACCGATCAATCCTGCCAGGACGGCCAGGACAGTGCTCTTCCCGGCGCCGCTGTCGCCGTCGAGGGCCGTAATGCTGCCCTGCGGGGCAGTAAAGCTCAGGGGCCCGACGGCGGCAGCGGACCGTCCTGCGTAGGTCACCGACAGGCGCTCCACCACTACGCCCGAAGAAGTGCCGGCTGGCACGCCAGGCGCGGAGAGGGTTTGGTGCGCGGGCGCAGCCAGCACGGCGTTGGTGGTTTCCAATGCGGCGCGGCCGTCGTCGCTGGCGTGGTGGGCAGTACCCAGTTCCCGCAACGGAAGATAGCAGTCGGGGGCCAGGATGAGGGCCAAAAGGCCGGCCTCCAGCGCCATGTCCCCACCTACGAGCCTGACGCCGATGAACACAGCGACGACGGCCACCGAAATGGAGGCAATAAGCTCAAGCGCCAACGCTGAGAGGAAGGCTGTCCGGAGGGTTCCCATGGTCCGGCTCCGGTACTGCTCGGAGATATCTTCCAGGGCCGCGCGCTGTTCACTCGCGCGGCCCAGGCCCACCAGGACAGGCAGGCCTTTGGCCAGTTCAAGGATGTGGCCGGAGAGTTTCCGCAAGGTGGTCTGGGCATCCCGGACGCTGTCCTCGGTATGCCGGCCAATCAGGACCATGAACAACGGCACCAGGGGAACAGTCAGAACGATCACCACGGCACTGACCCAATCGGCGAAGAGGATCCGTGCACCGATCAACAGCGGCACCGTCGCGCAGTTGACCAACGCCGGAAGGTACTGGGTGTAGTAGTCGTCCAGCGCATCCAGGCCCCGCGTTGCCAGGATTGCCAGACCGCCGTCGTTCATTCCTTCCACGCGCGGCGACCCGCCCTCGGACAGCGAGCGCCTGAGCAACTGAGCCCGCAATTCCTCCTTGACGCCAAGGGCGGCCCGCCGGGAGGCTACGCCTTGCCCCCAGACCGTGAGCGACCTCAGGATTGCTCCCGCTGCGCCCCAGGCAAGTCCGCCGCTCCAGTCTCCCGTTCCGGATGCCAGGCCTGCCAGCATCCCTGCCACGGCCTGCGCCATGAGCACCAGGGACAGCGCTTTGAGTGCGGACAGGAGCCCTATGGTGTACAGCGCGGAGCGGGTGGCCGGACCGGTGGGGAACACGGGTTTCATGGGGTGGCTATTCTCCCTTGGTGCCAGTGGCTGGTTGGCTGTCCTTGGAAATCAGGACCTTGGCCGCAATCGCCGGCAGGAAACCGTGCGCTTCAGGGATGTGTGCGGCGCTGACACGCCGGCGGAACACCCAGTAGGTCCAGGACTGGTACGCGATCACCAACGGAAGCCCCACGGCTGCGACGATGCTCATCAGGCCCAGGGTGTAGTCCGAGGAGGAGGCGTTGGAAATGGTCAGGTTGAAGGCCGGATCCAGCGTGGAGGGAATGACCACGGGGAAGGCTGCCCCGAAGATCGACGCTGTGGCGCAGACGATGAACCCACCGAGGGCCGCGAAGGCGCGTCCTTCTGCCCCTGCACGGGCCAGCGTCCAGGCCAGGACTACGGCCGCCACTCCGGCTGCCACCAGGGCCCAGGTCCACGGCTTGCCGCTGAGGAACTGTACCGAGACCATCCATCCGAACATTGGCAACACCGCGAACGGCACCAACCTGACAAACCAGCTGCGGGCCCGGTGCCGGACGTCGCCGTCGGTCTTGAGGGCCAGGAAGGCGAGGGCGTGAACCAGGGCGAACGCCACCACACCGAAACCGCCCAGCAGCGCGTAGCCGCTGAACCAGGACATCGGCCCACCGCTGCGGTCGCCGTTGGCGTTCAAGGGCAATCCGGTGGTGGTAAGGGCCAGTGCTGCGCCGATCCCAAAGGCAGCAACAAAAGAACCGATCCCGATCGCCCAGTCCCAGCGGTTGCGCCACCGCTCCGAGTCCACCTTGCCGCGGTATTCGAAAGCCACAGCACGGAAGATCAACGCGGCCAGGACTGCCAGGAGCGGCAAGTACAGCGCTGAGAACAACGAGGCGTACCACAACGGAAAGGCAGCGAAGGTGGCACCGGCGGCAGTGAGCAGCCACACCTCATTGCCGTCCCATACAGGGCCGATGGTGTTGAGCAGTACGCGGCGGTCCGTGTTGTTGCGGGCGAAAATCTTCATGAGCATGCCGACGCCGAGGTCAAAGCCCTCCAGGAAGAGGTAACCCGTCCACAGCACCGCGATGGCCACAAACCAGATGGTTGGCAAGAGTTCCATTCTCAGTTTCCCCTGTTCCTAGTACGCGAATGCCAGGACGTCGTCGCCGGAGTTGCCGGGACCGGCGTCGTGCTTGTCGTTTTTATGGTCCCTGTCATCATCGTTCTGGTCCCGGGCCGGGTGTGCCAGCTCCGGCATGGCCGAGGCCACACCGCCGCGGATGTATTTGACCAACAGCTTCACTTCCACCACCAGCAACACGGCGTAGATGGCAGTGAGGACCACAAGGGACGTCAGGATCTCACCGGCACTTACTCCCGGGGACACCGCAGCAGCAGTAAACATGAACACTTGGTCGATGCCGTTCATATCCGGGTTTGGCGCCACCACGAACGGCTGCCTGCCCATCTCCGTGAAGATCCAGCCGGCTGCGTTCGCGCCAAAAGGTGCAAGGATGCCGAACACAGCAAGGCGCATCAGCCACTTGGATTGCGGCACCACGCCCTTACGGGTCACCCAGAGTGCCAGCAAGGCGGCGAAGGCAGCGATCCCGCCGAAGCCGATCATCATGCGGAAGCCCCAGTAGGTCACTTCCATGACGGGCACGTATTGGATTTCCTGGCCTGCACGGTCGCCGTACAGCGGGTTGTCCGGGAGGTGGGTTCCGTACTTTTCCTTGTACTCGCCCAGCAGGCTGTTGACGCCCTTTACCTCGGTGGTGAAGTCCCCCTTGGCCAGGAAGGACAGGATGCCGGGTACTTCGATAACGGCAACAATGTCATCGCAGTTGGAGGCGCCAAGGTTGCCGACGCTCAGGACCGAGAAGCCAGTGCCGTCGTGGCAGGCGGCCTCTGCTGCAGCCATTTTCATGGGCTGCTGCTCGAACATCAGCTTGCCCTGCAGGTCGCCGGTGATGGCGGTCCCTGCAAAAGAGATCATGGCAACTACGGCACCGATCCGCAGGCTCTTCATCCACACGCTGTAATCGGACTTGTCCCGGCCGGGGATCGCTGCTTCCCCGGGAACCAGTTTGCCGTCCTTGCCCACGACGTCGATGCCATCATGCCGCCGGCGCCACAGGTGGTACCACGCGATCCCCAGGAGGAATGCTCCTGCAACGGCCAGAGCACCGAACAGAGTGTGCGGTACGGCCACGAGGGCTGTGTTATTGGTGAAGACCGCCCAGGCATCGGTCATGACGGGCCGCCCGTCCACCATCTCCACTCCCACGGGGTGCTGCATCCAGGAGTTGGCCACAATGATGAAGTAGGCGGAGAAGACGGAACCGATCACCGCAATCCACAGGCAGGCCAGGTGAACGCCGCGTTTGAGTTGCTTCCATCCGAAGATCCACAAACCCAGGAACGTCGATTCCACAAAGAACGCCAGCAGCGCCTCCAGGGCCAGCGGTGCGCCAAATACGTCACCGACAAACCGGCTGTACTCACTCCAGGCCATACCGAACTGGAATTCCTGCACGATGCCCGTAGCCACGCCCATGATGAAGTTGATGAGGAAGAGCTTTCCCCAGAACTTGGTCATCCGCAGGTATTCGGGCTTGCCCGTGCGGTACCAGATGGTCTGCATGATGGCCACCACCAGGCCCAGGCCAATGGTGAGGGGCACCATCATGAAGTGGTAGACGGTAGTGATACCGAATTGCCAGCGTGCGATTTCCAAGGCGTCCATGGCTGTCCTTTGTGCGGTGGACCGAAGTACGATGACGTGACTTCTACGATTCGTAGAAAACTTGTCTTCTACACAGTGTAGAACAAATGGCAGGCGACGAAACCCATTCTTCAAGTGGCGTTACGCACGCGCAAGGGTTCCGGGTGGAACGCGGCGCGCCGATAGTTCTACCTCACGTAGAATGAAGAGCTGAAAAGCTGTAGATTTATGGTGGAATGTTGGATCATCGCTCCCGGCGGCAGTAACCCTGCACCGGGAAGCGGAAGGTAGGGACGTATACATGGCAAGTCTTGGGGAACTGGAACGGGCAGTGATGGATCTGCTCTGGGCAGGCCAGGAGGCTGCAACTGCCAATACCCTGCGCGATCTTTTGGCGCAGGACTCCGAGGCCGGCGACGGCACTGCGGGACACCAAGGCAAGGACCTGGCCGTAACCACGGTCCTCACGGTCCTCTCACGCCTGGAAAAGAAGGGCCTGGTGGAGCGTGAACGCGGTACGCGACCGCACCGCTACCAAGCCGTTTCCAGCCGCGCGGACCACACCGCCGAACTCATGCATGAGGTCCTGGGATCCGCTCCTGACCGCGAGGCCGTCCTGGCCCGCTTCATTGGTTCCGTCACCGAAAGCGAAGCCGCTACCCTGCGCAAACTGCTCGGCTACAATTAGCCACTATGTTCTGGACCTCATACCTGCTTGCGGTCCTGGCATTGATTTTGGCATGGCCGGTTCCGGTGTTGCTCTCCCACGCCCAGTGGCCGGCACGCTCACCGTTTACGGCCATGGTCCTTTGGCAGGCAATCGCCCTTGCCGGTGGGCTGTCCATGATCGGCGCCATGCTGGTCTACGGCCTGGAGCCGATCGGCGATAACCTCATTGCCGGACTCAAGAGCCTGGCTGGGATGGTCTTCAACAACGAACCCACAACAGCCTTGGGTTTTTGGCACCTTTTCGCCCTGTCCGCGGCGGCATTGTTGACTGCGCACCTGGTCTTCACCCTGCTGCTGACGTACTACAAGATCGAGCGCCAACGGCGGCGGCACCGCGAACTGCTGGCCCTGCTTGCCTCACCATCAGACGATGGCCCGGGAACGGTGGTCATCAACCACGACTCCCCCGTGGCCTACTGCCTGCCCGGCGGCGCCCGGTCCGTCACGGTACTTTCCGACGGACTGATGGCAGCCTTGGAGCCGGCCGAGCTCAGGGCCGTACTCATTCACGAGAATGCGCATCTGTCGCAGCGCCATGACCTCTTACTGTGGGCTTTCGCTGCCTGGCGGCAGGCGCTGCCCTGGTTCCCCACCACGCGACTGGCCCAGACGGCGGTTAACTCCCTGATCGAGATGCTGGCCGACGACGTCGCACTGCGGACCGAAAGCAAGGGCACCCTGATCAAGGCCATCGCAATCGTCGCCAGCGGAACATCCCAACCTGCCATCGGAACCGGGTCACTCAATGCCGGCGGCGCCGTGGTGGAGAGCAACACCGTCAGCGCCACAGGCGGCGCCGACTCACCGCGCACGACGGCGTCACGCGTCAGCCGCTTACTCTCGCCACAGCCGCCTCTCACCAAGGGCCTGCGCATCCTTGTTTTGGTGGCATCGGCCATGTTGCTGGCGGTGCCTACGGCCCTGTTGATTGTTCCAGGGCTGCTGGGCTAGGCGGAATTGCCGGGCTTGTCCGGGTCGGGCAACTTGGCTGCACTGGCTGCGCTAACGGGACTTGCTGGGCTTGGACTGCGCTTGGACCGGGTTTGGACTGCGTTTGGACTGCGTTTGGACTGGGTTTGGACTGCGTTTGGAAAGGACAGGCCGCACCGGTTGGACGATTACTCGGCGAGCGTGGCGTCGTACACCATGGCTGCATAGCCTTCCAGGGCTTCCACGCATCGGGCCACAAGGGACGCCGCTTCGCCTGCTTGAGCCAAATGCAGGACATCACGCGACTTCAATTCCCTGTACCATCGCCGCAGCCGTTCCAAGCTCTGCTCCTCTTCTTCGAGCTCGGCAAACGTGAACTTGCCCAGGGAAATCTCCTTGGCGATCTCCTGCTCGAACTTCCCACAATCGGCAGCGAACTCCGCCCATTCCTCGAGCCGGGCTGCCTCGAAGGCGCTGCGGAACGTCGCTGCGCCGCTCTCGCGCGGAGATGCGTCAACCAATGTCCAGGATCCATCACCCTTGGCAACCAGCGCCTCAGCCTTCTTGAGCCCCTCGGAAAAGGCCGGATGGGCAGGGAGCAGCCACGTTCCCGGAGACAAGGGAACGGCTCCCATGCGCCGCAGTTCCCGCCAAACCGCCACCCTGTGACGGGAGGGCTGCGAAGGAACCTGGACCAGGATCAGTAACCATCGCTCTTCAATCACACCAACGAATGTAGCACCTGTTACATTGTGAAGCGTGAAACCCGCTGAAGTGACCCCTGTGCCCGCGCATGCCGCACAACGCTGGCCCCTCTACGCGGCAGGATTCACCACCGCCTTCGGCGCCCACGCTGTCGCAGCGGGGCTGGGGGCCGAAAGCGCGGACATCGGCCTGAGCCTGCTGACCTTGGGGTTCCTCCTGGCCCTCTACGACATAGCCGAGGTATTCCTGAAGCCGGTGTTCGGAGCCTTGAGTGACCGCATCGGACCAAAACCCGTGATTGTGGGCGGGCTGTTGGCATTTTCCGCTGCGTCACTGCTCGGTTTGTGGGCGGATGAGCCTGCCTTGCTGGCCGCGGCCCGACTGGGCCAAGGCATGGCCGCGTCGGCTTTCTCCCCGGCCTCCTCTGCAGGCGTGGCCCGCCTCTCCGGAAAAAGCACGGGACGCTATTTCGGACGCTATGGTTCGTGGAAGGGGCTCGGGTACGCGGCGGGGCCACTGATTGGGGCTGTTGCCATCATCAGCGGAGGCTTCACGCTCCTGTTCGCGGTCCTTTCGGTTCTTGGCCTTGTTGTTGCCGTTTGGGCTGCGGCAAGAGTCCCCCACCTGGCCCCCTTGCCCCGCCCCCGCTACACCATCGTGGACGTATGGCGTCAGAGCACAGAGCGATCATTCCTTGGCCCTACGCTGGTCCTGGCCGCAGCCACCGGAGCCCTCGGTGCCGCCGTCGGCTTCCTACCCGCCCTGGCGGCGCGCGCGGGCCTTGGTACAGCGGGCAGTGTGGCAGTGGTGACGGTACTGGCACTGGCGTCCTCGCTGATCCAACCACGCATTGGAAAGCTGCGGGACCAAGGCCGGCTCGGCGACAAGCCAGGCATGGTGTCAGGCCTTCTCTTCATTGCCGGGGGCACGCTGATGGCAGGGCTCCTCCCCGGAGCGGCCTGGATCTATTGTGCCGCCGTCCTGATCGGCGCAGGAATAGGCGTCGCCACCCCCTTGGCATTTGCACACCTGGCCGATTCGACCCCCTCCGAACGGTTGGGCCGCACCATGGGCTCGGCCGAGCTGGGTCGGGAACTCGGTGACGCCGGCGGCCCCTTGCTGGTGGGCGGAATCGCTGTAACAGCCGGGCTCCCCTGGGGATTGGGAACCTTGGCCCTGCTGGTGGGACTCACGGCATTCGCGGCGCCCGGAGCCGGAGCCAATGAAACGATGGCTCCGCCCTGCGCAGACTAAGCGTCGATGCGCTCCCGGTCCAGTGTGGCGGCACCTGCAATGATGAACTCCTTACGCGGGGCCACATCTGAGCCCATCAGAAGGTCAAAAACCTCTTCCGCGCGCTGGGCACTCTCAATGCCAACCTTCCGCAGCGTCCGGTGCCGCGGGTCCATGGTGGTCTCAGCCAGTTGCTGCGCATCCATTTCACCCAGGCCCTTGTAGCGCTGGATAGGCTCCTTGTAGCGCTTGCCTTCCTTGGCGAGTTTGGCAAGGAGAACGTGGAGTTCCGCCTCCGAGTAGGTATAGATCATCTCGTTGGCCTTCTGGCCAGGGTTGATTACTTCCACACGGTGCAGCGGCGGAACCGCGGCAAAGACACGTCCCTCTTCCACCATGGGGCGCATGTAACGGAAAAACAGTGTGAGCAACAGGGTCCGGATATGGGCACCGTCTACGTCGGCATCGGTCATGAGGATGACTTTGCCGTAGCGGGCTGCCTCAATATCGAAACTGCGGCCAGAACCTGCCCCAACTACCTGAATCAGGGCCGCGCACTCGGCGTTCGAGAGCATGTCACCTACAGAAGCCTTTTGGACGTTCAGGATTTTGCCCCGAATAGGCAACAAGGCCTGGAAATCCGACGACCTGGCGAGTTTCGCTGTCCCCAAAGCAGAGTCACCCTCCACAATGAACAACTCAGAACGGGCTACATCATCGGTGCGGCAATCTGCCAGCTTGGTGGGCATTGAGGAGGTTTCCAACGCATTCTTGCGTCGCTGCGTTTCCTTGTGGACCCTCGCCGAGATGCGTGACTTCATCTCGCTGACCATCTTCTCCAGCAGGAGAGCCGACTGGGCCTTGTCGTTGCGGTTGGCCGAATTCAACCGGCCGGTGATCTCCTTCTCCACCACCTTGGCAACAATGGCCCGTACCGCAGACGTGCCCAGGATCTCTTTCGTCTGGCCTTCGAATTGCGGCTCCGCCAAACGGACGGTCAGGACAGCCGTGAGCCCGGCGAGGATGTCATCCTTCTCGATCTTGTCGTTGCCGGCTTTGAGCTTGCGGGCATTCGTTTCCACGGCCTTGCGGAAGGTCTTCAGCAGGGCCGCTTCGAAGCCTGACTGGTGCGTGCCGCCCTTGGGCGTGGCGATGATGTTGACGAAGCTGCGCATAGTGGTCTCGTAGCCGATACCCCAGCGCAGGGCGATGTCCACCTCGCAATCGCGTTCGACTTCGGCGATCTTGCTATGCCCGTTCTCATCGAGCACGGGGACAGTCTCCTTGAATTTTCCGGAGCCATGGAGCCTCCAGACATCTGTCACTCCGGAATCTGCAGCGAGGAACTCGACGAATTCCGAGATGCCGCCATCATGGTGGAACACTTCCTCGTGAGCACCATTCTCGCCAGGAGTTCCGGCGAGCTTGCGCTCATCGCGGACCGTGATCTTGAGCCCTGGCACAAGGAAGGAGGTCTGACGCGCCCTCGCAGCGAGGTCGTCGTAGGAGAACTTCGCATCGGGTGTGAAAATCTGCCGGTCCGCCCAGTAGCGGACGCGGGTGCCTGTCACACCGCGCTTGGCCTTGCCCACCACGTCAAGCACGGAGTTTTCAACGAACGGCTCAAAGGGCGCGTCGGGACCAGGCTTGGAACCGGAATCCACGAACCGGCCGGGCTCACCTCTGCGGAAGGACATTTGGTAGGTCTTGCTGCCCCTGTCCACCTGAACGTCAAGGCGGCTCGACAAAGCGTTGACCACCGAGGCGCCAACCCCATGCAGACCGCCGGATGCCGTATAGGACCCGCCACCGAACTTACCGCCCGCGTGCAACTTGGTGAAGACCACCTCGACGCCGGACAGGCCGGTCTTGGGTTCGACATCCACGGGGATGCCTCGTCCGTCGTCATGGATTTCCACCGAGTTGTCCGCATGGAGGATCACTTTGATGTCGTGGCCGAAGCCCGCCAACGCTTCATCAACGGCGTTGTCGATGATCTCCCACAGGCAGTGCATGAGACCGCGGGAGTCGGTGGAACCGATATACATGCCCGGGCGCTTGCGAACGGCTTCCAAGCCCTCAAGGACTGACAGGTGCCGGGCGTTGTATTCAGAACTCGGTGCCACTCGCGGTGTGCTCCTTCGGGTATATCTCAGGGTGTATCCAGGGTGCGCATTCATTGCTGAAGGCAGTGTGAAAGCAGGGGAACTTCGCAGCCGACATTTTGACGGCAAATCAAGGCAAACACTGCCCATACTAGGGTAGTCCGGACCGCCCGTTGTCAGCGGATGCCACTCCCGGTTCGACCCAAGCTGCAAGGTTACGTTACGCACATGTGATACGCGGACAGCGAAAGTGACCCATCCTTGCCATGGATCTGCGTCGAATGCTGGTTATATGGATGTACAGAACTACTAAGGAGGCCGACATGACAACAGCAGTTGCAGACCGCACGCTAAACGCAGCTGACCGGTGCGATCGTTGCGGAGCCCAAGCATATGTCCGCGTTGTACTCGAGTCCTCCGGGGGTGAGCTGCTTTTCTGCGGCCACCACGCACGTGCAGTTGAAGCTACGCTCCGGCCCATGACTTCGGACTGGCACGATGAGACCGAGCGCCTCAACGAGAAGGCACCCGTCCCCGTCGACTAAGCAGGGCAGACCGCACAGCCGGCCTCCCCTCTTCACCGAGTATTGCATTGAGCAAAACAACAAGGCTCCTCCCATCCGGGAGGGGCCTTGTTGTCTTAGCGCGGGCCCTCAGGATGCCCACCAGAGGCCGCAGTGCTCATCCTGCGTTCCCGGTCCATCCTGGATGACGGGCTGATGGGCCGGGTTGCTGATACAAAAAGCGATCGACCAAAAAGCGGCCCCAGCCGGATGTCCGACTGGGGCCGCTTTTTGGAGTCCGGACCAATTTAGTCCAGGTAGTCCCGGAGGACCTGTGAGCGCGACGGGTGCCGCAGCTTGGACATGGTCTTCGATTCGATCTGGCGGATACGCTCGCGCGTCACTCCGTAGACTTTGCCGATTTCGTCTAAAGTCTTCGGCTGGCCGTCTGTCAGACCGAAGCGCATGGCCACAACTCCGGCTTCGCGCTCGGACAGAGTGTCCAGCACGGAGTGGAGCTGCTCCTGCAGGAGGGTGAAGCTGACAGCGTCCGCCGGAACTACGGCTTCTGAATCTTCAATCAGGTCGCCGAACTCGGAGTCGCCATCCTCGCCCAGAGGAGTGTGGAGCGAAATGGGCTCGCGTCCGTATTTCTGGACCTCGACAACCTTCTCAGGGGTCATGTCCAGCTCAAGCGCCAGTTCTTCCGGCGTTGGTTCACGGCCGAGGTCCTGCAGCATTTGCCGCTGCACACGGGCCAGCTTGTTGATGACTTCCACCATGTGCACCGGGATACGGATGGTGCGGGCTTGGTCGGCCATTGCACGGGTGATCGCCTGGCGGATCCACCACGTGGCATACGTGGAGAACTTGAAGCCCTTGGTGTAGTCGAACTTCTCCACCGCGCGGATAAGGCCGAGGTTTCCTTCCTGGATCAGGTCCAGGAAGAGCATGCCACGACCGGTGTAACGCTTGGCCAAGGAAACAACGAGGCGCAGGTTGGCCTCGAGCAGGTGGTTCTTGGCGCGCTTGCCATCGTGGATGACGAATTCGAGTTCACGCTTGAGCTTGGGATCCATGGATCCGTCGTCAGCGTTGATCTTTTCCTCGGCAAAAAGGCCGGCTTCGATACGAAGAGCGAGGTCCACTTCCTGTTCAGCGTTCAGCAGGGCGACCTTGCCGATTTGCTTCAGGTAGTCCTTGACGGGGTCGGCGGTTGCGCCTGCAGACATGACCTGCTGGACCGGAGCGTCGTCGTCGTCAGCGTCCGAGTAGACAAAACCCGAGCCCGAAGGAGCCGGCTTGTCCTTGGCGGCAACTGCGCCTTCCTCGGCGTCATCTTCACCGACTTCGACTTCTTCCGCTGCCGCGGGATCAAAGTCCTCATCCTCGGCAGTGGCTTCCTCGGAGTCGGAGCCGGACTTGTTCGCAGCCTCAGCGGCGGCCTTCGCGCCGGGCTTGGGTCCACGCTTCTTGGGAGCGGGCTTGTCAGAGTCACCCTCTGAGGCCTTGTTGGCAGCGCGTGTGGCCGCGCGCTTTGCCGACGTGGCCGCCTTCTTTTCATCAGCGGTCAATTCGGCCTGGGCGGCGGGTTCCTTCTCGACGGAAGACGGAGTCACAGAAAACCTTTCTAGCGGCGGTCTGTGGAATCACCATACGGGCAACACCACTATGACCCTGTCAAGTCCGCGATCAATTTCAAATGCGATCGCGGTCTGCAGAGTCTGTTGATAGAACTCCCGACAACGCTGTTTTGTTCCCGTTTCCGGGCCAAAGCAGGCATTCAAACGCGGACCCAACCGGGTCTCGGCATCCATTGTCTCACGGTTTTGCCAAACCCACGCCTGTTCAATTCCCAGCGCATCCGCCCGGACCGCCTAGACATGGGCCTGCCTGGGTCCCCGCCATGCCGAGCCCGGCCGGCTGGCCCAACGACAAACAGTGCCCTGGCCCAGGACTTCCATCAACAGTTCAGCCAGCCGATACCCAGGGAAGGCAGCTTCAGCCCGGACCAGGAAAGCGTGGGCGATTGAACCGCTGCCCTTGCACCACGATATCCACCCCTGAAGCGTGAAAGCTGCGGCGGCCACCTCACCGGATTCGCCGTCCACGCACAGCCGGGCAAGAACCTGGTGCAAGGCATCAACGCGGCTCCAGCAGGGCCTGTCCGGGCGCATTCCCAGCAGGACATCACCATAAGTGAAGACGTCCCCCGGTTCACCATCGCCAGGGAACACAGCGGCCGCCGGGATGGATTCCCCGTCCGGAAGGCCAAGGTCGCCTACGTCGAACCCCTGCTCATGGGGGTCTTCATCACTGAACAGACCCAAAGCCCCGGCCCCGGATTTGGCGGAATTCATACCTGCGGCAGCCATCACCACCACCGCATCCCGCCATGCCGGCACTTTCAGTGTGGTCCTGAGGAATCCCATGAGTTTCGCATCAGTGGCGGCCTTCAAAGGACCGCCATGTTCAGCCCTGGTGAGGACGTGGTGCCAGACCGTAAGGACGGACTCCAGGGAACGCTCACTGCGCCACATCCCAAGGATTTGCCCTTCAAACCGGGATTCTGCTTCCAGTACTAACGGATCAAGCGGGATCGCGGCGCCGGTAGAGGGCTGGCGCAACCCAGTGTTGGGCGCCGGACCGACAGCGCTCCCCTGGTACACGAGCTCGGCACTTAGTTGGCTGTCTTTGATGCGGTCAACCGGAAGCCCGGGATCAGGGCAGCAGCTTTCGTCGGTACAGAAGGCACTGCGCCAGTAATTGCTGCCGATCAGCCACGCGTCCCGCACCGTCAGGTCTGCTTCGTCGAGGAAGGCCTGCAGGACCTCGATCAGCGGCATCGACTGCTGGACTACGGTGCCATCGGCCCAGCCGGCATCGGAGTAGAGCGCCAGCACCACGCCGTTTGCGGCTTCGTCCGCCACCAGGTAATGACGGATCTGTTCGGCGAAACCGGCGAGCGCACGGGGCGAGCGACGGACCGGCAGATCCACCCGCAGCGTGGCTCCCAGGAGCTTGCCTTGCATGGTGATGGCCACCAAGCTCTCTTCGGGCCAGTAGCCGAGCAGATGGGGGATATAGCCGAGGATGTCTTCGGGCCTGTGGATGGTCATGGTTCGTTTGGTGGTCATGCATCCAGCCTGCGCACTCCCTGGGACTGAAAACAGGCCAAACCGAGGCTATGTGGAAAAGCCACTCACATAGTTGCCGCGTCGTGGAATCCCCTCGCCGCCATCAGTCCTTTGTGGCATTGGAACGCCCGGCGCGTCGTCGTTCCACCCGCTCGCGGCGTTGCCTTGCCAAGGCAACCACCAGTGGCTGCACGTGAATACCCTGGGCAGCCATCTGCCGCCGGACTTTGCGCCGCGTGACCAGGATGAGGACCGTCCCCAGTCCAAGGAGCAGGAACTGCACGCTCAGGGCGATGCGGAACGGCGCCAAACCATACAAATCGCCGCCCGAGAAGCCGCTGGCATTGAGCAGGTCCAGCACGAGGCCGATGAGATAGATCGCCACCAAGGCAGCAATGAAGCCACCGACGTTCACTATTCCGGTTGCCGTACCGATCCGGTGTGAGGGGTTGAAGGTCCGGGCAAAGTCGAAACCAATCATGGACCCCGGACCCCCAACGGCCAGCACCACCACCAGGACCACCAGCATCCACAGTGGAGCCCTCTCCGGCAAGAGGAGCACCGCAGCCCAGGCCAGGGTGGTTGCCAAGGTAATCAGGAGGACCATCGCTGATCGCCGCATGGGGTGCCTGGAGACGAAACGGCCAAAGCCAGGACCGGCGATGATCGCGGTAGCCACGAACAGGGCCATCAAGGCCGAAACCGTTCCGGCATCCAGGCCTTGGGCCGAGAGCAGGAACGGGTAGCCCCAGGTCATGGCGAAGAGGTTTCCGCTGAATTGGACGGTGAAGTGGCTCCACAAGCCCAGCCGTGTGCCTGGCTGCTTCCACGCCCGTGACAGGGAGATCCCGGTGGCTCTCAGGCCTTGGCCGGACTCCTTGGGAGGATGCCCTGGAGGGGCGTCCCGCAGCATGGCCAGAACCAGCACGACTGCCAGCACAGACATGGCGGCCAGGGTCAGGAAAGCTGGAGTCCACCCTGCGCTGTGCAGCAGGAGAGCGAACGGAACTACGCTGAAGAGCTGCCCCAACTGTCCGCACATTCCGGTGAGCTGGGTGACCAGAGGGACTTTGGCCGGAGCGAACCACAGTGGCACGAGGCGGATGACCGAGATGAAGGTCATGGCGTCGCCGGCCCCCACCAGGACGCGGCCCAGCACACCGCCGGGCACACTGTCCGCGAATGCCAGCTGCAGCTGGCCAAGCCCCATCAGTACTGCTCCCCCGGCGATCATGGCCCGCGATCCAAATCTGTCTACGAGGACGCCCACCGGGATCTGCAGCCCTGCATAGACCAGGAGCTGAAGCACGGTGAAAAACGAGATGGCCGCAGCACTGGCATGGAACCGCTCAGTGGCTTCCAAGCCCGCCACACCGAAGGACGTGCGTTGGGCCACCGCCACGAGGTAGGCGAACACGCCAATCGTCCAGATGAGCCAGGCGCGGGGTGCATTCACCCCTTAATTATGCCCGGTGCCGTCTAAACCTGATTTATTAAGGCGCGTCTTTACGGGCCAGGTAGGCTTCGACAGCCGCACCGATGTCCTCGGCGTTGGGCAGTTCGTCATTCTCGTCCGCCAGCAGCGACCGGCGGACCACGCCCTCGGATTTTTCGTCGTACCGCGTCTCCAAATTGGCGACCACGGCTTGCACTTCTTCCGAGGCCTGGATTTGCTCGGCGATCTGGCGGCCTACTTCACGACCGGCTTCGCGAAGCCGGTCAGTGGGCAGCATCAGTGACGTCGCCGCGCCCAGGTACTCCAGGCCCGCTACGGCCGCCGGCGGATACTCCGCTTCGGATAAGTAGTGCGGAACGTGGATGACATACCCTGCAACATTCCGTTCAGCCTCCGTCAACCGGAGTTCAAGGATGTGGCCGATTGCGGCGGGAACATCGACAGTGGGCTTCCAGCTGGAAATACCTTCGATGAGGTCGGGGCGGTTGCCATGGACAGTCACTCCCACGGGCCGCGTGTGCGGGACAGGCATGGGAATGGAATGGATCCAGGTGACCAGGTTGACGTCAAGCTCCTCGACGATCCCGACGACGGCCCGCGAGAAACGCTCCCACTGAAGGTCCGGCTCAAAGCCGGCCAACAACAGGAACGGCTGGCCGAGTCCGTCGGTCAACTTGTACAGCCCCAGCTTCGGAGCCTGGTAGTCCTGCACATGGTCTTCCACGAAACTGATGTGGGGACGGCGCGAACGGTAGTCAATCAGTTGGTCGGCGTCGAACATCGCCACGACCTCGGCGTCGAGCTCTTCCAGCAGTTCACCGTTGATCTGTCGAACCACCTGGCCGGCGTCGGCGAAGCCGGTAAATCCCATAACCATGTTCAGCCCGCGAAGTTCAGGGCTGTAGAAGGTCTCGATGTTGCGCGCGTAAAGCGATGCGGGGTCCAGGAGGGAGCCGGATATCCGTTCAAACACGGCGTGTTCCTTTCGCAATGACAAAGTAGGGGAAAGTCCCGGGGGTGCCGGCCACACGGCACCAACGGGGCCTTAAGGGGTGGCTGCGGGATTCCATTAATCCATACAACGCTGCACCTCCAACGGGCATTCCTGCACCGGATGTGCCGCAGCTCTCATTTAATTGCTGTCCGCAGCGCACAAGAGACTACGATCGAAAAGGGTCGGTTTCCACCAGCGACGCTGGCCCCTGAAGACCAAGGCCGGCGTCGGAAGAGGACGTCGGACGCGTACCGGGGCAGGCCGCCAAACATGCGGCCCAGCCATGCAATGCAGAGAGAAGTGAGGCAACATCCTCGTGGTCAAGACTACTGACATCATCCTGGGCATCATCGCCAAGGACCTGAAAAAGTCCCCCAGCGACGCACTAGTGATCGGAGTTGCGCAAGGGGCGGACGGGCCAGAGCTGCTCCCGAACCCGCTCAGCGCGAAGGCAGCCGAGTCCATCGCGGGCTCTCTGAAGCTGCTGGGGATCACCGGTGCCGCGGATCAGGCCCACCGGCTTCCCGGCCTTCCTGAAACCGGCTCGGGCATCCTGGTCCTCGCCGGCGTTGGCAAAATGCCGGAATCCGGCAGCCTTCCCCAAGAGTCCCTGCGTCGCGCCGCAGGCTCTGCCGTCCGCCAGCTGGCCGGCGTCGCGTCGGTAACCTTGGCATTCCCGACCACCGGCGTTGCCGACGTTGCGGCAATCGCCGAGGGTGCAGCCTTGGGCGCCTACTCCTATACGGAGCACCGTTCCAGCAAGGACGGGCTCAAAGCGCCCGTAGCCAAGGCCCTTATTTTCTCCGACGTCGACCCCAAGGAAGCGCAGCCGGCCCTGGACCGCGCCGGTATTGTGGCCCGCGCTGTCAATGCCACCCGGACCCTGGTCAACCAGCCCCCCAGCCACCTCTACCCGGAGTCCTTTGCCGAGTCCGCCAAGGAACTCGCCAAAGGCCTGCCCGTCAAGGTCACTGTCTGGGATGAGAAGCGCCTGGAAAAGGAAGGCTTTGGCGGCATCCTTGGCGTCGGTAAGGGTTCAACCCGTCAACCCCGCCTGGTGAAGGTCGAATACGCGCCGGCGAAGGCCACAAAGAAGATTGCCCTTGTAGGCAAGGGCATTACCTTCGACACCGGCGGCATTTCCATCAAGCCGGCCCTCGGCATGGGTGACATGAAGAGCGATATGGCCGGCGCCGCCGTCGTGCTTAATACTGTCCTGGCCATCGCTTCCCTGGGCCTGGACATCAAGGCGACCGCATGGCTGTGCATTGCGGAGAACATGCCCTCGGGTGCTGCGGCACGGCCCGCGGACGTCTTCACCATCTACGGCGGCAAGACCGTGGAGGTCCTTAACACCGACGCCGAAGGCCGCCTGGTCATGGCCGATGGACTCGTCGCTGCCAGCATGGAGAAGCCGGATGCCATCATTGACGTTGCCACGTTGACCGGCGCACAGCTGATTGCCCTTGGATTGCGCACCGCCGGCGTCATGGGCGAGGACTCCGTTACTGCAGCATTGAAGTCGGCAGCTGACAGGGCAGGCGAGCTGGTCTGGCCGATGCCCCTTCCCGAAGAACTGCGCCCAAGCCTGGACTCCCAGGTTGCAGACCTCGCCAACATCGGTGAGCGCAACGGCGGCATGATGACCGCCGCTGTCTTCCTGCGGGAATTCGTCGGCAAGAACGGCGACGGCCGGCAGATCCCGTGGGCGCACGTCGACATTGCAGGTCCGTCGTTCAACAACGGCAGCCCGTACGGCTACACCCCCAAGCAAGGAACCGGATGCACCGTCCGCACCTTGGTTGCCTATGCCGAGGATCTCCTCGCAGTTTCCGCCTAAGCACCACGCCCCTGCCCACCCGGGCGGTGCAGGCCTTGCGGGCACACCCGCAAGGCCTGCACAACCCCGGAATTATGCGGGGTGTAGCGCTGTGTCACAAGGGAACGTGAGTCTCGACACAAGCGCTCCACAAACACCCGCAGAGGGTGGAGCATGGGTAGGTGGTTCGCTAAGGTGAACTCGATAGTCACAAATGCAAGAGAACTTAGGTGCTGGCATAATCACGGCAGAACAAGTTCCAAAGACCAGATGGCACGCAGTCCCGTGTCATCATTCACGCGAGGGAGCGTTTTAGTGGCCGATCAGGCAACTGCGCAAGAATTCGACATCCTGGTACTCGGTGGCGGCAGCGGCGGCTACGCCACTGCCCTGCGGGCCGTACAGCTTGGGTTCACCGTTGGCCTTGTGGAAAAGGCAAAGCTCGGCGGAACCTGCCTGCACAACGGTTGTATCCCCACCAAGGCACTCCTGCACTCGGCCGAATTGGCCGACCACGCGCGGGATTCGGCCAAGTATGGAGTGAACGTCACGCTGGACAGCATCGACATGCCCGCCGTGAACGCCTACAAGGACGGCATCATTGCCGGCAAGTACAAGGGCCTCCAGGGACTCATCAAGTCCAAGGGCATCACCGTCATCGAGGGTGAAGGCAAGCTCCAGGGCAATAACACCGTCGTTGTGAACGGCACCTCCTACACGGGCAAGAACATTGTCCTGGCCACGGGTTCCTACTCCCGTTCATTGCCTGGCTTGGAAATCGGCGGCAAGGTCATCACTTCCGACCAAGCACTGACCATGGACTACATCCCCAAGAGCGCGATCGTCCTTGGCGGCGGCGTCATCGGCGTTGAATTCGCTTCTGTCTGGAAGTCGTTCGGCGTGGACGTCACCATCATCGAAGGCCTCCCCTCCCTGGTTCCCAACGAGGACGCCTCGATCGTGAAGAACCTTGAGCGTGCCTTCAAGAAGCGCGGCATCAAGTTCACCACCGGCATCTTCTTCCAGGGCGTCGAGCAGAACGACGACGGCGTGAAGGTCACCCTTGTTGACGGCCAGACGTTTGAAGCCGATCTCCTGCTCGTAGCTGTTGGCCGTGGCCCTGTCACTGCCAACCTGGGCTACGAGGAAGCCGGCATCACCATTGACCGTGGATTCGTCATCACCAACGAACGCCTCCACACCGGTGTCGGCAACATCTACGCCGTGGGCGACATCGTCCCCGGTGTCCAGCTCGCACACCGCGGCTACCAGCAGGGCATCTTTGTTGCCGAGGAAATCGCCGGCCTGAACCCGGCGATCGTCGAGGACATCAACATCCCCAAGGTCACGTACTGCGAACCTGAAATTGCCACGGTTGGCTACACCGAAAAGGCCGCCAAGGAGAAGTTCGGCGACGACCAGGTGCAGACGCAGGAGTACAACCTCGCCGGAAACGGCAAGAGCTCCATCCTCGGCACCGGCGGCATCGTCAAACTCGTTCGCCAGAAGGACGGCCCCGTGGTGGGTATTCACATGATCGGCTCCCGCATCGGCGAGCAGATCGGCGAAGCCCAGCTGATCGTGAACTGGGAAGCCTACCCGGAGGACGTGGCCCAGCTGGTCCACGCCCACCCCACCCAGAACGAAGCACTGGGCGAAGCCCACCTCGCCCTCGCGGGCAAGCCGCTCCACGGCTAAGTCTTTACCCAAGACAAACGGGTCGGGTGCATGCAGCGGAATCTGCCGGATGCACCCGGCCCGGACCAGCAGAATTCATCCGCACAAAGATCAATAAGGAGAACGGGGACGACATGTCTGAATCCGTTAACTTGCCCGCCCTCGGTGAGAGTGTCACCGAAGGAACCGTCACCCGCTGGCTCAAGCAGGTTGGTGACCGGGTAGAGATCGACGAGCCGCTGCTCGAGGTTTCAACCGACAAAGTAGACACTGAAATCCCTTCTCCGATCTCTGGCGTCATCGAAGAAATCCTCGTCGCCGAAGACGAGACGGCTGAAGTTGGCGCCCCCTTGGTACGCATCGGCGACGGCTCCGGCTCTGGCGCTGCTGCTACGGAGGCTGCACCGGCCGAGGAAGCACCCGCTGCTCCGGCCGCGGAGGCTGCACCGGCCCAGGAGGCTCCGGCTGCTCCTTCAGCAGAGGAAGCTCCGGCCGCTCAGGCCGCCGGCTCCGGCGAAGGCCACGAAGTAACCCTTCCCGCCCTGGGCGAGAGCGTCACCGAAGGCACCGTTACCCGCTGGCTCAAGGCTGTAGGCGACACCGTAGAGGTCGACGAGCCCCTCCTGGAGGTCTCCACCGACAAGGTCGACACCGAAATCCCGTCACCGGTTGCAGGAACGCTGCAGGAGATCCGCGTCAACGAGGATGAGACTGCCGAGGTTGGCTCTGTCCTGGCCGTCATCGGTTCCGGCGCCGCTGCACCGGCCGCCGCTCCCGCACCTGCAGCACCCGCTGCAGAAGCACCGGCTGCCCCCGCTCCGGCCCCCGCAGCACCGGCTCCGGCCGCCGCCCCGGCACCCGCAGCTGCTCCGGCTCCTGCAGCTGCCCCGGCCCCGGCCCCGGCCCCCGCAGCAGCACCTGCACCCGCTTCGGCCCCGGCCAGTGAAGGTTCCTCGGAATCCGGCTACGTCACTCCCCTGGTCCGCAAGCTCGCCAACCAGCACGGTGTGGACATCGCATCCGTCTCCGGCACCGGCGTCGGTGGCCGTATCCGCAAACAGGATGTCATTGCCGCCGCCGAAGCGAAGCAAGCTGCCGCAGCTCCCGCAGCATCGGCTCCCGCGGCAGCTCCGGCCGCCAAGGCCGCTGCTCCGGTGGTCGCATCCTCCCTGCGCGGCACCACGGAGAAGGCACCGCGTATCCGCCAGGTTATCGCCCGCCGCATGCGCGAGTCCCTTGAGGTCTCCACCCAGCTGACGCAGGTGCACGAGGTCGACATGACCAAGATCGCCAAGCTGCGGCTGAAGGCCAAGAACCAGTTCCTGGCCCAGAACGGCGTCAAGCTCACCTTCCTGCCGTTCATCGCAAAGGCCGTTGCTGAAGCCCTGAAGCAGCACCCCAAGCTGAACGCTGCCTACGACGAATCCAAGCAGGAAATCACCTACCACAACGCCGAGCACCTGGCGATTGCCGTCGACACCGACAAGGGCCTTCTGGTTCCGGTCATCTCCGACGCCGGCAACCTCAATCTTGCCGGCCTCGCCGGTAAGATCGCTGATGTCGCAGGCCGCACCCGCGACGGCAAGATCGGCCCGGACGAACTGTCCGGCGGTACGTTCAGCATCACCAACATCGGTTCTGTTGGCGCACTGTTCGACACCCCGATCATCAACCAGCCGCAGGTAGGTATTCTCGGCACCGGCGCGATCGTCAAGCGCGCTGTGGTTGTAGCCGATGAGAATGGTGACGACTCGATCGCCATCCGTTCCATGATGTACCTCTCCCTGACGTACGACCACCGTTTGGTGGACGGCGCAGACGCCGGCCGCTTCCTGCAGACCCTCAAGGCCCGCCTTGAGGAAGGTGCTTTCGAAGCCGACCTCGGCCTCTAGGGTTCAGCGCCAGGGCCAGCCCTTGGCATCAAGGGGCAGGTTACCGGGAAACCGGTGACCTGCCCCTTTGCTTTACCCACCCCGCGTGGCTTTGCTACGGGACGTAGAAGCAACTCGATAGGCTGGAGCCATGAGTATTCTCTTCAGCATTCTGGTGTTCTTGCACATCGTCGGCGCAGCCATGATCGTGGGCTACTGGATCGCCACCATCAAAGAGCCCACCGTCCACCCCCGCCAGCGCGATGGTGCTTTTCTCCAGCTCCTGACCGGCATCGCCATGATGGGGTTGTTCCCCTTGCTCCCTGACGCCGATCCCAACTATTTCAAGCTCGGGGTCAAGTTCGCCATTGGCGTGGCCGTCGCTGTCCTGGCCGTTATCGGCTCCCGGAAGGTCAAGAAGGGCGAAACTGTCTCCACTGGCCTGGCCCATGGCGTGGGCGGCCTGGCCTTGGTGAACATCGCCATCGCGACTCTCTGGAACTGATGCTTCGGCAGCTCCGGGTCACAATCCACTGTCAGCGGAATGTCCGTGCGGTCTCGCGGGCAAATCCCTAGGATGGGAACCGGTGGCACCCGCCTCAGGCTGGTTGCCGACTCACAACGACACCAAGGAGTGGACATGGCAGCAACACGCACCGCACACACGGTTTGGAACGGCAACCTGATCGAAGGCGCCGGCAACACGACGCTGGACAGCTCAGGCCTGGGAACATTCGATGTCACCTGGAAGGCACGTACCGAACAGTCCGGCGGCAAGACCAGCCCCGAAGAACTGATCGCAGCGGCACACTCCGCCTGCTTCTCCATGGCTTTCAGCCACGCCCTCGCGGGCGAAGGATTCACAGCTGAAGAAGTAAACACCAAGGCCGACGTCACGTTCGTTCCCGGCACTGGAATCACCGGCAGCCACCTGACCATGACCGCCAAGGTGCCTGGCCTTTCCGAAGAGGACTTCCGCCGCATCTCCGAGGACGCGAAGACCGGCTGCCCTGTTTCAGGCGCACTGGCCAGCATTGAGATCACCTTGGATGCCACGCTGACGGCCTAGCATCACCAGGTGCTCAAAAGCACCAGGGTTTCACAAGAAGAGCCCGCCGGCTTCCTGCAGGAAGCCGGCGGGCTCTTCTGTCTCGTCACCGCTGCTTCAGCCCTTCCGGGGCCGCGCGGGCAACGGCTCCGGACGGAGCTTTCGGTACCCCTCACGGAGTGGGGGCCTGTCGGTTGGCAGTTCCTGGATCATTTCCTTGAGTGCGCCAATACCGTACTCCAGCTGCGGATCCGAGCCGGCCGCATAGGCGTGCGGGGGGAAGAGCACCTCGATATCCGGCTCCACGCCCCGGTTTTCCACATCCCAGCCAATTCCGCCGCTGAACCAGGTAGCGTATCTGGGCTGCGTCACCCCGGTACCGTCGGCCAGGGCGAAGCGGTTGTCGATGCCCACGACGCCTCCCCAGGTTCGCGTACCGATCACCGGTCCAATGCCCCTGAGCTTGGATACCTGGGTGATGATGTCGCCATCAGATCCGGCAAATTCGTCGGCCAGAATGATCACCGGACCCCGCGGTGCATGATCGGGGTACGTTCGGGGCTTCTCGCCACGTGGCATGCTCCAGCCGGTGACCTTGCGGCCGATGAGCTCGGCTACCAGCTGGGAGGTATGCCCTCCACGATTACGCCGTACGTCCACGATGAGCCCGTCCAGGGCGGTTTCCGTATCCAGGTCGCGGTGAAGCTGGGCCCAGCCATTGGCCATCATGTCAGGGACGTGCAAGTAGCCGAACTTTCCGTCCGAGGCTTCGCGCACAGTGCGGCGGTTCGCCCGGACCCAGTCCTGGTACCGGAGCCGTTCTTCATCACGGACAGGAACCACAGCCACACGGCGCTGCGTGCCGGCGGCTTCGCCATGTCCTTCCCCGTTCAACAGGGTCAACTCCACTGTCCGGCCGGCCGCTCCCACCAACTGCATGGCCGGCGTCAAAGCCGCTGAAAGTTCGACGCCGTCAATCGCCAGGAGGACGTCACCGGCCTTCGCGTCCGCACCGGGCCGGGTCAAGGGCGACGTGGCCAGCGGGTCCGAGGACTCCCCCGCGAGAATCCGCGTGATCTCCCAACCCTTGGTGCCGAAGTGAAGCTCAGCCCCCAGGCGCCCTTGGCCGTTCCGGCCGGGCTCGGTGACGAGGGCCGGCTTGACGTAGGCGTGGGATGTACCAAGCTCACCGTGAATCTCCCACAGCAGGTCCACCAAGTCGTCGTGGGACCCGAGCCGGTCCACTATCGGGCGGTACCGTGTGTAGACGGAATCCCAATCCTGGCCTGCCATGTCTGCGGTCCAGAAGAAGTCCCGCTGGAGCCGCCACGCTTCCTCAAAGGCCTGTCCCCAGGCAGCAACGGGGTCCAGGATCACCCTGACCCTGTTCAGTTCCACTTTCACCAGGTCTCCGGACTCCTCGTCCACCTTGGTGTCGGAAGGCACAGAGGTGACCTGCTGGTCCAGGATGTACACAACACGCTTGAGATCGCCGGACAACCTGTAGCTGTCCACGGCTGTAACCAAAGTACTCTTTTTGCGCTTGGCGAGGTCATAGCGCACCAGTGCCGGCGCTGTCTTCTTGTCCGAGGGCGTACCCTTCCCTTCGCCGGTGACACCGGTTAGCTCCGTATCGAGCCACAGCAGGGCACCATCCGCCACGGCCAGCTGCGAGTAGTTCCCTTGAGGTACGGGCACAGTGATGACGCGGTGCGCAAGGCCCTCAGGGTCGACGCGCACGGCAGGTGCGCCGCCGTCGTCGGACGTTACCGAGGAGGCCGGGACATCCTCAAGCGTGTCGACGGACGGGCCGAAGGGTGAAGGGGTGTCTGCAGCCAAGGCGACCAGGTAGGGCTTAATGGGACTCGGGAACGACAGATCGAAGGAGTGGCCGTCGTAGACGGGGTCGAAGCTGCGGTTCGACAGGAAAGCGAGGAACTTCCCGTCAGGGGTGAACCTCGGCGATTCGTCGCAGAACCGGCCATCCGTCACGTCAATGATGCCTGTTTCGGTGTGAGCCGGGCGGGTGATACGGAGCTTGCTTCGAGAACCGAAGGCCGTCACTGGCTCGGACCAGGCAAGCCATTGGGAGTCGCCGGACCAAGCCAGTTGTTCAATGCTCCCCTCGCCCACGCTGACAACTTGGGTCAACGTGCCCTGCGAAGTATCAGCGACATAGACGTCACCGAAGGAGGTTCCCACTGCCAGCCATCGTCCGTCCGGGCTGGCTTCCACAGCGCTCGTGCGCGTGGGCGAAGGGAAATCAATCCGCACCTCGACGCCGTCTTCGGACGTATCAGGAGCTGCTGGTGCGTCCGTGGAGCTCACAGTGTCCGCAGAGGGCTCGGCCGGCAGGCCGTCGGACTGCCTGTCATCTGCCGGCGCGCCAGGCACTGGTGCTTGAGCAGGAGCATTCCCCTGCCCCAACACATTGGACGCGGATACCGGCTTGGGCAAGGGATCCGCTCCATTGACCGGCGCCGGCGAAGAAACAACTGCTTCGGGAACATCCACGACTGCCGACAAGCGCGATGCGATGCGCTTGATGTACAGGGCTTCGACCGCCCCATGGTCAGCGACGTAGGCGATCCGGCCGTCTGTGAGCGGACGCGGCAGGCGGGCGCGCACTCCCGGTGTCGCTTCCACTACACGGGAGGGGCCGTCCTTGTGCCGGAGCCAGTGCAGGGTGCCGTGCGATTCCACCGCACTGGCCGTCCCTGAAGCATTTGGAACGACATCGCCAAGGTGCGCGGCGACCTTCAGCGGTGCAGGACGGCGTGCCGGTGAAGCCGAGCCCAGGGTGATGTCCAGCTTGCTTGCCTCTGCGTCAGCCTCAAGTGAGGGAAGCACCCACAACTCGCCGGCCGATTCGAAGATGACCCGGCCGCCGTCCGTGCTGGCGTGCCTGACGTAGAAGTCCTCGTGATCGGTGTGGCGGCGCAAGCCTGAACCATCCGGAAGTGAGGAGTAGAGGTTACCGTACCCTTCGTGGTCCGAAAGGAACGCGATCCGTCCCTTGATCCACATGGGGTCGGTGAGGTTGCCGTCGAGCTGCGGCAAGAGGCGCTCGAATTCGCCGTTGCCGTCCGCATCGATCCACAGCTTGCCGGCAGTACCGCCCCGGTACCGCTTCCACCATGCCGGCTCACGCGAAAGGACGCTGGAAACCACCACCGGCTTCTCGTCGCCGATTTCAGGACCAAAGGCAACTGCCTCAACGGGACCAAAGGGAAGTTCGACGGCGGCACCCCCGTCCAGCGGCAGGCTGTAGGCATGCGTGTGGCGGCTTTCCGCTTGCTGGAAGGCGCTGGTCACCACTACGTTGCCCTTCGGCGTGAAACCCTTGACTTTCGTGGTGCTGTGGCCGAAGTACGTCAGCTGCCTGTAACCGCCGCCGTTGACGTCCGCCGTCACCACCTCAGGAGAGGTGCCCACGATCACCGTCCACACGAGTCGCGTTCCGTCGGGGGTGAACCGGGGGTTTCTGGCCGGCAGTTGCTGGGAAGAAACCCGCCAGGCGCGCCCACCGGAAAGGGGTGCGACCCAAACGTCGTCTTCGGCCACGAAAGTGACCAGATCGCCGTGCACATGCGGGAAACGGAGGTAGCTGGAGGAGGTCATTGTTCGATCATAGTCAAGAGGCGCCCACGCTCCGCCGCACCGACAGGCGTTTCCACCGCACACGTTTCCCATGGTGAGATGGGTCATGAGAATTGTGATGTCCGGCGCGTCGGGAATGATAGGAACAGCTCTAGCGGAGCACTTGACCGGCCACGGCCACGAGGTCATTCGGTTGGTGCGGAGGCCGGCCAAGGGCCCTGATGAGTGGACATGGGATCCGGCTGCCGGACACCTTGACGAAGCCGTCCTGGACACGGCGGAGGCAGTCATCAACCTTTCAGGAGCCGGAATCGGGGACCGCCCCTGGACCAAAAACCGGATCCAGGTCCTCCGGGATTCAAGACTGCAGGCCACCAGGACCCTGACCGCTGCCATGGGACGCCTTGGCACTCCGCCCGCTACCTTCATCAGCCAGTCGGCGTCCGGTTACTACGGCGCCTCCCGGGATGGCCTCTTGACCGAGGATTCAGGTCCGGGCTTTGGCGTACTGGGGAGTTTGTGTGTGGAGTGGGAACGAACAGCCCGGACAGCACCACAGGGTGTGAGGGTAGTAACCCCCAGGACAGGCGTAGTGCTCAGCACCTCCGGCGGCGCATTGGGCCCGCTCCTCCCGCTGCTCAAGGTTGGGCTGGGCGGGCCGTTCGGAAGCGGCCGGCAGTATTGGCCCTGGATCACGTTGGCCGACGAGGTGAGCGCACTGGCATTTCTCCTGGCCTCCGAGCTTGAAGGCCCGGTTAACGTTTGCGCCCCGGAAAGCGCAGATGTCAACACGATCGTGGCCGCGCTGGCCAAGGCTTACCACCGGCCAGCCTTCTTCCGCGTCCCCGGCCCCGCCCTGCGCCTGGTCTTGGGACGGCTTGCCGATGAACTGGTTTTGGCCAACCAGAAGATGGAACCCGCCCGGTTGTCGGAGGCCGGTTTCCAGTGGCAGCACCCCTCGCTCTCCGACGCCATGGCGTGGCTGACGCAAGACAAAGCACGCTGAATGTGCGGCTGCCGCGCTAGCCGCCGGCCGCGGGGCTAGCCGCCGGCCGCGGGGCCGGTAACTGCGGGCACGGGCGCTGCCGGTAGGGTGCCCGCCGGGCTGGAGCCAACGGCAAGGATCTCCCAAATCCACCAGCGCCCGGCCTCCCGTACAACACGCACGCTCAGTTCCTGCGGCGGACCGGAAGGCTGTGACCCGGCAACGGCACCGGCTGCGTTGCGTTCCTCATAGCCGGATGATGCAGCGGTGAGCGTGACCGCTGCGTGGCCCGACTCCGCAGACCCGGACACTTCCAGGATGGATAACGACGTGGAGAAACCGGCATACTTTGACCCCGATTCCCGTAGGTGGTCCGCCAGCAGACCGTCGGAAGCTTCAGCGGGTGATGCAGACGCATTCACCAAATCCAGCAAATCCAGCCGACCTTGGCTGAGTGCGATGTCGCGGATGGATGACAGCGTGGTTATGGCTATTGCCGGGTCTTCGGTGTGGAGGCCTTCAGCCAGTACTTGCGGCAGCGTTTCCGGCTGATCCGCGGATGCAGAGGTTTCCGGCTCCGGGGCCGGACTACCGGTTCCTGTTCCTGTTTCTGCTCCGGTTCCTGTTTCTGCTCCAGTTCGCTTGCCAGTTCCTGTTTCTGTTGGTTGAGGTTCCGCAGACAACTCCATACTTTGTTGCTGCGGGTAGTGCGACCATAAAATCCAGCCCACGCTTCCGAGCAGCAGCCCGGTGGCCAGGATGGCTGCGCCACCTCTGAACCTGCCGCCCCTGAGCCACCCCCCGCTGAACCAACCGCGACTGAACCCACCGCCTACGATCCGGGGCCCGCGGCCCCTTGCCTGAACTTCGCCCTTTGGTCCACGTTGGACGAACCTGAGCCACGAACGGATCCGGCTGGGTATCAGGGATTTACGGCGCGCGGACCGCTCCAAGGCCCGGCGCCGCGTCAGCAGTTCAGGAATCACTGAAGGATGGACGGCGCCGGACAAGTCCACAGGCTCGGGTGCCGCGCTTCGAAAAATGGCCATGGCCAGCTCCCTGGCTGTTGGCCGCAGCACCGGATTCACATCCAGGGCAGCCTCCAATGCGGCCACCAGCGACTTCGGAACATCCGGCACCACCAAAGACAACGGCGGACGAAGTTGCGTGGTTTCCGGGACCGAACCGGTCAGGCAATACCATCCGAGGGCGGCCAGTGAGTAGACATCGAGCTGCGGTTGGAGTTCCCGCATTGTGCCCATCTCCCCATCGGTCCCTGGAGTAACAGGACTGCCAGGACTGCCAGGGTTGCCAGGGCTGCCAGGATCCAAGAAACCGGGCGTTCCAACCAAAGGATCCTGCGGGGAACCGCCCACCACGGCGGCCATCCCGAGGTCTGCAAGCAGTGGTTTCCCCTCGGCAGTAAAGAGGACGTTCCCGGGCGCAACGTCACCATGTACGATCCCCTGTCCATGAAGGTAGGCCAATACCTGGGCGAGAGGGGTCAGAATGGTGACGGCTTCCCCCACAGTCAGCTTTCCGCGCCCAGCCATCAGGTTGGCCAGGGAGCCGCCAGCCGCGTAGTCCATGACGATTCCCAGCGTCCCTTCGGAGCCGCCTTCCAGCGGAACTGCCCCATGAACCCCAACCAGGTGCTGGTGCTTCAGGGCCGACAAGAGCCTCACCTCTTGGGACGCTTGCTCAAGCCCCCGGGGTCGCACCAATTGACTGCCTGGGTTGGCGCACTTGATCGCAAATCGGGCACCATCGCTGCTCCTGGTGAGGAGCCAAACAGTCGAAGTGCTGCCGCGGCCCAAGAATCGGGTTGTCTCATAACCCGGGGCGGACGGCATGCGGGCGGAGGGCGGATCCAGAGTTTCCATAGACAAGATCTACCGGAATCCGGGTTTTCCCGCAGAAGTTATCCACAGGCACCCCCTTGCCGCCATCTTGAACGCCACCGTCACTGGATGCGACTGAGAGCTTCGCCACAAAATCATGGCCTGCCTCCTGCTGGGTCTAAGCTTGAACCCATGACTCTTGAGTTTTCACAACTGGGTCTTGCCCCTGATTTCGTTGACTACATGCAGGGCTGGGACCTGCAGCGCGAGATCCACAACAAAGTTGTTGCGGGCGAGAAGAACAGCACCGTTTTGCTCCTGGAGCACGCTGCCGTCTACACGGCCGGCAAACTTACCGAAGATCACGAGCGGCCCTTTGACGGGACACCCGTTGTCCCCGTGGACCGCGGCGGAAAGCTGACGTGGCATGGTCCGGGGCAGCTGATCGCATACCCCATCCTCAAACTCAAGAACCGTGCCGGTATCCGCGATTATGTGGAGCGGCTCGAAGCCACCATGATCGCGGTGATGGCGGACTATGGCATCAACGCCGTGACCGTCAAAGGCCGGGCCGGTGTCTGGATTCTTGCCGATGACAAAGGTCCGGACCGCAAAATCGCCGCCATCGGCATCCGCGTCCTCGATGGCGTGACCATGCACGGTGTCGCCATCAACTGCAGCAACGACCTGTCCCCTTACGAACAGATCATTGCTTGCGGGATTACTGACGCCAGCGTCTCCACCATGTCGCTGGAAGCCGGCCGGACCATCAATCCAGCCGACATCGTTGACCGCTTCGTGGAAGAATTCCGCAAGCATGAAGAAGCACTCGTTTCCACCCACGAAGGAGCACTCCAGTGACCTTGGCACCTGAAGGCCGTAAGTTGCTGCGCGTTGAGCAGCGTAATGCGGCGGTCCCGGTTGAACGTAAGCCTGAGTGGATCAAGGCCAAGGTCCAGATGGGTCCTGAGTTTGTCCAGCTCAAGAACCTGGTGAAGAAGGAAGGCCTGCACACCGTGTGTGAAGAGGCCGGCTGCCCGAACATCTTTGAATGCTGGGAAGACAAGGAAGCGACGTTCCTGATCGGCGGGTCCGAGTGCACCCGGCGCTGTGATTTCTGCCAGATCGATACCGGCAAGCCCTCCCCGGTGGACATGTTCGAACCCACCAAGGTAGCCCGCAGCGTCCAGGCCATGCAGCTGCGCTACGCCACGGTGACCGGAGTGGCCCGTGATGACCTGGCCGATGAGGGCGTCTGGCTGTACGCCGAAACGGTCCGGAAGATCCACGAACTGAACCCCGGCACCGGGGTGGAGCTGCTGATCCCGGACTTCTCCGGCAAGCCTGAACACATCGCGGCGATCTGTGATTCCAAGCCTGAGGTGTTCGCGCACAATGTGGAGACCGTGCCGAGGATTTTCAAGCGGATCCGTCCGGCGTTCCGGTACGAAAGGTCCCTGGATGTCATCACGCAGGGCCGGGATCTGGGCATGGTGACCAAGTCCAACCTGATCCTGGGCATGGGCGAGACCCGCGAAGAAATTTCCGAGGCGCTGCGGGACCTGCACCAGGCCGGGTGTGACTTGATCACGATCACCCAGTACCTGCGCCCGTCCGAGCGGCACTTGCCGGTGGACCGGTGGGTCAAGCCGCAGGAGTTCGTGGACCTCCAGCACGAGGCCGAGGAGATCGGTTTCCTGGGTGTCATGTCGGGTCCGTTGGTGCGGTCCTCGTACCGGGCCGGGCGTTTGTGGGCCACCGCGATGCGGAAGAAAGGCCGGGACATCCCCGCCGAACTCGCCCACATCGCAGAAGGCATCCAGGACTCCGGCACCACCCGCCAGGAAGCCTCCACTATCCTCGCCGCCCACGGCTAGACAGACCCGCCCTAAGCCGCGCCGCCATTTCTGGCGGCGCGGCTTAGTCGTTTCCAATGGCTGAGTCGTTTCTAATCCAGGTAGAAGCGGTTCCGGGCACCCATGTGATCCAGTTGGAAACACCAGGCGGCACGGCCTATGCCGGAGGTCGCTGCCTCCAGGCCGCGTTCCAGGGTGGGTATGTCAATAACGTGTTCGTCCGGAGCGAAGATAAATTCGTCCCCGGCATGGACCAGGCTCTTTTTAGTCTGGCTTTCCGTATATCCGTGGACGGATGGGCGGGTCCAAAAGATCCCCTTGCTGACAATTCTGGCCGGTACGCCTGCAGCGGTCGCATTTGAAGGGACGTTCTTGGTAATCAACGCCCGGGCAGCAAGAATGCTACCGGAACCAACCTTCGCTCCCTTGAGGAGAAGGGTATCTTCCCCCAACCACACGTGGTCCCCTACCCAAATCGATTCGCTCGGATTGATGCGTTGGTGGTGCTCCACCGAGTAGATCAAATGAGGGTCGGCCGTTCGGAAAGCAACCCGTGATGAAAACATTGCATCCCGTCCGACGATCACATGCTTGCGTTCAGTGGGAAGGACGCGCGCTTCGGCCGTGAAGGTTGCGCCTGGCCCCAAGTAAAAAACGGATTCTTCGAACACGGTCACAATCAGCCTGAGGAAGCCATGGGACTTCCTTAGATGGATCACGGCGTCGTTGCCCAGAAAGCGGAGCCTGGTGTTGCGGAGCCTTGTTCCGTCCTCCACGAAAAGGACATTTCCGCTGCCGGCAAACTCCACACTTGATGATGTGAATTCGGAACCTGGTGTCTCTTTGAGATGCACCACATTGTCTTGAACCGCGGCGACGTCGGCGTAGGAGCGGATGATCTGGTTCTTTGGCGCTTGGGCACGGCTGGGTGAATCAGTGATGTCCTGCACCGGCCAACACCTCCTTGGAGTCGGCCTGCACAACACTGGCGTCCTCCCAATCGATGGCGGAAAGGACTTCGACGGCCTCGGGGTCTGCATCGGCATCGATCACAAGCAGCAACCGCCGCACCCCGGCAGCGATGACGAACCTCAAGGCTGCGATGTCCGCCAATGCCCAGCCATCGAGTGGTTGAACTACTGCCTTGAAGGCGGTCCGAGAGCTGCTGTCAGGGATGTCTGCAGTTACTGAATCTGTTGTGGCCGCGAAATGGATTTCCATGGTGTCGCCGTCACCGGCCAGGGCACGGCAGTCATAACGGAAGCGGGCGAGGGTGTCGCCGTCGAGTATTGCGTACTCTTGCGTGGTTTCTGTCTCAAGAGTCAGCGGCTGGAAACTAAGGCTCTTTTTCAGCACCCGGGTTCCTGGTTTGACCGCCGCAGGCAGAGCAGCCGTCCACGTGGTTCCACCGGGCGTCAGGGCAATGACCTCGGAGAGCTGATCGATGGGGTCGTAGGCGGGGCAAAGACTCTGCTCGCCTGCGGTGTACTTGACGAAATGGTAGGAGTGTTCCGTCATCAGCTGAAGGAACCGCGTTCGCCCTGAACTCCCGGCAACGAACCAGTTGGCCCCGGCGACCATGGAAGCTTCGGCGTCGATCCGGACCTGTACTTGTACGCTCTGGTCATATCGGAAAGTTCGCAATTCTTCGCAGGCGAACTCTTTGTCAATCGGGCCGCTGAGGAAGCTTCGCAAAATACACAACATGGCAGGCAGGGCGGACCTTGCGACGTCTGAGTGCCCGCCGTGGATGCGGTATTTGGAGAGATTGGGTATATCGGATGCCAGTTCGATCAGTGAGTGATTGCTCAGCTCATCGGAATTCGTATAGAAGTAGTCAATCCTGCGTCCTTCCGCCAAGTACCTGCGGAGCCGCTCCTCTGGTTGTTCGACTTCGCGCAGAGCGGGATTCTGCAAGAGGTTGTCCCTGAAAAACGGCTTATTGAAGTAATACGGCAGGTTCATTTGCGGGACAGCCAGCAGCAACGCGGCCCGGGGATAATTCTCCGCGTAGTGGATGGCAATGGAACCACCCTTGGAAGCTCCGAAGAACAGCATCTCCTGGGCATCTATGTTGAACCGGCTCCGGAGTCCTTCAATAGCTCCCCCAACCCTGCTGTCCAGAGGTCTTCCCGAGTTGTCCACCATCATGTAGGAACCCGCCACCAGGTAACGGTCTTGGAAGCACACCATCAGGGTCTCTTGCAGGTCCACCTCAGTGAGGTCCTTAAGGTAGCTGACCGCATAGGAAATCCGCGTTGTTGAGGGGCCGAATCCCGGAAAGGTGATGAGCATTTTCTTCGGGTTTTTCGTGTTTCCCCGCAGGGAGTAAAACACGTCCCCGTGCTGCTCCACGCCGTACCGCTCGTCGTAGGCGAGCTGCTGTTGGGTGGTGAATGCTCCGCGCCCGATTTTCAATTCATATGGCACGTCGATATCGATCGTGAAGCGGGAGGGGTCCTCCGACGTGACCATGATGTTGCGGTATTCCAGAGGAAAGCCGCGGGCCGGAGGCTCAACCTGGTTTCCGTAGACTACTTTCCCATCCTGAAGGAGCCGGAACTGATGCCCCTTCCAAGCCTCCCAATTGCCCAGGGTCAGTTTCGCAAAGTAGACCCCCTGCGGGAGGCTCTCGGAGGCAACCCGGCGTATTCTTCCCTCCAGGCCTCTTGCCTTAATGATGCGCCGCACGGGCGAATCAGCGCGGGTCGCCAGGACTGCCCTGGCGACCTCCAGGCCGGCAGGCGAGTAGGCTGCCGCGCGGCCTGCTTTGGTGATGCTCCTTCTGAAGCCATGAACCAACGCCATCAGAGACTCAACATCCTTTCGACGATCTTTTCATTGATGCGTCCTGGATCCACGCCTTCAAAGAATCGTTCCCGGCGCCCGATGTACTCAGGATCGGTGACAGTGAATTCCTCCCGGACGATGTAATTGATCAACCCGGCGTGCTCATGGAACACCGGGCCCAGCCCCTCGTCGGCGTAGTCCAGACGGCTTTCATAGGGTTGGTCGTTGAAGAAGTCGGCTGCGTCCCAGTGGTAGTAGGCGATCGGTGTGCCCACGAATGCTGCGTCAAGGGCTGCTGAGCTGTAGTCGGTCACTACCAACTCGGCGGCACGGATCGCTTCCCGATAGCTCAATTCCGACTTCACGATGCGATCTGTGAACCTGAACTGACCGGCACGCTTTTCCACATTCGGATGCAGCTTCACGTGCATTATCCGGTCAGTTTCCTCAAGGAACTTCAGGAGGGCGTGGTCCGACAGCAACGCGTCAATGGCTTGGAAATAGCTCGACTGGACAAAGTGCTCGGTGGAGGACTGGTGCAGGTTGAAGCGCCACGTTGGCATAAAGAGAAGATGCTGTTGCCCGAGGGTGTCGCGGTTCAAGGACTCGTAACGGGGCAATCCACTGTTCAGCGTTTCAATGGGGGCAAGTTTTTCCATGTATTCGGCCTCGATCCTGCCCGTGGCAATGAAGACATCGAAATACTTGGAGAGCACCCAGTCGGACATGTCATTGAGTTGGATTCCATGCTGAAGGTAGACAAAACGCGAGTTGGCGAAGGACTTGCCCCGATACCTGATGCTGTAGATCTGGGAGGAGACGACGAGGTCCGATACAAGGAATTTCTCGTAGAACTCCTTGGTGAAGATTGAGATCAGCTTGAAGCCCTTGGCTTGAAGCCGATCCCAATCAGGCGACTTGGGGTTGATTGCGAAGTACGCTTGGTCGAACTCGGGGTGCTTTGCCGTGAAGTACTCGTACAAGTGCTCTGCGTTGTCATCTGCCTGAAAGGGCCGGTCGAAGAAGAGGATGGTCGAGGAAGGACGGATCGGCCGGTTATAGAAGTTGTAACTGCCGGGCCTGGCATGGCCGGACCTGAGATTGCGTGCCCGGTAGCACTTGTTGATGGTCAGGATTTCCTGGTCGAACAGCAACTCATACAGGGGCACCTCCCCGGCGCCGCCGTCATCGGTATTGGGGCGAAAAACCAGGTAGGCGTCCTTGGTGCTCAATTGCTTGAAGAACTGCTTGCCGTCTGCCGGGTCGTCCAGCCAACGGATCCACGCGGCTTCGAAAGGCTGCAAGGTCTCCACCATGGCCAGAAGTTCCATCAGTTCGAAACCGCGGATGAGGTCCCTCAAGTGGTTCAGGGAAATGGACGTCGCCTTCTGTCCCCGGATGCCCCTGAGAAACAGAGAAACGTAGCGCAGAACCTGCAGTCGGATTTCCTTGGAAGGAAGGGGCATCACCGGCATCAGGCGGCTGGCCTCTGCAGAAACCCTGAGGCCGGTTGCAGCCTTGGTGTCCGAGGCTGTAGAGAAACCCGTGATAAGTGGCCTGACCTTGGCTATGGACCAGTACATCCGGTAGCTGGTGTATATGGCTGAACGATCCACATCCCCAAGCGCCTCCAGGGCATCGGACAATCTCCTGGTGTTGAAAGCACTGCCAAAGACATCGGTGTCGCGGGCGTAGTTGTAAGTGTCATCGAGCTTGGTTCCAGCCACATTCTTGGGGATGGGCCCTGTGTAGATGACAGGCTCCGCGAGATAGACAGTGCGCGACTTGAGGTACTCAAAGATCGTGGCGACGTAGTTCGCGGACAACAGGTGGGAAGTTCTCATAAAGATGACGTACTTGCTGTCGATTTCCCGGCAAAGCCTGGCAATGACGGGCGTTGTCAAGGACTCGGCCACATGGAGGACGGCGAAGTGGGATTCAAGCCGCAAGCGTGCAGCAATCAGTCGCCGGTACATGACTGACTCGCGGTCGAGTTGTCCGGTTTCCTCAAGGACGATGGTGAGCAGTGGCGGCAAATCGGGCATGTGGTTCCTATGGGGATCGAACGGGGAAATGCGCAGTATCGAGTCACTCCGGCGCTTGGGAGTCACTTAAACGAAGTGACATGGCGGGCTGGATCATGACGAAGAAATCAAAAATGAATCGATGGCGCTCCGGCGCAGTTCCCCAAGGCGTCCGGTGTCCGGGCATGGATCACGTAGAATTAAGGCACTATGGCGAACTCCCCTGATTCCAGCAAATCGACCCCCTCGGCCGACGCCCCCAAGCGTGGGCTGTTCCAGCGCAAGCCCAAGGAAGCCAAGGCAAAGAAGCCCAGCCAACTGAAGCAGATCGCTGAAGTCTTCAAAATGACCCGGCGGAATGATCCCCAGGTTGTATGGATCATGGTGCTGGCATTCCTTGCTGTGGTGGCGGTCGCATTCCTGGTCGGCTTCCTCCTGGAGAACTGGGTCACCGGCCTGATCATTGGTATTCCACTGGGTCTTTTGGCGGCGGTCTTCATCCTTTCCCGAAGGGCCGAGAAAGCCGCCTTCGCGCAGATCGAGAACCAGCCCGGCGCCTCCGGCGCAGCCCTGGGAACCCTTCGCCGCGGTTGGGTCACCCAGGACCAGCCCGTAGCTGTCAACCCCCGCACACAGGACGCCGTCTTCATGGCGATAGGCCGCCCCGGTGTAGTACTTGTCAGCGAGGGACCCACCCACCGCGTCAAGCCCCTCGTGGATGCAGAGCGCAAGCGCCTCGCCCGCATCCTCCCGAACGTCACCATCCACGTTCTGGAATCCGGGCGCGGAGAAGGCCAGGTGCCGCTGAACAAGCTGGCGAAGACCATGGGCAAGCTCAAGAACGAGCTCACCAAAATTGAGGTCAATGCCGTGAGCAAGCGCATCAACTCGCTGGGAAACCGCCTGCCGATTCCCAAGGGCATCGACCCCTACAAGGCCCGCCCTGACCGCAAGGCCGCACGCGGACGCTGACATTCTTCCTGGCAACAAAAATACTGCCCAACAAAAAACCGCCGCTCCCGATCCGGGCGCAGCGGTTTTTTGTTGGCTTTGTTCAGGGAGGAAACCCTACATCCGGATAAGGATCGTGTTCATGGCTTTGTCGTGGAGGCCACGCTGGTCGGGATCAAAGACAACTGCCGGTATGACCAAGCACAAAAGAATTGTCCGGACCAGCGCGGCCACGGGGCCTGCCGGGCCACCTCCCAGGCGGACCACATGGATCCCAACGATCCGGTGCCCGATGCTGTAGCCCAAGGTGCCAATCAAAAGAATCTGCTCGGCAGCAAAAACTGCCAGCGTTGCCCATTGGTTTCCCCCAAAGGCAAAATTGCTGATGACCAACGCGATGGTCCAATCCACCATGATGGCCAGGATGCGGCGACCGGCGCGGGCGGTGGAGCCTGGGCCCGATTCGGGCAGCCCAAGCCTCTCGCCGGGGTATTTTGAGATTCCTGAAGTGTCCGGACCACTGAGCCAGGAGCCTATGTCTTTTCGATCAACCACCCCTCAAGCCTAACTGCTGGCATGCCTGCTGTCCGACTCACAGCGGCTTCAGCAAGGGACCGGCGGCGGTGTTCAGGCGGCTGCAGTGTTCGCCCACCGGACCCGCTTGGACCAGAGACGGTGAAGCCGACTACCGTTTACACAACAGATGATTCTGTAACCTGCCGGAAACAATACTGACACCCCCGGGAAATCCCATCTCCCTATGGTGGTATGAGTTGCCAGCCACCACTGCAAGGGGATGTTTTGTGTCTCCGGAGCTTTGGCATGGGCTGCACCACGCGGCCTTCCGGGCCTGTTACTTGATATGCATAAGGAGCATAGATGTTCAAGACTGCGGACGAAGTCCTCAAGTTCATCAAAGACGAAGACGTCAAATTCGTCGATATCCGCTTCACCGACCTTCCTGGTGTCCAGCAGCACTTCAATGTGCCGGCCAAGAGCGTCGACCTCGATTTCTTCGTCCACGGCCAGCTCTTCGACGGATCTTCCATCCGCGGCTTCCAGGGCATCGCCGAATCCGACATGCAGCTCATCCCGGATGTGACCTCGGCTTTCATCGACACCTTCCGCATCGAGAAGACACTCGCGCTGAACTTCTCCATCGTGAACCCCCGCACCGGTGATCCTTACCACCGCGATCCCCGTGGCGTAGCTGAGAAGGCTGAAGCGTACCTGGCATCCACCGGCATCGCCGATACCGCGTTCTTCGCTCCCGAAGCCGAGTTCTTCGTCTTCGACAACATCCAGTACGAGTCCTCCCCGCAGGGCAGCTTCTACAAGATCGACTCTGAAGAAGCCCACTGGAACACTGGCCGCAAGGAAGAGGGCGGCAACCTCGGTTACAAGACTCCGGTCAAGGGCGGTTACTTCCCGGTCTCCCCCACTGACAAGCAGGCCGACCTCCGCGATGCCATGTGCATCGAGCTGGACAAGGCAGGCCTCGAAGTTGAGCGCTCCCACCACGAGGTTGGATCCGCCGGCCAGGCTGAGATCAACTACAAGTTCACCACCCTGACCGCGGCTGCTGATGATCTGCAGAAGTTCAAGTACATCATCAAGAACACAGCAGATGCTTGGGGCAAGTCCGTTACCTTCATGCCGAAGCCTGTCTTCGGTGACAACGGCTCGGGCATGCACTGCCACCAGTCGCTGTGGAGCAACGGCGATCCCCTGTTCTATGACGAAAAGGGCTACGCAGGCCTCTCGGACATGGCCCGCTGGTACATCGGCGGCTTGCTGAAGCACTCCTCCGCGGTCCTGGCATTCACCAACCCGACGGTCAACTCCTACCGCCGCTTGGTCAAGGGCTTCGAAGCCCCCGTAAACATGGTTTACTCGCAGGGCAACCGCTCCGCAGGCATCCGCATCCCCATCACGGGCACCAACCCGAAGGCCAAGCGCATCGAGTTCCGCGCTCCGGACCCCTCCTCCAACCCGTACCTGGCGTTCGCCGCGCAGCTGATGGCCGGCATTGACGGTATCCGCAACCGCATCGAGCCGCCGGCACCGATCGACAAGGACCTCTACGAGCTCCCCGCCGAGGAAGCCAAGGACATCCCCAAGGCGCCGGGCTCCCTGGAAGAAGCCCTCGAGGCCCTTCGCGAGGACAACGAGTTCCTCCAGGCCGGTGGCGTCTTCACCCAGGACCTCATCGATACTTGGATCGACTACAAGTACGAGAACGAGATCCGCCCGCTGTCTCTGCGCCCGAACCCCTACGAGTTCGAGCTCTACTACGGCGTCTAAGCTCCACCACACGCATTAACAAAGGCGATCCCCGGCCCATACGGACCGGGGATCGTTTCTTGGTGCAGTCGCAGACTACTCAGTCTTATCCTGATCGCGTTCGCGGATATTCCTGGCGATTTCGTCCAGTTTCTCCTTCACGAACCCGGCCGCTTCCGAAAGACCCTTCTCAGCGCTGCCGAGCGGATCAAGCTGAAGGTAGACCTTGTGATCTATGGTGAGGTCGTATTCGTCCTTGAGGTGGGTGCCGCCACCCACTCCTGCGAGCGATAAGTAGACCAGCGCTTCAGTTCGCGCAATGCCCGCGATGGTTCCGAAGACCACAGTGAAGTCATTGGGCTGAAAGCTCACGGACTGACCCACGTGGCGCCGGTCCAACTCCCCGGCTGTTAAGGTCTTCTCTGTCGAACTTCCGTTGTATTCCATGGACTTTTCCTCTGCCTGGAGAACAGTGACAGAAGAAGTCTATAAGGATACTTAGCGTCTGCGCAGCTTGATGCACAGCGGCGACACTACCCGAAGCATGAGCGCCTGCACAGGGAAGCGATCAGTGCTGGGTTCTTGGCGATTGTCCGGATTCTTCCGGTGCCGCACAGTCGGCGCAGAACACCGTGTCGGTTTCTTCGCCGCAGCACTGGCAGCGATGGAGCAGGGCCGCTGGTTCAACCACATACGTTGTCATAGCCACCATGCTGCCTTTGCAGGAACAGTGGGGTCACGAGTAGCGTGTACTCGTTTTTTCCTTGCCGGGCGCGGAGACTACTTGGTTTGCCGGAAACGGCAGTCCCTCGCGCCCTGGATTTCCCGCTCCCGCGGAGGCCTCACACACTCCGTCGTCAGAGAAGGTGGCGAAGCAGCGCCGGCAGGCAAAGGTACCCGCCCGCCCGTAACGCGATGACCAGTGCGGCCCCGCCTGCGCGCAGCGGAAACAGCACGTGGTGGAGAAAGCTGCACCGTCCGGATCCACCATGCTTGTCACGGGAGCATCCTAAAGGACAGCGGGCAGTGCGGACCAGCCCCCTTCGCTCCGGACCCGCTCTATTGTTTTCCGTACTTCTTATGCACAGCCTGCTTGCTCACGCCAAGGCAAAGGGCTATCGCCTCCCACGACAACCCGGATTGCCTGGCCGCGCGAACCAGGGACGCCTCGCGCCGACCCACTTCCTTCTGAAGTTCCGCCACGGCATACAGTGCCTCAGCCGGGCCCATTCCATCCATCGATCCCACCAGTGTCTTCATCCGGTCCACCTCCATATCGTCAACGTTAGTTGACGACCTGCGTAGCGTCAACCGTAGTTGACACCCGAATCACGTAAAAGCCCGGTACATGATGCGCTGCGGGCCGGAACCGCCTCCCTCATACCTGCCGACATCACCGAAGCCCGCCTTGGAGTAAGCAGCCTGGCCAGCCGGATTGCGCTCGTTAACGGAAAGCACGACGCCGGCCTGGCCGCCTCCCAGCCGTCCCGTCAGCTTTCGAGCTTCCTCCACAGCCGCGCGCGCGGCCCGTGTTCCCAAGCCTCGCCCTTGGCTTCGCGAGTCAATCAGGAAGCCCCTGAGAAGCCACACAGAATCGTCGTCGGACCAACCTGCCAACCGGGCGGCACCGGATTGGAGGGTCAGCGCGCCAACAGCGATGCCCCCGGACTCGATGACATACGGCATGCGGGACTCTTCCTCCAGGGCTATCAGCATCATCCGGAGAGGGTCACCGACGAATGCCCGCTGCGGCTCCTCGACGGCCAGTCCGGCGACGGAACCGAGTTGGATGGCCCGTGCGTCATCGTCCAGGAGTTTGAGCGGGATCAGCCAAACGTCACCGACATCGATGTGATCACTCACGCTCGAAAACGGATCTCCTGAGTCATATTCGAGCATTTTGCGGGGTCTTCCTACTAGGGTTGTCACATCAGTTCCCTACGTCGAAGGAACCTTCCATGGGCCGGCCGAACGTCATTCTGATCTGTGTGGATGAGTGGAGGGGCGACTGCCTGTCCTCTGACGGTCATCCCTACGTCGAAACACCCCATCTCGACGAACTCGCCCGTAGCGGCGTGCGGTTCTCCAAAGGCTACTCTGCTACACCTTCCTGTGTTCCTGCCCGGGCGGCCCTGTTTACCGGCCAGTCCCAGGAACGGCACGGCCGGGTGGGGTACAACGACGGCGTACCCTTCCATGCAGTCCACCCGGTGACAGTACAGGACGAGTTCAGAAAGGGCGGCTACCACACACAGGCGATCGGCAAGATGCATGTATGGCCGGAACGCTCCAGGCTCGGCTTCGATGACGTGATCCTCCATGACGGCTACCTTCACCACGCACGGCGGGAACATCGGCAGCACTTCGCCATGTTTGACGACTACGTGCCGTGGCTTAGAAAGCAGCCAGGAGCCGGTCCGGACGCCGAGTATTTCGATCACGGCGTAAACTGCAACTCGATCGTCGCCCGGCCGTGGGATAAAGCCGAAAACCTTCACCCCACGCATTGGATCGGAACGCAGGCCATCGAGTGGATGCACCGCCGTGACCCGGTGAAGCCCTTCTTCCTCTACCTCTCCTTCCACCGTCCGCACCCACCGTACGATCCGCCGTCGTGGGCGTTTGAGCAGTACCTCGGCATACCGGACTACGAACCAGTGCTGGGCAACTGGGAACACCACTGGGACGAGCACCGGAAGGATGGCGACTACCAAGCGAGCTATGGCCGCATGCCGGACCACGTGGTCCACCGGGCCAGGGCAGGCTACTACGGGCTGATGGCGCAGATCGACCTGCAGATCAACCGGATCAGGGAGTCGTTGGCGGACTTCGGGCTGGATGGCAATACGGTGATCGCCTTCACCAGTGACCACGGTGAAATGATGGGCGACCACCGGATGTTCCGCAAAGCGGTCCCCTACGAGGGGTCTGCACGGATTCCCTTCATCATCGCCAACGCCCCGGCAGCAAGGGACGCTGCACGCGGAGCCGTGGTGGACCACGTGGTGGAACTGCGCGACATCATGCCCACGCTGCTGGACCTGGCCGGGCTGCCCATCCCGGACTCGGTGGACGGCAAGTCCCTTGCCCCGCTGGTGCGTGGGCAGGATACCGGGGCCGTCCGGCAGGTCCTGCACGGTGAACACCTCTACTGGGGGCAGAACCTGCATTGGCTGACCGATGGCCATCACAAGTACATCTGGGGTTCCGGGAAGGGCACAGAAGAACTGTTCAACCTCGACGCCGATCCCCAGGAACGATTCAACCTCGCCGAAGACCCCGCACACCACCACCAACTGCGACTATGGCGCGGACGGATGGTGGAAACACTCCAGGACCGGGAGGAGGGTTACGTAGCCGACGGCGCGCTGGTTCCCGGCGTGCCGGTGGTCGCCATGCTGCGGCATGCCCGTGAAAAGGCCCAGGCCGCACTGCCCATGGGCTAATTGCCGTAGAACACCTTCTCGAACACACCCCTGGCCCGCCGGCTCAGCCGCAGGTAGTCCTCTTCGAACTGGCCCGCATGTCCGGGAGCATACCCACACCATCGCGCTGCAGCTTCAAGGTCTTTCCGGGATGAGGGCAGGAGGTCCGAAGCCCGTCCGGTGACGATCACATTCGCTGAACGGATCCGGCTGGCAAAGCTCCACGCGTCCCGCAGAAGTGCGGCGTCATCGTGACTGATGAAGTCCAGCTTTTCCGCCGCTTCGAGGGCTTCAAGGGTGGAAGTGGTGCGGAGTTCCACATGCTTGCCTGCGTGCTGCAGTTGAAGCAACTGGACCAGCCATTCGACGTCACTGAGCCCACCGCGTCCAAGCTTGACGTGACGCGCAGGATCAGCGCCACGTGGCAGCCGCTCTGATTCAACGCGTGCCTTGATCCGACGGACTTCCCGGACATCCTGTTCCGCCAGTTCCCGGGGGTAGCGGATCGGATCGATGAGCTTGAGGAAATCGGCAGCCAGCTCGTCGGAACCAGCCATGGGGCGCGCCCGCAGCAGTGCCTGGGCCTCCCAGATCAGCGACCAGCGGCGGTAGTACTCCGAATACGACTCCAGCGAGCGGACCATTGCGCCGTTCTTTCCCTCTGGCCGCAGGTCCGCGTCTACCATGAGGACCCTTTCGGCCATGATCGCCGGCTTGAGTGGCTGGGTGAGGAAGCTGGAAACTTTGGCGACGATCGCCGTCGCCTGCTCCTGGGCTTCTGCCTCGGAAAACCCGGGCCGGGCACGATGCACGTAGATGACGTCCGCGTCCGAGCCGTAGCCGATCTCCCGTCCCCCCTGACGCCCCATGGCCACCACCAGGACATCCGTTTTGAGTGGTCCATCGGAGGCAATCACGGCTTCCGCCACGTGCAATGCCCCTAGAACGGCGGCACGATCCGTCTCGGCCAAAGCAAGTCCCACTGCATCCTGGTCCAGCAATCCGGAGCTGTCGGCAATCGCTGTCCGCAGGATTTCGCGGCGCCGGATCAAGCGGATGAGCCTCATGGCACTTTCGGGATCCGGGTGCCGGGACAGCTTGGACTGGATTTCCTGCCATTGGGCTTCGAAGCTGATGGGCACCAGCTCTTTGTCGCTGCCCAGCCAGGCCACGGATTCCGGGGAAACTTCCAACAGATCCGAGATCAACCGGGAATTAGCCAACACCTGGCACAGGCGTTCTGCCGCGGCTTGGGAATCCCTCAACAGGCCCAGGTACCAGTGAGTGGTTCCCAAAGCCTCACTGACCCTGCGGAAAGCAAGCAGGCCGGCGTCAGGGTCCACGCCATCAGCGAGCCAGCCCAGCAGGATCGGCAGAAGCTGCCGCTGCAAGGCAGCCCGCCGGCTGACCCCCGCTGTCAGCGCTTCAATGTGCCGCATGGCTCCCTGCGGATCCGAGTAGCCCAGGGCCGCAAGCCGGCCCTGGGCTGCCTCGGGGCTGAGCTTGGCGTCTTCGCTGCTGAGCTTGGCCGCAGTATTGAGCAGGGGGCGGTAGAAAATCCGCTCGTGAAGCTCCCGCACGGATTTTTTGGTTTTCTGCCAGGTGGCCATCAGCTGGTCAGGGTGGGGCCGCTCCATGGAGAAGGGTCCCAGGACAGCTTTGGCAAGGAACCGCTGGGCATCCTCCGTGACAGGCATAAGGTGGGTACGGCGCAGCTGGAAAAGCTGGATCCGGTGCTCCAGCAGGCGGAGGTAGCGGTAGGCGTTGTCGAAAGCGGCTGCATCCGTGCGGCCAATGTAGCCTCCAGCGGACAGTGCGGCTATGGCCGAAGTGGTGTCCTTGCACCGGAGCGACTCGTCGGATTTACCATGGACCAGCTGCAGCAGCTGGACAGTGAACTCCACATCGCGGAGGCCGCCCCGTCCCAGCTTGATCTGGCGTTGCTCTTCGGCTGCCGGAATGTAGTCGGTTACCCTTCGCCGCATCGCCTGGACCGATTCGACGAACCCCTCGCGTCCCGCCGAGGCCCACACCAAGGGTTCAACTGCCTTCTCATAGCGCTGGCCCAGTTCCCGGTCACCTGCGATGGTCCTCGCCTTGAGCAGCGCCTGGAACTCCCAGCTTTCGGCCCAGCGTGCGTAGTAGCTCAGGTGCGAGGGCAGGGTACGGACGAGTGGCCCGGACTTTCCCTCCGGACGAAGGTTGGCATCGACTTCCCACAGCCCGGGCTCTGGTGCCGACGAGGAGATTGCCCGGGATATTCCCGATGCCAGTGCCGTGCCGATGGTCGATGCCCGGGCGTCTTCCAGCTCACCGGCCTCAATAACGTAAATGACATCGACGTCGGAAATGTAGTTCAGTTCACGGGCGCCGCATTTACCCATGCCCATGACGGCAAGGCCGACGTCGGCGATCTCGGCGGCAGCATACTGTCCAGCGGCTTCGGCCCGCGAGACGGCCAAGGCGGCCTCAATGGCGGCACCGGCGAGGTCGGCCAATTCGGCCCCGACAGAGGGCATGAAGTCCTGGGGTGAGGCAGCACAGAGATCCTTGATGGCCAACTCAGTCAGCCCCCGGCGATAAGCACTCCTCAGGGCCGCATAGGCAGGCATCCCGGTCATCCCCGCCACTGGGCGCAGGGCTCCAGGTTCGGCTTTCACGGATCGGAGCAGCATTGCCCGGAGTTCCTCGCTGGAGGCCTGGAGAGGCTCCGGGCTGACGCGGACATCAAAGACGTCCAAGTGCTCGGGCCGGCGCATGAGGAACTCCCCCAGTGCCTCTGAAGCGCCGAGCAGGCGGTACATGGGCTCGCTGCTGTCCTGGTCCGCCGCAGCCAGTTTCTTCAGCCCGGGGTTTTTCTCGAGAAGCCGGACCAATGACTGGAGGGCGGTGTCCGGGCTCGCCGACATGGAGAGCCCGGCAAAGAGCGATTCCTGGTCAATCCCCTCAAGTTCGGGGGCTGCAAGGAACCGTTCGGCTTTTTCGAGATCACTGAAACCGGCTGAAATGAGCCGACGTGCGAGGCTCACTGGCCCTGCCTACAGAATGCCGAGGTTGCGCTGCAACTCGTATGGCGTGACCTGGAGGCGGTAATCCTGCCATTCCGCGCGCTTGTTGCGCAGGAAGTGCTCGAAGACCTGTTCGCCCAGGATCTCCGCAACAAGTTCAGATTCCTCCATGGCACGGATGGCGTCGTGGAGGCTGGCAGGCAACGGCGCATGGCCCATGGCCCTGCGCTCTGCGGTGGTCAGCGACCACACGTCGTCTTCGGCCGCAGCGGGAAGTTCGTAGCCTTCCTCGATGCCCTTCAGGCCGGCGCCCAGCAGAACGGCGTACGCCAGGTAGGGGTTGGTGGCGGAGTCGATCCCGCGGTACTCGATGCGCGCCGATTGGCCCTTGCCGGGCTTGTACAACGGAACGCGAACAAGTGCCGAACGGTTGTTGTGTCCCCAGCTCAGGTAGCTTGGCGCCTCGCCGCCACCCCAGAGCCGCTTGTAGGAGTTCACGAACTGATTGGTGACGGCGGTGAACTCGGGGGCATGCTTCAGGATTCCTGCGATGAACTGGCGTGCCGTCTTGGAGAGCTGGAACTCGGCGCCCGCTTCAAAGAACGCGTTGGTATCGCCCTCGAACAGGGAGAAGTGGGTGTGCATTCCCGAGCCGGGGTGGTCGGTGAACGGCTTGGGCATGAAGGTGGCGTAGGTTCCCTGCTGGAGGGCCACTTCCTTGATGACCGTACGGAACGTCATGATGTTGTCAGCGGTCTGCAGCGCATCCGCGTAACGGAGGTCGATCTCGTTCTGGCCGGGACCACCTTCATGGTGGCTGAATTCCACGGAAATACCGACCGATTCGAGCATGGTGACCGCGGTGCGGCGGAAGTCCTGGGCAACGCCGCCTGGAACGTGGTCGAAGTAGCCTCCCTCGTCCACCGGGACCGGGGAGCCGTCCGGCCCGAGGTCCTTGGACTTGAGGAGGTAGAACTCAATCTCCGGGTGGGTGTAGCAGGTGAACCCCATGTCCGCAGCCTTGGCCAGGGTCCGTTTCAGTACGTTGCGGGGATCAGCGGCCGACGGCTCGCCATCGGGGGTCAGGACGTCACAGAACATGCGCGAGGTCTGCTCTGTTTCACCACGCCACGGCAGGATCTGGAAGGTGGACGGGTCAGGTTGGGCCAGCATGTCCGATTCAAAGACGCGGGCGAGGCCCTCAATTGCCGAACCGTCAAAACCAAGGCCTTCTTCAAAGGCGCCTTCGACCTCGGCGGGCGCAAGCGCCACCGACTTAAGGGAACCTACGACGTCGGTGAACCACAAGCGTACGAAGCGCACGTCACGCTCTTCGATCGTCCGCAGAACGAACTCTTGCTGGCGGTCCATAGGGCCTCTTTTCCGATTCAGTGTCCATGCCGCTTGTTCCAAGACTTTGAAGCCACGACAACTCAGCCTTCACTCTACTAACAGTTCGCTGCTATTGCCGCAGCAGTACCTTCGCGTAACACAGCGTTTACATTCCGTGACGCCGGACACACTGGTGGCAGGCACCGTCGGCACGGCTTAGGCTCTATCCATGGCCCCGAGCAACCTCCCTGAGTCCACCACGCCCGCTGAAGTTCCCGCACCTTACGGGACCGGCCCTTCAGCGCCCTCAACGTCACCCTCCGCGGCGGCCTCAAAGCCTGCCGGCCGGGTCAGGATCCACCATCTCCAGCAGGCCAAGGACAACGGTGCCCGGTTCGCCATGCTGACCGCCTACGAGCAGTACACGGCGGAAATCTTCGACCAGGCAGGAATCGAAGTCCTCCTCGTGGGTGATTCAGCGTCGAACAACGTCTACGGCAACGAAACAAGCCTTCCGGTCACCGTGGACGAGCTGCTGCCGCTGACGCGCGCCGTAAGCCGGGCCGCAAAGCGCGCGCTGATCGTGGCCGATCTTCCTTTTGGCAGCTATGAAGTCTCCCCGGGACAGGCAGTTGCCACCGGTGTCCGCTTCCTGAAGGAAGGCTTGGCGCACGCCGTCAAAATTGAGGGAACCGCCTACTACGCGGACACTGTCAAGGCCATGGTCCAAGCCGGAATCCCTGTCATGGCCCATATCGGCTTCACGCCGCAAAGCGAACACGCCCTCGGCGGATACCGGGTCCAAGGCCGGGGAGAAGACGCACAACGCCTCATCGACGATGCTGTTGCCTTGCAGGATGCGGGGGCTTTCAGCGTGCTCATGGAAATGGTGCCGGCGGAAACCGCAGCCGCCGTGGATGCAGCGTTGCGCGTACCCACCGTGGGAATCGGCGCAGGCAACACCACCACCGGACAGGTGCTTGTGTGGCAGGACATGGCCGGTTTGCGCGGAGGCAAAATGGCAAAGTTCGTCAAGCAATACGCTGACCTCCGCACTTCTTTGGCCGACGCCGCTGCCGCCTACGGGGAGGACGTCAGGTCCGGGCAGTTCCCCGGACCTGAGCATTCCTTCTAGTCCCCGTACAGGTCAGTCCTCGTCCTGGGCGTCCCAGGCGTCATTGCGGGCTTTGACCTTTTCCAAGGCGTGCTCGGCTTCTTCCCTGGTTTTATAGGGTCCAATCAGCTGGGACCAATCGGACATGGCGTCCTCTTCGATCTGATGCGTCTTGACGTTGTACCAGTACTCCGTCACGTCTCCTCCTCGATCCTGGGTGGGCCGGACGCGTAACTTTGGCGGGGTCGCAGGAACCCAACCATGCTTTGTTACTTACGTCTCTTGTGTGCCTTATATGATCAATCTATGCCTTCTCTTGCTTCGACTGCACCCATCGGCGCCCTCACACCGGGAACCATCAGCCCCGAACGGCCTGTCCCGGCTTCCATTCCGCGGCCCGAGTACGTCGGCAAGAAGGCACCTGCCAGGTTCACGGGCTCCGAGGTGAAGTCACCGGAGACCATTGAGAAGATCCGGATTGCGGGGCGGATCGCAGCGCAGGCCATCGTGGAGGTCGGCAAGCACATCCAACCCGGTGTCACCACCGACCACCTGGACAAGGTCGGGCATGAGTTCCTCCTCGACCACAAGGCTTACCCGTCGACACTCGGTTACCGCGGTTTTCCCAAATCCCTCTGCTCTTCCCTCAACGAGGTCATTTGCCACGGGATCCCGGACTCCACTGTCATACAGGACGGCGACATCCTGAACATTGACATCACAGCTTTCATCAACGGCGTCCATGGGGACACCAATTACACTTTCCTGGTTGGCGACGTGGATGAGGAATCCCGTCTGCTGGTTGAGCGTACGCAGGAGTCGCTCAACCGGGCCATCAAGGCCGTGGCCCCGGGCCGCGAAATCAACGTAATCGGCCGTGCCATCCAGTCCTACGCCAAACGCTTCGGCTATGGCGTTGTTCGGGACTTCACGGGCCACGGCGTGGGTGAGGCCTTCCATACGGGCCTCATCATCCCGCATTACGACGCAGCCCCGGCGTACAACACCGTGATCGAGGCAGGCATGGTCTTCACCATCGAACCCATGCTGACCCTCGGCACCATCGAATGGGATATGTGGGCGGACGACTGGACGGTCGTCACCAAAGACCACAAGCGCACGGCCCAGTTCGAACACACCCTGCTGGTCACAGAGACCGGCGCGGAAATCCTTACCCTTCCCTGAACCCTTCGGAAGGTCCAGCAGCCCGGGCGGCTGCGCCATGCCCATCCCCTCCTGCCATGATCGGAATTGCATTGTCCAAGAAGGATGAGAAGACCCACAAGAACGCACCGCTGATCGGTATCGACATCGGCGGCACCGGCATCAAAGGCGGCATTGTCGACCTCAAGAAGGGCAAGCTGATCGGTGACCGTTTCCGGGTCCCCACTCCCCAGCCTGCCACTCCCGAGGCCGTAGCCGAGGTTGTCGCCCAGATCGTGGAGGAACTCTCCAGCCGTCCCGAAGCCCCTGCCGCCGACTCTCCAGTGGGCGTGACCTTTCCCGGCATCATCCAGCATGGCGTGGTTAATTCAGCTGCCAACGTGGACAAAACGTGGCTCGGAACTGATATTGACGGGACGTTCACCAAGCGCCTTGGGCGGCCCGTTGAGGTCATCAACGACGCCGACGCGGCCGGCCTGGCTGAAGCCCGCTACGGGGCCGGCGAGGGCATTGACGGAACCGTCCTGGTCATCACTCTGGGAACCGGCATCGGGTCGGCTTTCATCTTCAACGGACAACTGGTCCCCAACGCCGAACTTGGCCACATTGAGGTAGACGGACACGACGCCGAAACCAAGGCCTCCGCTGTGGCCCGCGAACGCGACGGCCTGAGCTGGGACGAGTACGGCGTCCTGCTCAACCGCTACCTCCAGCATGTTGAGTTCCTGTTCTCTCCCGAACTCTTCATTGTCGGTGGCGGCATTTCCAAGCGGTCCGACGAGTACTTCCCGCACCTTGACCTGCGCACCAAGATCGTCACCGCAAAGTTGAAGAACGACGCCGGTATTGTCGGAGCGGCGCTTGAGGTCGCCTTGCACCACAAGCTCGCCAAGTAGGCCCCGGATGGTAGGGGGCCCGGTTCCGAAACCCGGGACGGCAGTTGTTACGGGAGCAAGCAGGGGCATCGGTGCAGCCGTAGCCCACGCTGCGGCGCGGGCCGGATACGCAGTAGTTGTCAACTACTCCGAAGACAGGACCGGCGCTGAAACCGTTGCCAATGACATCATCGACCTGGGTGGCCAGGCACTGGCCGTCCAGGCGGACGTCAGCCGGCCTGCCGACGTCGTGCGCTTATTCGACCAGGCTGCAGGCCTGGGTCAAGTGACTGCGGTCATCAACAACGCGGCCATTACCGGCAACCTGATCGGCGCCTTGGTGGAGGTACCGGCAGAAACCGTTCAACGGGTGGTGGACGTCAACGTGTCAGGAATGATCCACATGTGCCAGGAAGCGGTGCGGCGACTCTCCACGGACCACGGCGGCAGCGGCGGGTCAATCGTCAATATTTCCTCTACTGCCACCAAAGCCGGCTCCTCCGGAACCTGGGTCCACTACGCTGCCACCAAGGGCGCCGTGGATGTCCTCACCGTTGGTTTGGCGGCCGAGGTGGCCCAGCAGGGCATTCGGGTCAATGCCGTGGCTCCCGGAAGCACCAACACCGGATTGCATGCTGCCGCCGGCATGCCGGACCGGGTGGAAAGACTGAACCCCACCATCCCCATGGGGCGTGGGGCCGAGCCCGAAGAGGTGGCGGCGGCCGTTCTGTGGCTGATGTCCGCCGAAGCCGGCTACATCACCGGCGCGGTGCTCCCCGTCTCAGGAGGACGCTGACCACCAGTGTGCCGGTGGCGGGTGCGGCTTCCCCTCCACACCGCCACCGGAGCTAGAGTTGGCTCTTTTCCGAGCCCGTTGTTGATTCCTTGGCGCCGGCTTTGGCGTGTTCTGCATGTTCGTGCCGAAGCAGCGAGATGGCGGATTCGAAATCTTCCAAGGACTCAAACGCCTGGTAGACACTGGCGAAGCGCAGGTAGGCCACTTCATCCAGCTTCCTAAGCGGGCCGAGAATGGCAAGGCCAACCTCGTGCGCGTCAATTTCGGCCGCCCCGGACGAACGTATGTTCTCTTCGACTTCCTGCGCCAGCATGGCGAGGTCGTCCTCGGTGACGGGACGTCCCTGGCATGCCTTGCGGACACCACTGATGACCTTGATCCGGCTGAACGGCTCGCCGACCCCGGAGCGTTTAATGACGGACAGGCTGGTGGTCTCCACAGTGGTGAAGCGGCGTCCGCACTCGGGGCATTGACGGCGTCGACGGATGGAAGAGCCGTCGTCGGCCATGCGGCTGTCAACGACGCGGGAGTCGGGATTCCGGCAGAACGGACAATACACGCTGGGCCTCCCCTGACAGTTCCGGCATGGAATATCGCCCTGCGGGTCGCGGGAACGCAAAAGGTGCCGGAAGTTTCACTTCCGGCACCAGTTTACGGTCGTTCACACCCTAATGACAAGCGTGTAACTACTATATGTAGCGGTAGGCACCCGTATATGTAGTGGTTGAGCGCTTAGGCGAAGCGGATACGTACGGCGTCCCCGTGGCCGGGAAGGTCCTCAGCACGGGACAAACTGACGATGTGTCCGCTGACCTGCTCCAATGCCGTGCGGTCGTAGTTGATGACCTGCACGGCGCGGAGGAAAGTAGTGACATTCAGGCCCGAAGAGAAAGCCGCCGTCCCGCTGGTTGGCAGGACGTGGTTGGATCCTGCGCAGTAGTCTCCGAGGCTTACCGGGCTGTAGTCCCCCACAAAGATGGCGCCGGCATTGCGGATCCGCGACGCAACAGCCGCAGCATCCGCCGTCATGATTTCCAGGTGTTCAGCGGCATAGGCGTTGCACACTGCGATGCCTTGGTCGAGATCATCAACCAGCACCACCCCTGACTGGGGTCCCGACAACGCTTCGAGAACGCGCGCACTGTGCTTGGTGGCTGCGGCCTGTGCCGTCAATTCACGCACGACGGCGTCGGCCAGCTCTGCTGAGTCCGTCACCAGGACTGAAGCTGCCTTGGGATCGTGTTCTGCCTGGCTGATGAGGTCGGCCGCGACGAGGGGGGCCTGCGCGCTGGAATCCGCCAGGATGGCAATCTCGGTAGTTCCGGCCTCCGAATCGATGCCCACCACTCCCTTGACGAGCCTCTTGGCTGTGGCAACAAAGATGTTTCCCGGGCCGGTTACAACATCCACGGGTTCGATGGGCAGCTCATCAGCGGAACCCGGAATGCCGTAGGCGAAGGAAACGATCGCCTGTGCTCCACCGATGGCGTAAACCTCGTCAATTCCCAGCAGCTGCGCAGCGGCAAGGATGGTGGGGTGGGGCAGGCCGCCAAAGTCCTTCTGCGGAGGAGAAGCCAACGCGATGGATTCGACGCCTGCCGCTACTGCGGGCACCACGTTCATGATCACGGAGGAAGCCAAGGGAGCCAGGCCCCCGGGCACATAGAGCCCGACGCGGCCCACCGGAATCCAATTCTGGCTGACCACGGCACCATCGGCCAAGGCAACATCGACATTGGCCGGGCGCTGCTGCTCTGCAAACTGCCGGGCACGGCTGATGGACTCTTCCAGTGCCGCCCGGACTGCAGGGTCCAGCTCGGCCAGTGCCTGGGCCAGCGCTTCAGCCGGAACACGCGGGTGCGACTGTTCTACGCCGTCGAATTTCTGCGCCAGCTCCGTGAGGGCAGCAAAGCCGCGGCTGCGGACGGCTGCAATGATGTCCTGGACCTTCTGCTCGGCGTCGGCCATAGTCTGATGACGGGCCCTGGGAACGGCGGCACGCAGTTCAGCCAAAGAGAGGCGGCGGCCCCGGAGATCGATGCTTCGGAAATCGAGGGAAGCGGCGGGGCGGGCGGAGGTATCCGAAGAAGTGGTCACCCGGTTATTTTACGGGCTTCTTGGAAAGAACCCCGAACAGCGCCAGGACGAACGTGATGAATGCCGTTGCTGCCGGCCACAACAGCAGCACGGCGTAGGAACGGAGGGTGAACCCATATCCGGGACCAAGTGCGGGATCCGGAGCCGGACCAAACAGCTGGGCGGACAGCAACCCAACGAGCCACGCCACAATTCCACCCAGGGCGCCGCCGAGGAGAGCAAGCGTCAATCTGCGGCCCACGCTGGGACCCTGCAGCTTCCCGTCCAGCATGAGGCCCGTGAAGCAGCCGGCCAGGAGCGCGAGTCCTGCCAGAACCAGATCCCGTGGAAGCCATGACGCGGGATTGTTGGCATCGGCAAGTGCAGGATTGCCGGAGACCAGGTTCAGCCCACCGGGAGCAAGAATCCACCAGAGCGCCCCCAGAAGGATTCCGCCGCCGGCCGGAAGAACGATCCACAGGGCGTCCTTCGGGACGCGCCGCGGCGGGGCCGGCGCCGGTTCGGCAGCAGCAGGGACATGCACGGTTGGCTCGGTCATACCCCTCACATTAACAAAGGTTCATGCAGGCTCAACAAAATGAGGTGCCGGCAGGACCGGAGGAATACGCTGAGGGGAGACGCAGCCCCCAGTCCAGGAGACACATCCACGTGACAAGCGAACCATCCGGCTTTGACCAGACTTTCCGGGAGATGTTCCGCCGGCACGCCGCCGGGGTTGCCATCATCACGGCCAACCTGAACGGCAAACCCTTCGGCTTCACCGCAACCTCGGTGGCGTCGCTGTCCGCCGAGCCGCCCAGGTTCACCTTCAACATGGCCAGGAGCTCCAGTTCGTGGCCTGCCGTGGCCAACGCCGAATACATCGGCGTGCACATGCTGGGACTTGAGAACCAGGCCCTCGCCAACCGTTTCGCCCGCACGCGTGACCGGTTCGAGGGCGACCACTGGGAACCCGGACCCCACGAGGTACCCATCCTCAAGGATGTCAGCGGCTGGCTGGTGGGCAAGATCCAGATGCGGCTTTCCTTCGAGAACAACGCAGTAGTGGTGGTTGAGGTCGTCGACGGCCAAGTGGGCGGCGACGGCACTCCCCTGCTCTACCACAGCGGGGGCTACAGCAGGCCGGAGCCCCTCGACTACGAGATCTGACCGGACGAAGCGTCACCGGCTTCCAAGGCTCCTAGTTATCCAGGCAGGCCGGACCCAGGAGGACCTTCAGGTCACCAAAGAGGGATGGGCTGGGGTTGACCCGCATGTGGACCGGCAGGCCCATGACCTCCACCTTGGTATCACCCATCAGCTTCAAACGGACCTCCGAGTTGCCTCGATGCGTACGGAGGACGTCCCGCAGGTCAGTCACTACGGCCTCCGTAGCTTTGAAAGTGGGAATGGTGATCACTACCGGACCGTTGACGCTTTCACTCAAGTCCGGCACTGAGAGCTCCATGCAGTTGAGGGTGACCGCGCCATCGTCCCGGCGCTGCAACCGTCCCTTGACCACAACAATCAAGTCCTCTGCCAGGACCGAGGCAATGGGCCCGTACACCTGGCCAAAGAACATGACCTCCATGGAGGCACCAAGGTCCTCGATTTCGGCGCGGGCATAGGCGTTTCCGCTGGCCTTGGCGATCCTGCGGCTCAATGAGGTGATCATGCCCGCAATGGTGACGATCGCGCCGTCGTGCGGTCCGTCCTCGGCGATGATTGAAGTAATCGACTGTTCCGCATGCTGGCTGAGGACCCCCTCCAGGCCCTGCAGCGGATGGTCTGAAACGTAGAGTCCCAACATGTCCCGCTCGAAGGACAGCTTGTCCTTCTTCTCCCATTCCGGGAGATCGGGGATCTCCGTAGTGAGGGAAGCCTCCGGCTCCTGGTCCTCAAAGCCTGCGAAGAGGTCGAACTGGCCAATTGCCTCGTTGCGTTTGAGGGTGATCACCGAATCAATGGCTTCTTCGTGGATCATGGCCAAGGCACGCCTATGATGCCCCAGGGAATCGAAGGCACCGGCCTTGATCAGTGATTCAATGGTGCGCTTGTTGCACACCACGGCCGGAACCTTCAGCAGGAAGTCCTTGAACGAGGTGTAGTTGCCTTCCGTGGTGCGGGTCGAGACCATCGCATCCACCACGTTGACGCCGACGTTTCGAATGGCCCCCATGCCGAAACGAATGTCCGTTCCCACCGGGGTGAAGTTCAACGAGGATTCGTTGACGTCCGGTGGGAGGACCGTAATACCCATGCGCCGGCATTCATTGAGGTAAATGGCCGATTTGTCCTTGTCATCGCCCACCGAGGTCAGCAGTGCGGCCATGTATTCAGGCGCGTAGTGCGCCTTCAAGTAGGCGGTCCAGTACGAGATCACGCCATATGCTGCCGAGTGGGCCTTGTTGAAGGCGTAATCGGAGAACGGAAGCAGGATGTCCCACAGCGTCTTGACGGCGGCCATCGAGTAGCCGTTGTCCTGCATGCCTTGGGAGAAGCCGGCAAACTGTTTGTCCAGCTCGGATTTCTTCTTCTTGCCCATGGCACGGCGGAGGATGTCGGCTTGGCCCAGCGAGTAGCCGGCCAGCTTCTGGGCTACGGCCATGACCTGCTCCTGGTACACGATCAGGCCAAACGTACCGCCGAGGATTTCCTTGAGGGGCTCTTCCAGTTCCGGGTGGATGGGAATGACCTCTTGGATCCCGTTCTTGCGCAAGGCGTAATCCGTGTGGGCGTTGGCGCCCATGGGGCCCGGACGGTACAGCGCCAGGACTGCGGAAATGTCTTCGAAGTTGTCAGGCTTCATCAGCTTGAGCAGGGACCGCATGGGGCCACCATCAAGCTGGAACACACCCAGGGTGTCACCTCGGGCAAGAAGTTCGTAGGATGCGGCGTCGTCGAGTTCCAGGTTTTCCAGGTCGAGGTCGACGCCACGGTTCATCTTGATGTTTTCCAGGGCGTCCGAAATGATCGTCAGGTTTCGCAGGCCCAGGAAGTCCATCTTGATCAGGCCCAGGCCCTCGGACGTCGGGTAGTCGAACTGGGTGATGACCTGGCCGTCCTGGAAACGGCGCATGATGGGAATGACGTCAATGATGGGGTCCGAGGACATGATGACGCCGGCCGCGTGGACACCCCACTGGCGTTTCAGTCCCTCGATGCCCAAAGCGGTCTCGAAGACCTTGGCGGCCTCGGGATCGGTGGCAATGAGCTGGCGGAAGTCCCCTGCTTCGCTGTAACGCTTGGACTCCGGATTCTGGATGTCTGCCAGCGGAATGTCCTTGGCCATGACGGCAGGCGGAAGTGCCTTGGTCAGGGTCTCGCCCATGCTGAAGGGGTAGCCCAGCACACGGGAGGAGTCCTTCAGCGCCTGCTTGGTCTTGATGGTGCCGTAGGTGACGATCATCGCCACACGCTCGTCGCCGTACTTCTTGGTGACGTAGTCAATCACTTCGGAGCGGCGCCGATCATCGAAGTCGACGTCGAAGTCAGGCATGGAGACGCGGTCCGGGTTGAGGAAGCGCTCAAAGATCAGGCCATGCTGCAGCGGATCGAGGTCAGTAATACGCATGGCGTAGGCCACCATGGAGCCGGCACCTGAACCACGGCCGGGACCCACACGGATGCCGTTGTTCTTGGCCCAGTTGATGAAGTCGGCAACCACCAGGAAGTAGCCGGGGAAGCCCATGGACGTGATGACGCCAAGCTCGTAGTCAGCCTGCTTGCGAACCTTGTCCGGAATGCCCTGGGGATACCGGTACTTCAGGCCGGTGTCCACTTCCTTGACCAGCCACGACGTCTCGTCCTCCCCTGGTGGGCAGGGGAAGCGCGGCATGTAGTTGGCACCGGTGTTGAACGAGACTTCGCAGCGCTCGGCGATGAGCAAGGTGTTGTCGCAGGCTTCGGGGTGGTCGCGGAACAGTTCCCGCATTTCCTGCGGCGATTTCAGGTAGTACCCGCTGCCGGAGAAGGCAAAGCGGGAGCCTCCGTTGTCGTACGTGGGCTCCAGGAGGGTAGAGCCGGACTGGATCGCCAGCAGGGCCTCGTGGGCTTTGGCATCGTGCTCATGGGTGTAGTGGAGGTCGTTGGTGGCCACGAGCGGGAGGTTCAGTTCCTTGGCCAGGCGCAGGAGATCGCCGGTGACACGCCGCTCGATGTCCAGCCCGTGGTCCATCAGTTCACAGAAGTAGTTCTCTGCCCCGAAGATGTCACGGAACTCGGCGGCGGCTTCAACAGCCTCACGGTAGAGGCCAAGCCGCAGCTTGGTCTGCACTTCGCCGGACGGGCAGCCGGTGGTGGCAATCAAACCTTCGGAGTACGTATTGAGCAGCTCCCGGTCCAGCCTGGGCCACTTGCCAAATACGGAATCGAGCGAAGCAATGGACGAGGCCCGGAACAGGTTCCTCATGCCCGCGTTGTTGTAGCTCAGGAGTGTCATGTGGGTATAGGAGCCACCACCGGAGACATCGTCCTTGCGCTGGCTCTCATCGCCCCAGCGAACGCGCTCTTTGTCGCCGCGGGCGGTGCCGGGAGTTACATACGCTTCCACGCCGATGATCGGCTTGATGCCCTTGTCCGTGGCCTTGCGCCAGAAGTCGAAAGCGCCGAACAGGTACCCGTGGTCCGTCGTCGCCAGGGCCGGCATTCCCAGACGTTCCGTTTCGTCGAACAGCTCCCCCAAGCGGGCCGCCCCATCCAGCATGGAGTATTCGGTATGGGTGTGCAGGTGGACGAACGAATCATTGCTGGAAGTCACCACGACAGTCTACCGTCCCGGGTCCGACAGGAAGCGGACCCGGGCAGTGAAATCCGTCTATGCGGAACCGGTTGCGAGCAGATCCAGGGCGTACTGGAGGTCCGCCGGATATTCGCTGCTCACTTCCACCCATTCACCTGTGGCGGGGTGGGTGAATCCGAGTTGACGGGCGTGCAGCCACTGCCGGGTCAATCCGAGAGTCGCGGCAAGACGGGGATCGGCGCCGTAGGTGAGATCTCCGGCACAGGGGTGCCGCAAGGCCGAGAAATGGACGCGGATCTGGTGTGTCCGGCCGGTCTCCAGGTGTACTTCCACCAGGGTTGCCTTGCCGAAGGCTTCAAGGACCTCATAGTGGGTCACGGATGGACGGCCGTCCTCGATCACGGCAAACCGCCAGTCATGTCCGGGGTGGCGCCCGATTGGGGCATCAATGGTGCCTTCCAGGGGGTCCGGCAGCCCCTGCACGACGGCATGGTAAACCTTCTCCACGGTGCGCTCCTTGAAGGCACGCTTCAGCACCGTGTAAGCATGTTCAGTCTTGGCCACCACCATGACGCCGGACGTACCGACGTCGAGCCTGTGGACGATCCCTGCGCGCTCCGGCGCACCCGAGGTCGAGATCCTGTAGCCGGCACCAGCCAGGCCGCCCACAACGGTGGGCCCCACCCATCCGGGTGAGGGATGGGCGGCAACTCCCACCGGCTTGTCGATGACAACGAATTCCTCGTCGTCCAAAAGGATCTTCAGGCCTTCCACAACTTCCTCCACCACTTCCAAGGGGTCCCGCCGGTCCGGGACGGTGACATCGAGCACGGACCCGGCGGCCAGCTTTGCCGACTTGCCCAGTGGCACCCCGGCGAGAGTCACGTTGCCTTCGGCGATCAACAGTGCTGCTGCGGAACGGGAGATATCCAGCAATTTCGCCAGGCCTGCGTCCGCCCGTACCCCCGCGAGGTCATCGGGCACTTCCACGGAGCTACTCACCGGCAGGCTCCCCCTGGCTACCGCTGGCTGGCTTGGCATGGTCCGAACCCTTGGGAGCCGGTGTCTGGCGCGTCCCATCCATGCCAATGCCGCGAAGGGTCAGGAGGCAGATGATCACGACGCCGGACACCACGGCTGAGTCTGCGATGTTGAAAATGGCGAAGTTGGGAAGCTGGATGAAGTCCACCACGTGTCCCATGGCAAAAGAAGGCTCCCGGAACAGGCGATCGGTGAGGTTGCCCAGCGCTCCCCCGAGGAGCAAACCCAGCGAGAGCGCCCACCATGCCGAACCCAGCCGGCGCAGTTGGAAGAGGATAGCCACCGAGACGGCCGCCATGACAATCGTGAAAATCCAGGTGACGTTCTCACCGATGGAGAACGCGGCCCCGGAGTTCCTGATGTAGTACCAATGCAGCAGCGGAGGCAGGACCGGAATCCGTTCCCCTTCCGTCATGGTGCTGGTCACCCAAAGCTTGGTGAGCTGGTCAAAGGCATAGGCAAACACGGCGAAGCCGGCAAACAGCCAGAGCATGGCCGGGCGCCACTTGCGGCTGGCGGTGGTCGCCGGCTGCGGGGCGTCTTCGGTGAAGTCGGTCATAGTGCTTTCATTCGGGGAGAAGCGTGGCGGGCTGCTGTCGGTCTTTAACAGCGAAAGCCGGTGGCCGAGGAATCCTCAGCCACCGGCTTTCAGAATACTTGCTAAACGTCAGCGGTTGCTTCGCCAACCTCAGGGGCAGCGACGGAACCACGGGCATCAAGGTCGCGGAGCTGGCCTTCGATGTAAGCCTTCAGGCGTGAACGGTAGTCGCGCTCGAAGCCACGGAGCTGCTCAACCTTGCGCTCCAGCACGGAGCGCTGCTGCTCCAAAGCACCAAGGATCTTGCGGGACTTCTCCTGGGCATCGTTGACGAGGCTTGAAGCCTCGATCTGAGCCTCGGCAATGATCTTTTCCTTCTGCTGCGCACCGTCGGAGACGTGCTTGTCGTGCATCTGCTGTGCCATGGCGAGCAGGCCTGCAGCAGACTCAGCGGAGGGAGTGAGGCTGTTGTTGGCAGCGGGAGCCTTCGCAGCGGCGGCAGCGGCTGCAGCCTGCTCGGCTTCCTTCTTCTTGGCAGCTTCGGCAGCCTTGGCTTCGGCTTCTGCCTTGGCTTCAGCTTCCTTGTCGACCTTGACGGGGGCCGGAACCTTCTCAACCACCGGAGCCGCAGCAGTCGCAGCAGGCACTGCCGAACCGGCTTCGCCGAGCTTCTTGCGAAGCTCGTCATTTTCCTGGTTCAAGCGGCGAAGTTCCACCACGATCTCGTCGAGGAAGTCATCTACCTCGTCCTGGTCGTAGCCTTCGCGGAACTTGGTCGGCTGAAAGCGCTTGTTGACAACGTCTTCTGGCGTCAAAGCCATCTGGTCACCTCGTTGGTCTAGTTAGTCAGTAGGCCTTCCGGCCGTTCAAAACTACGGTACCTAAATATCATCTTGTTCCTCCAATTCAACACCATCGTGTTGAATTGGCGAATTTGCGGCCTGTGAACCATCGGTGGTCCAGGTTCCGCGCGCAGCTAGGCGAGGCTGAAGGTCACTGCCATGGCGATACTCACGGCAATTATCAGGATCAGGAAGCCCAAATCCAAGGAGATTCCACCCAGCTGCAATGGCGGTATCAGTCGACGAAGCCTTCCCAAGGGAGGATCCGTGACCGAGTAGACCACGTGCGCTGTAACCAATGCCACACCCCTGGGCCGCCACTGGCGGGCAAACATCTGGACCCATTCGAAGACGAGGCGGATGATCAGGGCGATGAAGAACAGCAACAGCACAATATGGATAAGGCCGAAAACAATGCCCACGAGTTAGCTCAGATCTCCCACTTGTTCCGGAATGTCAATCGGTCCCTACTATTGCAACACAGATGCCAGGCAGGTTGACCCGCCTGGCATCCGCAAAAGAATCGTCGTCAGCTCTGGTTGAAGAAGCTGGCCTGCGTCTCGCTGGCCTTCTTGTCGTCCCCGATGACCTCGACATACGACGGCGAAAGCAGGAAGACCTTGTTGGTCACCCTCTCGATGCTGCCGTGCAAGCCAAATACCAGGCCGGCGGAGAAGTCCACGAGGCGCTTTGCATCGGCCTCGCCCATGTCCGTGACGTTCATGATGACTGGAATGCCATCCCTGAAGCTCTCACCGATGACCTTGGCGTCGTTATATGAACGGGGATGAACTGTGGTGATCTGCCTCAGGCCGGAGGCATCTTCGCGGCTGGAGGCCGCACGCTTAATGGGTGTCACGGGTGCGCGGTATTCCTCTTCGGCATCTACAGTGGGCATTTCACGGACAACTTCCCGGACGGGAGCGGGCGCCCGGCGCTCTTCCCGTTCCTGTGCCTGGGGGCGTTCTTCGTCGTGGTGCGAGGCGACGGCCTGCTCAGATTCGTAGTGTTCATCGCCGTCGGCGAGCCCAAGATAGATCATTGTCTTGCGCAGAGCGCCAGCCATGGTGCACTCCTATCGTTTCTGCAGTAGGCGGGCCGCCATGACGTGACATATTGGAACCCCGGCCCGTCATTCCAATACTTTGACGCTACCCCACGGCCGGACGGGAACCGAGAATATCGGAGCCAATTCTCAGGTGTGTCGCCCCGAACTTCACGGCCGCTTCAAGGTCCTGGCTCATCCCTGCCGATATCGACGTTGCGGCCGGATGGTCAGCCCGGAGCGCCTGGGAAATGCCGGCAAGTTTCTCGAAGGCCACCTCAGGATCCGCCCCCAATGGAGCAACTGCCATGAGACCGGACAAATGAAGGCCGGAAGCCGATGCGATCCTGTCAGCAAGAGCCGCGATTTCTGAAGGGTTTGCACCGCCGCGGTGGGCATCGGCGTCGTCGTCCAAACCGACCTGGATGTAGCACTCGAGGTCGCCCCGGCCGCTGGACTCCTGTTCCCGCCCCATGGCCTTGGCCAGGGCGTCAACGAGCTGGAGCCTGTCAACCGATTGGACTGACGCGGCGTACCTGACAACCGACTTTGCCTTGTTGCTTTGAAGTTGCCCAATGAAGTGCCAACGGACATCGACGTCGGGAAGACCGGCACTCTTTGCGGCCGCTTCCTGGTCCCGGTTCTCACCGACATCGGTGATGCCCAGGCCGGACAGTCGGCGCACATCCTCTGCGGGATGGAATTTGGTCACCACGATCAATTGCGGCGGGTCGGTACGTCCGGCGGCAGCAACGGCCGCGTCAATCCTGCGCCGCACTACCCCAAGCCGGCCGGAAAGTTCGGCCGTCCGGGCATCCCCCACACCGGGTTCGCTCGCTTCGTCGGCCCCACCAAGGCTAATCATGCGTCCACACCAAACCTGCAAATCGACCCGTCCGGGAGTCCCGGCGGAAGGAAAAAAGTGAATTGTTCTCCAGCGTGCACTCCCCTGAGTACTCCACGCTGACGTCCAAGGATGCCAGTTGGGCCCTCACACCGGCCGGAAGGTCCAGGGCCGGCGTACCCCATGAAGTCGAGGACCATGCAGCAGGAACCAAGGCGGCGACGTCGGCACGCAACTTTTCGGGTACCTCGTAGCACGAGCCACAGATGGACGGTCCCAGCCAGGCGCTGATATCCACCGCGCCACGCTTGCGCATTTCCTGGACGGTCCCGGTCACGACGTCCGAGGCCACACCTGGACGCCCGGCATGGGCCACGGCGATCACGGGATCAGCACCGGGACCGTCCGCCACGAAAACCACGGGAACGCAGTCAGCAACCATGACCGCCAAGGGCTGCGGCGCAGGGTGCACTCCGGCGCCGGAAGTGGTAACTGCTGAAACCATGGCATCAGCGGTGGGCCCAGGCCCATGTACCTTGATGAATTCGACCCTGTTGCCATGGACCTGATCCATGTACTGGAACTTACGGCTGCCGAGCCCGGCAGCCTGCTCCAGGTCAACGCGGCGCGCCAGAACCTCGTCGGGGTTGTCCCCTACATGGAGGGCCAGGTTCCCGGCGCCTGTATCCGTGAAGGCTACAGAAACGCCGGGCCGGACTTCATTCCGCCACCAAAACACCGAAAACCGGCTCTCGGGACCCGGCTTACTTGAGGAAGTCGGGGACGTCGAGGTCGTCGGAACGGCTACCCGAAAGATCGGGCTCCACTACCGCCGGGAGGTCGACGTCGAAGCCCGAGTCGGCCGGGAGCGCAGAGGGGCGCTGCTGCCCCCAGTTGCTTAGGCCGGCTGCACCGATCCCCGCTGTTGCGTGCTGCGGTGCAGCGGCGCTGGAGGGTGCGCTGCTCGGAGCAGCGGGGCGTTCCGAAGGGACAGGGTTCTGGGCAGGACGCGACTGGTCCATGGAGGGCGAGGTCGCCTTGACGTCATCAAAACCGGCAGCAATGACGGTCACGCGTGCTTCGTCACCCAAGGCGTCGTCAATGACGGCGCCGAAGATGATGTTGGCTTCGGGGTGAGCCACTTCCTGGACCAGGCGGGCGGCCTCGTTGATTTCGAAGAGGCCCAGGTCCGATCCGCCCTGGATGGAGAGGAGGACGCCGTGGGCACCGTCAATGGAAGCTTCCAGGAGCGGGGAGGCGATTGCCAGTTCGGCGGCCTTGACCGCACGGTCTTCGCCACGGGCGGAGCCAATGCCCATCAGGGCCGAACCGGCACCCTGCATGACGGACTTGACGTCGGCAAAGTCGAGGTTGATCAGGCCCGGGGTGGTGATGAGGTCCGTGATGCCCTGGACACCGGAAAGGAGCACCTGGTCCGCGGAACGGAAGGCATCAAGGACGGAGACGTTGCGATCGCTGATGGACAGGAGGCGGTCATTGGGGATGACGATCAGGGTGTCGACTTCATCGCGCAGGGCGTCGATGCCGGCCTCGGCCGAGCCTGCACGACGACGGCCCTCGAAGGTGAACGGGCGGGTCACCACACCGATGGTCAGGGCGCCGAGCGAACGGGCGATGCGGGCCACCACAGGAGCGCCACCAGTTCCGGTGCCGCCTCCTTCGCCTGCGGTCACGAAGACCATGTCGGCACCGCGGAGAACTTCTTCGATCTCGTCGGCGTGGTCCTCGGCGGCCTGCTTGCCTACCTCGGGGTTTGCGCCGGCGCCGAGGCCACGCGTGAGCTCACGTCCGACGTCGAGCTTGACGTCTGCGTCACTCATGAGCAGCGCCTGCGCGTCCGTGTTGATGGCGATGAACTCGACGCCCCGAAGGCCCACCTCGATCATGCGGTTGACTGCGTTCACGCCACCGCCGCCGATGCCGACGACCTTGATGACGGCCAAGTAATTCTGCGGTGCTGCCACGTTTCGTGCCCCTTGCTTGTGTCCTATAGCGAAACTGATCGAGTCCAACTTGAATTCTTGGACCTTAACCCTCTAGTTGAAGGTTATAGTTATGTCAAGTAACTCTACTGCGACGGTATTTCCTATGGTTCGCACATGCAATCTCCGCTTGCGCGTGTCGTGTGATTGTCGCGAAATAAGGCCACCGACGGCCGCAGGTTACGTTCTCAAAGCTGCTTATTTGGTGAATGGATGCCGCGGAACGCTTACGTCGTAAACACTCACTGGAACCTTTGGGTCCGCAGGCATCTTGAGCAGCGCTTCAAGTGCCTTCGCCTTCAGTTCCTTGTCCTCGGCATTGCCCCACACTACCGTCTTTCCATCCACCAACTTCAGCTGCACGGCGTCCGCGGAGGCTGCCGAGGCAGTTGACATTTTGGCACGGACATCGGTGGGCAAGGTATCCAGCACCGCTGCGATGGCCTTGAACAACTCAGTATTGGTGGATCCTGCCCCGGCGTCGATTAAAGGCAACGCCACTGCCGACTGGTCCTTGGTGGCCCCGAGCTGCACGCCGTCCACGTCCACCATCACGTAAGAGTCGCCCTGCTTCAGCAAGGCAACTGGAACGCGTTCGTTGACATGCACCAGCAACTCCGAGGGTGGCCTGGCCTCCATCGTGGCGGAGCGGACCTGCACCAGTGGCTTCAACAGTTCGTTGATCTCTTCTTCACTGACCTGCGGCAGCGGCTTGCCGTCCAGGCCCGACAGGGCTTTTTCGACGTCCTGCGGAGTCAATAACGTGGTGCCGTCAACCGTAATGGTCCGGACCGCCAACGCCGGCGAAAAGATGGCTCCGGCAATCACGGCAGCCACCACGGCGGCCACTATGGAAAGTGTCCACAGCACGAGTCGACGCCGGCGCCGCCCCTTCGGCTCCGGAAAGACGATGACGTTGTCCGGGCTCCCGGCTGAAGCCGCGGCTTTGCCTGTTGCCACTGACTGCTTGGCCGTGGCGGTAGTCCGCTCCGGTTCCAGGGACCGCTGGGCGCTGATGACGGCCTCCGGTTCAGCCTTGTCGCCTGCCCGCGGGGAACCCACCCGCGCCGAACCCGGACGCGCTGCACCGGGCCGGGAGTCCGGCCCTGGCCTGTACGTCGGCTTTCGGGTGCTAGCCACCCAGGGCCTCCACGATCACTGGCCCGTAAGCTGTGACGTCACCTGCTCCTACGGTCAGGACCACGTCACCGTCGCGGGCGGCGCCTGTCAGAACTTCCACTGCCTCGCCGGCCGAGACCAACCGCCCTGTGGCCAGCTGATCGGCGATCAGCGCACTGGTGACACCCGGAATGGGGTCCTCGCGGGCAGGATAGATGTCCAGGATCAAGGCGGTATCCGCTGCGTCCAACGCGGAGGCAAACTCCTTGGCGAATTCACGCGTCCGCGAGAACAAGTGGGGCTGGAACAGGACGTGGACTTTACTGCCGCCTGCTACCGATCGGGCCGCGGACAACGCAGCCCGGACCTCCGTGGGGTGGTGGGCGTAGTCGTCATAGACCCGTACTCCCCTGCCCTGGCCCTTGAGTTCAAACCGCCGCGAAGCACCGGTGAAATGGCCGAGCGCTGCTGCGGCAGCTTCCGGTTCCACGCCAAGCTCGACGGCGACCGCGAACGCGGCCGCTGCGTTCAGGGCGTTGTGGCGTCCGGGAACCTGGAGTTCAACCTTGTGGGGGTCAGGATGGACGCCTGACCCGACCGCGATGGAAACCTCACCCGGGCCGCCGTCGAAAAGCCGTACATCGGCGTCGTCGGAGGTCCCGTACGTCAGGACGCGCGTGGTTCGCTTGGCCCGGGTCCGTTCGGCCAGCGCGCGGGCCCCGGCGTCGTCGGCACAGGCCAGGAGAAGGCCTTCCGCGGGAAGGAGGGCAGCAAAGCTGTCAAAAGAGGCGAAGACGGCTTCCGGCGTTCCGTAGTGGTCCAGATGGTCGGCTTCGACATTTGTCACGACGGCGATCAACGGCCGGTAGTTGAGGAAGGAACCGTCCGACTCGTCCGCCTCGGCAACAAAAATCTCCGACTCTCCATGGGCTGCGTTTACGCCCAACGCCGGGACGTTTGCCCCAATGGCAAAGGAAGGGTCAACCCCGGCTTCCTTGAGCAGCACCGCAATCATGGACGTAGTGGTGGACTTCCCATGGGTACCGGCCACTGTTACCACGCGGTGGCCTGCCATCGTGGCTGCCAGCGCTTCGGAACGGTGCAGCACGGGGAGCCCGGCGGCCCTGGCTGCGGCGAGCTCCGGATTGTCGGCGCGGATGGCTGAACCTGCCACGATCGTCTGGGCGTCGGCCAGGTTGTCTTGGTGGTATCCCACCGCGATGCGGGCCCCTGCCGAAGAGAGGTCGTGCATGACCGGCAGGTCCTTGGCATCACTGCCGCTGACGGGCACGCCGCGGGCCACCATGATCCGGGCGACCGCGGACATGCCCACACCGCCGATGCCAATGAAATGGACGCGGCCCAAGGACTCGAGGGGGGCGATGCTGGTGGTCATGCGGATACCGCTTCCAGGACAAGATCAGCCATGCGCTGATCGGCGTTTCTTATACCAAGTGCTTCGGATTTGGCGGCCATGTCTTCGAGACGCTTGCGGTCCGAGATCAACGGGATGAGCTCCCTTTCAAGCCACTCAGGGTTGAGGTCTTTGTCCTCCACCAGAAGTGCTCCGCCTGCATTGACCAACGGCGCAGCATTCAGTGCTTGTTCCCCGTTGCCGATGGGCAGCGGGACAAAGACAGCCGGAACTCCCACGGCAGCAACTTCGCTGACGGTTCCGGCCCCGGCGCGGGCCAGCAGGACATCGGCCGCAGCGTAGACATTTTCCATGCCGTCCACATATTCCACCTGGCGGTAGCCTTCGGCGGCCAGGAGCGTGCCGTGCTCATCGAGTACGGCTTTCCCGTTGCCGGTAATGTGCAGGGTTTGAATCCCTGCGGCCGCCAAGGCCGGCAGGGCCGCAGCGATGGATCGGTTGATGCTCAAGGCACCTGAGGAACCACCGGTGACGATCAATGCCGGACGGTCCGGATCCAGGCCCAGGGCTTCCTTGGCACGGGGTGCGGCCTGTGCTCTGTGGAGGCCGGAGATGGCCCGGCGCATGGGCATGCCGACGTGCCGGGCTCCCCGCAACCGGGTGCCGGCGAATGCCACCGCTACATGGTTGCTGAACCGCGCCCCCACCCGGTTGGCCAAGCCTGCCTTCATATTGGCTTCGTGGATCACCACGGGGATGCCCAGCTTGCGGGCGGCGAGGTACATGGGAGTGCAGACATACCCGCCCACACCGACCAGGACGTCAGCCTTGGCATCTTCCAGGATCCGCCGGGCTTGGGAGACTGCGGACCACAATCGCCCGGGCAGTTTGATGAGGTCCACGGAGGGCCGCCGCGGAAACGGCACCCTGTCGATGGTGGCGAGTTCGTAGCCGGCTGCCGGTATGAGCCGCGTTTCCATGCCCGACGGCGTGCCTACAGCCAGGATGGCAGCCTCCGGACGCTTGTCCTTGATGGCATCGGCGATGGCCAGCAGCGGGCTGACGTGCCCTGCAGTACCGCCGCCGGCAAGGACGACGGACAAAGGCTTGGACGCGTTGCGGGAGTCAGGAGTCATGAAGTGCTAGGTACGCTTTCGTGCGGTTTTCGGAGAACGGCGGGGCAGGAAACGGGGACGCTGCTGAGGCGGTAACTGGCCCCTGGCCAAAGACAAGACTACGCCGATACCGCAGAGCGACATGATTAGTGCCGAACCTCCGTAGGAGATAAACGGAAGCGGCACACCCACCACGGGGAGAAGCTGCGTGACGACCGCCATGTTCATGCTTGCCTGGCCCAACAGCCACACCATGATGCCACCGGCAAGGGTGCGCTGGAACGGGTCGGTCTGCCGGACCACTACCCGGAAAATAGCGATGCCGAGGATGGCAAAAAGGATCAGGACCACCAGGGTCCCCACCAGGCCGAGTTCCTCTCCGATGATGGCGAAGATGAAGTCGTTGTGGGCCTCGGGGAGCCAGTTGTACTTCTGGCGGCTTTGCCCAAGGCCCAGGCCGGTCCAGCTCCCCTGTGCCAGCCCATACATGCCGTTGGTTGATTGGAAATCGAAATCGAATTGGTCAGTACAAGTCTGGGAGGCTGTTCCCAGCCAGGAGGTGATGCGGCAGATCCTGTTGGTACTGCTGATGGTCCCCAACACGGCACCTGCGGCTCCAATGATGCCGGCGATGGCCAGCATCCGCCCAGGCACACCCGCAAAGTAGAGTCCCGCAGCTGTGATGGCTGCGATGACGATGACAGTCCCGAGGTCGTTGCCCAGCATCACCAAAGCGATGACCATGCCGGCTCCCGGCACTACGGGAATGATGACGTGCCACCAGCGGTGGAGGAGTTTTTGCTTGCGCGCCAGAACCGCAGCGATCCAGATACAAAGGATCAGCTTGGACATCTCGGAAGGCTGGAGGGTTATCCCGCCAATGTCGATCCAGTTCTTGTTGCCGTTGACGGTGTTGCCCATCACCTGGACCAGGACCAGAAGCACCAGAACCGCTCCGAGTGCCCACCAGGACAGCCTTTTCATCCAGTTCACGTTGGTCCGGGAGATGACGTACATCGCAATCAGGCCGACGACGCCGAACATGGCTTGCTTCAGGGCATCCGCGTAGGGGGATTTCCCTTCGGAGATGGCCTCGACACTTGAGGCGGACAGCACCATCATGATGCCAATGGCAGTGAGCGCCAGGGCACAGCCGAGGATGAGGTAGTACGTGGAACTGTTGGGCGCTTTGTCCTTGCCTTCAAGACTGTCCCAAAAGTTGCGCAGGTGTCCGCGGAGCCCTGAAGGCTTCTTGCCCGGTTTGGCCGGAGCCTTGGGTTTCCCGTCCCGGGGGTCTTTACCGCGGGTGCGGGTGGGCGTGCTGACCATTGTTACTCCTCGGTGGTCGGTGCCTGCCCTTCCACAAGCTCGCGAACTGCCTGGACGAAAGCATCGCCGCGGTGAGCGTAGGAAGAGAACTGATCCATGGATGCAGCCGCGGGCGCCATCAGGACGGTGTCCCCCGGCGCGGCAAGTTGGGCCGCCGACGCCACGGCCTGGGCCATGATTGCTTCGCCGTAGATAGGCGAAGCGGCGTTGCCGGCTGCGGTCTGCACCTCTTCAGTGTCGCCCTTCGGCTGGGCTATCACCGGGACATCGGGCGCGTGTCGCTGGAGGGAGCCTTCCAGCGCTTCGGTATCGGTACCTATCAGCACCACAGCCTTGAGCCGGGGTGCATGTTCTTTGACGAGGTCGTCATAGTTGACCCCCTTGGACAGTCCCCCTGCTATCCAGACAACCTGTTGGAAGGAAGACAACGCGGCCGACGCGGCATGGGGATTGGTGGCCTTTGAGTCATTGATCCAAAGGACCTCATTCTGCTTGGCCACCAGCTGGATGCGGTGGGCGCCGGGCAGGTAGCTGATGAGGCCCTGCTTGACCGCTGCCGGCTCGACGCCATAGGCGCGCACCAGGGCTGCTGCAGCAAGTGCATTGGCGACCATATGCCGCGGGGCAACAGGTCCGAGGTCGGCCATGGAGGCCAGCTCGGCTGCGGAGTCCTTGCGCTCGGCGATGAAGGCGCGGTCAACCAGCAGCCCGTCCACTACCCCCAGCATGCTGATGGCCGGTGTGTTGGTGGTGAACCCGATGGCACGGCACCCTTCCACCACATCTGCGTTCTCCACCATGCGTTCAGTTTCGATCTGCTCAGCGTTGTAGACGGCCGCCTTTTGGGTGTTCTCATACACCTTGGCTTTGTCCGCCAGGTAGGAGGCGTAGGATCCGTGCCAATCCACGTGGTCTTCGGCCACGTTGAGGCAAACACTGGCCACCGGGGACAAGGAGTGGCTCCAGTGGAGCTGGAAGCTGGAGAGTTCGACGGCGAAGGCGTCATAGTCCACAGGATCCCTGAGAGCGTCCAGGATGGGCGTTCCTACATTTCCTACCGCGATGGCCTTGAGCCCGGCCGCCTGCAGCATGGATTCGGTCATGCCCACGGTGGTGGTTTTGCCGTTGGTGCCGGTGATGGTGAGCCAATCCGCCGTCTTGCGTCCCTCTCGGACGCGGAGCCGCCACGCCAGCTCAACGTCTCCCCAGACAGCAATGTGCTTGCGCCTGGCGGCAGCCAGGAGAGCTTGGTCAGGGCGCCAGCCCGGCGAGGTGACCACAAGATCGGGCAAAGCGTCCTCGATCAAGGGCAGGGCGCTGACGGCTTGTTCGCCCAGCAGTACGTCCACGGCACCAACGATTTTCAAGGTGTCCGCCTGGGCTTTGGCCTTGGCGGTGGTGGCGGCATCTACGACCACTACTTTGGCGCCAAGCTCGATCAGGGTGTCCGCTGCCGAGAAGCCGGACACACCGATTCCCGTGACCACCACCCGCAGGCCGTTCCAGTCAGCGTCCCAGCTTGTGAGTCCTTTGAGCCTGTCCGTGACGGACGACGTCGTCTCCGGGCTTCCGTTCACAGCAGTACCACCCATTCAGCGTAGAAAATTCCGAGGCCGGCGGCTACGAAGAGGCCTGCAAGGATCCAGAAGCGGACCACCACTGTGACTTCTGCCCAGCCCTTCAGTTCAAAGTGGTGCTGGAGCGGTGCCATCTTGAACACACGCTTGCCGCCACTGAGCTTGAAGAAGCCCACTTGGATGATCACCGAAAGGGTGATCAGGACGAAGAGGCCTCCGATGAAAGCAAGCAGGAGTTCCGTGCGGGACAAGATGGCAAATGCTGCCACAGCGCCGCCGATCGCCAGCGAGCCGGTGTCCCCCATGAAGATCTTTGCCGGCGAAGTGTTCCACCAGAGGAAGCCCACCAAAGCGGCACTGAGGATCGCGGCCAACAGGGCCAGATCCATGGGATCCCGCACCTGGTAGCAACCGCTGCCGGCCTCCCGCGGGGATCCACAGGCCTGGTTGTTCTGCCAGATACCCATGATGGTGTAGGCACCAAAAACCATGATGGAGGCGCCCGCAGCAAGCCCGTCCAGGCCGTCAGTCAGGTTTACGCCGTTGGTGGCGGCGGTGATGATCAGGTTGGACCACACGATGAAAAGGATCGCACCGAGCACTGTTCCCCCGAAGGCCAGGTCCAGCCACGGGATGTCACGGACCAGGGAGATCTGGGTGGATGCCGGACGCAACCCGTCCTCGTTGGGGAATTGCAGGACCAGGACGGCGAAAATGATTCCCACCGCGGCTTGGAGGATCAGCTTGGCACGGGCGTTGAGCCCCAGGCTTCGCTTGTTGGAAATCTTGATGTAGTCATCCAGGAAGCCAACGAAGCCCATGCCCACCATCAGGAAGAGCAGGAGAAGCCCGGACGCGGAAGGTCCTGGGGAGCGTGGGTTCATCATCCACATGATCAGGTGCGTTACGAAGTAGCTGATCAGGACAGCGGCAACCACCACAGTTCCGCCCATGGTGGGGGTTCCCCGCTTGGTGTGGTGCGATGTTGGCCCGTCGTCACGGATGAATTGCCCGTAGCTCTTGGCCACGAGGAACCTGATGAACAGGGGTGTCCCTATCAGGGCCACCAGAAGGGCGACGCCGGCGCCGATCAAAAGTGCAATCACAGCAGCTCGTTCCCTTCGCTTGCAGCCGTGCCGGCTGCGTTGTCTCCGGTGGGCTCGGCCCGTGGAGGTAATGCTATCCGATCACCCAAATGCCGCAGCCCCACGCCGTTGGAGGATTTGAACAGCACCAGGTCACCGGGTTCGAGCTCGTTCTGAAGGAGCTCGTAGGCTTCTTCCACAGTTTCGGTGAACGAACATTCATCTCCCCAGGATCCTTCCTGGATGGCAGAGATGTAGAGGGCCCGTGCTTCGCGTCCCACCACCACCAGCCGTGAGATGTTCAAGCGGACCACCTGCGTGCCTACTGATGTGTGCTCGCGGATGGAGTCCTCCCCCAGCTCAAGCATGGCGCCCAGGACAGCCCAGGTCCTTCTGCCCTGTCCAAGGTCGGCCAGGGTCCGCAGCGCGGCCCGCATCGATTCAGGATTGGCGTTATAGGCGTCGTTGATGATGGTCACGCCGTCGGCGCGTTCCGTCCGCTCCATGCGCCAGCGGCTGGCCGCCGACTGTGAGCTCAGGGAGGTGGCAATGGCTGTTGCCGGGATACCTGCGGCGAAGGCGGCTGCCGCAGCGGCCAGCAGGTTGGTGACGTGATGAGCGCCGATCAGCCGGCTTCGCACCTGGACCGCCGGTCCGCCGTCGGGGAGTACAAGATCAAATTCAGGGAATCCCTGGCCGTTGACTACAACGTTGCGGGCTTCGACTTCCTCGGTGGTCGCCGGTGAAGATGTGAAACCCAGGACTTTGGCGTTGGTCCGGCTTCGCATGGCCGAAACCCGGGCGTCGTCGAGGTTGATCACAGCTGTACCGTGCTCAGTGAGCGCTTCTACGAGTTCGCCCTTGGTCTTGGCGATGTTTTCGACTCCACCGAATTCACCAGCATGCGCAGTGCCGACTACCAGGACAACACCGATGTCCGGCTTGACCATGTCCGCGAGGTACTTGATGTGCCCCAGTCCAGTGGCACCCATTTCGATGACCAGGTAACGGGTTTGGGCGTCAGCAGCGAAAACCGTCAGCGGGACGCCCACCTCGCCGTTGTAGGAGCCCTGCGGGGCCACGGTCTTGCCGGCCGCGGAAAGCACTCCGGCCAGGAGATCCTTGGTGGTGGTCTTACCCGCCGAGCCGGTGATGCCGATGACGGTGAAGTCCTCGCCGTGCTGGGCACGTTCGGCCCTGATGCGCCGGACGCTCTCAGCAGCCAACGCGCCCATGGCCAGGACGGCGTCATCAACCACGACGGCGGGGAACGGGCTTCCAGCGACATCGGTGACTTCACGCTCGGCAAGAACCAGGACGGCGCCACGTTCGAAAGCAGCAGCGACGAAATCGTGGCCGTCGGCGTGTTCGCCGCGCTTGGCCACATACAGGGAACCGGGCGTCGCTTCCCGCGAATCAGTGACGACGGAGGTGGGCACGACGTCCGCTGCTCCGGTCAATCGGCCATGGGTGAGGTCGGCGATCTCCGCCGCAGTAAGTGCAATCATCTCGGTTTAGGACTCTATCCGCTGGTCCGTTGAAACGCTGAATCCCTTGGATGTCAAGGCGGCACGCAATTCCACCCTGTCGTCCAGGGCCAGGTTGACGCCTTTGACCTCTTGCCACACTTCGTGGCCGCGCCCGGCAACCAGGATGGTGTCGCTGGCTTCGGCCATCTCCACGGCCAGTCGGATCGCCGCGTCCCTGGGGTAAGACTCAACGATTTCGCTGGCCAGTCCCTCCGTATCCCGCGCGGCGTAGGCGCCCTGGAGCACTTCTGCCCGAATGGAGGCTGCATCTTCGTCATGGGGATCGTCATCGCTGACTATCACAACGTCAGCCAGTCGCGCGGCTATGGCACCCATGGTGGGCCGTTTACCTTGATCCCGCTGGCCGGTGGCACCAAAGACCACGATGACCCGGGACCCCTCCTCCGGGGATCGTACGGCCTCCAGGGCGCGCGCCAAAGCATCGGGATTGTGGGCAAAATCAACAACGGCCGCCGGTTCAGTGGACACCAACTGCATGCGTCCGGGAACGGCGACGGTGAAAGGATCATGGGCGTCCAATGCCGCCTGAAGCGCCTGTCCATCCACTCCTGATGCCAGGACCATGATGGTGGCCAGTGCCGCGTTGGCCACATTGAAGGCTCCAGGCAGGCCGGTGTGGACGCGCAGCATCCGGCCGTCGACGTGCCGGAGTTCGAATTCGGAGCCTAGCCCGCGGGCAGTGATGCCTGCGACGTGCCAGTCGGAACCAGCGGCTGCTCCACCGGCGGAGAGAGTCGTGACCGGGATATCGGCCAAGTCAACGAGTTTGCGTCCCCAGTCGTCATCGACGGTAACCACGGCGTGGCGGGCCCTCTTGGCGGTGAAAAGGTCAGCCTTGGTGCGGAAGTACTCTTCCATGCTCCCGTGCAGGTCCAGGTGGTCCTGGGTGAGGTTGGTAAAGCCTGCGACGTCGAACATGACCCCATCCACCCGGCGGTACGAGATTGCGTGTGATGAGACCTCCATGGACGCCGCGTCCAGTCCACGCTCCCGCATCAATGCCAGCAGGGCATGGACATCGGTGGACTCCGGAGTGGTCAGCAAGCTCGGGATGGGTTCGCCACCTGCCACAATCTCGATGGTGCCGATGAGCCCCGTCTTCCGGCCAAGGGCCCGCAGCAGCGAGTTGATGAAGTAGGTGGTGGTGGTCTTGCCGTTGGTCCCGGTGACACCGTAGAGCGCGGGAGATCCGCCCTCGGCCGGCTGGCTGCGGTAGATCAGCGCAGCGAGGGGACCCACCACCGTGCGCGGCTCATCAACAATGAGGACAGGCACCGGCTGTTCGCCTGCCAGCGCAAGCTGGCGTGCCCCGGCGTCGTCCGTCACCACGGCAGCGGCTCCGGCCTCTACTGCCTGGGGAACAAAGTCGGCACCATGGCGCGAAGCTCCCGGTAAAGCCATATAGAGATCGCCGGGTTCCACTGCCCTGGAGTTGAGCGTAATACCCGTTACTCCCCCGTGGTGCCCCTCTTCCGGGGCGGCCACGCCAAGGACCTCCGCGATGGTGGCCAAGGGCACCGCTGCAACAGACCCGGGCCGGAAGCCGGACCGGCCTGCGTCCGGCGTCGTGACGTTGTTGGCTGCCTCATTGTGCTCTGACACGTAGTTCTCCGTTGGTGCTCGTGGAACGACCGGCGTGGAGCCAGCGGCGCCCGGGCCGTTAGTGGTGGATCGAATCTTGGCCGAAACAGACGCCCAAGAAGCTTACTTGACGAACTGGGGCAGCCGCGCGGGAGTTCCCGTGGACGGGGCCACGTTGTAGGTCCGCAGCACCTGTGACATGACCGAACGGAACACCGGTCCGTTGGTGACGCCATAGATGTTTCCCTTGGGACGCTGCAGGACCACCTCAACAATGAAACGCGGGTCATCCATGGGCGCCATGCCCACCATCGAGGCGGTGTATCCGTCGAATCCGGGCAGGCCATCCTCACGGGGAGCCTGCGACGTTCCCGTCTTTGCGCCCACCCGGTAACCATCGATTGCCGCGTCCTTGATCTGCCCCTCAGTGACGGCACTCTCGAGGATGTCCCGCACCTGCTGGGCGGTCTCCTTGGATACCACCTGGCGCGAATCCTTGGCCGGAACCTTCTGTTCCTCCCCCTGGGGAGTGATGTAGCTGTCAATAAGCCTTGGCTGCAGCATGACGCCATCGTTCGCGATGCTCTGGAACGCACGAACTGTCTGCAGCGTCGATTGGGAAACGCCTTGTCCGAACAGGACAGTGTATTGCTGCCGTTCGTCCCATTGATCAGGCTTTGCCAGGATGCCGGTTGCCTCGGCCGGCAGTCCGATGTCCGTCTGCTCACCGATGCCGAACTTCTTCAACCAGTCGTAGCGCTGTTCCTTGGTCAACCTGCTGCCCGCCATGACGGTTCCAGTGTTCATGGACCACCCCAGGATGCCGGCCAAAGTGCGTTCTTCAGTGCCGTGCTCAAAGGCGTCCGTGAACGTCTGCCCGTCGATCGTGTAGGCAGTTGGAATCGTGAAGTGATCCAAGGGGAACGACTTGCCTTCTTCGATCACGGCAGCTGCCGTGATCATCTTCTGCACGGAACCGGGCTCGTAGGCAGCTGTCACGGAGCGGACGCCACGGTCCTTGGCGTCAACCTTTCCGGGGTCGTTCGGATCCGGAGCATTGGTATCAGCCAGGGCCACCAGATTGCCGGTCTTGATGTCCATCACGATGATGGAACCCCACTCGGCATTCATCTTGTTCACTTGGCTTTGGATGGCCTGCTGCGCAAAATACTGGATATCGGTGTTCAGGGTCAGCTTGACGTCACTGCCGTCCACTGCCGGAGTCAGTTCGTCGGTGGCCACTGGAATCCTCAGGCCGTCAGCGCCGATCTCGAAAACGCGCTTTCCTTCAACGCCACGCAGGACCTCGTCCTGGGTCTGCTCGATGCCTGCTTGGCCTGAGACGCCATCCTGGAGGAAACCCACTACTCCACCGGCCACGCTGCCATTTGGATACACGCGCTTACTGACGCCTTCGGGGATCACTCCCGGGATATTCAGTTTGGAAATCCGGTCTTCAAGCTCAGGCTTGATGTCTTTGGCGACCACGAAGTACTTCTTATCTCCGGTCAGCGCCTCGCGGATTTTTTCGACGTCGGAACCCAGGAGCGTGGCCAGCTCCGAGATGCCTTGGTCCCTGGAAACGGTCTCAACCTCTTCGGTCTTCTCGTTGTACCTCTTAAAGGTGGCCGTGTTCGTATTCAGGACCTGGTCCACAACGAGGTTGTACCGGATGACGCTGCTGGCCAGGACAGTGCCGTTGGCATCAACGATCTGCCCCCGCTCAGCAGGCAGGACCTGGGGCGTCAGGCGCTTCGCCAGCGCAGCTTCGGCCATTCCGCCCATATCCAGGCCCTGGACCATGAACAGCTTGCCGCCCACTACCAACAGCAGCGTCAGCATGATGCCAAGACCAACCCGCAACCGCTTTTTTGCCGCCGGCGTCTTCGTTTTTTTCGATGTGCCGGGGTTCTGAGCCACGTTGATTCCTTGCTGCTGGCCTAGCTTCGGTGGACTGATGGATTACTGCCCGGGTGCCTTCTGCTGCGGGGCCGGTACAGAGCCCCCGTTAAGGTCAACCGGCGGCGTAGCTGCCGGAGATGCTGTAGCAGCCGCGGGTGCAGCCGGGGCGGCAGGCGCAACCGGAGTCACCGGCTTGAGGTTCTCCAAGGGTTCCTTGGTTGTTACCGAGGGAACCACGTCCAGCATCCCCGCCACTGCCGGAGGAGCCAACTGGGCCAAAGGAGCATCTCCCTTAACGGCCGGTGTTGCCTTTCCGGTGACGGTCATCGTATTGAGGTCGATCTGTCCCTTGACAGTTGAAGGAACCATTCCTAATTCTGCCGCCTTCGCGGCCAAATTCTGGGGAGCCTCGAAGTTCTGCTTCCTCTGTGTCAGGTCCTGGTTTTCCTTGTTCAGGGTTGCTGCTTCGGCCTTAAGCTGCACCAACTGGTATTGGGCAGTGGATACCGAAATATTCAGGACAAGAACTGCCATGAGGGCAGCCGCCATGGCCACGAAGCAAAGGACGACGAATGGGGTCCGGCGTTTGCCCGGAGCACTGCGCACCAAGGAAAGCGGCGTACGGGCCTTGCGTCCGGAGTCAGGCTTGCCGCCGGGAGCAGGCAGTGCACGGGCGGTATTGCCCACCACGGAGGGCAGTGTCTTCGCTGCGGCGTTGCTCATGCGTCTCTCCTTGGTTTGATGCGCTCCACTGCCCTCAATCGGGCGGACGCCGCGCGGGGGTTCTCAGCGATTTCTGCTGCCGTTGGAACTTCCGTGCCCTTGGTGATGGTTTTCAGTTCGGGTTTATGTTCTTCAAGTTCCACGGGGAAACCGAGTGGGGCTGAGGATTTTGATCCAGCCTGGAAAACCGACTTCACGATCTTGTCTTCCAGGGAGTGATAGGACATCACCACGATCCGTCCCCCCATGGCCGTAGCGGCCACAGCTGCGGGAACAGCCCGTTCCAGGACGTCCAGCTCCTCGTTGACCTCAATCCTCAATGCCTGGAAAGTGCGTTTGGCGGGATGTCCACCGCTCTTGGCCGCTGCGGCGGGAACAACACTGCGGATCTGTTCCACAAGTTCACCGGTGGTTGCGAAGGGTTTCTCCACCCGGGCATTAACGATCCTGTTGGCAATGCGGCCGGCGAACTTTTCTTCGCCCCACTTGCGGATGATGCGCACCAGTTCGTCTTCGCTGTAGTTATTGACGACGTCGGCTGCTGTCTGTCCGCGGCTGGTGTCCATCCGCATGTCGAGGGGGGCATCGTAGGAGTAGGCGAAACCACGCTCGCGCTCGTCCAACTGAAGCGAAGAGACGCCCAGGTCCATGAGGATGCCGTGGACCTCGGAGATGCCGAGGTCGTCGAGGACTTCGCCGATCTCGTCGTACACGGCGTGCACCAGGTCCGTCCGGTCCGAGAAGGGCTCAAGCCGCGCGCCCGCCAAGGCAAGGGCCTCTTCGTCCCGGTCAATGCCGACCAGGTGCAGGTCCGGAAAACGCTGCAGCATGGCTTCGGAGTGACCGCCCATGCCCAGGGTCGCATCGATGGCGACAGGGGTGGCTCCCCGTTTCCTGGCAGCCTCGAAGCCGGGGGCGAGCAGATTGATGCAGCGGTCTTTCAGGACGGGTACGTGGCGCTCCGATGTGGGCTTTGCCGCGTCCTGCTCTTCCACGCTGCCTCCTCTTTCTTCAATCGCTTGCCTGCTGTTTCTTGAATCGGATCCCCATCCGCGCCTATCGACCCGCCGGCCTGGCTCAGGGGAAGGTGAGCCAGGAAGACTGTTCGATGGGCGGCTGGAGATCCCATTCAAGAAGCGGTACTGCTGCTTCCTCCGACCGGTCAGATAAACCCGGGCAGATTGTCGTCATCCGTTTCCGAGAAGGCTGCTTCCTTCTCGTTGAGGTACTCATTCCAAGCTTCGGCATCCCAGATCTCCGCACGGGTGCCGGCTCCGATCACAGCCAACTCCCTGCCAAGGCCTGCGTATGCCCGGAGCGCCGGCGGAATGGTCACGCGCCCCTGCTTGTCAGGTACTTCATCAGAGGCTCCGGACAGGAAAACGCGAATATAGTCGCGGGCCTGCTTGGAAGACAGTGGTGCTTCCCGCATCGACTCGTGAATACGTTCGAATTCTTTCTGGCTGAAGACGTAGATGCAGCGTTCCTGACCCCTGGTGAGGACCAGCCCCTCGGCAAGCTCCTCGCGGAACTTGGCGGGAAGGATGATCCGGCCCTTTTCATCGAGACGCGGCGAGTGAGTGCCCAGAAACATCTGGCCCCACCGCCCCTCAGTTAAGGTGCCCGTTCATTCCCAACACTGCCACTACCCTCTTATGCGCTCCACTTTACTCCACAAAGCCCCACAGTCAACGCAGGAGCAGGTGTTTCTCCACCACCTTGAGATTCGAGTTGGTTGAAATGGCGCGGATTTAGGCTCCGTGGCGGAAAGTGGAGGGCCGGTGGAGCCGCCGCGTGGCGCGGACGTCTCCGGCGAGGGGTTCAGGTCTCCCCTGGGCTGCTTTCCCCGCCTGCTGCGCCGGTGTGGTGGGAAGGGGAGGCTGAGTAGGGGTGCCTGGCGGGGTAAAGAGCGGAGTGGTGGTGGGAAGTGGAGCAAAAGACACGTTAAACGCAAAAAGACCCGCGGCATGCGGGTCTTTCGTCATCCCCGGGAAAAAATCAGGGGCGCGCGTAAAGCAGGGGTCGTACTAGCGGAGGTGCAACGTCGTGGAGGACTTAGGAGTCGTCGCGGCGCCGCTCGTCCCAGCGCTCTTCGAGGCTGCTCATGAACGAACTCTTGGGTTTGCCCCGGGCTGGTTTGCCCTTGCCGGCTTTGCCAAAGGCTGCTCCGCGCAGCGTGGCGAAGTAGACGCCAGCACCCATGACGACGAAGCCGAGGACACCCACTGGTATCGCCTGCATCGAAACTCCCACGAGCAGGAGGAGGATGCCGGCAATGGCGCCAAGCACGCCGATGATTACATGCCGGGTTGACCAACTGCGGATGGGATCCGAGCCCATGGTGCTGGCAAACTTCGGATCGTCCTCATGAAGTTGCTTTTCAAGTTGCTCAAGCAGCTTCTGTTCGTGCTCCGAGAGGGGCATCGCGACCTCCTTTAGTCAGCCAGCGTCTGGACATAACGCTTTCTGTGCGTCTGTTTCCACAACGATCGGACCAAGAAAATCGTTCCCGAAATTCCCTCTTGGTTCAGCGGGCATCTCAGGGCCGACTGTTCAGGAAACAGTTTGTCCAGACGATCTAAATCTCTGTAATAAATAGGATAGTTTGTCCGACGCCGTTCTGAAAGACGCCTGATGGCCAGCGGGACCAAGCTCACAGTTGATCACCTGCCTCGGAGGGCTTTCCGGGGTCGAGGAGTCTTGCTGGAAGGAGGGTTTTGGACCCGAAACGTTCCGAAACCCGGTCCAAGGCCTGCTCCGCTGCCCGCCAGTTGTCGTCCCGGCGGTCCAGGCTTAGTTGGAGGGATGTTTGCCCGGCGGGCTCAAGCTGCTCCGCCCGTACCCCAACGAGGCGGACGCTCAGGGACCGCGGCCCCAATGAATCGAGCAGTTGTACCGCCACTTGGTAGATCATCTGCGCGCTGTCCACTGGGGCATGAACGGTCCGGCTCCGTGTGACCGTGGAAAAGTCCGAGTACCGGAGCTTCAGGGCCACGGTCCTGGCCAGCATGCCGGAACTGCGCAGCCTTCCCGCCGTCCGGTGGGATAAGCGCAGCAATTCCTTGTGCAGCAAGGCATTGTCACCCGTATCGGTGGAGAAGGTCTCTTCCGCCCCGATGCTCTTCTCAAGCCTGGTAGGCGTCACCGGGCGGGGATCTATTCCCATGGACAGCCGGTGGACGTGTTCCCCGCTGGCACCGAGGACCTTCTTCAGGGCAGCCACCGGAGTTGCCGCCACATCTGCCACAGTTCGGATGCCAAGGCGGGCAAGCACCTCTCCGGTCTTTCCACCCACGCCCCACAGAGCATTAACGGGGAGACTGTGAAGATAGGCAAGGGTGTCCCCGGCGTTGATCTGCAGGATTCCGTCGGGCTTGCACCGCGTGGAGGCGATTTTGGCCACGAACTTGGTGCCCGCAATTCCCACAGATGCCGTAATGCCCAGTTCCGACTGGACCCTTCGGCGGATGAGGTGTCCTATTTCCAGGGGCGGACCGAGCCGGCGAATCGCCCCACCAACATCGAGGAAGGCTTCATCGACGCTGAGGGGCTCCACCAGATCCGTAATGGAAGCAAAGATCTCCATGATCTGGCCGGACACTTCGTAATACACCGAATGCCGCGGATTAATGATCACCGCGGAGGGGCAACGCCGCATCGCGATCGACATGGGCATGGCGGACTTCACTCCTGTGGCCCGGGCCTCGTAGGAAGCCGAAAGCACCACCGACCGCTCAGCGGGAAATCCGACGATCACTGGCTTTCCCCGGAGATCGGGTCTGCTGCGGAGTTCAACGGAGACAAAAAACGCATCCATATCAACGTGGAGGATGCTGGTTCGCCTCAATTCCCGCAGAGCATCACCTGCGCTGCGGGAGGACTCCTGACCGGCTCCTGGGCCGCTGCCGAATGCTTCCTGCCTCACATCGGCAATACTATGCCCGGCCACTGACTAAACTGGAGGCAATCTCTGCCCCAGCCCCGGAAGGATACCCTGTGAAGCTCTTTGGAACTCCTCGATCGCGAGGGTTTGCCCTGCTCGCAGCAAGTGTCGCCGTAGCAGCCTCGGCATGCACACCGGCCCCAGGAGGTTCGGCCGCTCCGTCCCCCACGGACACTTCATCGCAGTCATCGTCCTCGAGCCCTGCCGCTTCCGCGTCCGCGTCAGCGACTGCACCAGCGACGACGACGGAATCGGCCACTTCGGCGCCGGGCGCCACTGCCACGGTAAACGCCCTTGTTCCGGGCTTTCCCGAGCAACTGATTCCCGTCATGCCCAAGGCATCGGTCCGTTCCAGCAGCTTCGACAAGAGCACCTCCCTGGCAACGGCAGCCTTGGTTGGAACCGTCAAGGCCCCGCCGGAGGGCGTGGTGGACTACTACAAAACGTCCTTGGAGGCACAGGGCTTCAAGCTTGTACCTGGACCGGAGGCCGTAGGCAATGTCACCTCGCTGGACTTTGTCAGGGGTGATGGCGAGACAGTGAACGTCTCAATCCGGCAGAAGGAAGGCGTATCCACCTTCACCATTGGCGCCAATGTGGCGGCCGGGTCCATCAAGTGACGGCACTGGCAGCAGTAACGTCCGAACAGACGGAGTTCATCAACGGCGTTGCCGGCAAGCTGAAGGGCTTCCTGTCGGGACAGCAAGAACTCATGGCTTCGGTGTCCCCGGACGTCGAGCCGCTCATCGGCTCGATTTCACACCTGGTGACGGGCGGCAAACGCCTCCGGGCACTGATGTGCTACTGGGGTTGGAGGGGCGCCGGCGGACAGGCCGGGAACCCGGAGATCCTCACTGCCGGGTGTGCGCTGGAACTGTTTCAGGCTGCAGCATTGATCCACGACGACATCATCGACCGGTCCGATACCCGCCGTGGCGGCCCCAGCGTGCACAAGCGCTTCAGCCAGCTCCATGAATTGAACGGCTGGGCTCTGGACAGTGGTCGATTCGGAGATGCCGCAGCCATCTTGACCGGCGATCTCTGCTTGTCGTTCAGCGAGGAGTCTTTTACCGAAATCGGCCCCCGGGCGGCAGCAGGAACTCCTGCACGGCGAATATTCAATGTCATGAGGGCAGAGGTCATGGCCGGCCAATACCTGGACATTCTTGAGGAAGTGGCGGGCCCTGTCCGTGACCGGGCCGGGTCCGTGGACCGGGCGCAATCAATCATCCGTTACAAGTCGGCGAAATACTCCACGGAACATCCGCTGGCATTGGGTGGTGCCCTCGCCGGCGCCCCCACAGGGCTCCTGAAGGAATATTCAGAGTTTTCCTTGCCACTGGGTGAGGCATTCCAGATGCGGGACGATGTCCTCGGGGTATTTGGCGATCCTGAAACGACCGGCAAACCGGCCGGCGATGATTTGCTTGAAGGCAAACGCACCGTCCTGGTCGGATTTGCCCTGAACCAGGCTTCAACCGCTGACGCGGAGTACCTGGACCGAATGCTGGGGAATCCGGATCTGGGCGAAGACGACGTCGCCCGGATACGTCGGATCATGGTCCAATGCGGCGCCTTGGATGCCACGGAATCGCTGATTGCAAAGCTGAGCAACCAGGCCTTCGAAGCGTTGGAACGCCTGCCACTGGATGACGTGCCGCTCACCGCCCTGCGGCAACTGGCTGAGGCTGCCGTCAGCCGCGCAGCATAATTTGCACGGGTCACCTTGGTGCCCGGCACCGATAGGACATGAAGCGACGACGGCGGTGCAACCCGCCGTCGTCGTCTTATTTCAGTTCCCGGCGTCCTGACTCACCCAAGGGGCACCGTTACCAGGCCAAAGACTGGGCGCGACGCCTGATCTCGGTTTTACGTCCCTCGCGCAGGGCGTCAATCGGGCGCCCACGCAGTGATTCGTCAGGGGTGAAGAGCCAGATGATCAGCTCTTCGTCGTTGTAACCGGCATCGCTGAGAACCGCGATGGTTCCCTTTAAGCTGTCGACAGGATGACCATCCTGGATAAACAAGGCCGGGATTGAGCGGATATTCCGTTCTCCCCGCCTGATGGCAACCAGTGCGCGTTCATCCAAGAGCCCGTGGACTTTGGTGATGGAAACTTCCAGCAGCTCGGCGACATCCGGCAAGGGGAGCCAGTCGGAAACAAGGCTTTCTACATTACTCACGGAACAAGGTTGCCACGCCGCCCTGCCCCACGCCTAGCCGGGGCCGGCCCCCGATACCTGAGGGGCGCCTTTAACGCGTCATTTCATTGGCAATAAATCGGACAGCATAATCCCGATCGACAGGAATTGTTGTGTCGATTGCATAAGTGTGAGAGATTCACACTGATCACACTTGCACCATTGATAACATCAGTAACATTCGCAACACTTACAACAGCGCTACCCCAACAACCGCTGTTGAGATGAGGACACTTTTCATGACGACGCCCCGCTCGCCGAAACGAACCATGAGCATGCCGGTCATTGCGGCAACCACGGCTGCGCTTCCCGCCGTGGTTTTGTCCTCGCTTGCCCTGGCCCAGCCATCCATGGCTTCTCCGGCACCCCAGCCCCGCAAAGTCCCGGCCACGCTTGCTGCAGCAATGAAGGCGCAAGCCGTCAACGCCGGCAATGTCATCCCCGCACAGGCTGTTGCCGCAACGTTGCCCGCAGCCCTGCGCCCCATGGCTCCTTCGGTTCCGGATACCTACACAATCGTCCGCGGCGATACGATCAGCGCCATCGCCCGTCGCTTCAACCTCGATACCAACGCCGTCCTGCAGCTGAACAAGTTGTCGGCCACCACGTTGATCTACCCGGGCCAGACCATCAAGCTCACGGGAACGGCCACGCCCGCCCCATCCCAGCCTTCCGCCCCGGCCCAGCCGTCGGCCCCGGCAGCTCCCAGCAACGCCACCATCTACACCGTCGTCTCCGGTGACACCCTCGGTGCCATCGCCGCCAAGCACGGTGTGCCCTTGTCCAGCATTTTCAGCTGGAACAACCTCAACGGCAGCTCCATCATCTATCCGGGCCAGAAGATCAAGGTCAGCGGCGGATCTGCGCCCTCCGCCCCCGCAGCTCCTGCACCCGCAGCTCCTGCACCTGCCCCCGTTGCAGGCTCGGGCTCCTACACCATCAAGGCAGGCGATACCCTCAGTTCCATCGCCTCGCGCCACGGGGTTTCCCTGAGCGCGCTCATGACCGCCAACAACGTTTCCGCAACCACGGTCATCTACCCCGGCCAGAAACTCACCATTCCGGGCACCGGACTCCAGCCTGCCGGCGAGACCAAGCCCTTGGTTCCCAGCACCTTCCTGGGCTTTACTTACCCCGCTGCCGTCGTCAGTTCGGCCAACGAGAACAAAGCCCTGCTCAACGCCTCACCGGTGCCCAGCCGCGCCGAGATGAAAGGCATTGTGGCTGACACCGCAAGGCGCATGGGCGTCAGCCCATCCCTGGCTCTTGCCTTCGCGGAACAGGAATCCGGTTTTGACCAGCGGGCAGTTTCCCCTGCCAACGCCATCGGCACCATGCAGGTCATCCCGTCCTCCGGCCAGTGGGCCTCGGACCTGGTGGGCCGTAAGCTAAACCTTTTGGATCCGTACGACAACGCGACGGCCGGTGTCGCCATCATCCGCGCACTGATCGCCACCAGCAAGGACCTGGATACCGCGATTGCCGGCTACTACCAGGGCCAGTACTCGGTCAGCAAGTACGGCATGTATGACGACACCAAGCGGTACGTCGAATCGATCAAAGCCCGCCAGCGCACGTTCGGCTAGGCTCCAGCAGCACCTGTGAAGGGGCCCGGATCCCATTGGCCAGCCCAATGCGGATTCGGGCCCCTTCCCTGCCTCGTTTAGGATCGTATGGTGCAAGAACCAACGCAGGACCAGCTCATTGGAACCATGGTGGACGGCCGGTATTTGGTCCGTTCCCGGCTTGCCAAGGGCGGAATGTCCACTGTCTACCTGGCCACGGACCAGCGCCTTGAGCGCGACGTAGCCCTCAAAGTCCTGCACCCGCACCTGGCAAACGATCCCACCTTCCTCCAGCGGCTCAGCCGCGAAGCAAAAGCGGCCGCGAGCCTTTCCCACCCGCACATTGTGGGCGTTTTGGACCAAGGCGAAGACGGGCACGTGGCCTACCTGGTGATGGAGTACGTCAAGGGCCACACTCTCCGCGACGTCCTCAGCGAACAAGGAGCCTTGGCGCCGAGGCTGGCCCTGGCCCTGATCGATCCCGTGATCGAAGGACTGGCTGCCGCCCACGGCTCCGGCTTGATCCACCGGGACATCAAACCCGAGAACGTCCTGATCGCGGACGACGGCCGGATCAAGGTGGGCGACTTTGGCCTTGCCCGGGCAGTCTCGGCGAACACCAGCACCGGAGCCCTGATCGGAACCGTAGCGTACCTGGCTCCCGAGCTGGTTCTCGGCCAACCCGCAGATGCCCGCAGCGACATCTATTCTGCCGGCATCATGCTCTACGAGATGCTGACCGGCCAGCAACCCTATGCCGGCGACTCCCCCATCCAGGTGGCCTACCAACACGTCAACTCCCTGGTGGGACGCCCCTCGGACATTGCTCCCGGCTTGGCCGAAGACCTCGATGAACTGGTTCAGTGGTGCACGGCTGCCGATGCCGAGAACCGGCCTGTGAACGGGACGGCGTTGCTGACCGAACTCCGCCATATCCGGACCACGCTGTCCGACGAACAGCTCGATCACAAGCAGAGCCACGACCACAGCCCATACCCCACCGCTGCAACAACTGCCCTCAACGGCGGCGCGGAGCATCCCACGGAAGCCTTGTCCACCACGGCCTCCCCCACCGAGTTCATCAGCCACCAGAGCAACCCGACCACCATCATGGCGGCCGGGGGTTCGGCCCTTCAGCACTCCAAAGCATCAACCGGTGGCGACGTCGACCAGGACCTCCGGCAACCCGGCAAGCGCGAGCTGAAGAGGCTCGAGAAGCAACAGAGCAAGGACCGTGCCCGGGCCGCGGCAACCCCCGTGCGCCCGCTCAGGGAAGGCAATCCCCGCCGCCGGGGCGTCATCTGGGCCATCGTGATCGTTATCCTGGCGATGCTCGCAGCTTCTGCCGGATGGTTTTTCGGCATGGGCCCGGGCTCCCCCGGGACCGTACCGGACGTCAAGAACAAGACAGTGGCCGAGGCACAGCAACTCCTCCGAACGGCTGGATTCCAGTCGGAGCCGCGCGACGTCTTCGACGACGACATCCTGGCCGGACTCGCCGTCGGAACTGAACCCGAATCCGGTGCCGAAGTCCGGAAGTTCCAGTCCATCACCCTCTTCGTCTCCAAGGGCGCCCAGCTGTTCCCGCTGCCGGATTTGACCGGCGGCACCCTGGATGAAGCCAAGACAGCACTCAATGTCGCCGAAATGGCCCTGGGGAACGTCACCGAAGCCTTTGATGAGAAAATCCCTGCCGGCGTCGTGATTGCCCAGGACCCGGCCAAGGGCAAGGAAGTACGTCACGGCACGCCTGTGGCCCTGGAGGTCTCCAAAGGGCCGCAGCCGATTCCGGTTCCGGACGTACGCGGGAAGACGCAGGATGCCGCCGTCAAAGCCATTCAGGATGCCGGGTTGAAGGCAGTGATCGCTCCGGAGACCGTCAATGACAAGTCGGTCCCCAAAGGGGCTGTGGTCAGCCAGGCCCCGGCCAATGGCACGCTCATTCGCGGTGAGTCCGTGACGATTACGGTGTCCAAGGGGCCCAAATTGGTCTCCGTTCCCAGCTTCATCGGCAAGCAGGCTGCCGAGGCTGAGAGGGAGTTGAAGAAGCTGGGCTTCAAGGTGGAGGTCAACAAGATCCTGGGCGGCTTCTTTGGTACCGTCCGCGACCAAAACCCGGTCAATACCGAAGTGCCGGAAGACTCCGTGGTGACACTGACTGTCGTGTAGACGGTCATGACGGCTCCCAGCAGGCAGCAAAAAGGGCGTGGTCCGGATTCATCCGGACCACGCCCTTATTGATGGTTCTTTACTGCTTGGAGAGGGCCCCTGCCACCAGGAAGGCCATTTCAAGTGACTGCATGTGGTTCAAGCGGGGGTCGCACACTGACTCATAGCGGTCAAGGAAAGCGTCCTGGTCGATCGGATCGGCGCCACCCAGGCACTCAGCGACGTCGTCGCCGGTCATTTCGACGTGGAGACCGCCGGGAACCGTGCCCAGCGAGTGGTGGACCTCGAAGAAGCCACGGACCTCGTCAATGACGTCGTCGAAGTTGCGGGTCTTGTAGCCGTTGGGCGAGGTGACGGTGTTGCCGTGCATGGGATCGGTGACCCAAAGCACTTGGGCACCTGAGGCGGTGACGCGCTCGACGACGGCAGGCAGCTTTTCGCGGATGTTCTTGGCGCCCATACGCGTGATGAACGTCAGACGCCCAGGTTCACGGTTGGGGTCCAGCTTGTCGATCAGGCGCAGGGCATCATCACCGCTGGTGGTGGGTCCGAGCTTGACGCCGATAGGGTTCCGCACACGGGAGAGGAAGTCCACATGGGCATGATCCAGTTCGCGGGTCCGCTCGCCGATCCACAGGAAATGGGCGGAAGTGTCGTAGGGCAGGCCCGTGCGTGAATCGATGCGGGTCAGGGCGCGCTCGTAGTCGAGCAGCAACGCTTCATGGCTGGCGAAGAATTCAACCCGCTTGAGCGCCTCGAAGTCCGCGCCGCAGGAATCCATGAAGCTGATGGCACGGTCAATATCGCGTGCCAGCGATTCATAGCGGGCGTGCGCAGGGTTTTCCGTGAAGCCCTTGTTCCACTGGTGAACCAGGCGCAGGTCCGCGAAACCACCTTGGGTGAACGCACGGATAAGGTTCAGGGTCGAAGCCGAGGTGTGATACGCCTTCAGCATACGGCCGGCGTCATGGGCGCGGGACTCCGGTGTGAACTCATAGCCATTGACGATGTCGCCACGGTAGGCGGGCAGCGTGACGCCGTCGCGGGTTTCGTCGTTGGACGAGCGCGGCTTGGCGAACTGTCCGGCCATGCGGCCCATCTTGATGACGGGCATGGCAGCACCGTAGGTCAGCACCACCGCCATCTGCAGGATGGTCTTGACCCTTGCGCTGATTTTGTCCGCTGTGGCAGCTTCAAATGTCTCAGCGCAGTCGCCGCCCTGCAGGAGGAATGCTTTGCCCTGGGCCGCAGCGGCCAAACGCTCCCGGAGGACATCCACTTCGCCGGCGAAAACCAGCGGCGGAACCACGGAAAGTTCCTTGACGGAAGCATCGAAGACGCCGGCGTCGGACCACGTGGGCTGCTGGGAGATCGGCAGGTCCCGCCAGGCGTCGAGCCCGGGGTAGTTCGCTGCTCCGCTTTGGGCGGTGCTGGCGAGGGGATCTGCTATGGAGGATGCGGTGTTCGCGGTTAGCTCAGTCACCCTTCAAGAGTAGTAGCCTCGGGCATGGTTGCGGGACAGCGGGCGTAACTGATGCCGCCACCTGCGTCACAGTTTCTGCGGCGACCCTTCATCGCTGGTCCCCGGTTCATCCCGGTCCTCCGCTATGTCGCCGGCAACATCCTCCGTTGCCTCGACCTGGTGCACAGGTTCCGGGCCCTTGCCGGCCAACCGGGCCTTGACCACGGCAGCGTATTCATCGACGTATTCCTGGCCGGAGAGACGCATCAAGGCGGACATGATTTCATCTGTGACTGCTCTCTGGACCAGCCGGTCCTCCTCCATGCCGTAGTAGCGGCTGAAGTCCAGTGGCTGTCCAAAAATGATGCCGACCCTGCGGATGCTGGGGAGCCTCTTGCCGATGGGCTGGACCTTCTCCGTACCGATCATGGCGACCGGCACCACGGGTACCCGCGTTTGCAGGGCCAGCCGTGCCACACCCACTTTCCCGCGGTAGAGACGGGCGTCAGGGCTGCGGGTCCCTTCCGGGTAAATGCCCAGCAGACCTCCGGACGAAAGGACGTCCTTGCCTGCCTGCAATGACATTTCGGACGCTGCCCCGCCGGACCGGTCCATGGGAAGTTGGTTGCTCAGCCTGAAGAACAGCGCCGTCAGCCGTCCCTTGATTCCCTTGCCGGTGAAGTACTCGGACTTAGCCAGGAAGATAACCGGCCGGTGCACCATCAGGGGCAGGAAGATGGAGTCCGAAAAGGACAGGTGGTTGGACGCCAGGATCGCGGCGCCGCTTTCGGGGACGTTATCAAGGCCTTTGACCCAAGGCCTGAACAGGAGTTTGAGGATGGGACCCAGAAAGATCCTCTTCATGACCCAATAGAACACAGTTGTCCTCCTACGGCCGACGGATGGCATGCTTCCGGCAACCGGCCGGCACTCAACTGCAACCCTACTCCAGTGAGAAATGTCCGGAACAGTGACACGATGGGACACATGACGGAACGCCACCCACTTGCAGCGCCGCTTGCTTTCCACTACGCCGGGCATGGTCCCAATGCCACAACAGGCGTTGCCATCTGCCATGGGTTCACCGGCAGTCCCCTCAGTATCCTCCCGTGGGCGGAGTACCTGGCCGCACAAGGTTTCGCGGTGTCGGTTCCCCTGCTGCCAGGCCACGGCACCACTTGGCGCGACCTGGCAACAACGCGATGGCAGGACTGGTACAGGACCTTTGAGCAGAGCTACCTGGACTTGGCGGAGCAAACCGAAAAGTGCTTCGTGGCGGGCTTGTCAATGGGCGGTGCCGTAGCACTCCGCGTGGCTGCCCTGCATGAGGTTCCCGGATTGGTCCTGGTCAATCCGGGGCTGAGCTTCTATGACCGGCGCGTGAGGTACGTCGCTGCGCTCAAGCACTTCATGCCAACCACCACCCCGATCGTGGAGGACAAACCCGCTCCTGTTGCGACCGAGGATGGTGACTATTCCAAAACCCCGTTGCAGTCGGTCCATGAACTGAAGAAACTCTTCCGCGCCGCTACCCTCGGGCTGCCCAAGGTGCAAGCACCGGCATTGGTTTTCAAGTCGTCAGTGGATGAGGTGGTGCCGCCAAGTTCCGTAGCCGCGATTGAACGCCACATTGCGTCCTCACGGCTGAAGGTGGTGACGCTTCCGCACAGTGGACATGTGGCCACGCTGGACGTTGACGCACCAACCATTTTCGAAGAATCCGCCAGCTTTTTCCGTCAGCACGCCGGGGACAGAGTAGCCTCGGAGTCATCATGAACATGCTTCCGGATTTCTCGCCGTTCCTCAGCAATTGGAACGGAACCGGCCCCCGCGTGGGCGTCGTCATGTCCCACGGCTTTACCGGCAGTCCGCACAGTGTCAGGCCATGGGCCGAGCACCTGGCGGCGGCCGGTTATGCTGTCAGGCTGCCGTTGTTGCCCGGGCACGGCACTACGTGGCAGGACATGGCCACCCGGTCGTGGCAGGAGTGGCACCGCGCAGTAGATGATGCCTACCTGGAACTGGCGGCTGAGTGCGATTACGTCTTCAGCACCGGACTGTCCATGGGTGGCACGCTGGCCCTGCGTATCGCGGCCACGCGTCCAGTGGCAGGAACCGTAGTGGTCAACCCGGGGCTGGTCCTCGATGACCCACGGGCAGTGATCGTCGCAGCGCTCAAATACGTGGTGAAGACAACGCCGGCCATTGCCAACGACATCCTCAAACCGGACCAGAATGAAGGTGCCTACGCCCGCACGCCTGTGGCCGCGGCGCATCAGTTGAAAAAGATGTACAAGGACACCGCAGCGATCCTGCCGCGCATCCACACCCCTGTCCAGGTGTACAAGTCCACTGTTGACAACGTGATTTCAGAGGCGAGCCTGGATTTCCTGCGCGCCCGGGTCAATGCTCCGGTGGATGTCACTTACCTCAGCAACAGCTACCATGTAGCAACCCTGGACAACGATGCCCCGGAGATCTTTGCAGGGACCGTGGATTTCATCCGGAAAACCGTAGCAACCCTGGCCGGACACGGGCCTTCCCCCGAAAAGGACACAGCCCATGAACAGGCCTGATGCCAACTCTGCCGATCAGAGTGCCAACAATGACGACGACGCCGTGTGGCTGGATCTGGTGGCCCGGTTGGAGGGCACAGGTACCCCTGACGGCGCGGACCCCCGCTCCGCCGGTGCCATGAATCCTGCCGAAACGGGCCTCAAGGACGTGACGCCCGCAGAATCGGGCAAAGCGTTTAGGGATTTCGATCCCCTGGGACTGTCCACGCCGCCCGCGGAGGCAGCAATTGCTCCCGGTCCCTCCGAAAGCGCCGGTCGCCCTTTGGGGCCGCGTGATTTCGAGGTCGAGGACGACGACACTTTCGTTCCGGAGGAGCCTCCGAGCCTGGCCGGCACGGAACCGTTGACCATGCTGGCGTGGGTGGGCGCAGTGGGCGGACCCATCGCCTTGCTGTTCACTGCAATGTTCTGGCGGTCTGCTCCCCTTGTTGCAATCCTGGGTATTGTTGCCGCTTTCGTGGTTTCGGTGGTCTTCCTGATCATGCGGCTTCCGCAGGAGAAGAATGAAGACGACGACGGCGCCCGCATCTAAGGGACCGCGCCCGCCTCTGGGGCGGCCGGCTTAGCGGTTGGCGCGTCCGCTGACACGCGAAAGGTCCGCAGCACCGATCATGCCGGCGCGTGGACCGAGCGCCGCGAGCTCAATCCCCGCCATGGGACGGAAGCCCCTGCCCGTGAGATTCTTCGCGAACGATTCCCGCGCTGGTCCGGCCAGGAACTCCCCGGCATCACAGAGTCCACCACCGATCACGAACATACCGGGGTCAAGGGCCGCGGCGAGGTTGGCCAGCCCCAAACCCAACCATTCACCTTGGTCTGCGAGGAGCTCACGCGAGGTGGCATCGCCTTCCAGTGCCAACGCGGTCACCGCCGCCCCCGTGAGGTTGTCCGCGGTTCCACCGGCCTTCTCCAGGAGGGCCCGGCCTTCTGTTGAGTTGGTTCGGACGAGTTGGCGTGCCTCCCGCCCCAGGGCGTTGCCGGAGGCGTACTGCTCCCAGCATCCGCGGTTGCCGCATTCGCAACGGTGTCCCCCGGGAAAAATGATCTGGTGCCCGAACTCGCCCGCCACGCCGTAGCGTCCGCGTTCCACCCGGCCGTCCATGACCATGGCTCCCCCGATGCCGGTACCAAGTGTCACGCACACCAGCCGGCTCTCCCCCTGGCCGGCCCCGAAGCGCCATTCCGCCCAGGCGGCGGCATCGGCGTCGTTCGTCAGAAGGACCGGACGCCGCAGCAGCTTTTGCAGGCTGGCCCGGAGGGGCTCGTTGCGCCAGGCCAGGTGCGGGCTGAACAGCACCGTTCCGCCGTCGAGGTCCATCCAGCCGGCCGCACCGATTCCAACGGAATTGACCCGATGATCGGCGCTGAGCTCATCCACCAGCTCCACGATGGTTTGTTCCACTGCCCTGGGGTCTGCACCGGGAGTGGATCTGCGGGCCTCGGCGAGGACCCGTCCTTCGGCGTCCACCACACCGGCAGCGACTTTGGTGCCGCCGATGTCTATGCCGATCGCCAGGCCGCGACGGCCCAGATGGCTGCGCCGGGCAGCCCACGGCACGTCCTTCCATGCTGAGGCCGGTGGCTTGGGTCTGACACGGAAAGTGGACCGTTGTGCGGGCATCCCATCATCATATTCCGCCGGGTGCCGCGGCCATGCATCGGCGGCCTTGAGGGGTCCAAGTTGCTTGAAATGACGGGGCTTCCGTAAAGTTACTCGCCAGTAGGTGAAATAGGACACACCTCCGCGAGCGGGCATACTAGAGTGAAAGCAGCCCCTCGTGGCCCGTGGATATCAAAGGAGCTACCTTGCGTGAAATCAGTGTTCCTCCCCTCGTCAAAATTGCCCCTGAAACCAACATCACGGACTTCGTGATCCGGGAGGCTGAAAAGGCGTCGAACCCTGCGTTGTTCTCCAAGCTGGACAGCAACGGGCAGTGGCAGGACATCCGGGCCAAGGACTTCCTCGCGGACGTCAGGGCCTTGGCGAAGGGCCTGATTGCCAGCGGGGTGGGAACGGGCGATCGGGTGGGCATCATGTCCAGGACCCGCTACGAATGGTCCTTGGTGGACTTCGCCATCTGGTTCGCAGGGGCGATCTCTGTCCCGATCTACGAAACGTCCTCACCGTCCCAAGTGGCATGGAACCTGGGTGACTCCGGTGCGGTGGCAGCTTTTGGCGAGGCAGCACACCACGAGGACGTCATCCGCCAGGCCGTGGCTGCCGAGGACATCAGTTCCGTGGCCAACGTCTGGCAGCTCGAAGGTGCAGGGCTCGACGCCTTGCGCGCAGCCGGCGCCGGTGTTCCCGACGACGAACTCGAATCCCGCCGCTCCTCCGCCGGCCTGGCCGATGTGGCAACCATCATCTACACCTCCGGGACCACCGGCAGGCCGAAGGGGTGTGAACTGACCCACGGCAACTTCGTGGAGCTTTCCGAGAACGCCCGCGCGTCCCTTCCCGAAATCATCAATGAGTCCGGGAAGACCATCATGTTCCTCCCGCTCGCCCACGTCTTTGCACGGTTCATCTCCGTGCTGGCAGTGGCCGGCGGCGTCAAGGTGGCCCACACCCCGGACATCAAGAACCTGCTGGCGGACCTCCAGAGCTTCCAGCCAACATTCATCCTGGCCGTCCCCCGCGTCTTTGAGAAGGTGTACAACTCGGCCCTGACCAAGGCCGAAGACGGCGGCAAGGGTGCCATCTTCCACCGTGCCGTAGACACCGCAATCGCTTACTCCAGGGCCCGAGAGTCCGGCTCCCTGGGGTTGGGCCTGAAAATCAAGCACGCTGTCTTCGACAAATTGGTTTACGGCAAGCTCCGGGCAGCCATGGGTGGCCACGTGGCACATGCAGTGTCCGGCGGCGGCCCCCTGGGCGAACGCCTCGGTCACTTCTTCCAAGGCATTGGCCTGCAGATCCTGGAAGGATACGGGCTTACCGAAACCACTGCCCCCATCTCGGTGAACACTCCCTCCATGATCAGGATTGGCACGGTGGGCGCCCCCTTGCCGGGCAACTCCGTCAAGATTGCCGACGACGGCGAAATCCTCACCAAGGGCGTTTGCGTCATGCGCGGCTACTACAAGCGTGAGGACCTAACGGCGGAAACCTTCACCGACGGATGGTTCCGCACCGGCGATATTGGCGAACTCGACAGCAACGGATTCCTCAAGATCACCGGACGCAAGAAGGAAATCATTGTGACCGCCGGCGGCAAGAACGTGGTTCCCGCCTTGCTCGAGGACCAGATCCGCGCCGACGCCCTGGTCTCCCAGGTATTGGTAGTGGGAGACAACCGTCCGTTCATCGGTGCGCTCGTAACCCTCGATGAGGAAGCCCTCCCGGGCTGGCTCGAGCGCCACGGACTGCCGGCCGGCACTTCCCTGGGCGAGGCGGCAGAACATCCCGTAGTGAAAGCCGCCGTCCAGGAACTGATCAGCAAGGCCAACCAGTCGGTGTCCCAGGCTGAAGCCATCAAGTCCTTCCGTATTGTGGCTGCGGACTTCACGGAGGCCTCGGGCCACCTCACGCCGTCGCTGAAGGTCAAGCGGGCACAGGTCATGAAGGACTTCGACGCTGTGATCGAGGAAATGTACTCCGCCCGCCGGGCTTCCTGAGAAACCCAGGCATTCCGCAACCCACGACTGACAGGCCAAGCACCACCCCAGTACCAGCACAAAAAAGTACCCCGTCCGGAAGTTTCCGGACGGGGTTCTTTTATGGTCGGATTATCAGCCGATCACCAGCAGCAAGTCGCCGCCCTGAACCTGTTCCACTGATGAAATCGCAAGGCGTGAAACCGTACCGGCTACCGGCGTCGTGATGGATGCTTCCATCTTCATCGCCTCAATGGTGGCAACGGTATCGCCTGCGTTGACCACGTCACCGGCTTTGGCCGTGACAGTTACGGCACCCGCGAACGGGGCTGCAACCTGGCCAGGCTGGGACGGGTCCGCCTTCTCCGCAGCTTTGACGTTGCTGACCACCGAGCGGTCGCGGACAACCACCGGGCGGGACTGGCCGTTGAGCGTACACATCACTGTGCGCATGCCCTTTTCGTCGGCTTCGGACACAGCCTCCAGCTGGGCAATGAGGCGGACGCCCTTTTCCAGCTCAATGACGTGCTCTGAACCCTGCTGGAAACCGTAGAGGTAATCACGGGTGTCCAGCACCGAAATGTTGCCGTACGTCTCCACGCTCTTCAGGTAGTCCTTGGTGGGACCGGCGAACAGCAAGCGGTTCAGTGTGTGCTGGCGCGTCTTGGAATCACCCTTGAGTGCAGCACTGTCCTCGGCGCTGATCTCCACATCGCGGACCTTGACGCTTCGGCCCTGCAGCGCCTTGGTACGGAACGGCTCAGGCCAGCCTCCCGGAGGATCTCCAAGTTCGCCGGACAGGAAGCCAATGACGGAGTCCGGGATGTCGTAGTTCTGCGGGTTCTCGTTGAAGTCCGCGGGATCAGCGTTCAAACCGACCAGGTGCAAGGCGAGGTCACCCACCACCTTGGAAGAAGGCGTCACCTTGACCAGCCGGCCCAGGATCCGGTCGGCAGCGGTGTACATATCCTCGATGGCTTCAAACTGCTCCCCCAACCCCAGGGCAATGGCTTGCTGGCGAAGGTTGGACAGCTGACCGCCGGGGATTTCGTGCTGGTAAACACGCCCTGTGGGACCCGGCAGGCCGGATTCGAAGGGAGCGTAGACCCGTCGAACAGCTTCCCAATAGGGCTCCATGGCACCGACATTGGCCAGGCTAAGGCCGGTATCGCGCGGCGTGTTGGCCAGGGCAGCCACCAGCGCCGAAGCGGCGGGCTGGCTGGTGGTCCCGGCAAGGGATGCAGCAGCGACGTCAACAGCATCCACACCGGCGTCGACGGCGGCCAACAGGGTAGCAAGCTGCCCGCCCGCGGTGTCGTGCGTGTGAAGGTGGACCGGCAGGTCGAAACGCTCGCGCAGCGCCGTCACCAGCTTGGTGGCCGCAGCCGGACGCAGCAGGCCCGCCATGTCCTTGATGGCCAGGATGTGCGCACCGGCGTCGACGATCCTCTGTGCCAGGTCGAGGTAGTAGTCCAGCGTGTACAGGTCCTCGTTGGGGTCAAGGAGGTTGCCCGTGTAGCACAGCGCCACTTCTGCAACAGCGGTTCCGGTGGCCCGCACCGCCCGGATGGCCGGAGCCATCTGGTTCACATCGTTGAGGGCATCGAAGATACGGAAAATGTCGATGCCGGTCGCTGCGGCTTCATTGACGAAAGCCTCAGTCACTTCTTCCGGGTACGGCGTGTACCCAACAGTGTTGCGCCCGCGCAGGAGCATTTGGAGGCAGGTGTTCGGAAGTGCCTGGCGCAGCGCAGCCAAGCGGTCCCAGGGGTCCTCACCAAGGAAACGCAAAGCGACGTCGTACGTGGCACCGCCCCAGGCTTCCACCGACAACAGCTCCGGCATCAGGGCCGTCACAGCGGGCCCTGCCGCAACGAGGTCGCGGGTGCGCACGCGGGTGGCCAGGAGCGACTGGTGTGCATCACGGAATGTGGTGTCCGTGACAGCCAGGGCCTGCTGCTCGCGAAGGGCCTTGGCGAAGCCTTCCGGCCCCAGTTCCCTCAACTTCTGGCGCGAACCCGTGGTGGGAACCGGGCCTTCGATTGCCGGCAGCTTGCTGGCCGGGTCCGAGTGGACCGTCAGCTCGCCGTTCGGCTTGTTCACCGTCACCTCGGCCAACCAGGTCAGCAGCTTGGTTCCCCGGTCAGCGGAGATGTGCGACTTCAGCAGCTCCGGACGCTTGTCAATGAAGTCAGTAGCCACGTTGCCGGCGTTGAAGTCCGGATCGGCCAGGACAGCCTGAAGGAAGGGGATGTTGGTGGAAACACCGCGGATGCGGAACTCGGCGAGGCCACGGCGGGCGCGGGCCACGGCTGCCGGGTAGTCCCGGCCGCGGCAGGTCAACTTGACCAGCATGGAGTCAAAGTGCGGGCTGATCTCCGCGCCGGAGTAAACCGTACCGCCGTCGAGCCTGACACCGGCACCGCCGGCAGAACGGTAACCGGTGATCTTTCCGACGTCCGGACGGAACCCGTTGGCGGGATCTTCGGTGGTGATACGGCACTGCAGTGCCGCGCCCTTGATGGAGACGGTCTCCTGGCTCAGGCCAAGGTCCGCCAGTGTCTCCCCCGAGGCAATGCGCATCTGCGCCTGCACCAGGTCCACGTCCGTGATTTCCTCGGTGACAGTGTGCTCCACCTGGATACGGGGGTTCATCTCGATGAACACGTGCTGGCCCGCACGCTCACCCTCGGTGTCCACCAGGAACTCCACAGTTCCAGCGTTGACGTAATTAAGCGCCTTCGCGAAAGCAACGGCGTCACGGTAGAGCGCCTGGCGGATGTTCTCATCCAGGTTCGGCGCCGGAGCAATTTCCACGACCTTCTGGTGGCGGCGCTGCAGTGAACAGTCGCGCTCGAAGAGGTGCATGACATTACCCTCGGCGTCGGCCAGGATCTGCACTTCGATGTGCCGGGGACGCAGGACGGCCTGCTCAAGGAACATGGTGGGATCGCCGAACGCGGCGTCAGCCTCGCGCATGGCGGACTGCAATGCCTCAGGCAGTGCTTCACGCGTCTCAACGCGGCGCATGCCACGTCCGCCGCCACCGGCAACGGCCTTGGCAAAGATAGGGAACCCAATGTCGTCCGCAGCCGCGATGAGCTCGTCAAGGTCCTTGGACGGCTTACTCGACTTCAGGACGGGCACGCCGGCTTTGCGGGCTGCTTCCAAGGCCGCAACCTTGTTGCCGGCGAGTTCGAGCACTTCCGCGGGCGGGCCCACGAAAGTGATTCCTGCTGCCTTCGCTGCGCGGGCGAGGTCGGGGTTCTCGGAGAGGAATCCGTAGCCGGGGTAGATGGCGTCTGCGCCGGCTTCCTTGGCGACGCGGACAACCTCCTCCACGTCCAGGTAGGCGCGGACGGGATGGCCCACCTCCCCGATCAGGTAAGCTTCATCGGCCTTCTGCCGGTGGATCGAGTTACGGTCCTCGTGCGGAAAGACGGCTACGGTCTTGGCGCCAAGTTCATAACCAGCGCGAAACGCCCTGATCGCGATTTCTCCGCGATTGGCCACCAGAATTTTCGAAAACATACTTCTCCTGCATCATTGCGGGTGGATCGGTCGGTGGTCACAGTGTGTAGTGCCGCCAGCATCAAACACAAATCTTTGTGGCAACCATCACAAAGGAATCGTCATGTGGGCTGTATATGCGTGCGCGCGATCGGACAGCGTGCTAATAGCAAGGGTTGCCTCCTGCGCCCTGGCGCGTAGAAAGCGGGTTTCAGCCCGGAAGCACCATATGATGTTCAGGGGGCTTCGGCGAGCCCCGGCTCCGGCGGTTCCGGAGCCGAATCAGCGCGATACGGCAACCGGCGTTAGGTTTTGGGTTTTCAAGTGCAAGTAGTCAGCATCAGCAGCCTCAAAGGTGGAGTGGGAAAGACTTCCGTGACCACTGGTCTGGCGTCCGCGGCCCTCGCCGCCGGCATTCCCACCCTGGTGGTGGATCTCGATCCCCACGCCGACGCCACTACGGCCCTGGGCGTCCAGCCCGGTGGGCAGCTCGACATCGGCCGGATGCTGAAAAGCCCCCGGAAAGCCCGGATCCAGGAAAACGTCGCAGGCAGCAGTTGGGTATCCAACGGTTCCAGCGACGGCACCCTGGACGTCGCAGTGGGCTCCGCCTTCACCGGAATCTATGACCGCCCGGATCTGGGACGCCGCGACCTCCGCAGGCTTTCAGCAGTTCTGTCCGGAACCACCGCCTATGAACTCGTCCTGGTCGACTGCCCGCCGTCCCTGAATGGTTTGACGCGCATGGCGTGGAGCGCCAGCGACCGTGTGGTGCTGGTGGCTGAACCCGGACTGTTTTCCGTTGCCGGCACCGAACGCACCATGCGGGCCATCCAACTCTTCCGGCAGGAGTTCGCCCCCAACCTGGCACCCGCGGGCATCGTAGCCAACCGGGTACGCACCGGATCCGCCGAGCACACGTTCCGCTTGGCGGAAATGGAGTCCATGTTCGGTGAGCTGCTGCTGACCCCCCACATTCCTGAACAGGCCAACTGGCAGCAGATCCAAGGCGCAGCCCACTCCGTTCACCATTGGCCGGGAGATTCCGCCAAGAACTCCGCCAAACTGTTCGATGCACTGCTGCAGAGCCTCCTGGCAGGGCAACCTTCCACGCGGGACCGCCGCCAGCGCTGACCCAACCAGTCGGGGCTGGATCGTCAGGGCTGAATCAGCCCGCCTGAATCAGCCCGGCTGAGATGGGCCCCGCTGAAGAGGACCCGGCTGAAGTGAGCCGGCTGATTGGGCCCGAGCCGCTCGCTTAGCTACAGGCGCCCCTGCCGACAGAAAAAGCCCCTTCCCCACAAGGGAAGAGGCTCTTCTCATAAAAGTTGTGTTTGGGTGCCCGGTCTCAGCCGATCCGGCGGGCCACGCGGCGCTTGCTCAGTTCGTCGTCGGGAAAGGACTGCTCTACAGCGTGTTCACTCGGAAGTGCGGCCAGGCTTCCCTCGACTTCCCGCCATACACGTCCAACGGCGATGCCGAAGACGCCCTGTCCGCCCTGCACCAAGTCAATGACTTCATCAGCCGAAGTACATTCATAGACACTCGCGCCATCGCTCATCAGAGTGATCTGGGCAAGGTCCTCAACGCCACGCTCGCGCAGGTGTTCAACGGCAGTTCGGATCTGCTGCAGGGAAACACCAGTATCAAGGAGCCGCTTGACCACTTTGAGAACCAGGATGTCGCGGAATCCGTAGAGCCGCTGGGAACCTGATCCGGCCGCGCCGCGAACTGCGGGCTCCACCAGGCCCGTTCGAGCCCAATAGTCGAGCTGGCGGTAGGTGATACCCGCGGCTTTGCAAGCAGTGGGGCCGCGGTAACCCGCGTCCTCGTCCAGCACAGGAAGGTCCTCTGTGAAGAGCAAACCTTGGGCGCCGGATGCGGGCGCAGCAATGCCGGTCGAGGCCTGCTTCAGCTCGCCTGCTTCGCCTTTCGGACTCACGTGACCTCCTTGTTCTCAGTTCCCTTGGGGACGGTGCATACTCTGGCACAACACTGAAATGCAGCAGTGTAATTCCCACAAGTCCGCACCTTCCAGTGTGACTTGCGCGGGCAGTGTATGCAACGGGAACTTGATACCTTCGACGTTAGGCCCGTCGGGGGCCGAGGTCAAAGACCTTGGCCCCAATTTCACGTCGTGTCGAAAGTTTCACCCTCAACTTTAGGCTTAGGGTCTCTCAACCTTCGAAGTCTTCGGGTTCGACGTCGTCCAGGAACTCACGGAACCGGCGCATTTCGCGCTCTTCGTCCACGCTGGGATCCGGCTCGGAGTCCTCGCCTTCGTCGTGTTCGGTGATTCGGACGCCGGCTTCTTCCATCACGGCGTCCGCGCACCAGATACGACATTTTGCACGCAGCGCCAGCGCCAGCGCATCCGAAGCCCGGGAACTGACTACCGTGCCGTCGTCGAACTGCAGTTGTCCATAGAAGATGTTGTCCTCAACGGCCACGATATTGACGCTGATGATCGAATGACCCAGTGATTCGACAACATCGACCAGGAGATCGTGTGTCATGGGCCGCGGAGGGACCACCCCTTGCTGGGCCAAAGCGATGGCACTGGCCTCAGGGGTTCCGATCCAAATGGGCACGTGCCGTTCCCCATTGAGCTCCCGAAGAAGCACCAAGGGCTGGTTGGACGGCAGTTCTATGCGGACGCCAACGATTTCGACTTCGATCATCAGCTGTCCATCCGGGAGATGCGATCGTGGACGAGGGCCCTGTGAAGTGTCAGGCAGAGCTCGCTGATCTCACGGGCAGCTTCTGCTGCGCGCGCTTGGGAAGCTGCGTCCCGGCGGGATGTCAGGGGCGCTACGGCCCGCTCCACCAAACCGAATTCACGTTCTGCGGCAGCCTGGAAGGGACGCAGGTGCCGGGGCTCGAGCCCGTGCCCTTCCAATTGAACGCAGGCCCGCGCCACTTGGAGGGCGTGTTCATCGAAGCGCCCACCGACATGGCTGATCAGTCCGAAACTCAGGAGGGACTCCAGCAAGGGCACGCTGGCACCGGACTCAGAACGCAATTGCTCCTCGGTCAGTGCCCGGGCCCTCCCCTGCACCTCGGCAGCCATTCCGGCCGAGACAGCTTTGGGAGCAACTGTTACCCCGGGTGGCAGGTTCTCCGGGCGCTCTCCGCGGTCGATGGCGTCAAGGTAATCCTTGATGACTTTCAGCGGGAGGTACTGATCGCGCTGCAATGCGAGGACAAAACGGAGGCGCTCGACGTCGCTGTCCGCATATTGCCTGTAACCTGCAGCGGTCCGCTTGGGATTGATGAGCCCCTTTTCCTCCAGGAAGCGGATCTTGGACGCAGTCATCCCCGGGAAGTCGTCACTCAGCTGGGCGAGGACTTCCCCAATGTTAAGGACCTGCGGTCCACGGCGGTCAGGCTGGGCGATAGCCAAAGGCAGGACCCCGTCAGACTTGGCCTGCTGCGCGGACAGGGCTCATGTAGTAGGTCAACCGGAACTTGCCGATCTGGACCTCGTTGCCGCTCTTCAACTGCACACGGTCCACGCGATCGTGGTTGACGTATGTTCCGTTGAGGCTGCCCATGTCCACCAGTTCGAATCCGGTGGCCGTCCGAAGGAACTGGACGTGCTTGCGGGACACCGTGACGTCATCAAGGAAGATGTCCGCATCAGGGTGCCGCCCCGCAGTGGTGGTGTCGGCATCCAAAAGGAACCGTGCGCCGGCGTTGGGCCCGCTGTGGGCAATGAGCAAGGCCGAGTTGGGCGGAAGTGCTTCCACGGATGCACGCTCTTCAGGGGCCAGCTTGGGAGCGATGCTTGGCTCGTCCCACGTTGGCGTGATGCTGATCGAGGTGGTCTCCGACGTGGGCTGTTCCTCCGCGCCGTTCCCGACATTGGCTTGGTTCTGTTCGCCGCCAACCATGGAATTTCCTCCTCATCTGCCGGCAGTTCCAAAACCTGCCAGCCACTTCCGCATCCCGGTACCGCCGGGCAAATCGGTTGCTGGCCCGCCGTCGCGCTTTTCCCGTTAAGGAAATTCAGCTTGGCGGGCCAGATAACTTTAGCCTACCTGTTGTTCGTACTCTGATGCACTGAGCAGGGAATCCACTGCATCTGCTTCTGCGAGCTTGACCTCAATGAGCCACCCTTCGCCGTAGGGATCGGAGTTAATCAGCGCGGGATCGGTGTCCAACGCGTCATTGCGATTAGTGACCTCCCCGCTCACCGGCGCGTAAATATCACTGACGCTCTTGGTGGACTCAACTTCCCCCACCACTTCATTGCCGGTGACCTTTGTCCCGGGCTCGGGCATCTGGGCATAGACGACGTCACCCAGGGCGTCCTGCGCGAAATCGGTGATGCCAATCCGCACAACGCCTTCGGCATCGGGAGCGGTAACCCATTCGTGCTCCGCGGTATAGGAAAGTTCTTCTGGAATATTGCTCACGGGTGGCCTTTCATCGGGACAATGACGAACCTCGACGGCGGCCTATGCAGGTGGCCACCGCTGAAAGTATAGGCACATTTCCCCTGCGCCCAAGGGGGTCTCTGCCATGATTGACCCATGACTGAACAAGCACAAGTACCAGCTCGGAAAAAGCGCAATTGGGGCGCCAAAATAATCCTGATCCTGGTGGCATTGCTTGTCGCTGTGGCTGCCTTCTTTATTCTGGGGGCCATACTCCCCCGTTGGTGGTCAGATGTCATTGCCGGGCAGATCAAGCGGGACCTTGGGGCCAGTGTCCTGGTGGGTATGTTCTATGGATTTGTCTTCACCTTTATTCCCCTCCTTGTTGCTTGGCAGGCTACCCGCAAGGCAGTCACCTGGCCGTGGAAGATCGTCATCCTCCTGGTGGCTGTCGCCATTGCCACCCCGAACCTCCTGACGGCGGGCATCGCCTTTGGAGCCACGGAATCAGCTCATGCCGGCCAGCGGACGTTGAGCGTTGACGCGGGCTTCTTTACAACCTGGACAGCCATTTCGGCTGTTGCAGCGGTAGTGGTCTTCATCGCTGTTACGGTTCTGTGGGCTTTGTGGCGTCGTCGGGGCAAGCAGATGAAGGCGTTGAAGCAAGCAGAGAACCAGCGCGTCAAGGCCGCGCAGACGGCAGCAGCATCGGAAACGCAGGGCCATGGGCCGGACGCCTAAGCCCACCGGACGCAGGAAGCCCGCCACGGAGGAATCCGTGGCGGGCTTCTTTTTTTCTGTTGCCGGAATCAGGCGACGCTGGCCGCGCGCGGTTCGCGTTCGACGTCGGGCGTTCCAGCAGGTGCCGCAGCTTCCCGACGCTTTGCGGCGGCGGCAGCATAGACCATGACCAACAACGCAGCGGCGGTAATACCGGCACCTGCCCAGATGGGCGAGGTGTAGCCGAGGCCTGCTGTGATGGTGACGCCGCCGAGCCACGCTCCAAGGGCATTGCCCAAATTGAAGGCGCCAATGTTTGCACCCGACGCCAACGTCGGTGCCGTCGAGGCGAAATGCATCACACGCATCTGGAGTCCGGGTACCGTGGCGAAGCCGAAACCGCCCATGAGCGCAAGCGAGACCAGCGTGGCAATGCTGTTGGACGCGGTGAGCGCAAAGAAGACCAGCACCGCCACCAGTCCGGCGAGAATGACGATGAGCGAGGCGTCAAGGGCCTTGTCCGCTGCCTTGCCACCCAGGAAGTTGCCCACGAAAAGGCCGCCGCCAAAGAGCACCAGGAGCCAGGGCACAGCACCGGAGTCGAAACCGGAGACTTCCGTCAGTGTGAAGGCGATGTACGTGAAAGCACCGAACATGCCGCCGAAACCGAGGACTGTCACGGTGATGGACAGCCATACCTGGCCGGACTTGAAGGCACCGAGTTCACTGCGAAGGCCCTTGGTGGGCTCCGTGGAGGCCTTGGGAACCATCAGCGCAATGCCGATCAGAGCTATGACGCCGATTGCGGTGATCGCCCAGAAGGTCGAACGCCACCCGAAGTTCTGGCCCAGGAGCGTTCCAAAGGGAACGCCCAGTACGTTTGCTGCGGTGAGGCCGGTGAACATGATGGCGATCGCTCCGGCCTTCTTGTGGGCCGGAACCAGGCTGGCAGCAACCACCGAACCTATGCCGAAGAAGGCACCGTGGCAGAGGGCGGCCACTATGCGTCCGAGGAGCATGGCCGAGTAGCTGTCCGCGATGGCTGAGAGGAAGTTGCCGGCAATGAACAGCACGAGGAGGCCGATGAGGACCGGCTTCCTCGGCAGCCTGGTGACGGCGGCGGTGACCAGGAGGGCACCGACAGTGACGCTGAGGGCATAGCCGGAGATGAACCAGCCGGCAGAAGCTTCGCTGACCTGAAAGTCGGCAGCCACTTCGGGCAAGAGGCCCATGATCACGAATTCGGTCAGTCCGATGCCGAATCCGCCGAGGGCAAGGGCAATCAACCCTGCGGGCATGTGGAGCTCCTTCAAATGATGCGGTTCCGCGGTGAGGTGGAAGTGCGTCGCCGGGAACCGTAGAATAATAGTTGCAGACGCTCCATATATAGTTGCACACGCTAGATACTTGCGCAAGCAACTACCTTTGGAGATGTCTCCATCTACACGACATCAAGGCAGGAGCACAGCAAACATGGGCATCAAGGATGACGCCGTTGAAGTACGGGCGCAGGGTTGGCGGACCCTTGCTGCCCTGCACGGAAGCATCGAAGCCGCATTGGAGAAGGCACTCCAGGCCTCAAGTGACCTGTCAGTAGTGGAATACACGGTGCTGGACGCACTGAGCCGCCAGGACGGCTGGCATATGCGGATGCAGCAACTGGCCCGGGCCACGGCCCTGTCCAGCAGTGCGACCACCCGCCTGGTCAACCGCCTCGAGGACCGCGGCCTGCTCAACCGGATCCTGTGTGCCGATGACCGCCGCGGCATCTACACCGAACTGACACCGAACGGACAGAAGCTTCTTGAGGCCGCCAAGCCGGTGCACGATCACACGCTCGGCGCCGCCCTCGAGGCCGCGGAGTCCGTGCCGGAACTTGAACCACTGGTCAGGGCGCTCGGCGCGCTTCAGAGGGTCTGACCGGCACACGGACCAAGCGTTCCACCCGGCGCCACGCGGCGGGTGGAACCAACAGGGCGGGATACAAGAAAGGACCGGAATCCCGCGTTTCCGCGTGATTCCGGTCCTTCATTGTCGGGCTGACAGGATTTGAACCTGCGACCCCTTGACCCCCAGTCAAGTGCGCTACCAAGCTGCGCTACAGCCCGCTGGTTCCACCGTTCTCCGCCTAAGCTTTCCTCCGAAGAGTCCCACCTAAGCAGTCCGGCCGAACCACCTCCAAAAGCTTACACGAAGTTGGAGGTCGGAGACGCCATCACAGCCAAAGTGGGCTGTGATGCCCGTCTCACTTAGCGCTTCTTGCCACGCTTTTCGCGAACGCGCATGTTGACCTCGATGGGCGTGCCCTCGAAGCCGAACGTTTCGCGAAGGCGACGCGTGATGAAGCGGCGGTATCCGGGATCCAGGAACCCGGTGGTGAAGAGCACAAACTTCGGCGGACGGCTGGATGCCTGCGTGCCGAAGAGAATGCGCGGCTGCTTGCCACCACGGACCGGGTGCGGGTGGGCTGCAACCAGCTCGCCCAGGAACGCGTTGAGGCGTCCCGTGGGGATGCGGCGGTCCCAGCTTTCCAGCGCGATATCCAGCGCAGGAACCAAACGGTCCTTGTGCCAGCCGGTCTTGGCTGAGATGTTGACGCGCGGCGCCCATTCAACGTGCGCCAGGTCCTGCTCGATTTCACGTTCGAGGTAGCGGCGGCGTTCGTCGTCCAGCAGGTCCCACTTGTTGAAGGCCAGGACCAGCGCACGGCCGGATTCGATGGCCAGCTGCAGGATTCGGACATCCTGCTCGCTGAGGACTTCATCAACAGCAAGAAGCACGACGGCGACCTCCGCCTTTTCGAGCGCGGCCTGCGTCCGGAGGGAGGCGTAGAAGTCCGCACCCTGTGCCATGTGCTGGCGACGGCGGATACCGGCGGTGTCCACGAAACGCCAGGTACGGTCACCAAGCTCGATGAATTCGTCAACGGGGTCACGCGTGGTGCCTGCCAGAGGATCCACTACAACGCGCTCAGAGCCGGCAAGCTTGTTCAGCAGCGAGGACTTGCCAACGTTCGGGCGGCCGATCAAAGCGATACGCCGCGGACCGCCGGAGCGTTCGACGCCTTCCACCAGGGAGTACTCGGGAAGGGTATCCATAACGTGGTCCAGGAGGTCGGCAACGCCACGTCCGTGCAGTGCCGAAACCGGGTACGGTTCGCCGAAGCCCAAACCCCACAGGGTTGCGGAGTCGGCTTCCTGGGCAAAGTCGTCCACCTTGTTGGCCACCATGATGACCGGCTTCTTGCTCTTGCGGAGCATCTTCATGACGCCCTCGTCCGTGGCCGTGGCTCCAACGGCGGAGTCCACCACGAAGAGAACGGCGTCAGCAAGCTCAACGGCCATCTCAGCCTGCTCGGCGACGCGGGCATGGATGCCCTTGGCGTCATGTTCCCATCCCCCGGTATCAACCAGGGTGAAGTTGCGGCCGTTCCAGCGGGCTGAGTACATGACACGGTCGCGGGTAACACCGGGAGTGTCTTCCACAACGGCTTCACGGCGGCCCAGGATGCGGTTGACCAACGTGGACTTACCCACGTTGGGGCGGCCGATGATGGCCAGCACCGGGTCCAGCTTGAGGGGGCCTTCGTCGCCTTCGTCTCCGTATTCACCGCTGAGAAGCGCGGCGTCTTCTTCATCGAGTTCGTAGTCGTCCAGGCCGGCCCGGAGGGTGGCCGCGCGGAGCTCGGCCTCGTCATCGTCCAGGGCAGCCAGGTTTTCAGCCACCTGGTCGGTGCCGGTGGGCGTGTATTCGTCGTCGCCGGCTCCGTGGAGGCCGGATTTTTGAGTCGTATCGCTCATTGCACTTTCCTTAGTGGTGGTCTGCCGGCGTCCCGGCTACTGCTGTATGGCGGTGCTGCGGAGTGGATTCTCCGGGCGCAGGATCCTCGGGAAGGCCCTGTCCTGTGGCCCGGATGGCGTCCTGGACGTGATCGGCCAGGGCTTCACGGATTTCCGCAGCCGCCCTGTCCATTGAAACACGCCCCGGTTCGCCCTTCCGGCGCTTCACCGTGATGGGTTCGCCGAAGCTCACGTGGAGCTTCCGGCGTGGTCTGGGTATATGGTCGCGGTGCTCGTCGCCCTGGCGGGTTCCGAGGATGGCGACCGGTATGACTGTTGCTCCGGAGTTGATGGCGAGCCACGCAACACCGTTGCTGATGCTGCCGGCCGTGCCGCTCCCCCGCGTGCCTTCGGGAAGGATCCCGACGCAACGGCCGTCGTCGAGCAGTTGCTTGCCCAGATGCAGGGCGGAGCGATCCCCCGTTCGGTCCACCGGAATCTGTCCGGATCCCCGCAGGACGGAGCCGAGGAAGCCCTTGAACATTTCCTTCTTGACGAGGATATGCATGGGGCGCGGTGATGCTCCGAACATCACCGGACCATCGAGGAAGCTGATGTGGTTGGCAGCGAAGATCACCGGTCCGCCGGCGGGAACGTTGCCCTTGCCGGAAACGACGGTCCGATACAGGACGTGATCGATGAACCAACCAATGGGCCGGCTCCACACTTTGGTCCACCGGGCTGGAAGCCCGTGCTCCTTAGTCGCCATAGATGACCTTGCTGACGATCGCCAAGGCGGTGTCCACTGTCTCCTCAAAATTCAGGTCCGAGGAATCGAGCGTCACCACGCCATCAGCGGCCTGGCTGAAGTTCACTACCGTGGAATCCTTGGCGTCGCGCTGAATAACCTGGGCTTCCAACTGCTCTTTGCTTTGCGTACCACCCAACTGGATGCCCCTGCGCCGGAGGCGGGCTTCCTCGCTGGCGGTCAGGAGCATGCGCACCTCGGCATTGGGGACGACGACGGTGGTGATGTCGCGCCCTTCGACCACCATGCGGTGGTGGTGCTGGTCGATCAGTTCGCGTTGGCGGCGGATGAGCTCGGTGCGGGCACCGAGAGTCGTGGCAACGGCGCTGACCGAGGAGGAAATCAACGGGTCCCGGATTTCGTCCGTGACGTCCGTACCATCCACGGCCACATACTCCGTAGCCGTGGTGGTGCTGATCTCCAACGGCATGGCCTTGGAAGCCTGCTCCACGGCCGCGCCGTCCCGGAGGTCAACGCCGGTCTTGAGGCAGTACCACGTCAGGGCACGGTACATCGCGCCCGTATCCAGATACGCCAGCTTCAAGCGCCGGGCAACTTCCTTGCTGACACTGGACTTGCCCGAACCGGAAGGTCCGTCGATGGCAATGACCAACGGCTTTCCCGGACGGGCAACCGTCTCGGGGCCAAAAAATTCTCGCGTCATTACTGGAGTACCCGCCATCCACGGTCAGTCAAAGCTTCAACAAGGAGGTCGTGCTTGCTGGGAAGCACGGAGAGCTCCACCATGCCCACGTTTTGTCCCGACGAATGGTCGAGCCGGAGGTCTTCGACGTTCACGCCAATCTCGCCGATCTCCGTCAGGAGGTGGGCGATCTGACCCGGTTTGTCGTCCACCAGGATGGTGAGCCACGAGTACGCCTGCGGAGGTCCGCCGTGCTTGCCCGGGATCCTCGCCTGGCCTGCATTGCCCTCACTGATCAGCTGGGCAAGATCCAGCCGGGCACCGGGCGCCAAAGGTTCTTCCAGCGTTCCAATCAGCCGGTTCAGGTCTTCGCGGACGCCATGCAGGATCGAAACCACCTTCTCCGCATTGCCTCCCAGGATCTGCACCCAAAGGGTGGGATCGCTGGCGGCGATGCGGGTGGTGTCCCGGAGTCCGTTACCGGCAAGGGACAACGCATGCAACGGTGTGCCTTGCAGCCGGCTGGCCAACAGCGAAGACATGACCTGTGGCAAATGCGATACCAAGGCCACGGCTTCGTCGTGCTCGTCCGCGGTGAACTGGGAAACGATTCCGCCCAGGTCCACGGCCAGCGATCGGGCCGTTTGCAGTGCGGCGTCCGAGGTTTCCCCGGATGGGCACAGAACCCACGGCATGGAGGTGAACAGCTCACCCCGGGCAGCTACCGGTCCTGACTTCTCGCGGCCGGCCATGGGGTGGGTCCCCACATAGCGGGACATGTCCACGCCACGCTCCAGCAACTGCGCCTGAATGGTCGCTTTGACGCTCGCGATATCCACCACGACGGCGGACGGGTAGTCCGCCAGCGCTTTCTGCACGACGTCGGCGGTTACGTCCGGCGGAGCCGCGACAACCACCAGCTGGGGCTGTTCGTCCAACCCTGCAAGCGGCTGCCCCGCTCCGATGTCCACCGCGACCGCCTGGTTGGTGGGCGAAGGATCAGAGAGGAAGACTGGAACTCCGCGTCCGCGCAGGCCAAGGCCGATGCTGGCGCCCAGGAGACCAGTACCGAGAACGACGACCGGGCCATCGAGATGACCCCGGCCGTGCGTACCGAATGCCGACATGCCCTAGAGCCCTACAGATGCCAGGAGGTGTCCGACTTCCTGCCTGCCGAGGTTGCGGATGCTGCCCTGGCGCTGGTCGCCCAGGCCGATGGGACCAACCTTGACACGGACAAGGCGTTCCACCGGGAAACCGACGGCGTCGAACATACGGCGCACAATGCGGTTCTTTCCGGAGTGGAGGACAACCTCGATCAGGACGTGTCCCGGGGTGGAGTCCACCAGGCGGAAGGAATCCACTGCGGCAACACCGTCTTCGAGCTCGACGCCGTTTTTCAGCTTCGCGCCCACGCCTTGCGGGAACGGGCCACGCACCTGGACCAAGTACGTCTTGGGCACCTCATAGGAAGGATGCGTCAAGCGGTTGGCCAGTTCGCCGTCGTTCGTCAGCAGCAGCAGCCCCTCAGTGGCGACATCGAGGCGGCCAACGTGGAACAGGCGTTCGCCCTTGTTCTTGTTGTTCTTCAGGAAGTCGCTGATGCAGGGGCGGCCTTCGGGGTCTTCCATGGTGGAAACTACGCCCTTGGGCTTGTTGAAGACCATGTAGACGAGGGTTTCGTCCAGCTGGATCCTGATGCCATCAACGTGGATCACGGCCGAGGTGGGGTCCACGCGCATGCCGAGCTCGGTGGTCACCACGCCGTCAACCTCGACGCGTCCCTCGAGGATCATTTCCTCGCACACGCGCCGCGAGGCCACGCCGGCTTGGGCCATGACCTTCTGCAGGCGTACGCCGTCGACATCGTGGAGGTCCGACTGCGGCACTTCCTGGCGCGGACCGCGGTTGCGTCCCGGCTTGCGGATCGGTCCCAGGTTCTGGCCGAACCGTTCGCTGCCGAACGCCTTGGAGCCGTACTGCCTGGCCGGCTTGGCCTTGGGCTTCAGTGCACCGGGAGTCCCGGGCGCTTTGCCGAAGCCGGGCTTGTTGGAGCCTGGCTTACGGAAGGGTTTTGCAGGCCTGGCGGCCTGGCCGCGGTCGTAGTCGCCCGCCGTTGTGGGATTGTCGGGATCGAAGGGTGCCGCTTCGCGCGGCTTCGAAGCCTTGAAGGGGCGGCCCTCGCCCTGGTTGAAGTTGCGCTTTCCGGCGCCGGCGCTGCCGCCACGGCCGGAAAAGCCGCCGGCGTTGGAGCGGCCGGTGCCGCCCTTGGCCTCATTGCGTCCGGAGCTGTTGCGCCCCGAACCGTTACGTGGTGAACTCTGGCGTCCCGCCTGTGTCATGACCCGTCCTTGTGTAGTAATGGCCGGCTTTCTGTGCTGAAACCAACACTAGCCAGCCGGGCAGACATCGTCTGCCCTTTGTCGCTGTGCACCTTGAAGGTGCCGTGAATCCATATGAAATTCTTCTTGCGGCGCCGGATTTGGCCCCTGGGCTACATCCGGCTGGCGTCGTAGTGTTCGTCGATCCCTTCCAGGCCCGGAAGGTGCGGCGAAAGCTGTGGAAGTTCAGCCACTGAGCCGATGCCCATCCGTTCCAGGAAGTACGAGGTTGTCCGGTACAGGACAGCCCCGGATTCGGGATCGTTTCCGGAGTCCTCTATCAAACCCCGTTGGGTGAGGGTCCGGACCACCGAATCGACGTTGACGCCGCGAATGGCAGATACCCGGGCCCTGGAGACCGGTTGCCGGTAGGCGATGACCGCCAGGGTTTCAAGCGCTGCCTGAGTGAGCCTGGTGGTCTGGCCTTCGAGCACGAACCTGCCCACGATGTCGGCGAAATCCGACCGTGAATAGATGCGCCACCCGCCGGCGACATTCCGCAATTCAAAACCCCGGGGTGCAGTGCTGGCATCGGCAAAGCCGACAGCATCCACGTCCGGGGCTTTAACAGTATAGCCGCTATACTCCCGCTGCAGGTCATGCAGCAAATCCTCGACGACGGACACGGTCACGTTGAGCCCGGCAGCCAGCTCCTCCGAGGTTGCCGGCTCATCAATGACCATCAACACAGCTTCCAGGGCTGCCCGGGCACCACCGGGCAGCCGTTCCAGCTCCGCCAGGCCATCGTGGTCCATTTCCTGCTCACTCACTGCTGCTCTCCCCGTTGTCCGGCCCCACGCCGGTCTCATACTCTTCGCTCAGGCTGGAACTGTCCCATTCGGCGTCGTCCCCCGTCCAGCGAACGGTTAATTCCGCCAGGGGTTCGGGTTGCTCGAAAGCCACCACGCGGTCGCGAAACATTTCCAACAATGCAAGGAAGCGTGCCACCACTACAAGAGTGGTCTCGGCATCAGCTATCAGCGCCTGAAAGGACAAGGGCGCACCAAGCTTCAACCGGTAGCCCATGATCTCGGCCTGCTCCCTGACACTCACCGGCGGAGCGTGCAGATGGCCGAGGCCGACCTCCTCCGGTGCCGCATCCTTGGGTTTGAGCGCTTTGGCGGCGAGTTCGGCGAACTGCCCGGGGGTGTGTCTCCACACGAGCTCCGGCAGCAGCGCGGCGAAGTGCCCCTCCAGGGCTACTTGGCGCGGGTATCGACGGGCTTCCTGTTCCAAGGTTTCGCCCATGACCCCGGCAATGTGCTTGAAGGCCTTGTACTGCAGAAGGCGGGCGAAAAGAAGGTCCCTGGCCTCAAGCAGCGCTATGTCCTCGGCGTCCTCGACTTCCCCGGACGGCAGCAAGCGGGCGGCCTTGAGATCCAGCAGTGTTGCTGCGATGACCAGGAACTCGCTGGCCTCGTCCAAAGCCCAGTCCTCCCCCAGCTTCTGCAGCCGGCGGATGTACTTGATGAATTCATCGGTAACTGTGGCCAAAGCCACTTCCGTGATGTCCATCTTGTGCTTGGAAATCAGGCCCAGCAGGAGATCAAAGGGGCCCGTGAAGTTGGCCAGCCGCACCTCAAAGCCCGGTTTGCGAACCTCGGAGGTGCCGGCGTCGGGCGCTTCCGCGGCCGGTGCAACGTCCGCTGCCGTGGGCGGTGCGAGTGACGGTCCCACCGCAGGCTAGGGCGCGCCGCCGCGCGAGATCAATTCTTTGGCAAGCCGGCGGTAGGCGTCGGCACCGATGTGGTTGCCCGCATAACTGGTGATGGGCTCGGCGGCCACGGTTGCATCAGCGAACTTGATGGAGCGCTTGATGACGGTCTCGAAGACCTTGTCGCCGAAGGCTTCGACGAGGCGTGAAATCACTTCGCGGCTGTGGAGGGTGCGGGCGTCGTACATGGTGGCCAGGACACCGTCCACCTGCAGCCTCGGGTTGAGGCGGTCCTGGACCTTTTCAATGGTTTCGACCAGGAGGGCCACCGCCCTCAAAGCGAAGAACTCGCAAATCAACGGAATGATGACACCGTGGGCTGCAGTCAATGCGTTCACGGTCAACAGCCCCAGGGACGGCTGGCAGTCGATCAGGACGACGTCGTAATCGTCCTCCACGCTCTTGAGCGCGCGGTCCAGTACCTGCTCACGGGCAACCTCGTTGACCAGCTGGACTTCTGCGGCGGAGAGATCGATGTTGGCCGGCAGGAGGTCAACGCCCTCGACGCCGGTCTGCTGGATGGCGTCACGAATACTGACCTTGCGGTCCATCAGCACGTTGTACACGGTGAGGTCCAGCTCGTGCGGGTTGGCACCCAGTCCGGCGGAGAGCGCACCCTGGGGATCGAAATCCACCAGCAGGACACGCCGGCCGAACTCTGCGAGCGCCGCAGCGAGGTTGATGGTGGAGGTGGTTTTACCCACGCCACCCTTCTGGTTGACCATGGCGATGACTCTCGCCGGGCCATGGGAAGCAAGCGGGGCAGGTTCTGGAAATTCGCGGTGAGGGCGGCCTGTTGGCCCCATGATGGCGTCTTCCAGATCGAGCCCGGCGCCTCCCAGCGTAGCTGTTCCCCGTTCGATGCTCACGTATCTAACCACTCTTTCGACGACGATCTTCCCTGCCGCTGGCCCCCAGCTACAGCGCTACTACCCACCTAGGCTACAGCGCCCGACACGGTTATTTGGGGAACTTGACTTTGTCCCCTCCGTGAGCCTTGACCCTCTAGCTGAGGTCGAAGGTTCACTTTGCCCGCACCTCCCGGCCGGGGAAAACCGAAGGCCGGCACCTGGGGAGGTGCCGGCCTTCGGTGCTATTGCTCCACTTTGTTCACGTTGGCGTCAGACCGTGGCCTTTTCGCGCGTTTCAGCTTCGGGACCGGCCTCTTCTTCGCCGCCGTGGGCGATCATGGTCTGCTCATCGAAGGGCTCATTGCCGGAGAGGACCCGCTCTACCTGGCCGTTGTCGATTTCCTTCACCCAGGTACCGATCAGGACTGTCGCCACTGCGTTGCCGGTGAAGTTGGTCAGGGCCCGGGCTTCTGACATGAAGCGGTCGATTCCCACGATCATGCCTACGCCGCCAAGGAGTTCGGGCTTGTGGGCCTGGAGTCCGGCAGCCAGGGTTGCCAGGCCTGCTCCCGTTACGCCGGCGGCTCCCTTGGAAGCGATGATCATGAAGACCAGGAGCGAGATCTGCGCGCCGAGGTCCAGCGGCGTGCCCATGGCGTTGGCGACAAAGAGGGAGGCCATGGTCAGGTAGATCGCCGTGCCATCGAGGTTGAAGGAGTAACCCGTAGGAACGGTGACGCCGACTACCGGCTTGGAGACACCCAGGTGTTCCATCTTGGCGATCAGGCGGGGCAGTGCAGCCTCGGAAGAGGATGTGGAGAAGATCAGGAGGTACTCGCGGGCCAGGTACTTCATGAGCCGGAAGATGTTGACGCCGGCCACTGCCCGGAGCAGGGTTCCCAGAATGACAACGATGAACAGCGCACAGGTGATGTAGAAGGCCAGCATCAGGGTGAACATGCTCAGGATCGCCTGGGCGCCGGTGGCACCGACGACGGCGGCAATGGCGCCGAAAGCGCCGACTGGAGCCAGCCACATGATCATGATGAGGATGCGGAAAACAAGGCGCTGCCCGTGGCCGATCGCAGTGAGGATGGGGGCTCCCTGCTTGCCCATCTTCTGCAAGGCGAACCCGACCAGGATCGCGGCAAGCAGGGTGGGAAGGACTGGGATGTCGCCGGGGATGATTCCCAGGAGGAAGTCCACCGTGCTGTTGGTGTCAGCTTTCTTGTTTGGATCGTAGGGGGTCAGCTTGAGCCCCTCGCCCGGGTGGATGAGGTTGCCCACCACCAGGCCGATGGCCAGGGCGAACGTTGACATGGCCACGAAGTAGCCCAGTGCGAGGCCGCCTACCTTGCCAACGGTGGCAGCTTTGGCAATGGAGCCGATGCCCAGGACGATGGTGCAGAAAATGACCGGCGCGATCATCATTTTGATGAGCTTGATGAAACCGTCGCCGAGTGGCTTCAGTGACTTGCCAACCTCGGGGAACACCAGGCCGACCACGGCGCCGAGTACAACGGCCAGGATCACCGCGATGTACAGGTAGTGCGACTTGTCGAGCCCCTTGCGTCCAGGTTTGGCAGCTACTGCCGACTCTCCTCGTTGAGAGGTCATGGGATTCTCCTTTGGATACTGTGTAAGGCGCTGCGGTCCTGCACTGATGTCCAATCCGCTGCCCTTGTGTGATATCCATCATTGAGCCGTTGGTGACACACATCACCGTTGCGGTCATATTGGTCATGGAGGTCCATGTGTTTCACAGCTGGAGCATCGCCCGTCGCTTGTTCGTGGCAAACCTGCTGTTCGTGCTGGTCCTGACGGCCGTGTTTGGGGCTTTTTCCGTGGTGGAGGCCCGGGACAGGGCCTATGACAACGCCGGCGGACGGATGCTTGCCCTCGCAACGTCCATCGCGAACAATCCCCTTGTCCTGCAGGCGGCAGACTCCCCGGATCCTTCAGCACTGCTGCAGCCTTACGCCCGTGAAGTCATGGACGATGCCGACGCCGATTTCATCACCATCATGGCGCCGGACCGTACACGATGGACGCATCCCCGGCCCGAGGAGCTGGGCAAACCGTACATCGGAACCATTGATCCTGCCCTGCGAGGCGAAACCTTCACCGAAGTGACCGCCGGAACACTGGGCCCCTCGGTGCGTACCATCGCCCCCGTCAAAGATTCCAGCGGAAACATCAAGGCCCTGGTGGCGGCCGGTGTCACCGTCCGCACCGTAGACACCGATGTCGCGGAGCGCTTGGGAGTCATCGGCGGAATTGCCTTGGTGGTTCTGACCTTTGGGTCCTTCGCTTCGTGGCTGCTGGGACGTTACCTCCGTTCCGTGACCCGCGGATGGGGACCCGAACAGCTGGCACAGCTTTTTGCATACTACGAGTCCGTCCTCCATTCGGTCCGCGAAGGAGTCATCCTGATTGATACCCACGGCAAAGCCGTAATGTACAACGACCAGGCAGCGGAGTTGCTGGGGCTTGGGCCTTCCGACGCCGACCGCTCACCGGACGCTGCCCCGAAACTGTCCGAGCTCCCCCTCGACGGCAGCCTGCGGGCATTGTTCGAATCCGGCCGGCCGGCCCATGACGAGATCCACCTCACGGGACCACGGATCCTGGTAGTCAACCAGGCCCCCGCCGTGGGGCCGGTACCTGAACGCAGCCGGCAGAAGCCAGCCGTTTATGGGACAGTAGCCACCATCCGCGACCGGACCGAGATTGAGTCCCTGGGTACTGAACTGCAGACCATGAAGACCCTCTCCGACGCGTTGCGGGCCCAAACCCACGAACATGCAAACCGGCTGCACATGATTGTTTCCCTCCTGGAGCTGGGCCGAACGCCACAAGCCTTGGAATTCGCCACCAAAGACCTCGAACTCAGCCAGCAACTCACCGACGACATGGTGGCATCGGTGGACGAGCCCGTCATGAGCGCCCTTGTGATGGGCAAGGCTGCAGAGGCCCATGAACGGGGGGTGGAGTTGGAGGTCCGGACGTCGGGAAACTCCGGTGTCCGCGGCTTGGAGATCCAGGACTTGGTGACCATCCTGGGGAATCTGCTGGACAACGCGATAGATGCTGCCGCGGCCGGTGACTTCCCAAGGAAGGTGCAGCTGGACGTTGAAGCCGGGCCCGCCGCCGTCGGATTCACTGTGCGCGACTCCGGCAGCGGCATCAATCCAGGGTCCATTGATGACGTCCTGCAGTACGGCTTCAGCACCAAGTCTGCGGATGGGAATCCGCGCGGTTCCCACGGCCGCGGAGTAGGTCTTGCCTTGGTGCGCCAGGCGGTGGATCGGCTCAACGGTACGATGACCATCAGCAATCCAGGCGGAGCACAATTCCAAGTAGTGCTGCCGGCGCCGGTTCCCGAGGAAGAGAAGGCATGACAGAGATCCGCGTCCTGGTGGTGGAGGACGAACCCATAGCCTCGGACGCCCATTCCGTCTACGTCGGCCGCCTGGAGGGGTTCACGCTGGTGGGAACAGCACCGGACGGCCAGTCGGCACTGCGGATCCTGGGCGAATATTCCGCCTCCGGCGCACCTGTGGACCTGGTCTTGCTCGACATGAACCTCCCGGACCTGCACGGCCTTGATGTGGCCCGCCGGATGCGTTCGGCAGGAGTCTTCGCAGACATCATCGCCATCACGGCCGTCCGGGAACTGAACATTGTTCGCAGCGCCGTGTCCATCGGCGTCGTCCAGTACCTCATCAAGCCCTTCACGTATGCCACTTTTGCCGACAAGCTCAGGAGCTACCAGGCGTTCCGGGAACAGTTGGCGGGCTCCATGTCCGGCATCTCCAAGGCGGGAGCCTCCCAGAGCGATGTGGATCAAGCTTTTGCCAGCCTCCGGGCCCCGACGGAACTACCGCTGCCCAAGGGGCTTTCGGGGTCCACCCTGGAAGCGGTGAAAGAGTTGATGCGGGAGAGGCAGGAGGCAGTTTCCGCCAGTGAAGTGATGGACGCCCTTGGCATGTCGCGCGTCACCGCACGGCGGTATCTGGAATACCTTGCCGACGCCGGCACTGTCACGAGGGCGCCCCGGTACGGCACACCGGGCAGGCCGGAGAATGAATACGGGTGGAACCGCAGCTAGGCAATGTATACATTATGGGTGAATTTTCGCCATTTTCTCGCCCCACTATGATTCTGTGTATACACTGAAGGCATGCGCGCCAGTGATCGGGCCTACTCGGCCCTACGGGAAGACATTATTGAATGGCGCCTTCGTCCCGGAGCGGTCCTGGCGGAAGTTGAGCAATCCGAACGCTTGGGAGTGTCCAGGACACCCGTTCGGGAGGCCTTAAGCCGGCTCACCGCAGAAGGGTTGACGACGGCGGCAGGCGGCCGCGGCGTCGTCGTTACCGACATTTCGCTGGACAGCATCGACGAACTGTTCGAACTGCGCGAAACCCTGGAGGTGCGTGCAGCCGCCCTTGCTGCCGAACGAGGCGAACCGGGCATCTTCGCGGAATTGCATGCCCAGCTGCTGCTGGCCCCGGAACTCTTGAGCGACAATGATCCCGCACGCCACGAGTACTACGCCTTGGTGAGCCGGCTGGACGATGCCATTGACACCGCGGCTGCCAATTCCTACCTGGCCACTGCCATGCGGGGTCTTCGTGTCCATCTGGTTCGTGTCCGCCGCCTCGCAGCTGATGACACTGCCCGCCTCCATGCTGCCGCCGGCGAACATGCCGCGATCGCCGAGGCCATCGCTGCGGGCAATCCACGGCTGGCGGAGGCCGCCACCACGCTGCACCTCCACCGCAGCCTCACCCACGTCAAAGCCACCCACACCCCTCATTAGCACCACATCTGACACACACCTGTCTGAAACATCCTGCCGAGAAGGAGCATCATGGTTAAGAGCAACCACGTCCGCGTCTACAAGAGCGAAGAGAACCTGCCCCGCGAGGAGCAGCTGGCGCACAAAATCGCAGTGGTCGCCGCTGATCCCGTTGAGGTCTCGCCAGAGGTCACTGACATGGTGATCAACCGGATCATCGACAACGCTTCGGTTGCGATCGCCTCGTTGAACCGGGCACCGATCGTCGCAGCCCGTGCGCAGGCACTGACCCACGCTCCGTCCGCGAACGGCAAGGGCGCCGCTGTTTTCGGTATTACTGAGCAGGTCTCCCCTGAGTGGGCTGCCTGGGCCAACGGGGTGGCCGTGCGCGAACTGGACTACCACGACACCTTCCTCGCCGCGGACTACTCCCACCCCGGGGACAACATCCCGCCGATCCTCGCCGTCGCCCAGCACGTGGGCTCCAACGGCGCGGACCTGGTCCGGGCCATCGCCACCGGCTACGAAATCCAGGTGAACCTGGTCAAGGCCATCTGCCTGCACAAGCACAAGATCGACCACGTCGCGCACCTCGGCCCTTCTGCCGCCGCAGGTATCGGCACCCTTCTTGGCCTGGACGTGGAGACGATCTTCCAGTCCGTGGGCCAGGCCCTGCACACCACCACCGCCACCCGGCAGTCCCGCAAGGGCGAAATCTCCACCTGGAAAGCCCACGCCCCGGCCTTCGCAGGCAAGATGGCCGTCGAAGCCGTGGACCGCTCCATGCGCGGACAAACCTCCCCCGTGCCGATCTACGAAGGCGAAGACGGCGTGATCGCCTGGATGCTGGACGGCCCCGACGCTTCCTATGAAGTCCCGCTGCCGCTGCCCGGTGAAGCCAAGCGCGCCATCCTGGACACCTACACCAAGGAACACTCCGCCGAGTACCAGGCCCAGGCCTGGATCGACCTCGCCCGCAAACTCCACAAGGAGCACCCGGAAACCACGGACCCGGCAAACGTGGCCTCGGTGCTGATCAAGACCAGCCACCACACCCACTACGTGATCGGCTCCGGCGCGAACGATCCCCAGAAGTACTCCCCCACCGCATCCCGCGAGACCCTGGACCACTCCATCCCGTACATCTTCACCGTCGCCCTGCAGGACGGCGCCTGGCACCACGTTCACTCCTACGCCCCCGAACGTGCCGCACGCCCGGACACCGTGGAACTGTGGCACAAGGTCACCACCGTAGAGGACCCGGAATGGACACGCCGGTACCACTCCCTGGACATCGCAGAGAAGGCCTTCGGCGGGTCCGTTGAAATCACCCTCACCGACGGCACCGTCATTACCGACCAGATCGCTGTTGCCGATGCGCACCCGCTCGGTGCCCGGCCGTTCGCCCGCGAGCAGTACATCAACAAGTTCCGCACCCTAGCCGCCGGCGTGGTGGAGGAAGCCGAAATCGAAAGGTTCCTCGCCGCCGTCGAACGCGTCACCGAACTCGGAGCCGGCGAACTGGGCCAGCTGAACATCACCGCCGCTCCTGGCGTGATCGACCTCACCACAGCTCCGAAGGGACTGTTCTAAATGCTGTACTCCAAAACCACTCCGGAGCAGAAGCGCCTCAAGCTCCGCGAGTTGCTCGACTCCGGGACAGTGCAACAGTTCCCCGGTGCGTTCAACCCGCTCTCGGCACGGCTGATCGAGGAGAAGGGCTTCGCCGGTGTCTACATCTCCGGCGCCGTCCTGGCAAACGACCTCGGCCTCCCGGACATCGGACTGACCACCCTGACCGAGGTAGCGACCCGTGCCGGGCAGATCGCCCGCATGACCGACCTGCCGTCCCTGGTGGACGCAGACACCGGCTTCGGTGAACCCATGAACGTGGCCCGCACCATCCAGGAACTCGAAAACGCCGGCCTGGCAGGTTGCCACATCGAGGACCAGTTCAACCCCAAGCGTTGCGGTCACCTGGACGGCAAAAACGTGGTGGATATCGACACCGCCACCAAGCGCATCCGCGCCGCAGCAGACGCCCGCCGGGACCCGAACTTCCTCATCATGGCCCGCACCGACATCCGGGCCGTGGACGGAATCCAGGCTGCGCAGGACCGAGCCAAAGCACTCGTAGACGCCGGCGCCGACGCGATCTTCCCCGAAGCGATGCGTGACCTGAGCGAGTTCCAGGCCATCCGCGACGCCGTGGATGTGCCCATCTTGGCCAACATGACCGAGTTCGGCAAAAGCGAACTCTTCACCGTGGAGCAGCTCCAAGGCGTCGGAGTGAACATGGTCATCTACCCGGTAACCCTGCTCCGCATTGCCATGGGCGCTGCAGAGCGTACTCTGGAATCGATCAGGGCTGCGGGGACCCAAGAGGCGGAAGTGGAGAACATGCTCACGCGTGCACGCCTCTATGAACTCGTCGACTACGAGGCATACAACCAATTCGATACCGGCGTTTTTAACTTCCAGGTTCCTGGCGTCCGCTAGGTTCCGGATTCATCAAGGGGAACGCAGGCATTCCGGATCTCCCGGCGCGCCTGCTCTATGAACGAAGGAGTTCAGCGTGGTAGCTGAAGACATCAAAAAGGGCTTGGCCGGCGTCGTTGTGGACTACACCGCCGTCTCGAAGGTCAACCCGGACACCAACTCCCTGCTCTACCGTGGGTACCCGGTCCAGGAACTGGCTGCCAAGTGCAGCTTCGAAGAAGTGGCCTACCTGCTATGGAACGGCGAACTGCCCAACGAATCCCAGTTGGCTGAATTCACAGCCCGGGAGCGGGCCGGCCGCGCCCTGGACCCGGTGGTCAAGACCGTCATCGACGCCTTGCCCACCACCGCCCACCCCATGGACGTCTGCCGCACGGCTGCCTCCGTGCTCGGCGCCCGGCACGAGTTGGCCGAGGATTCCTCGCCCGAGGCAAACATGAAAAAGGCCATCGACCTCTGGGCTGCCATGCCCGCAGTGGTGGCCTACGACCAGCGCCGCCGCCGCGGCCAGGACGCCGTGGAAGCCCGCGAGGACCTGGACTACTCTGCCAACTTCCTCTGGATGACCTTCGGCGAAGAACAGGTCCCTGAAGTGGTGGAGGCGTTCAACGTCTCCATGATCCTGTACGCCGAGCACTCCTTCAACGCTTCCACCTTCACCGCCCGTGTGGTCACCTCCACGCTCTCGGACCTGCATTCCGCCGTGACCGCAGCCATCGGCGCTTTGAAGGGGCCGCTGCACGGCGGCGCCAACGAAGCCGTCATGCACACCTTTGACGAAATCGGCATCCGCAGCGAAGAATCCCTCGAAGAAGCGGCCACCCGCGCCAAGGCATGGATGGAAGACGCCTTGGCCCAAAAGAAGAAAGTCATGGGCTTCGGACACCGTGTCTACAAGCACGGCGACTCCCGCGTGCCCACCATGAAAGCCGCCCTGGACAAGATGATCGCCCACTACGGACGGCCTGAACTCCTGGGCCTGTACAACGGACTGGAACAGGCCATGGATGAGGCCAAGGCCATCAAGCCGAACCTCGACTACCCGGCAGGCCCCACGTACCACTTGATGGGCTTCGACACCCAGACGTTCACCCCGCTGTTCGTCGCCAGCCGCATCACCGGCTGGACCGCCCACGTCATGGAACAGGTAGCCTCCAACTCCCTCATCCGTCCGCTGAGCGAATACAACGGACCGGAAGAGCGGCACGTCCCCTGACACTTGCTGTCGCGCACCAAGACGTACGACGCCGGGCCTGTCACCGAAAGGTGACCGGTCCGGCGTCGCTCTATTAAGCCTGCCCGGGCTGGCTTTTAAGACTGTTGGGACAGGCTGTTAGGCCTGTCGGGACTGGCTTTTAAGCGTGTCTGGACTGGGGATCCACCCAGTCAATGGTGTGGACGTCAGCAACATTTTCGTTATCCGCCGCCAACGCCACGCGCACGGCAATACGCTGCCCGGCGATCATGGCAGGCAACCAGTGTTCGGCGTCGGCCCACATCCTGTCTACGGGAAGCTGCGCTACGGGGAACCACGCAGGGGCGATCTCATCGCTCTCCGATGGATCCCCTTCCCATACGCGGGTCAGGAATACTGTGGTGGCCATGTTCCACTCCGGCCTGGCCGGAAACACAAAGTCAACAGTGCCGGCCGGTATCAGGTCCTTGGCCGCTACTACGACGTTGATCTCTTCCATGACCTCACGGCAGGCAGCTTGCGCAGCAGTCTCCCCCAACTCAACATGCCCGCCGACGCCTACTACCTTGCCCAGGCCAAAACCGGTCTTCTTGGTCCCCAGCAGGACATCTTCGCCATCGATGCCGTCGCGGAGAAGGAAGCACAAGGTCACATGGGCTGCAGTCATGCTGCCTACCTTAACCTGATCTCCCCTGCCGCGGCGGCCATTGCTACAGTGAGCCCATGAGTGAAGGTGGGGGTGACGCGCGGGCTGCTGCAGCCGCCGTCGACGACGTTGCCGGGCCGCAGATCGACGACGACGCCAAAGGTGGCCTGGCTGCTGTTGAATCCACCCGCCAACCGACGCCGGAAAAGGATGCCTGGCTGCCCCGATGGCTTGTAGCCCACCCGCTCTACACCGGATGGGCCTGGACGCTCCTCTGGTCCGGGCTGATCGTGTTGGACGAAGTGGTGGACCTTGCCGGATGGACCTGGTACTTGCTGGTCCTCATGGCTGCGCTGCCCACCCTGGTCTCAACGCTCGTGGTCCTGCATGCCACGCCTAGAAGTCATCTGCGGGCGGTGGACGCAACAGTCCTTGGCCACTTTTTTGTGAGGTTCCTGGCGCTGGTGGCCGCGTTCATGGTGTGGGCCGCCTCTGTGGTGATGAGCGCCTCCATCTCCACCACGGTCCAGACCCTGATAGGCGATTCAGAAAAGGAAGTCACAGCGTTGGGGTTCAACCTGATGCTGGCCGCTGTTCCGCTGGTTCTGTCCATCCTGTGGATGGCCTTCATTGTGCGCTGTGCATGGTTCCTGCGCCGGCTGCGGGGGTGGCGGCAGGTACCGCTGAAGACTCGGGTTCCCAAGAAATTCCTCAAGGGCAGGCCCCGGCTCAAGCGTGTTGTGGTGGGCCTGGCGCATCCGGGCCTCCTGCTGGTGGCAGGCTTGGGAACCTCGCTCCTGGCACTTTTCGTCGACGCCGTGGAACTGACGCTGAACGTCCTCGGCTAGCACGGAGAACAGGCAACGCTGTCCGGGGTTATCCCAAGGCCCTTGGATGTGCTGCCGCATAGACTTCGCGCAACGTATCCGCCGTAACCAAGGTGTACACCTGCGTGGTGGTTACCGACGCGTGCCCCAGCAGTTCCTGTACCACCCTGACGTCCGCCCCGCCTTCCAACAGGTGCGTGGCAAAGGAATGACGCAGGGTGTGCGGCGAGACGTCTTTGGTGATGTTCGCTTTGTCGGCGGCAGCCTTGAGGATGGTCCACGCACTCTGCCTGCTGATCCGGCCACCCCGGGCGTTCAGGAACAGCGCCGGCGTTCCCTTGCCCTTGGAAGCGAGCAAGGGCCGGCCACGGACAACATAGGCTCCGACGGCGCGGGCACCGTAGGATCCCAACGGCACCAGCCGCTCCTTGGAGCCCTTGCCGAACAACCTCACGATTGAAGGGTCACCACCGGTGTCCTGGAGCGAGACGTCGTCAACGTCCAGCCCAACGGCCTCACTGATGCGGGCACCGGTGGAGTAGAGGAATTCAAGCAACGCGCGGTCCCGCAGTCCGGTGGGGCTATCGGAACCGGCAGCTTCCAGGATGCGCGTCACTTCGCCAACGCTGATTGCTTTCGGAAGCCGCTTGCCTGGCATGGGCGGGTGAACATCGCTGGCGGGGTCCGCCGTCGTAGTTCCTTCCAACGCCCAAAACTTGTGGAGTCCACGCACTGCCACCACAGTCCGTGCAGCCGAGCGGACACCCAGGACAGCGGCGCCGTCGCTGCCATCAGACAACGCCTGGACGAAGGCCGTCACATGGTGACGGGTAATGTCGCCTGGCCGCTGTACTCCCTGTCCGAGCAGGAAATTGGAGTACCGGGCAAGGTCCCTCCGATACGCCGCAAGGGTGTTCGGTGCCAGGCCGCGTTCCACGCCAACGTGTTGCAGGTAGTCGGTGACTGCGCGATCAATTCCGTTGGGGGTACGGGTGGGGGCCTCGGCCATACTCAGCGCTGGCTCGGATGTGCCGGCCACGGCGCGTTGGCGGGACGAAGGCCCGTAAAACCATCAGCCTTTGCAGCTGCAGCGGCAAGGATGCCCAGCACAGCCGACGGATTGTGCAAGCGGCCCTCCAGCACCGCCTGGACTGCGTCCTCGAGCGGCACCCAATGCAGTTCAATTTCGGCTTCTTCATCCGTGCGGACATGCCGGTCCGCTGCGGGAACGTCGCTGAGGCCCCGTGCCAGGTAGATTCGGACGGCCTCACTCGATGAACCCGGCGAATTGAAGAAGTCCACCAGGACGTTCCACGTAGCCGCCTTGAGGTCAGCCTCCTCGGCCAATTCGCGGGCAGCGCCCACCACGAAGTCCTCGCCTTCAACATCGAGCAACCCCGCGGGAATCTCCCATAGATCCATGCCGACAGGATGGCGGTACTGCTTCAGCAACAGGATCTCGCCATCCACGTTCATGGGCAACACCGCTACAGCGCCGGGGTGGTCGATGTAATCGCGAACCAGGGTGTCAGTGCCGTCACTGAGCTGGAAGGAATCGCTGACAACGTCCCAGATGCGGCCCTCGTAGACCTTGCTGGTGGACAAAAGACGGCGCGGGCTCGGCATGTCCGAAACCTGCCTTGATGTGCGGGGGGTTTCAGAAATACCGGGCATCGCGCCGTCCTTCGTTAGTACTTGCGTTTTACTTGGCAGCTACCGTGCGGGCACCGGTTTTGGTTGCCACAGGGGCACCTTCGCGACGCTCCAAGGCAGCTTTGACCAGGCCTGCGAACAAGGGGTGGGGGCGCGTGGGGCGGGAGCTGAGCTCGGGGTGCGCCTGCGTAGCCACGTAGTACGGGTGCACTTCGCGGGGAAGCTCCACGTACTCCACCAACTTGCCATCAGGAGAGGTACCGGAAAACACCAGGCCCTCTGCTGCGATCTGGTCACGGTACTTGTTGTTGACCTCGTACCGGTGACGGTGGCGTTCGCTGACCGTCGTGGTGCCGTAGGTCTCGGCGATGACCGAGCCCTCGTCCAGCTTGGCTTCGTACAGGCCCAGGCGCATGGTGCCGCCAAGGTCTCCCTTGCCTTCAACGATGTCCAGCTGCTCTTCCATGGTTGCGATGACCGGGTACTTCGAATCCGGCTCGAACTCGCTGGAGGAAGCGCCTTCAAGGCCAACCACGTTGCGGGCGTACTCGATCACCATGCACTGCAGGCCAAGGCACAGGCCCAGGACCGGAAGCTTGGACTCGCGGGCGAACTTCAACGCACCGAGTTTGCCTTCGAGGCCGCGGATGCCGAAACCACCGGGCACGCAGATGGCGTCCACGCCGGCCAAGGCCTTGGTGGCGCCTGCATGGGTTTCGCACTCATCCGAGGGAACCCAGCGGATCTTGACCTTGGCTTCGTTGGCAAATCCGCCGGCGCGGAGTGCCTCGGTGACCGAGAGGTAGGCGTCCGGGAGGTCGATGTACTTGCCCACCAAGGCAACTTCGACCTCGTGCTTGGGGTTGTGGACAGCTTCAAGGAGCTTGTCCCATTTGCTCCAGTCAACGTCCTTGAACGGCAGATCCAGCGCACGGACGATGTAGGAGTCCAGGCCCTGGGAGTGCAGGGTCTTGGGGATGTCGTAGATGCTCGGGGCATCAGCGGCGTTCACCACGGCGTCGATATCGACGTCGCACATGCGGCCGATCTTCTCGCGCATGGCCTCGGGGACTTCGCGGTCCGAACGGATCACGATCGCCTCAGGCTGGATGCCGATGGAGCGGAGGGCTGCAACAGAGTGCTGGGTGGGCTTGGTCTTCAGTTCCTGGGACGGACCGATGTACGGAACCAGCGAAACGTGCAGGAAAAAGACGTTGTTGCGGCCAACATCCTGGCGGACCTGGCGGGCCGATTCCAGGAACGGCTGCGACTCGATGTCGCCCACCGTGCCGCCGATCTCGGTGATGATCACGTCAGGTGCGTTCTTTCCTTCGGCAGGAAGGCGCATGCGGCGCTTGATTTCATCGGTGATGTGGGGAATGACCTGGACGGTGTCTCCGAGGTACTCGCCGCGACGTTCCTTGGCGATGACTGTGGAGTAGATCTGGCCCGTCGTGACGTTGGCCGAACCTTCAAGGTTTTCATCAAGGAAGCGCTCGTAGTGTCCGATGTCGAGGTCGGTTTCGGCGCCGTCATCCGTCACGAATACTTCGCCGTGCTGGAAGGGGTTCATCGTGCCCGGATCCACGTTCAGATAGGGATCGAGCTTCTGCATAGTTACAGACAAACCGCGTGCCCGCAGCAGGTGACCGAGGCTGGAAGCCGTCAGACCCTTACCGAGCGAGGACGCCACACCACCGGTGACGAAGATGTGTTTGGTCGTCTTGGACGAGCCCGGGAACCGGGAATTTACACGGGAATTTGATCGCTGCACCACGGAATTCGAGCTTATCATCAATTACGCCTTCCAAGCGTCTGTTCGGATTCCCCAAATGGTCAATAGTTGCTCACCACCGCATTCCAAGCAAGAGCTGTACGGGATTTGGTGTGCCAATGTGATGGTGCTCCCACTTGCCTTGGCCCTTCCAGCCCGGGACTGGGCACGCTCCGGACCCGGCGCGCTGTGGGAGCAGGCGCGCTGCGGGACTAGGCGCGCTGCGGAAGCAGCTTCGCGTCGTCGAGCAATTCCTGTGCGTGCGCCTGTGCCGACTCGGAGTCCTCCTGGCCGGCCAGCATGCGGGCCAACTCCTTGACGCGCTCATCGTCGCTGAGGAGTTGGACATCGCTGGAGGTGAAACCGGTGGTGGTTTTCCCGTCAGCTCCGCGCACGGACGTTTTTGTCACGCGGATGTGCTGATCGGCGAACGCAGCAACCTGCGGCAAGTGCGTCACCACCAGCACTTGGACGTGCCGGGCAAGCATGGCAAGCCTCCGGCCGATTTCGACGGCGGCCCTGCCGCCCACGCCCGCGTCCACCTCGTCGAACACGAACGTCGGGACGGGATCCACGGCGGCCAGCACCACTTCGATGGCCAACATCACCCGGGACAGTTCACCGCCGGAAGCGCCCTTGCCCAACGGCCGTGCCGGAGCCCCGGAGTGCGGCTGGAGGAGGAAGGCGATCTCGTCGGTGCCCCATGGACCCAACGGTCCGGTGCCATCGACCTCAATGACCAGCGTGGCATCGGCCATGGCCAGGGCCTTCAGCTCCGCGCTGACACGCGCCGAAAGGTCCTTGGCTGCCTTGATCCGCGCTTTGGAGATGGCCGCAGCCTGCTTGCGAAGGGTTGCCTCAGTGGAAGCAACTTCGGCGTCGAGGGATTCGATACGGCTGGAGTCGTCCTGCAGCTCATCCAAACGGGCCCGGGCGGTTACTGCCCACTCCAGCACTTCGTCGATACTGGGGGCATATTTGCGGATCAGCTTGGCAAGGGCAGCACGGCGTTCCTCGATCTCGGACAGCCGCTCCGGGCCCTCCGTGTCCAAGGCGGCCTGGTAACTGGACAGCTCCGTAGCAATGTCGTTGAGCAGGAACCCGACTTCTGCAAGCCGGGCAGCGGCGGACCGCAGCTCTTCGTCGTGCTCTGCCACGTGCTCCAGGGTCCGCTTGGCGGCATCGACCATGGTTGTTGCATCGCCGGCATCCCCGAATTCCTCCGCAATGAGGGACTCGTGGGCAGCGGCGGCGGCCAGCCTCAGCTCTTCGACGTTGGCAAGCTTCACGGCCTCCGCCTTGAGTGTCTCGTCCTCGCCGGGCTGCGGATCCACCTCATCGATCTCTTTGAGGGCTGCCTCCAGGGATTCGGCCTCGCGCAACCGCTCCCGCGCTTCACTGCGGAGAGTTTCAAGCTCTGACTGGATCGACTTCCAGTGGCTGTACAGCTCCTGGTACTCCCCCAGGGCCTTGGCGAGGGGCGCACCTGCGAAACGGTCCAAAGCATGCCGCTGCGCCGTGGAACTCTTGAGTCGGATCTGGTCCGACTGCCCATGGACAACCACCAGGCTCTCGCCCAACTCGGCCAGGACCCCCACAGGTGCCGCGCGGCCGCCAACGTAAGCACGGCTGCGCCCATCGGCACCCACGGTACGGGCGAGCAGGAGCTCGGCAACGCCGTCGAACTCTTCGGCCTCGCCGCCGGCTTCCCTGGCACGTTCAACGGCACTGTGTGTGGGATCTAGCTTCAACACCGCCTCGGCGGAGGCTGACTTGGCCCCGCTGCGGACGGCACCGGCATCTGATCGGGCACCAAGGAGGAGCCCGACGGCGGTCACCACCATGGTCTTACCCGCACCGGTTTCGCCGGTGACGACGCTCAGGCCAGGGCCCAACGGCAGGGCGGCATCGGTAATGACGCCAAGGTCACGGATTCGGAGTTCTTCAAGCATGGTTCACTTCGCATTCGTGGGATCGGAAAGGTCACCGTCCCGGGGACCATCTGCATCCCGCGGGCTGTCTACATCCCGGGGACTGGGCAACGGAGCCGGCGAAAGGGTGCGGATGACCGGGATGGGGCCGGTATGGACTTCCCCGGTCCGGGGAGCCGGACCCCGCCAGCCATGGATTGGCAGCTCAAACTTGCGGACCAGGCGGGCAGAGAACGGAGTTTTGTGGGTACGTGCCAGTCGCACCGGAGTGGCCGAACGCGTCACTTCCACACGTGCCCCTGGAGGAAGATCCACCGAACGGCGCCCATCGCACCAGAGGACTCCAAGGGCTTCGGTGCGGTTCATGATTTCCACGGCCAGCTTGGACCTCGGAGAGACCACCAAAGGCTTGGCAAAGAGGGCATGGGCGCTGATCGGAACGATCACCAAGGCCTCCACCTCAGGCCACACCACCGGCCCCCCGGAAGAAAAAGCGTAGGCGGTGGAACCCGTGGGGGTTGCCAGGACTACGCCGTCGCAGCCAAAGGACGTCAAGGGGCGTTCGTCCACCTCCGTGACAACTTCCAGCATGCGCTCCCGGTTGGCCTTTTCAATGGCAGCCTCGTTCAACGCCCAGGTGTGCCAGATCTTTTGGCCCTTCACCCAGACCTGGACGTCGATGGTCATGCGTTCTTCCACCGTGTACTGCCTGCTTGCGATCCACTCCACCGTTTGGGCGAGGTCTGCGCGTTCGCTCTCCGCGAGGAAGCCAACATGGCCCAGGTTCACGCCCAGCATCGGGACGTCCACTTCCCGGACCAGCTCCGCGGCGCGAAGTATGGTTCCATCCCCACCCAGCACCATCACCAGCTCCACGTCTTCAAGATTGACGTGGTCGTTCAGGATCTCGATTGGTGTATCCAACGCTCCGAAAAACCGTTCAATATCGGCCAGTTCGGACTTCTGCAGCACAGGAACCAGCCCTGAGGAATGCAGTTGCGTACAGGCATCCCACGCTGCGCGGAGCGATTCTTCCCGCCCTGTGTGGGCAAGGACAAGTACACGCCTGCTCATCGGTTCTGCTTTCTAGTGGTTCGGCCAGAGTTTCTTGATCAACGCAGCAACGTCCCCGTCCCGCTCTTCGATCTTAGGCAACACCGCGGACATCCCGCGCTTCATCCACAGGAAGTATTCAACATTTCCGTCCTGCCCCGGCAATGGACTGGCCGCTATATCCATCAGGACGAGCCCCGCATCCACCGCAGCCCTGGCGACCTGCGTAACCGCCCGGCGTCGTTCATGGTCCGAAGAGACCACGCCTGTCCGGCTCAGCCGCTCTTTGCCCACTTCGAATTGCGGCTTGACCATCAGGACCAAATCACCGCCGGGTTCGGTACATTGCGCGAGGGGCCACAGGACCAAAGTCAACGAAATGAAGGACAAGTCAGCCACCGTCAGGCTGACGGGCCCGCCGATCTGCTCCGGGGCCATGTACCTGACGTTCATGCCCTCATGGACATCTACCCGGGGATCGTCCCGCAGGTGTGGCACCAGCTGGCCGTGACCTACGTCAACGGCCACGACGTGCGCGGCACCCTGCCGCAGCAGGACGTCGGTAAAGCCGCCCGTGGAGGCACCGGCGTCGAGGCACCGCTTACCGGCAACCACGACGGCGGGAAACGCCTCCAGTGCGCCCGCCAACTTATGACCGGCGCGGCTGACGTAAATATCCTCCAGGTGGGCCTCGACGCTCAAATCCGTTGTCGGGTCGACTTGGAAGGCGGCTTTGGCCAGGACAGTCCCGGCGGAGCTCACCTTGCCGTCGCTGATGAGCTTCGCTGCATGGGTGCGTGACCTCGCCAACCCACGGGTGACGAGCTCCTGATCAAGTCGGGCCATACGCTTAGCAGTCGCTTTCCAGGCGGGGAGTGTTTATGGGGGCGGCAGGCAAACCGGGTTCGGAGTCCAAGGCCTCCAGCAACGAGTCGTGGATCGCTGCGTACAGGTCACCATGATCCGCCACCGGGGCCGCCGGAACGCTGCCCAGTCGATTCAGTGCCTTGTCAACCAGCGGGTCCCCCGTAAGACTCGCGGAATCGGGCCACTGCACCTCCGGGCGCACCGTTTCGGGGCTCACGGACGCTGGAATCCCAGAGGCAGTGCTTCCGGGCACCGAACTTCCGGTGGCAGTGCTTCCGGGCACCGGACTTCCGGTGGCAGGGCTTCCGGGCACCGGACTTCCGGTGGCAGGGCTTCCGGGCACCGGGCTTCCGGTGGCAGGGCTTCCGGGCACCGGGCCATCATGCACGGGGCCGGAAGCCGAAACGTTGTGGGGCTGAATCATCGCACCAGTCTAGTGAGTTCGCCATTCCAGTTGCGGAGCGTGGGCCACCGTTGTGTCAGGCACTTCGGCCCACCACGCGGCGCAAGCTGCACGCCAGGCATCGAGGTCGCCCTCCTCACCTGTCACAGTGACGGTTCCGTCCCCGGCAACTGCCGAAGCTGCCCCGCAACGGAACGTCCCGCCGTCGTCTACTACTTCGGGGTACGGGGCGTACAGGCCCTCAAGGTCTGCCAAGAGGTAGCCGGGACGCTCGTCCGTCCTGGCCGCGAGGATGGTCTGTTTGGTGTCAACCCCGGTGAGGACTGCCGCCGTCGCATATCCTGCGCGGTTGCCGCCCAGGATATCGGTGTCCAAACGGTCGCCCACCACCAAGGGACGATCAGCGCCAAGCCGCTTCGCGGCTGCATGGAACAGCGGCGCCTCGGGCTTACCAGCCACCAAAGGCGTCTTTCCCGTAGCAGCCGCCACTGCAGCCACCAAAGTGCCGTTCCCCGGCGCCATACCCCGGGCCTGCGGAATGGACATGTCGGTGTTCGTGGCAAACCACATGGCTCCCCCGGCCACCACATACGAAGCCTCCGCCAGATCCTTCCAACCGATCTCCGGGTTGAAACCCTGGACCACGGCAACCGGGGATTCAGCGGCACTATGCACCGGTTTAAGCCCGACCAACTCGATCTCGTGGGCCAGAGCCGCGCTGCCCGTAATAAGCACGTGCGCCCCCGCAGGCAGCATGGAAGCCAAGAGCTCCCCTGCTGCCTGGGAGGAACTGACCACCTGATGGTCCTCCGCGGGCGCACCCAACTCACGCAGGTGCGCCGCGACCTGGGCCGGGGTGCGGGAAGCATTGTTAGTCACGTAGCCAAGGCCTACGCCTACGGTTTCGAGACGCTGCAACGCCTCCACGGCCCCCGGGATGGCGTGCGGTCCTGCATAGACCACACCATCCAGGTCCGAAAGGACAGCATCAAAGGATGAGATCAGTGAATCAGCCATGCTGGGAGTCGGTGCCCTGGTTGTCGGCGTCTTCTTCCGCTGACTCATCCTCGTCTGCTTCTGCCGAATCGATGTCCGACTCAGCGTCATCGGATTCGAAGTAGTCAGATTCCGCGTCATCCACCTCCACGTCATCATGCTCAACGTCAGCCGCTGCGGCTTCCGCGATGACCGTTTCCGTTTCAGGTCGAACGACGTCGGACTCCGGAGCCGCCTTGACGAAGCGCGGCTTGCGGGCGGCTGCTTCCTCCTGCTCGTCCCATCCGAGGTCAAGGATCTCCGGCTCAGCGAAATCGCCGACGCCCAAGGCGTTCTCCGCCACCAGCGCCTGGCGGGCCCACTTGTCCGCTTCGTCCGTGCGACCCACAGCGGTGAGCGCTTCAGCGTAGGCACGGAACAATCGCGGGCTGTAGGAGAAAGCCCTGTTGATGTCCAGCTGAGGAATCTCCAGCTCGGTGACAGCGGCATCAAACTGCTTGAGATCCGCACGGGCACCGGATGCCACCATGGCGAGCTCCACCTTGCCCGGAGCATCAAGGTCCTGGGCTTCGGGAGAACGAACCATATCCAAGGCACGGTCCGGGCGTCCCAGGCCACGCTCGCAATCAGCCATGACCGGCAGGTGCACATTGGACCCGCTGATACGGCGGTACGTACGGAATTCACGCAGCGCCTCGCCGTAGTGCCCGGCCGCGTAGGCTGTCAGGCCCACAGCTTCACGAACAACCGACAGACGCCCGCCGCGACGGCTTGCTGCCAAGGCATGCTGGAACGCCAGCTCCGGCTCGATGTCGATCAAGCGGCCGGCCATGACCAGGTGCTTGGCCACCCAGCCTGCGCTTTGCTCTTCAAGAGTCTTGATTTGGTGGCCCGTTGCGCGGTCCAGTTCCTTACCTGTGACATCCTCATCGATCTCGGGAGAACGTTCGCGGTCGGGACGGTTGGCACTCCGGATGTCCTTGGCGTTGGGAACCCGCGCCGGACGGTCTTCCCAGGAGTTCCCCCGGTCATTGCGGTCACGGTCTCCACCGAAGGAACGACGCTCGCCATCACGGGCGGGACGGTCACCGCGGTCACCGAAGGGCTTACGATCACGGTCGCCGAACGGCTGACGGTCGCCGCGGTCGCCGAATGGCTTGCGGTCGCCGCGGTCGTTATTGAAGGGACGGCGATCATCGCTGTCCCGACGCGGGCCATCAAAGTTCCGCGGACCACGCTCGGGACGATCACCAAACGGCTTACGATCCCCACGGTCATTGTTGAAAGGACGACGATCATCGCTGTCCCGACGCGGGCCATCGAAATTCCGCGGACCACGCTCGGGACGATCACCAAACGGCTTACGATCCCCACGGTCATTGTTAAAAGGCCGACGCTCGCCATCACGGGCGGGACGGTCACCGCGGTCACCGAAGGGCTTACGATCACGGTCGCCGAACGGCTTGCGGTCCCCACGGTCATTGTTGAAGGGACGGCGATCATCGCTGTCCCGACGCGGGCCATCGAAGTTCCGCGGACCACGCTCGGGACGATCACCAAAAGGCTTACGATCCCCACGGTCATTGTTAAAAGGCCGACGCTCGCCATCACGGGCGGGACGGTCACCGCGGTCACCGAAGGGCTTACGATCACGGTCGCCGAACGGCTTGCGGTCCCCACGGTCATTGTTGAAGGGACGGCGATCATCGCTGTCCCGACGCGGGCCATCGAAATTCCGCGGACCACGCTCGGGACGATCACCGCGGCCATTGTTGAATGGACGACGCTCGCCATCACGAGCCGGACGGTCGTTGCCGTCACGGTTTTCCCTGGAACGGAACCCACGGGGATCCCCGCCTGAGTTGTTGTTGGGGCGGTACGAACCGCGGTCGTCGCGATTGCCGCCAAAGTTTCCGCGATTGCCGCCGCGATTGCCGCCGTTGTGCTCAGCCATGGTGGATTCCTCCTGTTGCGAGCCGACCACTGGCGCGTGCGTAGTCGCTCATAACCCTTATTTCGTTTTCACGCCGCCGGCAGCACTCAGCTACCGACTCGTATGTCTTATGCAATTCTATTCGACGCGACCACAGCGATCGAACGCCTCGGGCCTATTAGCAGCTCCCGTGGGAAGTCTCACAGCTGATGGAGATGCCCACCCTTGCGGCCCTTGCAACTGTCGATCTACGGGCAGGGACAGCCAGTCCGAATACCGGCCCGGGGAGAATGCTGCCTGGCCGGTGTTGTGGTGATTAAAGGGGAAGAGCCCCGACCTTGGGTCGGGGCTCTTGCCTAATGTGTGTCCGGCGGTGTCCTACTCTCCCACACCCTCCCGGGTGCAGTACCATCGGCGCTGTGGGTCTTAGCTTCCGGGTTCGGAATGGGACCGGGCGTTTCCCCCACGCTATGACCGCCGTAACCTTTTTACCCGTCCCGGACTGGCCGGACACCCTGTGTTGGGGGTGTGGTTGTCCTGGGTGGGAAGTTTGTGGTTACAACTGTGGTGCTTGGTTGTTATTCAGTTGTTTGGTTCCTGTGAACGGTTGTTGTTCGGGAACCACATAGTGGACGCGTGCAGTGTGTTGTGTGGTGTAAGTTGTTGGCCTATTAGTACCGGTCAGCTTCACGAGTCTTTAGTCCTCGCTTCCACATCCGGCCTATCAACCCAGTGGTCTGGCTGGGGGCCTCTCACACATAATGTGTATGGAAATCTCATCTTGAAGCGAGCTTCCCGCTTAGATGCTTTCAGCGGTTATCCCATCCGAACGTAGCTAATCAGCGATGCACTTGGCAGTACAACTGACACACCAGAGGTTCGTCCGTCCCGGTCCTCTCGTACTAAGGACAGCCCTTCTCAAATTTCCTGCGCGCGCAGCGGATAGGGACCGAACTGTCTCACGACGTTCTAAACCCAGCTCGCGTACCGCTTTAATGGGCGAACAGCCCAACCCTTGGGACCTACTCCAGCCCCAGGATGCGACGAGCCGACATCGAGGTGCCAAACCATGCCGTCGATATGGACTCTTGGGCAAGATCAGCCTGTTATCCCCGAGGTACCTTTTATCCGTTGAGCGACGGCCATTCCACAATGTACCGCCGGATCACTAGTCCCGACTTTCGTCCCTGCTTGAGATGTCTCTCTCACAGTCAAGCTCCCTTGTGCACTTACACTCGACACCTGATTGCCAACCAGGCTGAGGGAACCTTTGGGCGCCTCCGTTACTTTTTAGGAGGCAACCGCCCCAGTTAAACTACCCATCAGGCACTGTCCCTGACCCGGATCACGGGCCGAAGTTAGATGTCCAAAGTGACCAGAGTGGTATTTCAACGATGACTCCACCCGAACTGGCGTCCGGGTTTCAACGTCTCCCACCTATCCTACACAAGCCACTCCGAACACCAATACCAAACTATAGTAAAGGTCTCGGGGTCTTTCCGTCCTGCTGCGCGTAACGAGCATCTTTACTCGTACTGCAATTTCGCCGAGTTTATGGTTGAGACAGCGGGGAAGTCGTTACTCCATTCGTGCAGGTCGGAACTTACCCGACAAGGAATTTCGCTACCTTAGGATGGTTATAGTTACCACCGCCGTTTACTGGGGCTTAAATTCTCAGCTTCGCCCACAAGGGGCTAACCGGTCCTCTTAACCTTCCAGCACCGGGCAGGAGTCAGTCCGTATACATCGTCTTGCGACTTCGCACGGACCTGTGTTTTTAGTAAACAGTCGCTTCCCCCTGGTCTCTGCGGCCCACACCCGCTCACGGAGAGCAAGTCTCCATCACGGGGCAGGCCCCCCTTCTCCCGAAGTTACGGGGGCATTTTGCCGAGTTCCTTAACCATAATTCTCTCGATCGCCTTGGTATTCTCTACCTGATCACCTGTGTCGGTTTGGGGTACGGGCGGCTAAAACCTCGCGTCGATGCTTTTCTTGGCAGCATAGGATCACCGGATCCCCCCTTACGGGAGTCCCATCAGATCTCAGGCACGTGCTCGAAGCACACAGGAACGGATTTGCCTATCCCTGACCCTACATCCTTAGACCGGGGCAACCATCGCCCGGCCCGGCTACCTTCCTGCGTCACACCTGTTAATACGCTTACCTCCCAGGATCAGGTCCCGCGCTCGGCCAAAACCCACAACACCACAAGGGTGAGCGGGCAGGCTCCGGGCGGTTAGTATCCCCCGCTTGGCATGGGCGGTTTTTCGCCGGTACGGGAATATCAACCCGTTGTCCATCGACTACGCCTGTCGGCCTCGCCTTAGGTCCCGACTTACCCAGGGCAGATTAGCTTGACCCTGGAACCCTTGATCATTCGGCGGACGGGTTTCTCACCCGTCTTTCGCTACTCATGCCTGCATTCTCACTCGTGTAGGCTCCACCGCTGGTTTACACCGCGACTTCACTGCCCACACGACGCTCCCCTACCACTCCACACCCCTGAACCACGAAGGCTAGGGCAATGTGTGAAATCCACAACTTCGGCGGTGTACTTGAGCCCCGCTACATTGTCGGCGCGGAATCACTTGACCAGTGAGCTATTACGCACTCTTTCAAGGATGGCTGCTTCTAAGCCAACCTCCTGGTTGTCTTCGCAACTCCACATCCTTTCCCACTTAGCACACGCTTAGGGGCCTTAGTTGGTGGTCTGGGCTGTTTCCCTCTCGACTATGAAGCTTATCCCCCACAGTCTCACTGCTGCGCTCTCACTTACCGGCATTCGGAGTTTGGCTGACGTCAGTAACCTTGTAGGGCCCATCGGCCATCCAGTAGCTCTACCTCCGGCAAGAAACACGCAACGCTGCACCTAAATGCATTTCGGGGAGAACCAGCTATCACGGAGTTTGATTGGCCTTTCACCCCTACCCACAGCTCATCCCCTCCATTTTCAACTGAAGTGGGTTCGGTCCTCCACGACGTCTTACCGTCGCTTCAACCTGGCCATGGGTAGATCACTCCGCTTCGGGTCTAGATCACGCCACTACACTCGCCCTATTCAGACTCGCTTTCGCTACGGCTACCCCACACGGGTTAACCTCGCGACGTAACACTAACTCGCAGGCTCATTCTTCAAAAGGCACGCCGTCACCAGAATCAGACTGGCTCCGACGGATTGTAAGCACACGGTTTCAGGTACTGTTTCACTCCCCTCCCGGGGTACTTTTCACCTTTCCCTCACGGTACTGGTCCGCTATCGGTCATTAGGAAGTATTTAGGCTTATCAGGTGGTCCTGACAGATTCGCACGGGATTTCTCGGGCCCCGTGCTACTTGGGATACTCTCCAGGCTGCACACAACATTACGGTTACGGGGCTCACACCCTCTCTGGCCGGCCTTTCAAGACCGTTCACCTATGCACGCACATCACCCCACTGGTCCGGCAGAACCAGAACGGAAAGTCCCACAACCCCGCCCATGCAACGCCCGCCGGCTATCACACATGGAAACGGTTTAGCCTGATCCGCGTTCGCTCGCCACTACTAACGGAATCACTATTGTTTTCTCTTCCTGCGGGTACTGAGATGTTTCACTTCCCCGCGTTCCCCCCACGCACCCTATGTGTTCAGATGCGGGTCACACAATCACCTCACAGCGTTGTGCGGGGTTTCCCCATTCGGACATCCTGGGATCAACGCTCGGTTATCAACTCCCCCAGGCTTATCGCAGATTCCTACGTCCTTCTTCGGCTCCTAATGCCAAGGCATCCACCGTGTGCCCTTAAAAACTTGACCACACAAGATCAATAAACTTACTCGAGAGAACCATGACCACAAGGGCCAGGTTCATTCATAAGAAATTGCTGTAGAAACACACACACCAACCACCCCCACCCACCCCAAAGGGAAGGACAAAAGGATAATCAGCCACCGTGCATGTTTCAGATGCTCGCGTCCACTATGTAGTTCTCAAACAACAACCCCATCAACCAGCCCCCCACCCACCACAACCCACACACCAACGTGCACGGACCATGACAAACAGACAAGGAAAACCGGAAGCAGGAACAAAAGAAACACCAGAAGATGCCCCCCTGCATTGCTGCAAAAAGGTCCTGTTGCCTCAGGACCCAACAGTGCGCCAAACACAACCCACCAACCACGCCCCAGCAGCGTTCCACACACCCCACACCCCCCAAAAGAGGACACAAGATGCCGTACTAACACCAGGACACAACCAGCAAAGGCCATGCCAAAAAATGATTTGTTGATATTCCACCCATGAGCACCCACCGCAGAACAAACGCCTGCGCAATGGGCAACACTGGCAACCCGTCATCCACCCATGCAGGCAAACAACACGACTGCTAGCAGCTCCTTAGAAAGGAGGTGATCCAGCCGCACCTTCCGGTACGGCTACCTTGTTACGACTTAGTCCCAATCGCCGGTCCCACCTTCGACGGCTCCCCCCACAAGGGTTAGGCCACCGGCTTCGGGTGTTACCAACTTTCGTGACTTGACGGGCGGTGTGTACAAGGCCCGGGAACGTATTCACCGCAGCGTTGCTGATCTGCGATTACTAGCGACTCCGACTTCATGGGGTCGAGTTGCAGACCCCAATCCGAACTGAGACCGGCTTTTTGGGATTAGCTCCACCTCACAGTATCGCAACCCTTTGTACCGGCCATTGTAGCATGCGTGAAGCCCAAGACATAAGGGGCATGATGATTTGACGTCGTCCCCACCTTCCTCCGAGTTGACCCCGGCAGTCTCCTATGAGTCCCCGCCATAACGCGCTGGCAACATAGAACGAGGGTTGCGCTCGTTGCGGGACTTAACCCAACATCTCACGACACGAGCTGACGACAACCATGCACCACCTGTAAACCGACCGCAAGCGGGGCACCTGTTTCCAGGTATTACCGGTTCATGTCAAGCCTTGGTAAGGTTCTTCGCGTTGCATCGAATTAATCCGCATGCTCCGCCGCTTGTGCGGGCCCCCGTCAATTCCTTTGAGTTTTAGCCTTGCGGCCGTACTCCCCAGGCGGGGCACTTAATGCGTTAGCTACGGCGCGGAAAACGTGGAATGTCCCCCACACCTAGTGCCCAACGTTTACGGCATGGACTACCAGGGTATCTAATCCTGTTCGCTCCCCATGCTTTCGCTCCTCAGCGTCAGTTACAGCCCAGAGACCTGCCTTCGCCATCGGTGTTCCTCCTGATATCTGCGCATTTCACCGCTACACCAGGAATTCCAGTCTCCCCTACTGCACTCTAGTCTGCCCGTACCCACTGCAGAACCGGAGTTGAGCCCCGGTCTTTCACAGCAGACGCGACAAACCGCCTACGAGCTCTTTACGCCCAATAATTCCGGATAACGCTTGCGCCCTACGTATTACCGCGGCTGCTGGCACGTAGTTAGCCGGCGCTTCTTCTGCAGGTACCGTCACTTTCGCTTCTTCCCTACTGAAAGAGGTTTACAACCCGAAGGCCGTCATCCCTCACGCGGCGTCGCTGCATCAGGCTTGCGCCCATTGTGCAATATTCCCCACTGCTGCCTCCCGTAGGAGTCTGGGCCGTGTCTCAGTCCCAGTGTGGCCGGTCACCCTCTCAGGCCGGCTACCCGTCGTCGCCTTGGTAGGCCATTACCCCACCAACAAGCTGATAGGCCGCGAGTCCATCCAAAACCACAAAAGCTTTCCACCCCCCACCATGCGATGAGGAGTCATATCCGGTATTAGACCCAGTTTCCCAGGCTTATCCCAGAGTCAAGGGCAGGTTACTCACGTGTTACTCACCCGTTCGCCACTAATCCCCCAGCAAGCTGGGATCATCGTTCGACTTGCATGTGTTAAGCACGCCGCCAGCGTTCATCCTGAGCCAGGATCAAACTCTCCGTTGAAGTAAAACAAATCAAACAGACACAACCACACCCACCGGAAATAACGACAGGACGCGGCTGCACAAAATTCGAAACCAGCTGAAAACCAGACCACCACACACGGGGGTGCGCAGCAACCTGGCCATAATTTCAACCAATCAATAAAACAATCGGCATCAACAAACTTGGCACACTATTGAGTTCTCAAACAACAGACACTACCGGCACCACCCACACCCACCAGGGTCCAGGATCGCTCCGGAGCAACTTTTCAAACTTACCCGAACCAGCCGCACAAAGCAAACCAACCCCAGGCCTCCCACACCAACCCGGAAGCGCACCAAAGCACCACCGAAACCGGCAATCTGAAGGGAGTCTGTCACCATCATTTCCGCATCAGCGGCGGCGACTCGAATAACTTTACACGCGCCCCACCCCCACACCAAATCCACACCAACACCACCCAAAAACCCCGAAAACACAACGAAAACACCAACCCCACCCCCACAAAACACCCCCAAACACCAAAAACAAACCCCCGTGAACCCCATCACACAACACCCCCCGCGGGCATGAGACGCGACGCGACATGAGAGAAGACCCCCCCCAACGCCGGAGAAGTGAGAGAGCGTTGGGAAGGGGCGGGGGCATCCGGCAGCGCGCGCCCAAGACAAGAACGACCAAGCCCACCAAGGAAGACCCCCGCCCAGCCGCCAACCAAACCCGGGGAACATGAGAGAGGATCCACCCCAAAACCCGGGGGACATGAGAGAGGATCCACCCCAAACCCGGGGGACGTGAGAGAGGATCCGCCCCCAACCCCAGGGGACGTGCGAGAGCGTTGGGAAGGGGCGGGGGCATCCGGCAGCGCGCGCCCAAGACAAGAACGACCAAGCCCACCAAGGAAGACCCCCGCCCAGCCGCCAACCAAACCCGGGGAACATGAGAGAGGATCCACCCCAAAACCCGGGGGACATGAGAGAGGATCCACCCCAAACCCGGGGGACGTGAGAGAGGATCCGGCCCCAATCCAAGGGGACGTGCGAGAGCGTTGGGAAGGGGCAGGGGGCATTCGGCAGCGCGCGCCCAAAGGAAGAACGACCAAGCGCACCCCAGAATGTCCCACCCGACCAGCCGCCAACCCAAGCCAACCCAACCCAAGGGGACGTGAGAGAGGATCCGCCCCAAACCCGGGGGATGTGAGAGAGGACCCGGCCCCAACCCAGGGGGAAGTGAGAGAGCGATCAATCCCAACCCAAGGGGAAGTGCGAGAGCGTCGGAAGGGGCGGGGCGTCCGGCAGCGCGCGTCAAAGCGACGAAGGAGCAGCGCGCCGAGGACGACGCCGCCCCTCCAACACCCACTCCCGCCCCTCCAGCAGTCACACAGCAACCACACCCACCCGCCACTCCCCCGCCCCAACCAACTGCACTCCCCGGCGCTTCCCAACAAACGCCGGCAAACACGGAAAGGGCCGGCAACCCATGTGGTCGCCGGCCCTTTCGAACTGGATGTGTAATGAAGGCCTAGGCCGAAACCTCAATGGTCGCGAGGTTCTTCTTGCCACGACGGAGCAGCAGGTAGCGCCCGTGAAGCAATTGGTCCTGGCCAATAACTGCCTCGGGGTCGGAGACCTTGGTGTTGTTGACGTACGCGCCGCCTTCACCCACGGTCCGGCGGGCAGCGGACTTGCTGTCGGACAGTCCCGAAGCCACCAAAAGATCAATAATGCCCAGGCCATCTGCGGCAACCGTCGCGGACGGAAGCTCTGCCGTTGCGGCTTCGAGGGTTTGCTCATCAAGGACGCCGAGGTCGCCGTTGCCGAAAAGCGCGGCTGAGGCAGCGATGACCTTGTCGGTGGCGTCGACTCCATGGACCAGCGATGTGACCTCGAAAGCAAGCTTCTTCTGGCCTTCACGGGCAAACGGACGCTCCGCCACAGCTTCCCCGAGTGCCTCGATCTCTGCACGTGAGAGGAAGGTGAAGACCTTGAGCCGGTCCACCACATCTGCGTCGGCCGTATTCAGCCAGAACTGGTAGAACGTGTACGGGCTGCACATGTCCGGGTCCAGCCAGATGGCGTTGCCTTCGCTCTTGCCGAACTTGGTGCCGTCGGAGTTGGTGATCAGCGGCGTACCCAGCGCGTGGACGCTCTTGCCCTCCACCTTGCGGATGAGTTCGGTTCCGCTGGTCAGGTTGCCCCACTGGTCCGAACCACCGGTCTGCAGCGCACAGCCGTAGTCACGGAACAGTTGGAGGTAATCCATGCCCTGCAGGATCTGGTAGCTGAACTCGGTGTAGCTGATGCCTTCGTCAGAGTTCAGGCGCGACGCAACAGCATCCTTGCGGAGCATGGTGCCCACGCGGAAGTGCTTGCCGATCTCACGCAGGAAATCGATGGCGCTCAGGGGCGCGGTCCAGTCCAGGTTGTTCACCATGCGGGCGGAGTTCTCGCCCTCGAAACTCAGGAAGCGGCGCACCTGGCCCTGCAGGTACCCGACCCACTCGGCAACGGTGTCCTTGGTGTTCAAGGTGCGTTCCGCCGTCGGGCGTGGGTCGCCGATCAGGCCGGTGGACCCACCCACCAGACCCAACGGCTTGTGGCCTGCCAACTGCAGGCGCCGCATCACCAGCAACTGCACCAAGTTGCCCAGGTGCAGGGACGGCGCGGTGGGATCGAAGCCACAGTAATACGTGATCGGGTCCCCGGCGAGCAGCTTTTCCAGTTCCGTTTCATCAGTGGAAACGTGGACCAGGCCGCGCCATTTGAGCTCCTGCCAGACGTTGGCAAAGGCGGGATCGTTGTGCTGGGACTCGAGGTTGTTTACGTGTGACACGAGATCTAAGTTAGCAGGATTGAAGGGGCCCGTTTTCCTAGCGCTCGATGCCCGCTGGTACCGGAGCGGCAGCAATGAGGCGCAAACGCTGCGTGGCACGCGTCATCGCGACATAGAGGTCGCCCACCTTGCCGTGCTCATGGTTGAGCATCGCAGCTGGTTCCAGAACCACCACACCGTCGAATTCCAGGCCCTTGGCTTCCTTGGGGCTGATGACCACGATGTCCTGCTCGTAGCTGCCGGCACCTGTCCCGATGCGGCGCCCGTAGACCTCCCGCAGTGCAGCGGTGGCTTGGGGCAGCAGAGGTCCGTCGGCGATAACAGCCAGCAGGCCGCCGTCGATCGCTTCCACTTCCTCGGGCAGGACCTCCACGAGGTGCGAGACGATTCCCTCAGCATCAACACGGTCCACAATGGGTGACCATTTGCCTTCACGAACAGCCTTGGGGGCTGAGACCACCAAGCCTGCACGGTTGGCCATGCGGACGGCGGCTTCGGCAATCTGGGAGGGCGTACGGTAGTTGACCGTGAGCTCTTCGAGCGTCCAGCGGTCACCGAACGACGGCGCCAGCGCACTTTGCCACGAATTGGCACCTGCCGCGGCGCTCGTCTGGGCGATGTCGCCCACAATCGTGAAGGACTTCAAAGGACAGCGTCGAACAAGCAGCCGCCATTGCATCGGTGAGAGTTCCTGGGCCTCGTCAACCACAATGTGGCCGAATGCCCACGAACGGTCGCTCGTGGCACGCTCTGCGGCCGTCAGCCGGGCTTCGCGTTCCTGGTTCTGGTCGGCGAGTTCTTCAGCCGAGACCAGAACGTCCACGCCCATGGCTTCCATGTTGGCCAGGGTCTGCTTGGCATTGGCAATGTCCCGGGCGCGGTCAGCTTCCTGCTGCGCCAGTCCCCGGCCGGCCGCCGGATCCAGCTCGCCCAGGAGTTCAGCCGCCTCATCAAGCAGGGGAACGTCCGCTTCGGTCCACGGCGCATCCACGGGCCGCTGCAGCAGGGCGCGCTGCGCGGGCGTCAGGTGGGGCGTGCACGCTTCGAGAATGGCCGGCTTGCTGAAGAGTTCGGAGATGAGTTTCTCCGGCGTCATCGGCATCCAGCACAAGTTCAGCGCAATACGCACATCCCTTGCCGAGCGGACGTCCTCGGCCAGGTAGGCACGATCGGCGTTGTTGCCAATGTTTGCCTCCTCAACGAGGTCGGTCAACTGCTCAGTGAGTTCGCGCAGGAGGATCTTGATGAACGTCAGGCGGGCTTCGTTGTGGGGCTTGCCGGTAGCGCGTGCCTTCTCGCGGGCCCGCCGGACCTGGCGGACAGTGAGCGTCAGCTTGCGGGAATCAACCTCGAGTACGCGGTCCTCAGCGGGCGTCCGCTGGCGGTTTGCGACCGCGTTCGCCACCACCTTGGCCATGTCCAGTTTGCCTTTGAGTGCCGCGATGTCGGCATCGTCCTCGGGGATGGCGTTGATGCCCGGCATCAGGCGGCCGAGGCTTGCCATGACCACGCCCGTTTCACCGAGGGATGGAAGCACGCGCTCGATGTAATGCATGAAGGAGGACGAGGGTCCCACGAGCAAAACACCGGCACTCTTGAGCCGTTCGCGGTGTGTGTACAGCAGATAGGCAGCGCGGTGCAGGGCAACAGCGGTCTTGCCTGTACCGGGACCACCTTGGACCACCAGTGCGCCGGAAATGGAGGAACGGATAATCTGGTCCTGTTCGGACTGAATGGTTCCGACGATGTCAGACATCCGGCCGGTGCGTTTGGAGTTCAGCGCAGCGAGCAACGCGCCTTCACCCTGAAGGGAGTCGTTGTCAGCGAGCATTCCCGCATCCAGGACATCATCCTCAATGGCCTTGACGTCACGCCCCTGCAGGATCAGGTGACGACGACGACGCACACCCTGCCGGTCGAACGCGGTGGCCTGGTAAAAGTGCCCCGCCTCCGGCGCCCGCCAGTCCACCATCAACCGTTGGAGATCGGCTGTGGAAAGACCGATGCGGCCGATGTATTGGGCTTCACCCGAATCAAGGTCCAGGCGGCCGAAGACCAGGCGGTCGTCGACGGCGTCGAGCTGGGCCAGGCGGTCCTCGTACAGGGCCGCGAACGCGTCACGTTCTGAAACGTTCTGCATGGTTCCCACCGCGCCGGCCTTGCGCACCTGCGCCAGCTGGGCGCGCTTTTCTGCGCGCAGCTCATCGAGCCGGGCATACAGCCCGGCCACATATTCCTGCTCGTGGACCAAATCAGCGTCGTGCATCGAACCGTAACCCCTATCGCAAAAGACAGACCGTCCATTCTACAGCGATTTTGGTAAACGTGGGGGGTACATGTCATGTGGTGGGACGCGTACTAAGGAACGATCCGATTTCTGGGCCGTGCTGCCTTGTATCGGGACACCGTGGGATCGTCTTCAATCCAAAACCGCCACGGATAATCGGTGCTTCCCCCTGGACCCGCTACTCCTACCCGAGGCCCGCTGGCGACAGCAGGTGCGGGCGTCGCGGGCAACCACAGGCTGAACGGTGAGGCGAGCGCGTCACGGCCGGTGTCCGCCGTCGTGAGTCCCAAAGCGGAGGCGAGCCGCGCTGGTCCGCTGGCGAGGTCTTTGTGCGATTTGGAAGCCGGACGTCGGATAGCGGCGAGCCCTTCGCCTTCCACGATTTCTCCAGCGCGCAAGAGCAGTGCCGAGGGTGAACCGTCAGGGCCGCAGACGATGTTGGCGCAGTAGTGCATGCCGTAAGTGAAATAGACATAAAGGAACCCGGGCGGCCCGAACATGGGCGCGTTACGGGCTGTGGGACCACCGAAAGTGTGGGAACCGGGATCGGGATGCTCGGAATCGCGCGGGCCCATATACGCCTCGACCTCTGTGAGCCTGACGGCGACGGGGCCGGCTTCCGAGTGGTGGGTGAGTACTGCGCCAAGTATCAGCGGGGCGATTTCGCGAGGATCGCCCTCGAGGAACCTTCGCACCTCCAGTGGATCGGTGACTTCGTTATTGGTGGACGAATTCATGAGCAGACCCTAGCAAGAAAACCCCGAACGGCCATGTCCGATTTCCGCTAGCAGCGGCTCCTTGCGACTGGCAGGATGAAGCTATGGATTTCTGGCAGCGCTACCGGGCGATCGATGCCCGCGACACCCGCTTTGACGGTCAATTCTTCACGGCTGTCAGTTCCACCGGCATCTACTGCCGCCCGTCGTGCCCTGCCCGCACACCCAAAGCAGCGAACGTCACCTTCTACGAGACATCCGCCGCTGCCCACGAAGCCGGATACCGCGCCTGCAAACGGTGCTTGCCTGAAGCCGTCCCGGGTACGCCCGCTTGGAACCTCCGCTCCGACGTCGCCGGCAGGGCCATGCGTCTGATCAACGATGGCGTGATCACCCGTGAAGGGGTGGACGGCCTGGCGCACCGCTTGGGCTACTCTGCCCGGCAACTCAACCGCATCCTCAGCAACGAACTCGGCGCCGGCCCCCTCTCACTGGCACGTGCCAGCCGGGCACAGACGGCCAGAACCCTACTGGTCTCCACCAGCATGCTCCTGGCAGACGTCGCGTTCGCCTCCGGATTCAACAGTGTTCGGCAATTCAACGACACCATCGGCGAAGTGTTCGCGATGACCCCGACGGCGTTGCGGGCCACAGGTGCGAAGTCCGGCCACCGCCGGGGTACTGTGGCGCCCTCAGGCATTGCCCCTGGCGCCTTGACACTCAGCCTGCCCTACAGGGAGCCCTTCGACCCCGGTATTTTCGACTTCCTCGCAGTTCGTGCAATCCCGGGAATAGAGTTATCGGGAACAGGACCGGACGGAAGCAGAAGCTATGGAAGGACACTCCGGCTAGCGGGCGGCTCTGCTTCTTTCAGCGTGAAGTACAGTCCCACCGCTGCTGGCAAACCACTGCAGCTGACAGCCTCGGCAGTGGATCTCCACGATCTGCCTGCCCTGCTAAGCCGGGTCCGCCGTTTGTTCGATCTGGACGCCGATCCGCAGGCTGTTGACGCCACCTTGGCCTTGGACCCACGGCTGATGGACAGCGTTCAGGCAATCCCCGGTATCCGCGTCCCCGGTGCCGTGGACCCCCAGGAACTGCTTATCCGGGCCATGATCGGGCAGCAGATCACTGTGGCCGCAGCCAGAACTGCCCTCACTCAGCTATCTGCTGCCGGATCCCGCGTGGACGGCGCCGTCCCCGGTTTGGAGCGCCTGTTTCCGACGGCCGCTGAACTGGCCGAACACGGGCGCGCACTCCTCCGTGGACCTCAGCGCCGGATCGACTCCATCGTGGCAGCGGCCGAAGCCATGGCCAGTGGAGCACTTGATTTCGGCTACGGGGACGACGTCATCAGCCTCGAACAAAAGATGCTCCCTTTGCCGGGCGTGGGGCCATGGACTGTTGGCTATGTGGCTATGCGTGTTCTGGGCGCGCCGGATGTTTTCCTGGCGAACGACGCAGCGGTCCGGAACGGCTTGAAGGCTCTGCCGGCAGGCACTGGACTCAGCGTGGACTTCAGGGAGGTCAGCCCATGGCGTTCGTACGCCACCATGCATTTGTGGCGCGCGGCGGCAACGGCGCGGCTCGGAAGCAAATAAACACGCGGGATGTGAGCGAGCGTCCGGCCAACACCCCGGGGACGTGAAAGAGCGTCCGCCCCACACCCCGGGGACGTGAAAGAGCGTCCGGCCCACACCCCGGGGACGTGAGCGAGCGTCCGGCCCACACCCCGGGGATGTGAAAGAGCGTCCGGCCCACACCCCGGGGACGTGAGCGAGCGTCCGGCCCACACCCCGGGGATGTGAAAGAGCGTCCGGCCCACACCCCGGGGAGGTGAGCGAGCGTCCGGGCTTTAGCGGGCGGCGGGTTGGGGTGACGGCCAGGGCAGAAGTTCCGGCAGGTCCACTCCGTCGGCTGCTGCGGTGGCGCGGAGGCTGCCCAGACTGGGTTCCCTGCCCGCAAGCCACGCCGCGATGTCGGTCAGCATGCCCGTGATGGCAATTGAAGTGCCGCCTGTACCAATGCTGAGCTGGGGCAGGCCTGTTGGTTGCAGGACGAACTTATAGGTTTCCGGAACGCGTGCAGCGAGGAACCCGATGAGGTGTTCGCAGAAAGGCCGGCTCCACGTCTCGGGCCCGAATCCCAACCCCAGGTCCGAGGCATGGATAGTGAGCTCGCGCCAAAGGGCCAGGCCACCATCGAATACTGTTCCGTCCCTGTAAGCGATGCGGGCCTGCCAGTCCTCGGGGGCCAAAGAATCGAACGCGGCGATCACTGCCTCCACCGCAGTGGTGACGGACTTCGTGTGCTGGGCCAGGCTGTGCCCGGCGGCAAGTTCGATTGCCTTGTTCCGGCCGTCCATGCCGCCGTCGTAAAGTTCGATACTTTCACCGCGTCGCGCATACTCAAGTTGCCGTGCCATGGCTTTGGATATTCCGGCCACGTGGGCCAGGACGTGACCCCGGGTCCAGCCGGGCAGTTCCGACGGTTCAGCGACGGACGATTCGTCCAGTTTGGTGAGGAGGCGGGTGAGGGTGCCGGCGGCTTTGTGAAGCTCGGCGGGCAGCGCCTCGGGGGTGATCTGAGTCATAGCGCCATGCTAACGCACGCTTAAACGCCTGTGGGACAGCACGTGACGTGCCATCCCACAGGTCATGCAGATACAACTAGCCGGCGTAGGAACGCGCTGCGTCCAGTTCCGCTTCGAGTGCCGTCAGTTGGCGCTCGACGGCGGCTGGTGCCGTCCCGCCCTGCGAGTTGCGGCTGTTGAGCGAACCTTCCGTGCTGAGGACACTGCGGACCTCGGGAGTCAAGTGCTCCGAGATCGTTGAGTACTCCTCGTCGGTCAGGTCCCACAGCTCAACGCCACGGCCTTCGGCCTGCTTGACGGCAGCGCCGGAGAGCTCGTGGGCCTCGCGGAAGGGGACGCCCTGGCGGACCAGCCACTCAGCGATGTCCGTTGCCAGTGCGAAGCCCTGGGGAGCCAGGGATTCCATGCGCTCGGTGTTGAACTTCAACGTGGCAATCATGCCGGACACGGCCGGAAGCAAAAGCTCCAGGGTGTCGGCGGCGTCGAAGACAGGTTCCTTGTCCTCTTGCAGGTCTCGGTTGTACGCGAGCGGCAATCCCTTGAGCGTTGCCAGCAGCCCGGTCAGGTTGCCGATCAGGCGCCCTGCCTTGCCGCGGGCAAGCTCGGCAACGTCCGGGTTCTTCTTCTGCGGCATGATCGAGGACCCTGTCGAGTACGAGTCATGCAGCGTGACGAAGGAGAACTCCTTGGTTGCCCAGAAGATGACTTCCTCGGAGATCCTGGACAGATCCACACCGATCATGGAGCAAACCCAGGCGAACTCGGCAAAGACATCGCGGGAGGCGGTGCCATCAATCGAGTTGTGGACGGCCGAGAAGAATCCGAGGTCTGCAGCAACAGCCTCGGGATCCAGTCCCAGGGAGGAGCCAGCCAGGGCACCTGAACCATACGGCGAAACACCGGCCCGCTTGTCCCAGTCCTGGAGACGCTGCACGTCGCGAAGCAATGCCCACGCGTGAGCCAGGAGGTGGTGGCTCAGCAACACCGGCTGGGCGTGCTGCAAGTGTGTCCGGCCCGGCATGGCAACGCCCTGGTGGGCCTTTGCCTGCTCTACGAGGGCATCGATGGTGGCTAGGACGCCCCCGGCAATGATCCGGGCGTGGTCACGCAGGAACATCCGGCCAAGCGTTGCCACTTGGTCGTTGCGGGAACGGCCGGCACGGAGCTTGCCGCCCAGCTGGGTTCCGGCACGTTCGATCAGGCCACGCTCCAAGGAACCGTGAACGTCCTCGTCGCTCTCGGCCGGCAGGTAGGCGCCGCTTGCGACGTCCTCGTCCAGCTGGGTGAGGGCTGCAAGCATGCCCTCGAGCTCGGCGTCGTCCAACAGTCCGGCCTTGGCCAGTACGCGGGCGTGAGCCTTGGAACCTGCGATGTCGTAGCGGGCCAGCCGCCAGTCAAAGTGGGTGGACTTGCTCAGTGCGGCCAGCGCATCCGCGGGGCCGCCGGCGAACCGGCCGCCCCACAGTGCACCTTCGTTTGTTGCGGACGTCATTACTGCCCTGCGACCCGCAGGTCGCGGCCGGAGGCAACCTTGGAGGACATGCCCCACAGCTCGATGAAGCCACGTGCCATGGACTGATCGAAAGTATCGCCGGTGTCGTAGGTGGCGAGGTCGAAGTCGTACAGCGAGGTATCGGAGCGACGACCGTTGACGATCGCCTGGCCACCGTGGAGGACCATGCGGATGTCACCGGAAACGTACTGCTGCGTGTCCTCGATGAAAGCGTCCAAGGAGCGTTTCAGCGGGGAGAACCACTGGCCGTCGTAGACCAGCTCGGACCAGCGCTGGCCAACAGTTGCCTTGAAGCGGGCCTGCTCGCGCTCGATGGTGATGTCCTCGAGGTGCTTGTGTGCGGTGATCAGTGCCATGGCACCCGGGGCTTCGTAGATTTCGCGGGACTTGATGCCCACAAGGCGGTCCTCGACCACGTCGATGCGGCCAACGCCTTGGGCGCCTGCACGGCGGTTCAGTTCCTGGATGGCCTGCAGCGGGGTGACCTTGACGCCGTCGATCGCTACCGGAACGCCGGCCTGGAAGGAAATGGTGACCTCATCCGGTGCCGGCGGGAATTCCGGGGTGGCGGTGTAGTCGTAGATGTCCTTGGTGGGCGCGTTCCAGATGTCCTCGAGGTAGCCGGTCTCGACGGCGCGTCCCCAGACGTTCTGGTCGATCGAGTACGGGTTCTTCTTGGTGGTCTCGATCGGCAGTCCCTTTTCCTCGGCGAAGGCGATGGCCTTGTCGCGGGTCAGGGCGAGGTCGCGAACCGGTGCGATGCACTTCAGGTCCGGGCCGAGGGTCTGGATGCCGACTTCAAAGCGGACCTGGTCGTTGCCCTTGCCGGTGCAACCGTGGGCAACGGTGGTGGCGCCGAATTCGCGTGCAGCTTTCACGAGGTGCTTCACAATGACCGGGCGGGAGATGGCCGAAACCAGCGGGTAGTGGCCCTGGTAGAGGGCGTTGGCCTTCAGCGTGGGCATGGCGTACTCGTTGGCAAACTCATCACGGGCGTCGGCCACGTAAGCCTCGACGGCGCCGCAACCGAGGGCGCGTTGGCGGATGGTCTCCAGGGACTCACCGCCCTGTCCGACGTCGACGGCCACAGCGATGACCTCGGCGCCGGTGGCTTCACCGATCCAGCCGATGGCTACGGACGTATCAAGGCCACCGGAGTAGGCCAGAACAATGCGCTCAGTCACGAGAGTGCTCCTTTGTTGTTGCTTGGTTCATTCGAATCAATGCTGTGTGAATCAATGCTGAAAAAGATCAATCAGTTGCCAGGCCCGGCTTCTTCGGCCATGCGCAGGAAACGCGCGGCCAGTTCGGCCCCACCGTCGGGGTCGCGGGCGACCAACAGCAAAGTGTCGTCGCCTGCGATCGTACCCAATACAGAGGGCATCACCGAGTGGTCCACGGCCAGTGCCAGGAAGTTCGCGGCTCCGGGCGGGGTGCGGAGCACCACGATGTTGCCCGAGGCCTCCGCCGTCACCAGGAGTTCTCCGCAAAGCCGGGTCAACCGTGCATCCAGGATTTCCTGGGTGACGCCGCTCTTGGCGTTGCGGTCCCCGCCCTCCCCCGGAACGGCGTAAACCAGCGCGCCTTCCTTCCCGCGGACCCGGACGGCCCCCAGTTCCACGAGGTCCCTGGACAGCGTGGCCTGGGTGACCTGGACGCCGTCGTCCGCCAGCAGGGCTGCAAGCTCTGCCTGGGAACGCACGGACTCACCCGTCAGGATCGCGGTGATGCGCGCCTGACGGGCAGTCTTGGTGGCCGGGCTGGCACCCGGCACGGAGGGATTGGTGGACACTAGAACGTGCTCTCTCCGGTGCCTTCAACAGGTGCCAGGCCCTCAACAAAAGCCAGTCCGGAGCGGTGCATCAACCATGCCATGAGCGCCTTCTGGGCATGGAGCCGGTTTTCCGCCTCATCCCAGACAATCGACTGCGGGCCGTCGATGACGCCGGCTGAAATTTCGTAGCCTCGGTAAGCGGGGAGGCAGTGGAGCACGACGGCGTCCGGCGCGGCTTGCGCCATGGCGGCCTCGTCCACGGAGTACTCACGGAAGAGGTTCATGCGGGCTTCTTTTTCGGATTCCTGCCCCATGGAAACCCAGGTGTCCGTTGCCACGACGTCGGCGCCTTTGAGGGCTTCGGCGGCATCGCTGGTGATTAGCACCGACCCGCCCGTCTCGGCAGCGCGCTGTTCCGCTGCAGCCACGATCTCTGCTGCAGGCAGGTAGCCTTCCGGGCCGGAGATGCGAACGTGCATTCCGGCTGTGACACCGGCAAGCAGGTACGAGTTGGCCATATTGTTCGCGGCATCACCCAGATAAGCCATGCTCAAGCCGGCCAGTTCGCCCTTGTGTTCCTTCACGGCCAGGAGGTCGGCCAGGAGTTGGCAGGGGTGGTAGTCGTCGCACAGGGCGTTGATTACGGGCACTTTGGAATTTTCCGCCATGGCTACCAGGCCCGAGTGGGCACCCGTCCGCCACACAATGGTGGAAACCATGCGCTCCAGGACCTTCGCGGTGTCCTCCACGGATTCCTTGTGCCCGATCTGCGCCTCGCCAGGGTTGATGATCAGTGCGTTCCCGCCCATATCCGCAATACCGGTGGCGAATGAAACACGCGTGCGGGTGGAGGTCTTATCGAAGATGACGGCGACGGTCTTGCGGCCGTTTCCCTCCGCGGCGAAGGGCTGGACGCTGTAGGGCGCTGCCTTCATCCGGGCGGCGAGGTCCAGGACCTCTGCCTGCTCGGCCGGGCTCAGGTCCGTGTCCTTGAGGAAGTGACGGGTGGTTGACGTGCTCACTGTGCATCCTTAGCGGTCTGGGCGGTGGCCGTGGCGATCAGGGTGGGAAGGGCATCGAGGAACCTGTCCGCCTGCTCGATGGTCAGGATCAGCGGAGGGGCAAGACGGATGGTCCGCGGGCCCGGGCTGTTAATGATGAAACCGGCGTCCAACCCTGCAGTAACCATGGCAGGGGCGATGTCGGCGTTCACATCGAAGCCGATCAGAAGGCCCTCACCACGGACCTCGGTCACGGCCTCAATGGCTGCCAGTCCTTGGCGCAGGTACTCCCCGACTGTGACTACGTTCTGCAGGACCCCCTGGCTTTCAATGGCGTGCAGGGTGGCAAGTGCCGCGGCGGTAGCCACCGGATTCCCACCGAATGTGGTGCCGTGCTGCCCGGCGGTGAGCAGGGCCGACGTCGTACTTCCGAAAGTGATCAGCGCCCCTACCGGGAAGCCGCCACCGAGGCCCTTGGCGAGCGTGACAGCATCGGGCACGATGCCTGCCTCTTCGCTGGCAAGCCACTTGCCGGTACGGCCAATGCCCGTCTGGACCTCATCGAGGATCAACAGTGCGCCGGCAGCCGTAGTAGCTTCGCGTGCGGCCTGCAGGTATTCGGCGCTGAGCGGGCGAACACCCGCTTCGCCCTGGATGGGTTCCAGGAAGACAGCGGCGGTTGAATCGTCGACGGCGGCACGCAGGGCTTCGATGTCACCGAACGGAATGTGGACCACACCGCCGGGCAGTGGCTCGAACGGCGCGCGGTACGCCTCTTTGGCCGTGAGCGCCAGCGCACCCATGGTCCGTCCGTGGAAGGCGCCCTCCAAAGCAATGATCTTGGTCCGCTTTCCTCCGGAGTTGTTCCGGCGGGCCAACTTGAACGCTGCTTCGTTGGCCTCAGTGCCGGAGTTGGCAAAGAAGACCTTGGAACCCTCCGGAGCCTTGCTGAGGGCCAGGAGCTTTTCGGCCAAAGCGATCTGCGTGGGGCTCGTGAAGAAGTTCGAGACATGGCCGAGTGTGGCCAACTGGCTCGAAATCACGGACGTGACGAACGGATGTGCGTGGCCCAGGGCATTCACGGCGATGCCGCCCAGGAGATCCAGGTATTCCTTGCCGTCGGCATCCCAGACGAGGCACCCGGCGCCACGGACCAGGACACGCTGCGGAGTACCAAAGACACCCATCAGGGAGGACGAGTAACGTGCAAGCCAATCAGCACCAGAGCTCTGGGAAACGAGGGTGGTTGCGGCAGCCTCCGCAGCGATGGGGGCCCCGCCCGCTTCGCGGTGCCCGACCACGCCCGGCCCCCCATCGCTGCTGCGGCTTTCGGCGGTATGGCTCAGTTCGGTGCTCATGCGTTCACTTCCTCGTCGGGTACAACTTGGGTGCCGATGCCCGCCGTCGTGAAGGTTTCCAGCAGCATGGAGTGCGGCAGGCGTCCGTCCACGATGTGTGCGCGCTCCACGCCCTCATCGATGGCTTTAAGGCAAGCAGCCATTTTGGGGATCATGCCGGACTCCAGGCGAGGAAGCATCTCGCGGAGCTCTGATGCTGTCAGCGACGAGATCAGCGACGATTTGTCCGGCCAGTTGGCGTACAGGCCTTCGACGTCGGTGAGGATAACCAGCTTGGTGGCACCCAAGGCCGACGCGACGGCAGCGGCTGCGGTGTCGGCGTTGACGTTCAGGACTTGGCCGGTGGTGGGACCGGAGCCGGCGCCGTCGTCGAGAATTTCAGGGGCGACGGTGGAAATCACGGGGATGCGGCCGGCGTCGAGAATGTCCTTGATACCTGCGGGATCGACGCCCACTACTTCGCCTACCAGGCCCAGGTCCACTTCTTCGCCATCCACAACAGTGCCCGTGCGGACGGCACGCAGCAGCCCGCCATCTTCCCCGGACATGCCCACGGCATAGGGGCCGTGGGAGTTGATGAGGCCGACGAGTTCGCGGCCTACCTGGCCGGTGAGGACCATCCGCACTACGTCCATGGCCTCAGGCGTGGTGACACGCAAGCCACCTTTGAACTCGGATTCAATCCCGAGGCGTCCGAGCATGGAGTTGATCTGGGGTCCGCCACCGTGGACCACCACGGGGTGGATGCCCACGTGGTGAAGGAACACAATATCCTCAGCGAAGGCACGGCGGAGGTCGTCGTTGACCATGGCGTTGCCGCCGTACTTGATCACCATGGTGGTGCCGGCAAATCGCTGGATCCACGGCAGGGCCTCGATCAGGGTGCCGGCTTTATCCTGGGCTGATTTGGCTGAGACGTGGCTCGTGGAGGTCGTTTCGCGGGTATGCGCAGTCATCGTCACGGGCTCAGCTCGAGTAGGCACTGTTTTCATGCACGTAATCGTGCGTGAGGTCATTGGTCCAAATCGTGGCCTCGGCGTCTCCGGCTTGCAGGTCGATTTCGACCAGCACTTCGCGCGGCTCCAGGTCCACCAGGTTCCGGTCATCGCCGATTGCACCGTTGCGGCAGATTTGGACACCGTTCATGGCAACGTTCAACTGGTCCGCCTCGAACGCAGCATCCGTGGTTCCTACTGCCGAGAGCACCCGGCCCCAGTTGGGGTCCTTGCCGAAGATGGCTGCCTTGAACAGGTTGGAACGGGCCACGCTGCGGCTGACGATTTCGGCGTCGCGTTCGCTGGCCGCGTTGAATGTGCGGATGGCGATGTCGTGGCTGGCGCCCTCGGCATCACCGATGAGCTTGCGTGCCAGTTCGGCGCAGACCTGGGTGACGGCTTCGCTCAGTTGCGCGGCAGACGGCAGCGCTTCCGAAGCTCCCGATGCCAGCAGCACTACGGTGTCGTTGGTGGACATACAGCCATCAGAGTCTGCGCGGTCAAAGGTGACCCGGGTGGCATCGCGGAGTACGACGTCGAGCTCATCGGCAGGAACCTCGGCGTCGGTGGTCAGAACGACCAACATGGTGGCCAGGCCCGGCGCCAGCATGCCGGCGCCCTTGGCGATGCCGCCCACGGTGAACTGCTTGCCCTCCGCGTCCTTGCCCGTGAAGACCGCTTCCTTGGAGACGCTGTCCGTGGTCATGATGGCAGTTGCCGCTGCTGAGCCGCCGTCCTCGGACAGCTCACCGAAGGCCGCCTCGACGCCCGGGATGATCTTGTCCATGGGCAACTGCTCACCGATCAGGCCCGTGGAGCACACCACGACGTCGGAAGCTGAGACTCCCAGCACGGCCGCCACTTTCTCGGCCGTTGCATGGGTGTTCTGGAAGCCCTGCGGGCCGGTGCAGGCGTTGGCCCCACCGGAGTTCAGGACCACGGCGTCCACCCGGCCATCGCTGACTACCTGGCGGGACCAGTGAACGGGTGCAGCAGCGACCCGGTTGGATGTAAAGACCGCAGCGGCAGCCTTGGAGGGGCCGTCGTTGACTACGAGGGCCAGGTCCGGGTTACCGGAGGCCTTGATACCGGCTTTGATGCCGGCTGCGCGGAATCCCTTGGGTGCGGTAATGGTCACGGTGCAACTCCCTGGAGGTTCAGGCCGGCGGTTTCATCCAGGCCGAGGGCAATGTTCATGGACTGCACGGCTCCGCCGGCGGTCCCCTTGGTGAGGTTGTCGATGGCACACGTCACGATGACCCGGCCTGTGTGCTGGTCATAGGCAAGTTGCATCACGGCGTGGTTGGAGCCCTGTACCGACTTGGTGGCAGGCCATTGGCCTTCAGGTAGAAGGTGGACAAACGGCTCGTCGTCGTAGGCGTCCGCCCAGGCTTGGCGCAGCTCGGTTTCAGTAACACCCTGGGCAACCTTCGCTGTGGCTGTGGTCAGGATGCCCCGACTCATGGGAGCCAGCGTTGGAGTGAAGGAAACCGTGACAGGTTCCCCTGCAGCGTTGGAAAGCCCCTGTTCAATTTCAGGGGTGTGCCGGTGTCCGCCGCCAACACCGTAGGGGCTCATGGAGCCCATGACCTCGGCGCCGATCAGGTTGACCTTGGCAGCCTTTCCGGCACCCGATGTCCCTGAAGCAGAGACAATGACGACGTCGTCCGCCAGGAGGAGATTGTTGGCAAACCCGGGCGTCAAGGCGAGCAGGGCCGACGTCGGGTAGCAGCCGGGAACGGCGATGCGCGTGGCACCTTTGAGGGCTTCCCGCTGGCCGGGAAGTTCAGGCAAGCCATAAGGCCACGTGCCGGCATGGGCCGAGCCGTAGAACTTTTCCCAGGCAGCGGCGTCCTGCAATCGGTGGTCCGCACCGGCGTCGATGACTATGGTTCCCTCGGGCAACTGCGCCGCGATTTCAGCCGAGGCGCCATGGGGAAGGGCGAGGAACACGACGTCGTGACCCGAAAGGTTCTCCACGGTGGTGTCTTCGAGAATCCTGCTGGCCAAACCATGGAGATGCGGTTGCAGCTCCCCTAGTCTTGAACCGGCGTTGCTGTGTGCGGTGATGGCACCGATGGTGACGTTGGGGTGGCCCGCGAGCAGGCGCAGCACTTCTCCTCCGGCGTAGCCGCTGGCACCGGAGACGGCAACAGAAATAGTCATGACTCCACTGTACAGCAAGAATATTCATGCTGTCCGATATTTATGCATGCAATTGTGAGCAGTCTCATTATTTTGGAGATTAGCCGTATGCTTAGTGGAGGGTGATCCAGACCGTGCAGTCCGAACGTCGGCTGCAGCGTTGCCCGTTAGCGATACGGGGCACATTTATGTCACCCACGTCCACCGCTGAGCGCCCCAAAGCTCGCGCAATTCAACCAAACCCCGTCGTCCAGAGCTACTCAGAGCTCCTCAAGAGTGTCAAGGCCGCCGGACTTCTCGAGCGCCGCACCGGCTTCTACATTTGGGTCTTCGTGGCCCTGGTCCTGCTGATGGCCGGCACCTGGCTCGGCTTCGCACTCATCGGAGATTCCTGGTACCAGCTGCTGATTGCCGCAGCCGTAGGCATCCTGTGCACGCAACTGAGCTTCCTGGCCCACGAGGCCGGGCACAAGCAGATCTTCGCTTCCCGGCGCGCCAATGACTGGTCAGCCCGTCTCCTGGCCACCGGCGTGGCCGGCATCAGCTACTCCTGGTGGGAACAGAAGCATGGAGCCCACCACAACCACCCCAATGTCATCTCCAAGGACCCGGACATCCGGAACAACGCCCTGGTGTTCCACGAGGACGCCGCCGCGGAACGCAAGGGCCGCCTGGCCTTCCTCACCAAGAAGCAAGGCTGGTTCTTCTTCCCGCTCCTGACGCTGCTGGGCTTGAGCCTGCAGTTCGATTCCCTTCGCTTTGTCTTCGGCAAGCAAAACGTGCGTCACCGCTGGGTTGAAACGCCTATCCTCGTGGCCAGGCTCGCCGCCCTCCCGGTCCTCGCCTTCACGTTCCTGCCCATCGGTATGGCGTTCGCCTTCCTGGGCGTGCAGATCATGGTTTACGGCTTTTACATGGGCGCCTCGTTCGCCCCGAACCACAAGGGCATGCCGGTCCTCCCCAAGGACAGCCGCGTGGACTTCCTGAACCGCCAGATCCTGACCTCGCGCAACATCTCCGGTGGCCTCTTCATGGACTTCCTCCTGGGTGGACTCAACCGTCAGGTGGAGCACCACTTGTTCCCGGACATGGCCCGCCCGCACTTGTTCAAGGCCACCAAGATTGTGCGTGAGTTCTGCGCCAAACACTCCATCTCCTACACGGAGACCACGTTGATGCAGTCCTACGGGATCGTGGTCAGGTACCTCAATGAGGTAGGCCTGGCGGCAGGCCGTGGCTTCGACTGCCCGGTGGCTTCGACGCACGGACGCTTCTAAGCGTTCCACATGGGAAGCCCCAACTTCCCTAGGATGGAATCTGAAACCGGGCACCGGAAGGACCGTCCCGGAGTGAGGAGCCACCATGACGCACGCCATCGTTGCACAGCAGCCCGGAGGACCTGAGGTCCTCGAGTTCGCCTCCGTGGAACCACCAACTCCTGGCCCCGGCCAGCTGCTGATCAAGGTCGCAGCTGCCGGGGTCAACTTCATTGAGACCTATCAGCGCAGCGGCATTTACACAGTGGAGTACCCCTTCACTCCCGGCGCTGAAGCAGCAGGCACCGTCGAGGCCGTCGGCGACGGTGTCGAGGAATTTTCCGTGGGCGACCGCATCGCTACGGCCGAGGGGTCAAGGACCTACGCGGAGTACGCCCTGGTGGACGCAGGCAAGGCGCTTCCGGTCCCGGACGGCGTCGACGACCACACCGCCGCAGCCCTGCCGCTGCAAGGCATCACCGCCCATTACCTGATGAACTCATCATTCCGGGTAGAGCCGGGCCACACCGTCCTGCTTCATGCAGGTGCCGGTGGTGTTGGCCTGCTGTTGACCCAACTGTTAAAGGCGCGCGGCGCCCGGGTGATCACTACCGTCTCTTCAGACGAAAAAGCGGATCTGTCCACTCTGGCCGGTGCCGATGAGGTGCTCCGCTACGACGGGTTCGCCGACAAGGTCCGCGAACTTACCGACGGAGAAGGCGTCAACGTGGTGTACGACGGCGTCGGCAAGGACACGTTCGATGATTCCTTGAAGAGCCTGCGCATCCGCGGGGCCATGGTGCTTTTCGGTGCAGCCTCCGGCCCTGTGCCGCCTTTCGATCCCCAGCGCCTTAATGCGGCCGGATCACTGACCCTGACCAGGCCCACCATGGCGCACTTCGTTCAGAACGCCCAGGAACGCCGGTGGCGCTCAGCTGAAATTTTCGACGCCGCTGCCAACGGCACGCTCGCTGTCAGGGTGGGCGCAACGTACCCGCTCGCGGAGGCTGCCCAGGCACATAGGGACCTTGAGGGCCGCCGCACCACTGGCAAGGTCCTGCTGGTTCCATAATTACCGGTGCCCGGCCCCCAACGGCGAATGACGTGCAGGAAAACTGTGGATCAACAAAGTGTGTCGCGGAGGAAACGGCGGACACCTTTTGTTCATCTTTCTGCGGAAAGCTGACGTCGTGAGCACAGAACATTCCTTGGGGGCCGGGCATACCCCTGCCTTGACCACGTATCGCCCCCAGCTACCGGGAGGCGCTGCCGCCCCTGCCGAGCGCACCCTCATTGACATCCTGGAAGAAACCGCCTCGTCATTTCCCGAGGCCTCGGCGCTCGATGACGGCCACAAGTCCCTGAGCTACACCGAACTGCTCAAGGCAGTCCGGGCCTTTGCCGCCCGACTCAATGCAGCGGGCCTGGGGCGGGGCGACAAGGTCGGCATCCGGATTCCCTCCGGCACCAACGAGCTTTACATCGCCATCCTGGGAATTCTCATGGCTGGCGCCGCCTACGTTCCCGTGGACGCGGACGACCCCGAAGAGCGCGCCCGCCTGGTGTTTGGCGAAGCCAAGGTCGGTGCCATCATCGCTGCGGGCCTGGACATCGAACTTTCGGGCGCTTCACGAGAGCCCGTTTCCGAGCCGTCCCCTCCCGTTTTGGACGACGATTCCTGGATCATTTTCACTTCCGGTTCCACTGGAACGCCGAAGGGCGTTGCGGTAAAGCACCGCTCCTCAGCAGCGTTCGTGGACGCAGAAGCGCGCATCTTCCTCCAGGCCGAACCCATCGGTCCGCAGGACCGGGTACTGGCTGGGCTCTCAGTCGCCTTTGATGCATCCTGCGAAGAAATGTGGCTTGCCTGGCGCCACGGCGCCTGCCTGGTACCGGCACCGCGTGCCTTGGTACGTACCGGCATGGACTTGGGGCCCTGGCTCATCAACCACGGCATTACCGTCGTTTCAACCGTGCCCACCCTCGCTGCGCTGTGGCCTGCCGAGGCGCTTGAAAACGTCCGTCTCCTCATCTTCGGCGGCGAAGCCTGCCCGCCCGAACTGGCCGAGCGCCTCGCCGTGGACGGCCGGGAGGTGTGGAATACGTACGGACCTACCGAAGCAACGGTCGTTGCCTGCGCTGCCCCACTGGGCGGGCCCGGCCCCGTGCGGATCGGCCTGCCGCTGGATGGCTGGGACCTGGCCGTCGTCGATCCTCAAGGCGTCCCGGTGGCAGAAGGTGAGGTCGGCGAACTGATCATCGGGGGTGTGGGACTGGCCCGCTACCTCGATCCCGCCAAGGACGCCGAGAAGTACGCGCCCATGACGACGCTGGGATGGGACCGGGCCTACCGTTCCGGTGACCTGGTGCGCTTCGAGGCCGAGGGCTTGATCTTCATGGGCAGGGCCGACGAACAGGTCAAGCTGGGTGGGCGCCGGATCGAACTGGGCGAAGTGGATGCGGCTCTTCAGTCATTGCCCGGCGTGGCCGGGGCCGCGGCAGCAGTGCAGACAACGGCTGCCGGCAACCAGATCCTCGTCGGATATCTGGCCCCCGTTGAAGGCCATGAATTGTCCATGGAGGAAGCACGCCGACTTCTGGGCGAAAGCCTTCCGGCCGCCTTGATCCCCCTGCTGACCGTCGTGGATTCGCTCCCCACCAAGACCAGCGGCAAAGTGGACCGCCATGCACTCCCCTGGCCGCTGGCCGGAGCCGGTGCCACCGAGGCAGGCAACGCCCCGCTGAATCTTCCCGATGACGCCCGCTGGGTGGTGGAGCAGTGGGAGTCTGTACTTGGCAGTCCCGTCAGTTCGCTCGACGCCGACTTCTTCGCCTACGGCGGTGGGTCCTTGGCTGCGGCGCAACTCGTTTCCGCCCTTCGCGTCCGCTACCCCACCATCACCGTGGCGGACATTTACGCCACGCCCCGCGTCGGCGCGTTGATCGACGCCGCCCGGCAGTCGCTTCCCGACGGCGGCGTCCCGGGCCCAGCTGCGGAACGCACCGTGCGTCCCACGGCGCTGAAGTCGCAGATCTTCCAGGTGCTGATGGGCGTGCCCCTGCACATCCTGGTGGGCATGCGTTGGCTCACCTACCTCATGGCCGCCAACAGGCTTCTCGCGGACCTCGCCGGCTTTGCCGCCGCGCCCGTGGTGTCGTGGTGGTGGATCGCAGCGTCTTGGCTGGTTTTCGTCAGCCCCTTGGGCCGGATGGCGATCTCTGTGGTTGCAGCCAGGGTTCTGCTTGGCAGGATCCAGCCCGGCACCTACCCTCGATCCGGCAAAACCCACCTGCGGCTGTGGCTCGCCGAACAAATCCAAGACCTCTCGGGTGCCATCGGTCTGGCCAGCGCCCCGTTCGTCCCCTATTACGCACGGGCCCTCGGAGCCAAGATCGGCAAGGACGTCCACCTGCATTCGCTGCCGCCTGTCACCGGCCTCCTGTCCTTGGGCAGCGGAGCCAACATCGAGCCCGAAGTGGATCTTTCGGGCTGGTGGGTTGACGGTGACTCCGTCCACATCGGCCAGATCCATGTGGGAGCCGGTGCGGTAGTGGGCGCACGAAGCACCCTGATGCCAGGGGCCACCATTGGCGCAGGCGCCCATGTCGATGCCGGATCAGCCGTGTTGGGCAAGGTGAAGGCCGGACATCTTGTTGCCGGCTCCCCTGCAGAACGCCGCGGTAAGGCGAAGCACGAATGGCCGGACACCATCAGCCGGCGGGCTGTGGTTGATCGGCTCTGGTTCTCCGCTTTTGCCAGCGCGTCGGCACTGCTGTCTCTTATCCCCTACATCTCTGCTTTCGCCGGTGCCTTGGTGGTCCTGGCTTTTATCCGGGGCCACGAGTCATTGGAATCAGCGATTCCACAGATTGCCCTCGCCGTTCCCCTGGCGGCCTTGGTGTGGTTCTTCGGCAACCTTGTACTCATCTTGATTGTTGCCAGGCTTCTCGGTTTGGGTTTGAAGGAGGGGTACTACCGGGTGCGCAGCCGGATCGGTTGGCAGGTGTGGGCCACCGAGCGACTCCTGGACATGGCGCGAGACCTCCTCTTCCCCGTCTACGCGAGCCTCTTCACGCCTCTCTGGTTGCGGCTCCTCGGCGCCAAGGTAGGCAAGAACGTGGAAGCCTCCACCGTCCTGCTGGTTCCGAAAATGACCACCATCGGGGACGGAGCCTTCCTTGCCGATGACACCATGGTGGCCTCGTACGAACTTGGTGGCGGCTGGATGAAAATCGCGCCGGCCAAGATCGGCAAGCGTTCGTTCCTGGGCAACTCAGGCATGACCGCCGCGGGACGCAACGTGCCCAAGAACTCCCTCGTCGCGGTGCTGTCCGCCACGCCGGCCAAGGCAAAGTCCGGCACCTCGTGGCTTGGCAGTCCGCCCGTCAGGCTGCGCCGCACCGCCGTCGATGCTGACCAGACCCGCACGTTCCGCCCGGCACTGAAACTGAAGATCGCCAGGGCGTTGTGGGAACTGTGCCGCCTGATACCGGTCATCCTCACTGTGGCAATCGCCGTCAGCGTGATGCTGGTGTTGGACTGGATCGCACGAGGATGGGGTTACTGGATCGCCGCAGTCCTGGGTGGCGTGGTAATGCTCGCAGCAGGAGCCGTGGCAGCGCTCAGCTCCGTCCTCGCCAAGTGGGTTCTGGTGGGAACCATCCGTGCAGGCGAACACCCCCTGTGGAGCTCGTTTATCTGGCGTAACGAGGTGGTGGACACCTTCATCGAAATGGTGAGCGCGCCGTGGTTTGCCCGCTCAGCCGCCGGAACTCCGGCCTTGGTGTGGTGGCTTCGCGGCCTCGGGGCCAAGATCGGCCGCGGAACCTGGTGCGAGAGCTACTGGCTGCCCGAAGCTGACCTCGTGACCCTGGGAGAGAACTCCACCGTCAACCGTGGTTGTGTTGTCCAGACGCACCTGTTCCACGACCGCGTGATGAGCCTGGATACCGTGACCCTCGGTAACGGAGCCACCATGGGTCCGCACGGCGTCATCCTCCCCGCTGCCAGTATTGGCGACGGCGGAACTGTTGGTCCGGCGTCGTTGGTAATGCGCGGTGAGACAGTCCCTGCCGGAACGTATTGGATGGGCAACCCGGTGAGCCCGTGGGTGGGTCCGTCAGCACAAGCGCCGCGCCTGAAGTAGATTGGACGGATATGGCCGCACCAATCCCCACCCCCAAAACCGACGCCGACCCCTACACTTTGGACCACGGCAGCACCAGCTATCGTGTGGACCGGTACGAGTTGGACCTCGATGTCAGGCTGGGCAGCAACAAGCTGATCGGCAAAGCGGTCCTGCGATGCACTGCCTTGGAATCCACGCCGCAGATCGTCCTGGATTTGGTGGGCCTGCGGGCAAGCAAAGTTCAGTTTGATGGCAAGAAGCTCCAGAAGTTCAGCCACCGGGCAGAGCATCTGGTGCTCAACCCGGCGTCGCCGCTGAGACCCGGCCAGCAGTTCTCCTTGGAGATCCGCTATGACGGCAATCCCCAGCCGCGCCGCGGCCTGTGGGGTGACGTGGGGTGGGAAGAACTGAACGACGGCGTCCTGGTGGCCGGCCAGCCCAATGGCGCGGCGTCCTGGTTCCCCTGCAACGACCATCCCCGCTTCAAGTCCAGCTTCCTCATCTCCGTGACCACCGACGACAACTACCGACCGGTGTGCAACGGCACCTTGATCTCCCACTCCCGCAAGTCCAGCAGGGAGACCTGGGTCTACGAACAAGCTGAACCCATGGCCACCTACCTTGCTACCGTGCAAATCGGCCGGTACGTCAAGGTTCCCTTGCACGTTGACGACACCCACCACCGGGTGCCGCAGTTCGTAGCTGTCACTCCGGAAATGGCAGTGGATGCCCTCCAGGGACTCCGACGCCAGCCGGACATGATGCGTACCTTCGAGGATTGCTTCGGTCCGTATCCGTATACCGACTACACCTCGGTGGTGACTGAAGACGAGCTGGAAATCCCGTTGGAAGCCCAAACCGTCTCCATCTTCGGCCGCAACCATATGCGCGATTCCTGGGATGCCCAGCGCCTGATCGCCCACGAGCTCTCCCACCAGTGGTTCGGCAACTCGCTGACCGTGAGCAGCTGGAAAGACATCTGGCTGCATGAAGGATTCGCCTGCTACGCGGAGTGGCTGTGGTCCGAGGAATCCCGGACCATGACCGTTGCTGCGCGGGCAACGGCTGCGTGGAAAAGGCTCGACGCCGGCCCGCAGGACTTGTTGGTGGGCGATCCCGGTCCCGAGTTGATGTTCGATGACCGCGTCTACAAGCGCGGAGCCCTGGCCGTCCATGCCGTACGTATCGCGGCTGGCAACGAGGCCTTCTTCGGATTCCTGCAGCATTGGACGGCCACCAACCGTCACAGCTCGGTGTCCACGGAGGCGTTCATTGAAGCTGCGGATTCATACATTCCGGGCTTTGATGCTGGGTCGATCCTCCGGCCATGGCTCTACGAGGCTGCGCTTCCGCCGCTGCCTTCTGCGCGTTAGCCGAGGGCAAGAGCGGCGACTAACCCCTCAGGCAGTTCTTTTTCGGTGACGTCGCTCAGGCCGGGCAGATCCAGCACATCCAGCTCCGCGGGGTTGCGCCTCAGGCCTTCCCCTGTCATCTTCAGCCACGCCTCTTTGCGTGCCCACAGGCGGGCGCGCTGACTATTTCGCTCCTGGTCCTGGATGGTCAATAGGAAGCGTTTTTCGTTTGCGGTCAGCGCGACGTCGTCGAATCCTTCGAAGGCTGCCTTGTCAGTCGATTCAAGGTCCACCCCCAGCCGGAGCTCTTCGGGAGGATGCACGACGCCGGCCAGCAGCACCCAGCCCGACGCTCTGGAGGCGCTGAGCGCCAGAGGTGCGGGGCCGCCGTCGAGCATGAACCCTGGGCGACCATGGTCCTGGGCGGGGCCGCACTGCGGGCAGTGATATTCGGGGACGAGTCGGCGGTACTCCACTCCCAGGAGCGTCGCAGCAAAGTGCAGTGCAGCAAGCCGGCCGGCCACGAACTCGTCACGGTCTGCGGGGTTGGCGTAGCGAAGGGCGCGCTCGAGGGCCAGCTGGCCGAGCAGTTCAATCGCGTTTCCTGCGCCGGGCGTCTCATCGAGCCTCCACAGGTCAAGCACCGGATTCTGCATCACGCCCTCCTCTCACGGCTAAGTCCCCAGCCCAATGTCGCAACAGCTACGGGTGGATTTCCCCTTCTGTGAGGCTTCAAACGACTCTGCCATCGTCCCGTGTCCATGCCCAAATCGGGCTCCGTACGACAGGTGTTAGACCATCCTGACAGGCGATAAATGGAGAAGTGGCCTTTCACCTGTGAAGGCTTTTCTCGGGCCCCAAAAAATTCTAAAGTCGGCCGGTGCGATGAACTCGCAATTGCGCAAACCCGGTTATGCTAGTCGTTGGATTTATTGTTCCGGCTTTGGGGGCCCAGCATGGAAATTGCTTTTGATGACGGCGCGGCCGACGCGCCTCCGTGAACGATCTCCACCTGAACCCCGGCGGCACCGTATACCGGGGAACCTACGACTGGGACCACGTAGCTGAAGTCAGGCATGGGCTCGGCTGGCAGCGTAAAAGCACCGCAGACCCGGGATTCGGCGCCGTCACCTTCGGCACGGACGGCGCCACAGGACCGGATGGTGCCACAGAACTCCCAACGAAAACCCACGACGGACAAACAGGCGGCAAGGAAGGCATCTACGGGTACTTCGATAGGAGAACCCAGTCAAGCTAAAACCAAGCCAGAATCGCCCTCGGCTTGAATGACCAACTCACGAATGCGACACGATGACAACCATGCACCGCCCCCACTACAGGCGCATCCTTCCCGCCGCAGCCATCCTTCTAATCACCCTTGCAGGGTGCGGAAAAACCCCTGGAACCAATCCACCTACCGGCACCGCGGAGCAAACCATGGAACCAGAACAAGCCCGCACAGAGTACTTCAACCTCTTCAACAAGATTCAAGCCCTCGCCCCCGGCGACTGGGGTGTCGCGCCGCCCTCCGAATTTCAAGGCGACGCTTGCCGGCTCCCGGACGGGACTGACGGCACCCAATTCTCAGTCAATACAAGCCGCAGCCCACTGAGCCGAGAGGAAATGGATGCTCTCCACGAGAAGGTCAGGGCCGAGTTCGAGACCACCGGCTTCACTGTCCGGCAATCAACTGACGGAGGAGAGAACTTCGTCAGAAGAACTAGCGTCTTCGGACCCGAAAAGTTCGTCATGGGAATCACCACCGGCAAATACGGCATCGCCCTCAGCGGAAATACCCGTTGCGTTCCAGACCCGGAAGGCGAATTTCGCTAGGAAGCCATGACCACAACGCTCCGCCGCTGGTACTGGCGCATCCTTCCCGCCGCGGCAATGCTTCTTCTCACTCTTGCAGGGTGCGCGGCAACGCCGAGCACCAATTCACCTACCAGCACCGCGGAGCAGGCCATGGACCCGGAAGAAGCCCGAACAGAGTACCTTGAACTCTTCAACAAGATTCAAGCTCTCGCCCCGGGCGACTGGACGAAAGTCACACCAGACAAAGCAGGGTGGGTCTGTGATCGTCCCCTCGGCACGGAAGGCACTCAGGTGTCTTTCGATACCAGTAGGAGTCCGCTGAGCCGGGAAGAAATGGACGCTTTGCACGACAAGGTCAAGACCTTGTTCGAGGCCACCGGATTTAATCTGAGGCAGGAAATTGATGAAGGTCCGAACTTTGTCCGACACACCGTGGTCCTCGGGCCTGACAAGTTCTCTATGGCGTTCGGTACGGGCAAGTACGGTATCACCCTCAGCGGGAATACCCGCTGCTTTGCCGACCCTGAAGGAAAATATCGCTAGGAAGGGTCATGTCACCTGCTGCGGGCCCTGCCATACTCAGCCGCTGCTGGAGCCCGCCAGAGGGGCGGGCAGGGTGCGGACAAAGGTTGCTCAGACAACCAGGCATTGTTACTAACAGGGGTGGGGCGTGCCTAGGCCAAGAACGTGGTCAGCCAAGGGAAGGTCGCCCGCGGGCCAATCCACACACCCGTTACCCCATAGAGAACTTTGTCCCCTGCAAAATGTAGCTTGTGCTTGGCGGGCTCCTATTCGCCAAAGCACGTGTTCCCCGCAGCCGTGAATCTGCTGCGGGGAACACTGGCTGGATTAACCCAAGTGGGCTACTTCACCGACGTCAGGTAGTTCGCCAACGTGGGTGTGATGCGGGTGCCCGAGTTGGAGCTTCCGCCGTTGGTGTGGATTGCCATGATGGTGTTGGAGCTGTTGTAGACGGGTGCACCGCTCTGCCCGCCGTAAGTGTCCATCTTGTAGTAGACCTTCTCAGTGGTGGTGGTCTCGATGGGGCCGGTCATGGACCACATGGTGCCGAAAGCCTTGTCGCCCGGGTAACCACGAACGGTCACATTGGTGCCATTCAGGCTGGCGGTGGTGCCGGTGTAATTCAACCAGCCGGTGGTGTTGCCGATGGTGCAGTCGAGCTTGATGACACCCCAGTCAGCGTTGGTATTGGCAGAATCGATCCATCGCTGATCGGTGTAAATCTTCGTAGCACCACAGGTGCCATAGGGGTCTGTTGAGCCATTCCGGCCGGGAGCTACTTTGACGCCCCAGGAGTAGTCGGCCTCGGAGCCTGTTCCACCCTCATGGACACAGTGACCCGCCGTCAGCACAGTGTCGTCGGAAATCAACGCACCGGAGCAGATGTAGCCGCCGTTGAACTCGATCTGGACTATTGATCGGTTGGGAGCAGCCGTCGTGTTGGTGATGCGCACCCGGCCATCAGCGCCGATGACTGAATCGGTGGAAGCGCCACCGTTCTTTGAAGGTGCGGCAATCGTGTACTTGTCGGCCAAAGGTGAAGCCGCAGATCCTGAAACCTGTGACGGGTCCACCGTGTGCGATACAGGCTGGACCTCGGCGGAGGCTGTTTGCGGCGTCGACTCTGACGCTGTTGCGGCTCCACCAAGCGAGGACGTCAAAGCCATCACTGCAGCTCCAACCAGCAAAGCAACGTTGTGCTTTTTCATGGGTACCTTTCAAGGGACGGCTCTCAGTGAACCGTGCAAGGGATGTGATACACATGTTTCACATGTGCATGACAAAACTGTCATACACATGTGAATGTTCTGTCAAGATGCTGGGAGCTCAATCTCAAAAAGAAAATCCCCGGGACCACCAGGTCCCGGGGATTCACTTGATAGTGGGGCTAGCGCTGGACTGCGCCGAACCGTTCGGCTGCAACGGCAACAGCGGCGGCTCGAGCCTCAGAAGCTTCATCGGCCGTCAGGGTACGGTCATCGGCGCGGAAACGGAGGCCGAAGGCCAGCGACTTCCTGCCTTCCTCGATCCCGGGGCCAACGTAGACGTCGAACAATGCGACGTCCTCGAGGAGTTCCCCCGCACCTTCGCGCAGTGCCGAGAGGACCTGATCTGCCGGTACGTCCTGAGGGACAACCAGAGCAACGTCCTGCGTCGCCACCGGGAATCCGGAGATGTGCTTGGCCACGATCACATCAGCCGCAGCCTCGAATAATGCTTCCACATTGATCTCGAGCGCCACTGAACGTGCAGGCATATCGTGTGCAGCCAGCAGCTTCGGGTGAAGCTCACCTGCGTATCCAACAACATCTCCGTTGCGCAGCGCGAGCTGGGCTGCGCGGCCCGGGTGGAAGGCCTGGTGACTGCCCTGGCTGACCACCAGTTCAACACCGAGCACGTCGGCAATAAGGCGGGCAACATCCAAGGCATCAGCCCAGTCCCACGCACGGGGTGCGTGCATGGCCGCGGCAGGAGAATCATGGCCGGTGAAAACAGCGGCGATGTGCAGCGGCTGGTGCGGGACGCCGTCGTACAGTGCATCCAGAACCTCATCCGAAGGCTTGACGCCCAGCGGCGGAATGGAATCCGTGCCCAGCGTTTCGCCCGGGAGGAAGACCGAACCTGCTTCATAAAGAGCCAGGTCGCGGAAGCCGCGCGAGTGGTTGCGACGGGCAACCTCGATCAAGCCCGGGAGGATGGACGTGCGAAGGAAACCTTGCTCTTCGCTGATCGGGTTTGCCAGCTTCAACGCCGGACGCGCTGCTCCTTCAGCAGCAACACCAAACGTGTCGTTGGCTGCCTTGGAAACGAACGGGTAGGACAGCACCTCGGTGAGGCCGGCATCGGCCAGTGCCTGAACAACGCGGCGCTTCTGCTGCTGGCTGCGGCTCAGGCCACGGCCCGGGGGCGCCACGGGAAGGGTGGATGGGATGTTGTCGTATCCCACCAGCCGGGCGATTTCCTCGGAGAGGTCCTCCTTGGTTTCAAGGTCGTTGCGCCAGCTGGGAGCAGTCACCAAGTAGCCGTTGGCGGTCTTCTCCACGGCGGCCCCCAGATCCACCAGCGACGTGGTGATCTGCTCTTCAGTGAAGTTGATACCAATCCGTGCCGCGGCAAATTCTGCCGGCAGCTCGATGGTGACAGCGTCAGGGGCGGTTCCGACGTCGGTACCGGCCTCATCTGCCGTGCCCCCGGCGAGCTCCACCAACAGGTCCACGACGCGCTGCGCGGCAATGTTGGCGATGTGCCAGTCAACCCCGCGCTCAAAGCGCTTGGAGGCTTCGGACGGCAGCTTGTGGCGGCGGCGTGAACGGGCGATCGACACTTCATCGAAGTGTGCGGCTTCCACCAGGATGTTGGTGGTGGAATCGGACACCTCGGTGTGGGCACCACCCATCACGCCGGCGATGCCGATGGCGCCGGAGTCATCGGTGATCAGCAGGTCTTCGACGTCGAGCGTGCGCACCTTGTCATCGAGGGTGGTGATCTTCTCCCCCGCCACGGCACGACGCACCACGATGTCGCCTGCGAGCTTATCGAGGTCGTAGCAGTGGTTCGGCTGGCCGAGCTCAAGCATGACGTAGTTGGAGATATCAACCGGCAGCGAAATGGACCGCACGCCGGCCAAACGAAGGCGGGCGGACATCCACGGCGGCGTGGGACGCGAAGCGTCCACACCACGTACCGTGCGGGCAACAAAGCGGTCGCAGCCGGGCTTGCCGTAAATGGGAGCGTCGTCGTTGAGCTTGACGCCGTAGCCGCCCTGCAGGGTGGCCGGAGCCGAAACCTTGGACGCGGGATCCACGAAGGTGGTTCCAGTGGCGTGCGCGTACTCGCGGGCCACGCCACGGATGGAGAATGCGTAGCCGCGATCCGGGGTGACGTTGATTTCCGCTGCCTGGTCGTAGAGACCCAGCAGTTCCATGGCGTCGGTGCCGATTTCAGGGTCCAGGCCGATGCTTGAGAGGACCAGGATGCCGTCGTGGTCATCGCCGATTCCCAGCTCGCGGACAGAAGCGATCATGCCCGCAGACAGGTGGCCGTAGGTCTTCCGTGCAGAGATCTGGAAGTTTCCAGGCAGCACTGCACCGGGGAGGGTGACAACCACTTTGTCGCCCTCAACAAAGTTGTGCGCACCGCAGATGATGCCCTGAACGCCGGAAGGATCAATGCCCTTGCCGGTGAGGGTCTGTTCCTGTCCCTCCGGAACCACCCGGACCTGGCACCAGTTGATGGTCTTGCCATTGGTCTGCGGTTCCTTGACCAGGCTCAGGACCTGGCCCACCACGACGGGGCCAGTGAGCTCGTCCGTGGGACGGTGGACTTCTTCTTCTTCAAAACCGACCTTGACCAGGTCAGCCATGACGTCTTCGGCCGTAGCATCGGCCGGAACCTGCGCGAATTCACGCAGCCAGGAAAGTGGGATACGCACTGTTAGATCTCCATCCCGAAGTGCTCGCTGAAACGTACGTCGCCTTCGATCATGTCGCGCATGTCGCCAACCTCGTTGCGGAACATGAGCGTGCGCTCGATGCCCATGCCGAAAGCAAAACCTGAATAGATGTCCGGATCGATCCCGGCTGCCCGGAGGACGTTGGGGTTGACCATGCCGCAGCCACCCCACTCGATCCAGCGGGGACCGCCCTTGGCACCCGGGTGCCAGATGTCCAGTTCCGCGGAAGGCTCGGTGAACGGGAAGTAGTTGGGGCGCAGGCGGATGGAGGCTTCGTCGCCGAACATCTGGCGGGCGAAGTGCTCCAAGGTGCCGCGCAGGTCGGCCATGCTGAGGTTCTTGTCGATCGCAAGACCCTCGAACTGGTGGAAGACCGGCGTGTGCGTGGCGTCGAGTTCGTCCGTGCGGAACACCTTGCCCGGGCACAGCACGTAGATGGGAACTTCGCGTTCCAGCATCGAGCGGACCTGCACAGGCGAGGTGTGCGTGCGCATGAGCAGGTGGGCCTCAGGGGGCTCCACGAAGAACGTGTCCTGCATTTCGCGGGCAGGGTGGTCCGGCTTGAAGTTCAAGGCATCGAAGTTGAACCACTCGGACTCGACCTCGGGCCCTTCGGCAATTTCCCAGCCCATGCCAACAAAAATGTCCGAGACGCGGTCCTGCAGGGTGGACAACGGGTGGCGTGCACCTGCCCGGCGTCGACGCGGAGCGGCGGTGACATCCACGGTTTCTTCGACCAGGATGCGGGCGTCGTTCTCGGCCTCGAGAACCTCTGTCCGGGCTGCGAGCGCCTGGTTGACGCGGCCACGGGAGGACCCCATGAGCTTGCCGGCCGCAGCCTTGTGCTCCTTGGCGAGCCCACCGATTTCACGGTTGGCAAGGCTCAGCGGCGACTTCTCACCGGTGTGGGCGAGGCGGACCGCCTTGAGTTCTTCGAGGGAGGAAGCGGCTGCTATTGCAGCAACGGCGTCCTCAACGGCAGCGGTGATGGCGGCTTCATCCAGCGGGTTCGGGATGGCAGCGCCTGGCAAAGTGTCAGTCATCTACTGTTCTTAGCTACGAGTAGGGAGCGGCCGGCAAGGCAGGCCTGCAAAACGAAAGGGCAGTGCTCGCCGCGGACGGCAGGCACTACCCTTCAGTCTAGTTGAACGTCGCGGACGGGATTTAACCCACCAACCCGCGTCCCGCAATGTGAACGGCACGACGGCGGCGCCCACCGCGGGTGCCAGGGCATGCCGCTGGTGGGCGGGGCCATGGCGGCGTTGGCGAGCCACCGCCGTCGCTTGCTGATTCCCCGCAACGGGAGCGCGACGTGCAATGCCAGCGGGTCTAGCATTGGCCCCATGACACCCGCGCAACGGCTCAGGCAGCTGGCCAACGTCGTGAATCTGTCCACCCCATTGGGACTGGTGGTCGCCCTCGCGTCCCGAACCACGGTGTCGCGCGGACCGCGTGGGCTCCTGATCGCGGCCGGTTACGGCTGGAAGCTCCCCCACGCGGGGGCATTCACGCTGGGCAACGTCATTCTCTACCGGGCACCCCACGGAATTGCCGGCAGCAATGCGGTCCTACTGGGCCACGAGGAGCGGCACAGCACCCAATACGCGTACTGCCTGGGCTTACCGTTCGTTGCCCTCTACGGAATCGCCGCGGGTTGGTCCATGCTCCGCAGCGGCAACCCGGCGTCGAGGAATTTCTTTGAACGCCAGGCCGGGCTCGCGGCGGGCGGATACATTGACAGTGACCACCATCGGCAGGACGCCCCTGCCGTCAAGGGAAACGAGGCTTCATGAAGCGAACCATCACCGTTACCGGCACTGCGAGCGCCAAAGCGGTTCCGGATCTCGTCACACTGACCCTGGGCGTTGAAACGCGCAGGGCCACTCCCGGGCAGGCTTATGGCGACGCCGGCAAGGCGGCAGGTGCTGTTGCGGCGAGCTTACGCGATGCCGGCGTGACTGACGCCGACCTCCGGACCAGCGGACTGAATCTGCGGGCCGATCTGGTGTGGGTTGAAGGCCAAGGGCAGAAGGTGGCGGCATATGTTGCATCCACAAACCTGCAGGTGGGCATCCGTTCGCACGCTCATGCTCCGGCGGCCATTGCAGCCGCTGTTGCGGCCGGCGGTGACGACATCAGGATCAATGGAATTGAACAAGGCTTTGCCGATCCAGCCCTGGTGAACGCACAAGCGCAGGAAGCGGCCTGGAAGGACGCCCTGGCACGCGCCGAACAGTACGCAGCCCTGGCTTCTGCCCGCTTGGGGCAGGTCAAGTCCATATCCCAGGAACCGGTACATGGAGCCCCGATACCACTGGGCGGGATGGTCAGGGCATCGTTTTCCGCTGAAGCGCTGCCGGTCGAAGCCGGGGAGTCTGCTGTCTCGGCCAGCGTCACTGTGGAGTGGGAGCTCCTCTAGTGGATACTGCCAGCGCTCAAGGCAGCAACCACCTTTGTCCCTAAGGCGGTCCGGACCACGACGGCGAGTCCCTCCGCCGCGGCTTCCAGGGACATGCTTGGGGTTCCGCTTTCCGGGGATACCTGGTCCGGAAGATACGGAATGTGCACGAAACCTCCGCGGACGTCAGGGGTCGATGCGAGCAGGTGCATCAAGGCGTAGAAAACGTGGTTGCACACGTACGTACCTGCGGACTGGGATACCTCGCCTTTGATTCCTGCGATCTGGAGGTCCCGCAGCGCGGCCTTGATGGGCAAGGTGGAGAAGTACGCTGCGGGGCCGCCCGGGACGATTTCCTCGTCCACAGGCTTTTGGCCTTTGTTGTCGGGGATCCGGGCATCATCGCAGTTGATGGCAACCCGTTCCAGGGATATCCGGCCCCGGCCGCCGGCCAAGCCTACACAGACCACAAGGTCCGGGTTGATGGTGCCAACTGCTTCGCTCAGTGCCGTGGCCGACTCACCAAAGACGCAGGGCAGCTCGCGGGCTTCGACCTCGATCCCCTCAGCGCGGAGGATGTCCTGCGCGCGGCGGACGGCATGCCAGGAAGGATTGACATCGTCCTGGCCGAACGGTTCAAAACCAGTCAGCAGAATCATGGGGCAACCTTAGCAACGCCCGCTTAGGTATTGGAGACTTCAGGCGCTGGGTCCTTGACATCCATTCGAACATACCTTCGAATAGAGACCATGAGATGGGACGCACAAGCACTGTCACCTACCCGTGGACCGGCGTCCGACGACGGCGGCACTTCAGCTCCAGGCCCTGCCCCGGCCATGGATGCGCTACTGCCGCTGGCCGGGCTGGTGCGTTCCATCTCGACACCCGAATTCTCCGGAGTCACCTTTCATGAGGTCACCGCAAAGTCAGTGCTCAACAAGGTGCCTTCGGGTTCGGCCATGCCGTTTGAGTGGACCGTGAACCCTTACCGTGGCTGCAGCCACGCGTGTGTCTACTGCTTCGCCCGCAAGAGCCATACGTATTTGGAGTTCGACGCCGGCCGGGACTTTGATTCCGAGGTGGTAGTAAAGGTCAATGCCGCAGAAGTATTGCGGAGGGAACTCGCCAAGCCGTCGTGGGGACGGCATCAAGTTGCTTTGGGAACCAACACGGATCCCTACCAGCGGGCCGAAGGTCGCTACGCCCTGATGCCCGGGATCATCCGTGCGCTTGCGGACTCGGGCACACCGTTTTCCATCCTGACCAAGGGCACCCTGCTGGCAAGGGACATCCCCCTGCTCAAGCACGCTGCCACCATGGTCCCTGTGGACCTGGGCATTTCGCTCGCGATGACCAATGAGGATCTCGCCGAACTGGTCGAACCCGGCACGCCCTCACCCCGGGCACGGCTCAAGCTCATCTCACGGCTCCGGGATGCCGGATTGGGATGCGGCGTCATGGCGATGCCCATCCTGCCTTGGCTGACCGACTCTGACGAAGCCCTTGATTCCTTGTTCAGCGAACTCGCCAAGGCCGGCGCCACCGGAGTCACCGCAGGCGCCCTTTACCTGAAGCCGGGAACGCGGGAGTGGTACATGAAGTGGCTGGCCGGCCAGCACCCCGAACTGGTCGGAAAGTACCGCCGCCTCTACGGACAGGGCTCTTACGTCTCCAAGGAATACAGCACTTGGTTGACCGGCCGGATCACCCACTTCAAAGCAAAGTACGGCTACACCAGGACCTCCGGGTTCAGTCATCGCAATGCCCGTCCGCAAGCTGCCGAAAACCGTCCAGGCAATGTTTCCCTCCCCGGGCAGCAGCCACTGTTCTAAGCTGGTCGAACCGCCTGGTCCTTGCCGTCTTACCTCCCTCAGCGCCAACCAGCGGTGCTGCTAGGCGGCCGCAGCCACCCGGTCCAGCAGCGCCCGAACAATGGGAAAGTCGGCCGGGATCCACTCCAGGCCGAGCGCTTGGTCATCATCCTCCACCGAAACCCAACGGAGTTCGTCGTGGTCTTGCAACGGCGCAGGCTCACCGGCGACAAGTTCCGCGAACCAAACACGCATGGCGGCCCGTTCATTGAGGGCCCACCCTTCAGGCCGGCCTGACTCCAGTTCCAGCCCGAGCCGGACCTCAATGCCCAACTCTTCGGCGAGTTCACGATGCAGGGCGGCCTCGGCAGTTTCGCCGGCTTCTACCTTTCCTCCAGGGAATTCCCACATTCCGGCGAACTGCGGGGGTGCTGAGCGGCGGGCAGCAAGAAGGCGCGTAGGTGCTTCCACGGAGTCGACGATCGCGGCTCCAACAACGTTTATCAGTGCAGTCACTCCCCCAGTCTAGGGTGGGTCACTTGATGGGCATGATCACATTCGGAGGCCAAGGACAAGCCGCGGCACTAAGCTTGTTATCGGATTTTCTCCAGATTCCCCAGCCGCAAGGCACACCGTAAGAAACAGGGTTATGACTACCACCACGTCCCCGCCGACCGCCGCCAAAGCAACAAGGCGCCACCTTGGCCTGGCCATCCTTGCACTGGCCATGGGAGGTTTTGCCATCGGTACCACTGAGTTCGCCATGATGGGCCTCCTGAAGGAAGTGGAGGAGGGACTCGGCATCAGCACCCCCGAGGCAGGAAACCTGATTTCGGCCTACGCCCTGGGGGTGGTGATCGGCGCGCCGATCTTCGCCGCCTTTGGAGCCAAGCTCCCCAAAAAGCACCTCGCCTTGGGACTCATGCTGTTCCTGTCCTTGGCCAACCTGACATCCTTCGTCGCACCGGACTACGGCTTCATGCTGCTCTCCCGCTTCGCTTCAGGGCTTCCGCACGGAGCCTTCTTCGGCGTAGCAGCCGTCATCGCTGCCGGCCTGGTTGCTCCCACCAAACGCGGGTGGGCGATCTCCATGGTGATGGCCGGCCTCACGGTATCCAATGTCATTGGCGTACCGCTGGCCACCTGGGTGGGACAGACATTCGGGTGGCGGCTGCTGTTCATCATTGTGGGCGCCATCGGGTTGCTGACGGTGGCCATGGTGTGGAAATTCGTACCCTTCGAAGCAGCCCACCCGGATGCCAGCATCCGACGCGAACTCGGCGCCCTCAAGCGCCTCCAAGTATGGCTGGCCCTGCTGATCGGCATCATTGGTTTCGGCGGCTTCTTTGCCGTCTACACCTACATCGCGCACACCATGACCTCGGTGGCCGGAATCCCCGAGAGCCTCATTCCCGCCGTGGTGGCCCTCTATGGCCTCGGCATGGTGGCAGGCAACATCGTGGGCGGACGCATCGCGGACAAATCCGTCATGGGAACCATCTACTGGGTGATGCCGGGGATCGCAGTGGCCCTGGTGGTCTACGCCATCGCGGCGCATTGGGCCTGGGCGGCATTCATCATGGCCTTCGTCGTTGGAGGCGTCGGTTCGATGCTGACACCCGCACTGCAGACCCGCCTGCTGGATGCTGCCCCTGGCGCTGCTTCCCTGGCGTCCTCGCTGAACCACTCTGCCCTCAACATTGCCAACGCCCTCGGAGCCTTCCTGGGCGGCACCGTGATCGCATGGGGATGGGGGTATGTGGCCCCGGCACTGGTGGGCGCCGTGCTCGCCATACTGGGCCTCGGCGTGGCCCTGATCAGCGGCATGGTGGAACGCAAAAGGCCGCTTGTCAGCTGATGGCAAACAGCAGCACCGCCCGGAACATGGGCAAATGAAGAGGGGCTCCGCTTTGCGCGGAGCCCCTCTTCATTGCCTTGTGGTCTACGTCAGCCCAGCCCAGGTGCCTGAACGCGTACGATGTCCGGCTCCAGGTAGATGACCCTCGCAATGGGGACAGCTGCGCGGATCCGCTGTTCGGCGTCGTCGATCCCCTTGGCAATCTCCTGCCCCGTTTCAGAGGCTCCCATGGAGATCTTGGCCGCCACCAGCAGTTCCTCCGGGCCCAAGTGCAACGTCTTGAGGTGGATGATGCGGGTTCCGTCCGCTTCCAACGCTTCAGTAATACGTTGGACGTCCTCTTTGGTAGCCGACTCCCCCAGCAACAGGGACTTCGTTTCCACCGCAAGTATCACCGCAATAGCCACCAGCAGGAGTCCGATCATGGCTGTACCCAGGGCATCCCAGACACCATTTCCGGTAGCCAGCGTCATGCTCACACCGAACAACGCGAAGAGCAAGCCAAGGAGCGCGCCGAAGTCCTCCAGGAGGATGACAGGAAGTTCCGGCTGCTTGGCGTTGCGGACAAACTTCACCCATGACTGCTTCCCGCGGATGTGGTTCGATTCGATAATCGCTGTGCGGAACGAGAACGACTCAGCCAGGATGGCACCCACCAGGACAGCCAGCGGCACCCACCAAAAGTCTCCCTCGATGCCATGGGGGTGCTGGAACTTCTCCCAGGCCTCATACAGGGCGAACAGGCCACCGACGCTGAACAACACGATCGAGACGATGAAAGCGTAGATGTACCGTTCGCGGCCGTAACCGAATGGATGTTCCGGGCTCGCCGCGCGCTTGGCACGCTTACCGCCCACCAGCAGAAGAAGCTGGTTGCCGGAGTCCGCCACCGAGTGGATGGCTTCGGCAAGCATGGACGATGATGCCGTCAAAAAGAACGCAATAAATTTCAGGACAGCAATGGTCAGATTGGCAGCCAGAGCCGCCACAATCGCTTTGGTACCGCCACCTGCAGCCACGAAAGCTTCACCTCTTCGGGTTTGGGAAGGAATGTCATGAGCCAAGAAGAGTCGTCATCGTCTGATCCCGCATGCATTACCGTACCCGGGGAGGCGGTCTTTAGACATTCCCCACTGTGACGCCCTGCTGGGAGCGTGCACTGGCGTAGAGGCATACTGTCGCCGCCGTTCCCAGGTTCAAACTCTCAGCCGCTCCGTAAACGGGGACAGCCACCCGGTGATCGGCAAGTGCCAGTTCATCATCCGACAAACCCTGCGCCTCATTGCCGAACAGCCACGCTGTAGGGGCTTCGAGGGCATACTCAGAGGCAACGGAACCGTTTCCAAGCCTTCGAGCAGCATTCTCGTCCTGGAGCTTGTCCAGGTTGACGGTCCCGTAGCCATCAGCGGCCAGGATGCCAATACCCCGCTCACGGCAACGCTCCACGAGGTCCTCCACATCGGCGCCGAGCACCACTGGAAGGTGGAACAGCGAACCGGCTGTGGACCGGACAGCCTTGGGGTTGTAAATATCCACGCTGGAACCTGTCAGCACCACGGCATCGGCGCCTGCGGCATCGGCAGCACGAAGGACAGTACCGGCATTGCCGGGGTCCCGGACCTGGCACATGACCGCGATCAGGCGCGGGCCGGCGTCGAGTACTGATTCAAGGGTGACGTCCACAAAGCTGCACACAGCCACAATCCCCTGCGGATTGACTGTATCTGCCATGGCTGCCAGGACTTCGTCACTGGCCAGCCGGAGAGGAGTACCCAGGGCGAGCTCGGCGAGTTCCGGTAGACGGTCCAGGCACGCTTCGCTGGCAAAGACTTCATGCACGACGGCGGAACCTCCCGCCGCGGCACGCTCGCGGTGCAGGCTCAACGCCTCACGCACCGCTTGCGGACCCTCGGCCAGGAAGCGCCCGCGTTTTAAACGCGCCGGGCGCCCGGCAAGCTTGGCGACGTCCCTCACCCGATCTGCTCGGGGGTTGGTCATCGGAAAGTCTTGCGGGCGCCCGGTTTGGTTCATATAAAGAACTTTAGTGGCAGTTGCGACTAGTTCTTGATCTGCTGGCGTGCTTCGCCACCTGCAGGCTCGAAGCCGGCAGCCTTTGCAGCCTCAACGGTGGAGAACCAGTATTCAGCAGCGGTGGTGTTGTACCAGGTGGAACCCGGAACGTGGTACTTCTTGGACTCGGCGTTGCCCTTGATGGCGTAGCCTTCCGGAGCCTCGTCGCCATCAGCGGCAACTGCGCCATCGATGGCCGGCTTCTCGGAAACGACAGCCTTGACGGCCGTTGCCGTCGCAGCAGCCGGAGCAACCTTTGCAGCCTTCGGAGCAGCCTCGGCCTTGGCGGCCGGAGCGGACGTGTCAGCCGGAAGTGCAGCCTTTGCAACGTTCACCAGAGCGGCGAAAGCGTTGGCGTCAGAGACGGCCAGCTCGGCCAGCATACGGCGGTCAACCTCAACCTCAGCGGCCTTCAGGCCCTGGATGAGACGGTTGTAGGTGAGGCCGTTGGCGCGGGATGCAGCGTTGATACGCTGGATCCAGAGGCGACGGAAGTCACCCTTCTTCTTACGGCGGTCACCGTAGCTGTACACAAACGAGTGCAGCAGCTGCTCTTTGGCCTTGCGGTACAGGCGCGAACGCTGACCGCGGTAACCCTTGGCGCGTTCGAGGACAACCCGGCGCTTCTTGTGGGCGTTTACCGCCCGCTTCACACGTGCCACGTGCGTACTCCTTCAGAAATCTTTATCCCAAGCTGCTACTGCCGGAAACCCGGCCGGCCTGAGAAGGCTTTTGGTGTAGTCGGCCACTGCCGGATGGCAGTAACCAAAGAACTTGGAACTTAGACGCCGAGCATCTTCTTGATGACCTTGGCATCGCCCTTGAAGACGAGCTTGTCGCCGGCGAGGCGACGGGTCAGCCTGGAGGACTTGTGCTCCAGGTAGTGACGGCGGTTGGCCTGCTGGCGCTTCAGCTTGCCGGTACCGGTCAGCTTGAAGCGCTTCTTAGCACCGCTGTGGGTCTTCATCTTCGGCATGGGAACCGATCTCCTTACGTATCCACGGACGAGTCCGCGATTCTTTCGCGCAGCCGGCCCGCGAGGGCCGGCGTGCTGGTTGCTTGCCGGTGGAGGCGGGGCCTCCGCGGCGTTGAACTAGTTGGTCTTGCGTGACGCAGGCTTCGGCGCGGCCTTGGGGGCCGCGGGCCGAGCTGCCGGCTTGGGAGCTGCCGGCTTGGCCATGGGCTTCGGAGCCGCAGGAACTGCAGGCTTCGGAGCGGCCGGGACCACAGGCTTCGGAGTTTCAACCGGGGCAGCCTTCGCTGCCGGAGCCTTCTCAGCCGGAGCCTTTTGGGCCGGAGTAGCCTTTGCAGGTGCTGCCTTGGCCGGTTCAGCCTTGGCCGGTTCAGCCTTGGGAGCCGGAGCTTCCTTGACTACGGGTGCTTCTTCAACAACGGGTGCCGGAGCTTCCTCTGCAACAGGAGCTTCCTCGGCTGGCGTTGCCTCTTCCGCTGCCGGGGCTTCTTCAACAACCGGAGCCTCTTGGACTTCGGCTGCTTCAACCTCAGGAGCCTCGGGAGTTTCCTGCGTGGTCTCCTCTTCGCCAACCAGCAGGCCGGCCGGAAGAAGGTCGCCCAAGCTCTGGGTCAGCGGAGCCTGGTCACCGTCGGTGTCCACGCGTCCGGAAGCCTTGGCCTCGTTCTGGGCCTTGGCTTCTGCACGCTGTGCCGCGCGGCGGGCTTCTGCCTTGGCTTCGGCCTTGTTCTTCAGCGGACCGATCACCATGACCATGTTGCGGCCATCGATGCGCGGGCTGGACTCTACGATGCCAACCTCGGCAACATCTTCGGCAAACTTCTGGAGAAGGCGGATGCCCATCTCGGGACGCTGCTGCTCACGGCCACGGAACTGGATCATGGCCTTGACCTTGTCACCTGCACCGAGGAACCGAAGGGCGTGACCGCGCTTGGTTTCGTAGTCGTGCTTGTCGATCTTGAGGCGGAAGCGAATTTCCTTCAGAACCGTGTTGGTCTGGTTCTTGCGGGCTTCGCGGGCCTTGACTGCAGCCTCGTACTTGTACTTGCCGAAGTCCATCAACTTGCAAACAGGAGGCTTAGCCTGCGGGGCAACTTCAACGAGATCGAGATCGGATTCGGCAGCAAGACGCAGGGCGTCCTCGATGCGGACAATTCCTACCTGTTCGCCGGCAGGGCCGACCAACCGCACCTCGGGGACGCGGATACGCTCATTGATTCTTGGCTCGCTAATGTTAAAGCTCCTGTGGTTGTGGTGAGTTCACCGGCAAATAGAGAAGGCCCCCAATTGCTGGCGCAATCGAAGGCCTCGAAGATCGGCTGCACTGCCCCTACAGGGAGTACGCACTTCGGGTGGCTGTGCCACCCAAGTGTCCGACCAGGTACCCGGCAACCTCTTGTCCCCGAAGGGATCATGTCCCTGAAGGGAAACGGCTGACGCGGGTGGGAGAGAACTCCGCTTGCAAACTGAAAGACAATTCTACAGAAACAACCCGCCAAGTGCACATTGCACGCGGCGGGACCATTACTGCTGATGTTGGCCCTGAACTTCTGGCCATGAATAACGACTTCCAGTCGGTCTGTGACAAGCTTACCAGTATGAGCACTGAAGACAGCAATTCCCGCAACTCCTACAGCGAAGACGCCGCGCCTGCCACCGATTCCGGTGTTTCCCAGCAGATCCGCGACATCGCTGAAGTACCGGCCGTGGAAGTCATCACCACTGGCGCCGTTCACTTGATGAGCGCAGCTGCGGTGAAGGTAGGCCTGGCGGACGGCCCCAACGCAGAGGACCTCAAGGACCTCGACGAAGCCCGCAAGCTGATCACAGCCCTGGCCGGCCTCGTGTCGGCGGCTGCCCCGGAGATCGGGTCCCAGCACGCTGGTCCGTTGCGCGACGGCCTTCGCTCACTGCAATTGGCATTCCGCGAAGCCTCGCTCATCCCGGACGCCCCGGGCAAGGGCCCGGGTGAGAAGTTCACCGGACCGGTTAACTAGCCCCCAACTCCCCCAGGAATCAACGACGGCGGGTCGACCACATGTGGTCGACCCGCCGTCGTGCGTTCCCTGCTTGTCCGGCTTTGTCAGCTGTCTGGTTCGCCCGGTTCTTCCGGTTCTTCCGGTTCTTCCGGTTTGTCCGTTTGGACCGCAGTTGATGCGATTAGACGCGGGCGGCCCGGCGGCGCAAGGAGGTCAGGAGCAGACCCGCGACGCAGAGCAGGACACCTGCCGAACCGATGGCCGCAAAGCCGGCGGAAGGACCAACCGTGTCGATGAAGACGCCGGCCAAAGGAGCGCCAAGGGCGACGCCTGCCGTGAGGGCAGAGCCATACCAGCCCATGGCCTCGCCACGGCGTTCCTCATCGACGAGGTCGGCCACCTTTTCCGAGGACGCGGACAGGACGGGCGCGCAGAGCAGGCCCGGCAAGAGCGACAGGAAGGCCAACGTCCAGGTGTCCTGGGCAAAGCCCATGGGAATGGTCAGTGCGGCCATTCCCAACAGGAGCAGCATGGGCGAAATGGAACGCTTCATGGAGCCGTAAATCAGCCCGCCGACCACCGATGATGCGCACCAGAAAAAGAACACGATGCCGATCTGGTTCTCATGCCCGCCACGTTCCAACAGGCCAACGATGCTGACATCCGAGCCACTGAGCACCATGCCCGATCCCGCCGCCACCGCGAAAAGCGCAGCCACGGAGGCAGTGAACCAGGTGAAATTCCTGGCAACCCGGCTTTTGAGCGCTGCACTGCGCGACGTTGGAGACGTCATCTCGGAGGCCGCTTCCTGAACGTGCGCCGGCGCGGAAGCCACCATCGCCGCCTCCGCGGCAGCGAGGTCCGCCGCAGCACGGTCCGCGGACTCCTCCGGAGTGCAGGCGGTTTCACTTCGAGTCGGCGGGTTGAACCACATGAGGAACAAGCCAGCCACCGACACCGAGATGCCTACCGCTGTCAGACCGATCGCCGAGAAACCGGCCGTGGCCACAATGGCGCCAACGGCAGGTCCAATCATGAAGACAAGTTCCGTGGCAATGGAATCCAGGGCGAAGGCAGACCGGCGCTGCTCCCCCTCAACCATGACGCCCAACGACTGACGCACAACACTGAAGATCGGCAGGGTAAAGAGCCCGCCGACAAAAACCAATGGCAGAAGCCACTCGTAGGAAACGTGCGGGACGATGGACCAGATCACGGTCTCGGAGACCACGGAAGGAATCAGGGCCTTCCTCAGGCCCACCGTGTCAACCCTTCGGCCCCGCCACGGCGCGCCCACGGCAATGCCGATGGTCATGACAGCGGCGGCCGCGCCCGCGGCGGCGTATCCCTGGTTCAAAGTCAAGACGATGTGCAAGGTCAGCAGAACGCCTGCTGCAGAGTGCGGAATACGCGCGATCATGCCCACCACCAGCAAGCGCCGGACAGGGCGGATGGACAGCATCTCTTTGTAGAGAGCGAAATTCACTGGCTAAAACCTCTTGTTCCCCCGGGGCAGGCCGGGGAACCGGCTGCCGTTAGTGCGGCCCAGGCTCCTGTGCTGCACGCTGCAATTTCACTTCAATGGAGTCAACGCCCTCTGCGAAGGAATCCATCCGCGCCCATGCCTCGTTAAGTTGGGCAACCAGCGCTTGGACAGCCACCGCATCGAGGCCATCTTCGAGATAGAGCACCACGCGCAACTCCGGACCGGAGCCGCCGCCGGACACGGTGCGGCCATCGGCTGTCAACGACGCTACGCCTGCGCCGGGTTGCGTCTGGAGCCGGCGGACCGTCCGGAAAGTTGACACTGTTGAAGCGAGAGCAGACTCCAGTTGATCATCAAGGTATGACGGCGTCCAGTCCCGCTGCTGGGCGAGGGCCCACAGGGCAGGGCGCCGGACCACGAACGTGAAGTCCGAGCCGGGATCCACAACAAGCAACTGCGCGCCTTCAGAGACTGCTGATAGCGCAGCGCGAGCCGCATAAACCGCCACGGGACGGGCTTCGCCGTGCCAGGCTTCCAGTGCAGCAGCAGAAGTGAACACGGGCATCGCCTTGCGACCGTCGGGCGCCTTGAGTGTGACCAACGCCATATCAGCCTGCTTGTCGGCATGCAGCCCCTCGACGCCCTCAGCTTCCTCAGCCAACTGCGCAACGACCGGAACGAATACCCGTGCAGTCGCCAGCGAGGCAACAACGTCGGCCTCGGTACCGGCACCTTGGATCAGCGAGGCGATGGCGGTGAGGTAGCCGGCGTCGGCCGTTCCGTCGTCGTCCTCAAAGTTGTGGATCCTGGCATCGTCCCCACTAAGGCTCCTGCCCGCCCACGGCTGCCCGGCCGAGTCGGTTGCTCCCCCGGCACCGGCCAATGCGGCAGCAATGTGGCCTGGCAAGTGCCGGCTTCCGGAACCTGCCTGGTTACCTTGCCGGTGTCCGGCGTCGTGGGGCATCAGCGACGACCGGCAACGTCCAGGGCCTCGGGCAGCGTGAAGGCACCGGCGTACAGAGCCTTGCCCACAATCGCGCCCTCAACGCCCAGCGGCACCAGTTCACGCAGCACCCTGAGGTCCTCAAGGCTGGAAATCCCACCGGAGGCCACAACGGGCTTGCCGGTCTTCTCCACCATTTGACGCAGCAGTTCCACATTGGGCCCCTGCAAGGTTCCGTCTTTGGTGACGTCCGTGACTACATAACGTGCGCAGCCGGCATCCTCGAGGCGGGCCAGGACCTCCCAAAGGTCGCCACCCTCCTTGGTCCAGCCGCGCCCGGCCAGGGTGGTACCGCGGACATCGAGTCCGACGGCGATCTTGTCACCAAAGCGGTCGATGGCCCTGCGGGTCCATTCCGGGTTCTCCAGCGCTGCCGTGCCAAGATTCACGCGTGCGACGCCCAGTTCAAGGGCGCGGTCCAACGACTCGTCATCACGCAATCCTCCGGACAGTTCCACCTTCACGTTCAGCTGCTTCACCACCTCACTGATGAGGCCGGCGTTGTTGCCACGGCCGAAAGCGGCATCGAGGTCAACCATGTGAACCCATTCAGCGCCGGCATTCTGCCAGTTCAGGGCTGCTTCCAGAGGTGTTCCGTAGCTGGTTTCCGAGCCGGCCTCCCCTTGGAGGAGGCGGACCGCCTGGCCGTCAACGATGTCGACGGCGGGCAGGAGTTCCAGAACGGGCTGGGCGGAGGTGGTCATGTGGGTCCTTGGAGTTCGAGGTTCGACGCGGTCTGGTTGATGCCCGGTTCAGTTACCGGGCAGCGTCAAGAGGTAGGCGGCCAGCAGGGACATCCCTGCCAGCGCGTAAAAGGCAATGGAAACCCAGCGCGGTTTCTTCTGCTGGTGGAAGGAAATGCCGCCTCCCACCAGCACGCCGGCGAGGCCCATGAGGACAACAGACCACATCTAGGCGGCACCGCTTCCGCTGGCTTCGGCCGCTGGAATTGCCGGCTTTTTCAGGCCGTCCACCCAGTTCCTCAGCAGGCGCGCACCGGCATCGCCGGACTTCTCCGGGTGGAACTGCGTTGCGCACAACGGGCCATTTTCGACGGCGGCAATGAAGCGTGCGCCGTGCTCTGACCATGTCACCTTGGGCGGAGCCATGCGCGGTTGGACAACATCGAAATTCCACTCCTGCACACCGTACGAGTGCACGAAATAGAAACGCTCGTCCTCGACGCCGGCAAAAAGCCTGGAACCTTCCGGGACATCCACGGTGTTCCAGCCCATGTGCGGGACAACGGGTGCCGGCAGGAGTTCCACCTTGCCCGGCCACTCGGCCATGCCTTCGGATTCGGTGCCGTGTTCCACCCCGGCTTCGAAAAGGACCTGCAAACCAACGCAAATGGCAAGTACCGGGCGCCCACCGGCAACCCGGCGACCGATCATGCGGATGCCGTCTACTGCTTTGAGTTCCTTCATGACGGTTTCGAAGGCGCCGACACCGGGGACCACCAGGCCGTCGGCATTGAGTACGTCTTCGGGTTTGGAACTGAGCACGACATGAGCCCCGGCACGTTCCAAGGCCCTGACAGCCGAACGAACGTTGCCGGAACCGTAGTCGAGCACCGTGACAGTGGGCTTGCCTTCCGGCGACGTGGGCTTGACCGAAGCGATGGTGTCGGCCACTGCCCCGTCCTTGAGTACCTGACCGCTCACAACGCCCCCTTCGTGGAGGGAATGCCCTCGACCCTGGGATCGGATTCCACCGCGGCACGGAGCGCCCGGGCAAAGGCTTTGAACTGGGCTTCCACGATGTGGTGGGGATCGCGGCCGGCGAGAACGTTCATGTGCAGGCAAATCCCTGCGTGCAGCGTAATGGCCTCAAAAACGTGGCGGGTCAACGAACCGGTGAAGTGACCACCAATCAAGTGGTACTCCTGGCCGGCAGGTTCTCCGCCGTGAACCAGGTACGGCCGGCCCGAGACGTCCACCACGGCGTGCGCCAGGGCTTCATCCAAAGGAACGGTGGCTTCGCCGAAGCGGCGGATCCCGGCCTTGTTACCCAGGGCTGTGCGCAGTACCTCACCGAACGTGATGGCCACATCTTCCACCGTGTGGTGGGCATCGATGTGGGTATCGCCGGTGGCTTTGACGGTCATGTCAATCAGCGAGTGCTTGCACAGTGCCGTGAGCATGTGGTCATAAAACGGCACAGAGGTGCTGATGTCCGAGACACCGGTCCCATCCAGGTTGATCTCCACCAGGACTGAGGATTCGCTGGTGGTGCGCTCCATGCGCGCGGTGCGGGCAGCGGACGGCGTGGCGCCGGTTTCGCTCATTGGGATGTCCTTATACACGAAGAGTGGATGGGTTCAACATACAAGTTTAGGCGGGCTGTGACCCCTGGCCGTCCAACAGCGCTTCCAGCGCCTGGAGGAACGCCGTGGTTTCCGGCTCTGTTCCGGCCGTAACCCGCAAGTGGCCGGGAATGCCGACGTCGCGGATCAGGACGCCCGCATCAAGCAGGCCCTGCCAGATCGCATGCGGGTTCTCGAGCCCACCGAAGAAAACGTAGTTGGAGTCCGACGCTGCAGGCTTCAAGCCCATGCGCAGGAGTTCGGTCACAATCCGGTCGCGTTGGATCTTAATGTCCTCGACGTCGGCCATGAGGGCTTCGCGGTGATTAAGCGCGGCGAGGGCGGTCGCCTGCGTGACAGCCGAGAGGTGGTACGGGAGGCGGACCAGCCTGATGGCATCCGTGACCTCCGGCGCCGCGGCCATGTAACCCAGCCGGGCGCCCGCAAGGGCAAACGCCTTGCTCATGGTGCGGGAAACGATCAAACGCTCGCGTCCAGGCAGCAGGGTCAGTGCGCTCGGCGTATTGTCGTGCGCGAACTCGTGGTACGCCTCATCAACAATCACTATGGCCCGGCTGGCTTCGCCGGCGTCGTAAACAGCCTCAACGACATCAAGGCCCAGCCCTGTGCCGGTTGGATTGTTGGGAGAGCAGAGGAACACAATGTTGGCTCCTGTTTCACGGACCTGGGCGGCAGCCGAAGCTGCATCGAGCCCATAGTCCTCGGCCCGGACCCCCTGGACGTACTCTGTATCCGTGCCGCTGGCCAGCAACGGGTACATGGAGTACGTGGGCGGGAATCCCAGCGCCTTCCGGCCAGGTCCGCCAAATGCCTGGAGGATCTGCTGCAACACCTCATTGGAACCGTTGGCTGCCCAGATATTGCCGGGAGTGAGACCGTGGCCAAGGTATTCGGCCAACGATTCCCGGAGTTCAGTGAACTCCCTGTCCGGGTAGCGGTTGAGCCCGGTGGCGGCAGCAGCTACAGCTTCCGTGATGGCCGCCTGAACATCCGCAGGGACTCCATGGGTGTTTTCGTTGACGTTGAGCAAAATGGGAACATCAAGCTGCGGCGCGCCATAGGGGCTCAGTCCACGCAGGTTGGTCCGGAGGGGTAGTCGGTCAAGTCGCTCAAGCTGGTCACTCACCACCCCAGTTTAAGGGGCTGGGTGGACTGGCCACTAACTGTGACGCCGAACCCCGGCGGGTGCCGGGACGGAATTGGCTAGCTGGCGGGTACAAACAGCTGCTGGCCAGGCTGGATGCGGCCACCGCGGAGGTCGTTCAACTGGATGATCTCGGCGATGACATCGCGCGGATCCCGCTCAGGAGCGGCAGCCCCGGCGATGCCCCACAGTGACTGACCCGGCTGGACCGTTACCGTTACCGCAACAGGTGGCCGAAGTTGCGCCTGCGAATCAGATGCCTTTGCAGGAGAGGTGATGAAACCAGCAAGGCTCAGCAGCGCAGCCACCAGCAGCATCGCAGGGATGCCGAAGAAGACGATCCGTCCTCGTCGGGTCAGACGCAGGCGCGTCGGCGCCTGGGTGGTACGGAAATCAGCGAACGTAGTGATTGCGGACATGAGCTGAGCCCTTCTGAGCTATTGCCGTGCCCCGGATCCCGGTACATGGCTGCCAATTCTTTGGTGTTCCCCTGCGCGTCACGGCTTGTCCGAACACTTCGTTCGAACACTCTGTTCGAACACTCCGTTCGAACATCGGGCCCCAACAGCAGGTTTATAGAACACATGTTCGAACCTTGCTATGACATTTTTAGCACTTATCAACGAACGGTGTCGAGACTCGCTAGAACAAATGTTTGATAAACGCCTGTGGCTGCCCTACGTTTGAGTGAAGAAACAGCACTGTTTCAGTGGAACAGGAGGGTCTGACATTTTTGGCAGACCCCTTCGTCCCCGGGCACACTCCGGGCGGAATGAAAGGCATTGGCGAACATGGCAGCGAAAGCCACCGGCGGCGGGGCACCCCTGCGGAGCCAGCAGCCTCTAAAGAGTCCCAAAAGCCTGACCGTCCGGCAGAAGAAGATCCTGGAAACCATCCAGCGATCAGTCAACGACAACGGGTATCCGCCCAGCATGCGCGAGATCGGGGACACTGTAGGGCTCGCGAGCCTGTCGAGCGTGACTCACCAGCTCTCCCAGCTGGAAAAACTTGGTTATCTCCGCCGCGATCCCAAACGTCCCAGGGCCATGGAAGTCCTGATGCCCCTTACCCTCGATGGCGGACCCATCCCGGGAGTGGAAGCGCCGGCAACTCTGCGCAGCACGGGTGGCTTTGCCGTGACGGAGCTTGCCAGCGCCAGCGATACTGCCATGGTGCCCTTGGTTGGCCGCATTGCTGCCGGCGGCCCCATTTTGGCTGACCAGACTGTGGAGGACGTGCTTCCCCTGCCCCGGCAGCTCGTCGGGCATGGCGAGCTGTTCATGCTGAAGGTGGCCGGCGATTCAATGATCGACGCTGCTATCTGCGACGGCGACTGGGTTGTGGTCCGCCGGCAGAACGACGCCATTAATGGAGACATCGTCGCCGCCCTCCTGGACGACGAAGCAACCGTCAAAACCTTCCGCCAGCGCGACGGCCATACGTGGCTTCTTCCCCAGAACACCCAGTACGAACCCATTTTGGGCGACCAGGCCACCATCATGGGCAAGGTCGTATCGGTCCTGCGCTCCCTCTAGGAGGCCTTGGCGGAGCCCAAACGCTCCAGCACGCCCCGAACCACTGCGCGGTCCGTCGTAGCCCAGAAGGGCGGCAGTGCAGCCCGGAGGAAGCCTCCGTAGCGCTCCGTCGAGAGCCTGGAGTCCAGAACAGCCACAACCCCTTTGTCGCCGGTGGACCGGATAAGCCGGCCTGCTCCTTGAGCCAGGCGGATAGCGGCATGAGTAGCTGACACGGCCATGAAACCGTTCCCGCCGGACTGCGCCACAGCGCGTGAGCGGGCAGTCATCAGGGGGTCATCGGGCCGCGGGAAGGGAATGCGGTCAATGACCACCAGGCGGCATGAACCACCCGGGACATCCACGCCCTGCCACAAGGACATCGTGCCGAAGAGGCAGGTATCGGGTTCATCGGCAAACTGCTTGACCAAGGCTGCCATGGTGGATTCGCCCTGGCAGAGGATATTGACATCCAGTCGGAGCCGCATGGCATCGGCAGCTTCCTCGGCGGCCCGGCGCGAGGAGAAAAGGCACAACGCTCCCCCGCCGGAGGCACGGATGAGGTCTTCCAACTCATCCAGGGCATCAGGTGAGGTTCCGCGGCCTGGCTTGGGCAGGTGCTTGGCCACGTACAACACCCCTTGTTTGGGGTAGTCGAAGGGTGATCCGACGTCGATCCCCGTCCAGCTCGGTGCACCATCGCCGATCAACCCCAGGCCTCCGGCTGCCGGCTCAAAAGCCGAACCGATGGCCAGCGTCGCGGAGGTGAGCACCACCGTGTGGCCCGCAAACAAGCCTTCCCTCAACCTGCCTGCAACGCTCAACGGAGCGATGTTGATAAGCGCAGGGGCGGTCTCGTCGGGTTGGGAGTACCCCTGGCTGGGGTCAAAGGTGCTGTTCCGCGAGAACCATACGACTTCCCGGTTCTCCTTGGCGGCCAGCATGCGCTCACACAGCTCCAGGATGAGCATGAGCCGTGAGCGGGCCAGTTGCCGGCCGCCGTCGACCGCGTTTGAAGAGTCGGTCTTCGAATCCGACAACGCCGCGCGCGTGGCTTCGCGCAACTGATCCAGGCAATCGAGCTGTTCGTCGTTGAGTCCGCTGGGCAGAAGTCCATTGGGAACGCCCGCTATGGCCATGTCCAGGCGATCGGCCGCGGCATTGAGCGCGTCCACCGTAATGGCGGTGTGCTTGCGGGCACTTGACGCCGCTGCGTGGACCATCGCCACGGACAGCTGGCCGGAGACCGCGCCGGTGACGCGGTCCTGCAGTTCGTGCGCCTCGTCAACCACCACGACGTCATACTCAGGCAGCACAGCGAGCCCCTCAAAGGCGCTGACGGCCAGCATGGCGTGGTTGGTAACCACGACGTCGGCCTCACCGGCCCGTGAGCGCGCCAGCTCGCTGAAGCACTCTTCGGCCAGTGGACACTTCTGCGCACCGAGGCACTCCATGGAGGTCACAGAGACCTGTCTCCAGGCACGGTCCGTGACGCCGGGCATGAGCTCATCACGATCGCCTGTAGCGGTCTTCTCCGCCCATTCCCGGAGCCGGACCACTTCCTTGCCCAACTGGGATTGCGGCCCACCCATGGATGCAGCAAAGTGCGGGACGCTGGTGTCCTCGCCCAAAGAAAAGAGCTGCCCTTCGGAAGGCTCCTCACTGGGGAACCCGCCTTCAAGTTTTTGCCGGCAGACATAGTTGGCCCTGCCCTTGACCAAAGCCACCTTGACTGGCCGTTCAAGGGCGGGGGTAATGTTCTCCAGCAGCCGCGGCAGGTCACGGCCCACAATCTGGGTTTGGAGTGCCAAGGTGGCGGTGGACACCAGAGTCGGTTTGGCGCTGTCCATTGAATGCGCGATCAACGGGATCAGGTACGCCAACGACTTACCTGTGCCCGTTCCCGCCTGAACCAGCAGGTGCTCCCCGGTTTCAATGGCCCTGGCAACGTGTTTGGCCATCTCGTGCTGGCCGGCACGGCTCTGACCACCCATGCCGGCAACAGCCCGGTCCAACAACTCGAGGGTGGTTTTCTCCCCCAATGACTCAGCGGCGTCCGCCGCCACGTTCTCAACCATTAGTGACGAACGGCTCCAGTTCGGCTGCCAGGCCTTCGCGGACCATGACAACTACGCGGGTCCCGTTTTCCTCGTGCTCCAAGGTCAGGATCTCCGAGTCGGAGCTGTGCAGTTTACTGATCATTTCGCCGCGATCGTAGGGAATGAGCAGTTCCAGCCGAACTCCAGGCCGGGGAATGGATTGGCTGATGTCTTCCAACAACTCGGCGATGCCCTGGCCCGTACGGGTCGAAACCACGGCGTGCCGGGGTTCCTTCTGCTTGAGCCGCTCCACGACGAAGGGATCCGCAACGTCAACCTTGTTCAGGACAATGATCTCGGGCACCTTGCGGGCGTCGACCTCCGTGAAAACGGAGCGGACGGCAGCGATCTGGCCCTCCGGATCAGGATGCGAGGCATCCACCACATGCAGGATCAAATCTGCGTCGGCCACTTCCTCCAGGGTGGAACGGAAAGCCTCGATCAGCTGCGTGGGCAGTGAACGTACAAACCCCACGGTGTCAGCAAGCGTGTAGCCGATGCCATCCGGAGTCTGGGCCTTACGGACAGTGGGATCCAAGGTGGCGAACAGGGCGTTCTCCACCAGGACACCGGCATCAGTGAGGCGGTTCAGGAGCGAGGACTTTCCAGCGTTCGTGTAACCGGCGATCGCGACAGAAGGAACGGCATTACGACGGCGGTTGGCCCGCTTGGTCTCACGCGCCGGCTTCATGGCAGCGATTTCACGGCGAAGCTTGGCCATGCGCGTGCGGATCCTGCGGCGATCCAGTTCGATCTTGGTTTCGCCCGGACCACGTGAACCCATTCCGGCGCCGGCTCCGCCCACCTGGCCACCGGCCTGGCGGGACATCGAGTCGCCCCAACCACGCAGGCGCGGCAGGAGGTACTCGAGCTGCGCAAGCTCAACCTGGGCCTTGCCCTCACGGCTCTTTGCGTGCTGGGCGAAGATGTCCAGGATCAGAGTGGTCCGGTCGACAACCTTGACTTTGACAATGTCCTCAAGTCCGCGGCGCTGGGAAGGCGCCAATTCGGTGTCAACCACGACGGTATCGGCGCCCGTGGCGGCAACGATGTCCTTCAGTTCCTGGGCCTTGCCTGACCCCAGGAAGGTGCCCGGGTCGGGCTTCATGCGCCGCTGCACCAAGCCATCGAGGACTTCCGAACCGGCCGTCTCAGCCAGGGCAGCCAACTCCCGCAGGGAGTTCTCGGCATCTGCAAGAGTGCCCTCGGTCCACAAGCCGGCAAGGACAACGCGTTCAAGGCGCAACTGCCGGTATTCGACTTCGGTGACATCTTCGAGTTCCGTTGAAAGTCCGGCAGTACGGCGCAGGGCCCGGCGCTCTGCCAGGTCTTCCTGGTCGCCGTCGTAGATGCTGTGTTCCTGGTCAAGGGTGGAGATGGCTTGCGCCTTGCCGAAAACCCCGCTGGCATCGTTGTCATCGGATGCCTGCGCAGGTACATCCTTGGAAAGAATCCGGTCGATCACGGCCTGGATTTGTTCAGGACTCATGTCCTGGGCGTCGGAATCGGATCCGGAGTGCTTCTGGGTGGTCATGGTCTCCTTAGACTGTTCGGCAATTCCAGAATAGTGCTGTTTGTTGTTTGATGGGGCGCTATTCGCGCTGGGCTGACGGGCTTGGGCCAAAGAGGGCCTCCTGTGCTGGCCTGCTGCCTGTGAAAGGGCAGCAGCTGCTGTGATCTGGCATGGTGGGATCCGCTCGGTGGTTCCTGGCCATCTCAAGATTGCACTGGTCAGCTGACCTGCCGAGCTACCAAAAGCCGGCGGTTCAGTGGTCTGACGGAAGGGTGTGATCTTCGATGCGTCCATGGCCCTGATGGGCCAACAGACTGTGCCGTAGGAGCTGCCTGGCGGAAAGACCGTGGCTTGGCTCAATGCCAAGGACCGGCCTGCATCGCGGGCTGTGCCGTACAACGCCTGAAAATTCAGACGGGTTTCGGCCTACTGATCGAAATTACTCGAAGATCAAGAACATGCATTCAACATTATCATCCGATGTCAAATCATCCGTTGGGAGCCGCAGTTTCCCATGGCGCCGCCAGCCAACTAATCTGGCAAATTATGGAGTCTGCACACTATTTCACCGCCCAGCCAGCCGGACCGTTCACCAGGAAGCCTTTGACTGTTGAACTCGCTGGGGCCACGCGCCACCTGCAGACCTCCTCGGGCATCTTCAGCCCGGACGGAGTGGACAAGGGCACAGCGATCCTCTTCTCGGAAGTTCCGCCGCCGTCGCCGCAGGGAAACCTGTTGGACATAGGTTGCGGCTGGGGTCCCATCGCACTGACACTGGGGCTGATGGCACCGCATGCCAAAGTACATGCAGTGGACGTCAACGAACGCTGCGTCACCTTGACCAACGAGAACGCGGCAGCCCTTGGCTTGGCCAACGTAAAGGCCAGCCTGCCGCACGAGGTGGACCCCGCCGTCGAGTTCGACACCATCTGGTCCAACCCGCCCATCCGCATCGGCAAAGACGAACTCCACACCCTGCTGCTGACATGGTTGCCCCGGCTGGCCCCGGGAGGAAATGCCTGGCTGGTGGTCCAAAAGAACCTTGGCTCGGACTCCCTCCAACGATGGCTGGCCGGCGAACTGGATGCGGGCTACACAGTGACCCGCGAGAGCACGTCCAAGTCGTTCCGGATCATACGTGTCAGGAAAGCGTCCCAGTAGCCACAATGACTGCCGGACCGCTGAGCTCTACATGCTCGCGCCCGCCGGCGCCGGGGAAGAACTTGACGTCCACGACGCCGCCGGGCACCATCACGTGCCAATCGTTTGGCGCGGTGTTACCGGCCCAGTGACGGATCGCGACGGCCGCGGCACAAGCGCCGGTACCGCAGGATTGCGTCTCCCCTACGCCGCGTTCATGGACGCGCATGGTGATGGTACCGACCCCATCCTCAACCAAGGGCTCGGCCGGAACCACGAATTCAACGTTGGTACCGTTGGCAGGCTTGGGATCCACCACCGGGGCCTTGAACAATTGCGTTGCCGACAACTCTTTGAGTTCCGCCAAGGCAACCACGGTATGGGGATTGCCCATGCTGACCGAAAGGCCGGGACGTGCCACTTCCAGGCCGTCCGCGCTGACCAAGGCGTCCATGGCCTTGCTGGTGGCCTCCTGGGGGAAGATAAACTCCCATGGACCCATGTCTACGGCGTATCCGTTGGCCGTACGGACCACTTTCTTGATTCCTCCCCTGGTGCCGATGGTCAGGGTTTCACCCGGACCAAGGTCAACCAGTTTCTCGGCAATGAGGAAGTGGACGAACACGCGCACGCCATTTCCGCACATCTCCGAGAGGGAACCGTCGCCGTTGCGGTAGTCCATGAACCACTCGGCGTCCGGATCCTGTTCCAGGAGGATCCTGCCCTCGGGGAGGAACCGTGACGGCACGGCACGGATGAGGCCGTCACCACCGATGCCAATATGCCGGTCGCACAACTGCGCAACCTGTTCCGGAGTGATCTCGTGGGCGTCGCCGGGGTCGGCAATAAGGACGAAGTCGTTGCCGGTTCCATGCCCCTTGGAAAACGGCAGCCCCGCAAGGCTGGAGGCGGTCACGGAGCCAAAGGCAGTTACAGGCTGCGAGGCGGGAATTGCGGAGGTTTCGTCCATGGCACTAGGCTACCTGCCGCGCAGGTAGGGCCCGAAATTACGCGGGCTGCTCCCCGGCCGCAGCCACCGCCTTGCTGAGAAGTTCAGGGTCGTGCCAGTCGAACCAGGTGATGCGGGGGTCAGCCCTGAACCAGGTGAGCTGACGCCGGGCAAACTGCCTCGTGGCAACAATGGTCTCCTCCGCAGCTGTGGCAACGTCGGCCCGGTTGTCCAAAACATTCAGGAACTGTGAGTACCCCAGTGCGCGGGAGGCTGTCCTGCCTTTCCTGAGGCCGGCAGCATCGAGCCGTTCAACCTCCTCCAGAAGGCCGGCGTCCACCATCCGGTGGACCCGCAACGCCAACCGCTCCCTCAGCACCTCCCTGTCCACGGACAACCCGATCTGCAGGGCCGGCTGGAAGTACTGACGCTGGGGCATGAATGAACTGAAAGGCCGTCCGGTGAGCTGGTGTACTTCAAGGGCACGGATCACCCGGCGCGCATCCCCCAGACGGGCAGCCGAGACGGGATCTACGTGCTCGAGCCGGGCACGCAGCGGTGCGAGGCCGTCCGCGTCAAATTCTTCTTCCAGGGCCTTACGGACAGCGGAATCTGTACCCGGGAACTCCAGGACGTCCAGCGCGGCCCGGACATAAAGACCCGATCCTCCCACCAGGATGGGGCGCTTTCCCCGCGAGCGGATTTCAGCGATGGCCCTCCGGCAATCCGCTTGGAAGTCCGCGACGCTTGCCTCCTGGGTTACGTCCATGATGTCCAGCAGGTGGTGGGGCACTCCCCTGCGCTCGTCCACGCTGATTTTGGCCGTGCCTATGTCCATGCCTCGGTAGAACTGCAAGGCGTCTGCGTTGATGACCTCGCCGTCCAAGGCGAGGGCAAGACCGACGCCCAGGTCCGACTTACCGGAACCAGTAGGGCCGACCACTGCTATGACGGGCAGGGAAGCATCCTCTGAGGAAACAGGCACGTGATCCGGATCCTGCGTCAGGCGCGACGGGCAGGCAACGACGGCATTCCCAATGACACGCCGGCCTTACCGGCTGCGCCGGGGGCAGGGACGCCGCAGGAGTCAGCTTGGGAACGATCCCAAGCATCACCGGCACGGGAGCGGCGCAACACGTAGTCCCCTGCCGTGGCGGGATCAGCCACGAGGTGGAAGGAAGCGGCCTCCGTGATGGTGACAGTGACGAAGTCGCCGGGACGCGGAGATTCTGCGCCGGCCGGCACGGAGAAGTGCACCAGGCGCTGGTCCTTGGAACGGCCGGACAAGCGGTGGGTTTCCCCGGCCTTGCGCCCGGACTGTGCCGTCACCAGGACCTCGACCGTCTGGCCCAACTGCTTGGCATTCTCCTCCGCTGCAATGCGGTCCTGAAGGGCCGTCAGCCTTTCGAATCGTTCCTGGACCACGGCTTTGGGAAGCTGATCCGGCAAGTCCGCGGCCGGGGTCCCAGGCCGCTTGGAGTATTGGAAGGTGAAAGCGGAGGCGAAGCGGGATTTCTCCACAACGTCCAAGGTGGCCTGGAAGTCGTCCTCTGTTTCACCCGGGAATCCAACAATGATGTCCGTGGTGATGGCCGCATTGGGGATCAGCTCACGGACTTTGTCAAGAATGCCCAGGAACCTGCTGGAGCGGTAGGACCGGCGCATATCCTTGAGTACTTTGTCAGAGCCGGACTGCAGCGGCATGTGCAGCTGGGGCATCACATTGGGCGTCTCGGCCATGGCTTCGATGACGTCATCGGTGAAGGCTGCCGGGTGGGGGCTGGTGAAGCGGACACGCTCCAGACCTTCGATTTCGCCGCACGCCCGCAGGAGCTTTGAAAAAGCCTGGCGGTCCCCGAACTCCACGCCGTACGAGTTCACGTTTTGGCCCAGGAGGGTCACTTCCACCGCGCCGTCGTCAACAAGGGCCTGGATCTCTGCGAGGATCTCACCCGGCCGGCGGTCCTTTTCCTTGCCGCGGAGCGAGGGCACAATGCAGAAGGTGCAGGTGTTGTTGCATCCCACAGAGATGGAAACCCAGCCTGAATACACCGAATCCCGCTTGGTGGGAAGGGTGGACGGGAAGACATCCAGGGACTCGAGGATCTCAAGTTGCGCTTCATTATTGTGCCTGGCACGGTCCAACAGTGCGGGCAGGGCCCCGACGTTGTGGGTACCGAACACGGCGTCGACCCACGGCGCCTTCTTCACGATGGTTTCGCGGTCCTTCTGTGCCAGGCAACCACCAACTGCAATCTGCATGCCGGGGTTTTCCGCCTTGACCTGCCGGAGCTGGCCGAGGTTTCCGTAGAGCTTGTTGTCCGCATTTTCCCGCACGGCACAGGTGTTGAAGACCACCACGTCGGCCAGTTCGCCCTCGGCGGGGACATAGCCTGCGTCCTCCAGGAGTCCCGCCATGCGTTCTGAATCATGAACGTTCATCTGGCAGCCGAACGTCCGGACCTGGTAGGTCCTGGGCTCAGCCGAAGGAATGGTGGCAGCTGTTGGGGAAGGAATGGTCAAACTCACTACTCAAGGGTACCGGCTTCTGCCAGCACCTCACCGACGATCCTGAATGCCATGGAGGGCGCGTAGCCCTTCCGTGCGAGCATCGACGCCAGACGGCGGGTGTACTTGTCCCGCTCCGCCCTATCGTTCAGGTCCACACCGGGCCGAAGTTTGCGTTGAACCAGTTCCCGCGCAGCCAGTTCCTCTTCCTGGTCACTGAGCTGGGACAAGGCTTCTTCAGCCGCATCCAGTTCGATTCCCTTGTCCGCCAGTTCCCGTCGAATGGCGCCCTTGGCGAGCTTCTTGCCCTGGGAACGACTGCGAACCCACATCCGGGCGAACTCAGCATCGTCTATGAGTTGGACTTCTTCGAACCGGTCCAGAACTGCCTCTGCCACATCCTCGGGCACATTGCGTTCCGCGAGCTTGCGCGAAAGCTGAAGCCGGCTCCGCGGCGCCATCGTCAACTGCCTCAAGACGATGGCGCGCGCCACGGATTCGGGATCAGGCTCGGGATCGGCGGATACGGACGATTCCGGATCCGGCCCTCTTCTAACCGTCAACGGCCTTCAGCTTTGGGGAGTCTTCTTCCGGCTTGACGCCCACGCCAAGCTTTTCCTTGATCAGGCGCTCCAGCTCCTGGGCGAGCTCCGGGTTGTCCCGCAGGAAGCGACGCGAGTTCTCCATGCCCTGGCCAAGCTGGTCGCCATCATAGGTAAACCACGAGCCGGACTTCTTGATGATTCCGTGCTCGACTCCCATGTCAATGATGCCGCCCTCACGGGAAATGCCCTGGCCGTAGATGATGTCGAACTCAGCGATCTTGAACGGCGGCGCCATCTTGTTCTTGACGATCTTTGCCTTGGTCCGGTTGCCGACGGAATCCGCACCCTCCTTCAGGGTCTGGATACGGCGAACGTCGATGCGCACGGATGCATAGAACTTCAGGGCTTTACCACCGGTAGTGGTTTCCGGGGAGCCGAAGAAGACGCCGATCTTTTCGCGAAGCTGGTTGATGAAGATGGCGGTGGTCTTGGTCTGGCTGAGCCGACCGGTGATCTTTCGCAGTGCCTGGCTCATCAGTCGTGCCTGGAGACCCACGTGGGAGTCACCCATCTCGCCTTCGATTTCCGCACGGGGCACCAGGGCTGCCACGGAGTCAATGACGATGATGTCCAGCGAGCCGGAGCCCACCAGCATGTCCATGATCTCCAAGGCCTGCTCACCGGTATCCGGCTGCGAGACCAGCAGCGCGTCCGTGTCAACACCGAGCTTGGCCGCATAATCGGGGTCCAGGGCGTGTTCGGCGTCAATGAAGGCCGCAATGCCGCCGGCACGCTGCGCATTGGCAACTGCGTGCAGGGCAACAGTGGTCTTACCCGAGGATTCAGGACCGTAGATTTCAACTACGCGGCCGCGGGGCAGGCCGCCAATGCCAAGGGCGACATCCAAGGCGATGGAGCCGGTGGGAATGATCTCGATCGGAGCGCGGGTGTCATCACCCAGGCGCATGATGGAGCCTTTGCCGAACTGCTTGTCGATCTGGGCAAGCGCTGCTTCGAGCGCCTTTTCACGATCCGGGGTTGCCGCCATGGTTCACACCTCTGATGCTTTCTCGCTGTGGAGTGGCCCGAAAGGCCGCTTTCCTGTCATGTCAGACGCTATTACGGAGCTCTGACATTTTTATGAGCCGAATCCGGCTATGTGGACAACCGGGCAATCCGGAAGCTCGGAAACACGGCCTTCGGGACCAATTTTCCTCTCAAAGGAGCATATCCCCATCCGAACAGATATTCGAACAACGGCCCGGCGTGTCACCGCGTCCCGCAGCCGGAACGGCGATCCCCCGGCCCGTAAGCCGTAAGCCGTCAGCTGGAGGCAGGCTTGATGTCCCGCCCAAGCCGGCGTTCCGGGGGAACATCCTGGACTTCGCATACGGCCAACCACACCTCACGGGGGTGGTATCCGAAGGCCAACGCCTCAACTGCAGTCCTGCCACCCACACCTGCAAGTACCAAGGAACCGGCCAGGACCCGGGAATAACCTGGCCCGAATTCGTCGTCCATCAATCGCCAAAAGTCACTTGCCCTCACGGATAGAGTCTCTCACGGAGCCGGACTCTAGAATGGTTGCCATGAGCAATCCTCTCCAGAGCACGCCCGGTCAGGCCGTGTCAGGCGACGCCGTGGACGACGCCCTCCAGCAGGTGGAACACCAGCTGAGCCTGCTCTGGCGCCGCGCCCGGTCCATCTCCCACCAGCTCTCACGCCAGGTCCACCCGGATATGGAACCGGCCGCCTACGGGCTGTTGACCGTCATCCGGAGGGAAGGACCCATCAGGCTGACGGACCTGGCGACGTGCATTGGCGTTGGAAAGCCATCGGTGAGCCGCCAGATCGCCTTCCTCGAAAGCGTCGGGCTGGTCTACAAGGAAGCGGATCCCCAGGATGGGAGGGCACAATCCATCCGCCTGACCGAGAAGGGCGAGGACAAGATGCACCAGGTCCAGGATGCGCGCCGCCAAGTGTTCAGGGAACGCCTGGGCGAATGGCCGCTGGAGGATGTCCAGACACTTGCGGACTACATGGGCCGCCTCAACGCCATCTACGGCGACGGCGTGCTCAAGGACGTCACCTTGCGGGAAGCGGACAGCGCCCCGGAACCCACCGGACCTGCTGACGCCTGATCCGCATTTGTGCCCGTACCGGCAGAAGGAACCCACCGGAAAAACCACTTTTGGAAACACAAAGAAGGTCCCCAGCCGTTGGCTGGAGACCTTCTCGTCAATTCTGGTGGAACGGTTACCGGGCTCCGGAGAGCATTCCCTGCGGGAAGTCGTCCGTGAGGTCAAGATCGCGGCCGTAGCGCTGGGAGAACTCCTGCGGAACGGTGTCCGGTACGGCAACTCCCTCAGCAACAGCCACACGGTCGCTGACTTCGCGGAGCATGTGGGACAACGGAACATCCAGGGCTGTGCAGATAGAGGACAGGAGCTCGGAAGAAGCCTCCTTCTGGCCGCGTTCAACTTCACTCAAGTAACCAAGTGAGACGCGTGCGCTGTGCGAAACCTCGCGGAGGGTACGGCCCTGACGCTGGCGGACATCGCGCAGTACATCACCGATCTCGTGGCGTAGTACAACCATTTTGCGCTCCTTCTGTTCGCTCTGTGCCTGATCAGCCAAGCCCACATCCTTCCAGCGGACAACGCCGTTTACGGATACGGGCTGCTTTACCATCTGTATCGCCTTGCTCCCTCGTTCTTCCGGTTTCGCTGGTGGGCGGACCGGGTTGGTTTTTACATCCTAGGCGCCCCGGCTCTTCCGAAGCGACACAATGACACAACTATTGGCAATCAGTTTTTGTTCCCGGCTACTTTACGAACGGTAACCAACCGCTTCCACCGCAGCAAGCAGACGCGCCAGGGCCGCCTCGCACGCTTGCCCGCGGACGGACTGGCGGTCCCCCGTGAAGCTGAATTCGAAGGCTTCCGTTCCGGCGTCCGTAGCGATTCCAACGAACACTGTCCCCACGGCTTTACCGTCATGGGGATCCGGTCCGGCAACACCGGTGGTGGAAACACCAATCGTGGCATCGCAGGCCCGGCGGGCACCCTCGGCCATCGCTTCTGCGACACTCCCGTCAACAGAGCCGACGGCGGCAAGGAGTTCCTGCGGGACGTCCAGCACGCGGGCCTTGACGGAGTTTTGATACGCCACGACGCCACCTTGCAGCATCCCTGAGGCACCCGGCGTATTGGCCAGGGCCGCGGCCACCATGCCGGCAGTCAGCGACTCCGCCGTGGCCACAGTTTGCTTCGCGGCGATCGCCGCGGCGACCACCGCTGTCGAGATCTCTGCTGCGCCGGTGACAGCATTGCCGGACGTCATGCCCGGCGGCCCGCGGCGCGCAGCTTGAGGGCCTGGATGACATATTCGACGCCGGTCCACAACGTGATGGCAAGCGCCAGCATCATGACCCAGAAGGCTACGTCACCCAGCCAAGGGGCAATCGCCTTCAGCGGGAGGATGTACAGGAATATCGCAACGGTTTGGACCACTGTCTTCAGTTTTCCACCGCGGGAAGCCGGCATGACACCGTAGCGGATAACGACGAAGCGCAGGGCGGTGATCCCCCACTCACGGACCAGGATCAGGATGGTGACCCACCACGGCAGCTCGCCCAGGATGGACAGGAGAACCAAGGCTGAGCCGATCAGCAATTTATCGGCAATGGGATCGGCGATCTTGCCGAAGTTGGTGATCAGGCCACGCGCCCTGGCGATGTCGCCGTCGAGCTTGTCCGTGTAGATTGCGACACCGAAGGCCACCACTGCTGCCCAGCGCCAAAGTCCGTACTCGCCGTTGTCGGCCAGCAGGAACCAGACGAAAAACGGTACGAGGACGATGCGGAGCATCGTGAGGATGTTGGGCAGGTTCCAGACATCGGAGCTGCTGGAAGTCGCGTTATCACCCTCGGCTGTAGTCACCCCTCTAGGCTACCGTCTTTGGGGCTGCCGCTTTTTGCCCTTAGCGCCCGGTGAGCGACCAGGCGTCTTCGCCGTCCTCGTCCTCGTCATTGGGACCGTCAGCGCCGTCATAATACTCAATGGCCTGTGTCCGGTTGTCCAGGTCCGCCTGCACCAGGTCCTCCGCATAGCCGCCGACGGCGATGTTCGAGTTCGCGTTCTCGCTCAAGGCAGCCGTGTGGGCGTCGGGAGCAGCAGGCGACTCCTGGCCCTTCATCGCAGCCAGGACAGCCGCGAGATCATCGGGCTTGACCAGGACGTCACGTGCTTTGGAACCCTCGGAGGGGCCAACTACGCCGCGGGATTCGAGAAGGTCCATCAGGCGCCCGGCCTTGGCGAAGCCTACCCGCAGCTTGCGCTGCAGCATCGATGTCGAGCCGAACTGCGTAGTGACCACCAGTTCGGTGGCCTGCAGCAGGACCTCGAGGTCGTCTCCAATGTCGTCGTCGATCTGCTTCTTGGGGGCCTCGGCGGCAACGTCGTCGCGGTACACAGCCTGAAGCTGCCCCTTGACGTGCTCCACCACCTTGTGGATTTCGGATTCGGTCACCCAGGCACCCTGGACACGCATGGCCTTGGAGGCACCCATCGGCAGGAAGAGCGCATCACCTTGGCCAATGAGTTTCTCGGCGCCAGGCTGGTCCAGCACAACGCGGGAGTCCGTCACCGAAGAGGTCGCGAAGGCCATGCGGGAAGGGACGTTCGCCTTGATCAGGCCCGTCACCACGTCCACTGAGGGTCGCTGGGTGGCCAGGACCAGGTGGATACCGGCAGCGCGGGCGAGCTGGGTGATGCGGACGATCGAGTCTTCGACGTCGCGCGGGGCCACCATCATCAGGTCTGCGAGCTCGTCCACGATCACCAGCAAATACGGATATGGCTTGATGACGCGCTTGGAGTCCACCGGCGGCACAACTTTGCCCGCACGGACTGCCTTGTTGAAATCATCAATGTGCTTGAACCCGTAGTTGGCGAGGTCGTCGTAGCGTGCGTCCATCTCCCGGACCACCCACTGCAAAGCTTCCGCGGCCTTTTTGGGGTTGGTGATGATGGGCGTGATCAGGTGCGGGACGCCCTCATAAGCGGTGAGCTCCACACGCTTGGGGTCCACCATGACCATGCGCACTTCATCCGGGGTGGCGCGCATGAGGATGGAGGTGATCATGGAGTTCACGAAGCTCGACTTACCGGCACCCGTAGCACCGGCCACCAACAGGTGGGGCATCTTGGCAAGGTTCGCCACCACGTAGCCGCCCTCAACGTCCTTGCCGACACCCATGACCATGGGGTGGTCGGTCCGGCGGGCGTTCTGGCTCCGGAGCACATCGCCCAGCGAAACCGTTTCGCGGTCAGTGTTGGGAATTTCGATACCAATGGCGGATTTACCCGGAATGGGGCTCAGTATGCGGACATCACTGGAAGCCACAGCGTAGGAAATGTTCTTGGACAGCGCCGTTACACGCTCCACCTTGGTGCCGGGCGACAACTCGATCTCGTAGCGGGTCACGGTGGGGCCACGGCTGAAGCCCGTCACTGCAGCGTCTACATTGAACTGCGTCAAAGTGTCCGTCAGGGCGGCCACGACCGCGTCATTGGCCTCCGTGCGCTCCTTGGGAATGGAGCCCGGTGTCAGGTAATCCGACGCCGGCAGGGTGTAGGTGACATCCCCGGCCAGGGACAGCTGTTCCGTGCGTTGGGGAATCGGAGTTTGCGGGAGGGGTGCCCCCGCAGGCTTAGCGGGGACCTGCGCCACAGTGGGGGCGGGCACGGTCATGTCGGGGGTGATCACCGGAATGGCTTCGGTGGGGTTGTCGATTCCCGGCACGCCCCCCAGACCTTGGGCCGCCTTGATCTTCCCGACGGCGATCTCGGCCTGGGTTGGGCGACGCACCCCCGGCGGGACCCGGGGTTCGGGCGCTGCGGGAGTTTCGTCGTCGTCGACTATTGCGTGTTCAAACGCTTCATCCCCGACGTAACCCTCAAGGCCGGCGTCGGGTTCTTCGTCCTTGCCGAAGAGGCGCATGCGCTTTTTCTTTGGCTTGGCAGGCGCGTCGTTTTCGTAAAGATAGCTGCGATCGTGGGCGTCCTTGCCAGAGTTGTCCATAAGGTCAACGCCCATAAGGTGCTCATAAGCGCCCCGGATGCGGGCAGGAATGGCTCCGAAGGGGGTTGCGGTGACGATCAGGAAGGAAACAAAGGCCAGGAGGCTGTAGAGAATGACCGGCACTGAAGCGTGGATGGCGGCCAAAGGCGCAGCGGCCAGGAATCCCAGCATGCCACCTGCGCGGCGCAGGCCATCGAATCCGTCAGCAACCGTGGGCAGGCCACCAATGACGTGGGCCAGGCCCGAACCGGCAAGGGTCATGACCATGAACCCAATACCCACGCGGTTGTTGCCCCGGCCGTCCTGGGGCTTCCGGAACAACCTGAACGCACAAACAAAAAGCATGAAGGGCAGGAGCAGGGTCATCCAACCGAATGTGCCGTTGACCACGCTGTAGACAACGTCCGGAAGCCAGCCCGTCAGCCCCCACCAGGCGAACGTGGCAATCGCGATGCCCAACACCAGGTTGAACAAAGCTGCGCCGTCGCGGCGGTCCGCGGGATCGAGGTCGCTGACATCGTAGCCGATGCGCCGGACACCGGCACCGACCACATGGCCGATCCCCTGCCAAAATCCGGAAAGCAAGCGCAAGGGCAGCGGAGCCTGGGGCTCGACGGCGGCTGCTTGCTTGGTGCGGGCAGTGCTTCCCCGACCATTCCTGGCCGCGGCTGCAGTGCTTTTGGATGCAGCTGCGCCCCGGCCTGTGCCGCCGGATTTACTGCTGGAGCTGCCTCGTGGCGTGGAGGTAGTACGGGTCGCCATAAGTGCCACGGTACCCCAAGGGGGCCTGAAATCCGCGGATTTCAGGCCCCCTTGGGTATGCATGTTGCCCGCAGGCTATGCCTCGAGGACCACCGGGATGATCATGGGGCGCCGGCGGAGCTTGCGGTTAACCCAGGTGCCAATGATCCTGCGCACCACTTGCTGCAACTGGTGATTGGTGTGGTCGGCGTGATTAAGCACGGCGTCCTCCAATGCGGCGTTGATCTTGGGAATGATCTCGTCAAAGACGGAATCGTCCTCGGCGACGCCCCGCGCATGGATTTCCGGCCCTGAGACGATCTTGCCGGTAGTGCGGTTGATGACCGTGATGATGGAAATGAAGCCCTCGTCCCCGAGGATGCGGCGGTCTTTGAGGTCCGCGTCGGTGATTTCACCCACGCTGGATCCATCCACGTAAACGAATCCAACCTCCACCTGGCCAACGATGTTGGCTTTGTGGTCCTTGAGGTCAATCACCGTTCCGTTGTCGCTGAGGATAATGCCCTCGGACGGAACCCCTGACTCCAAGGCGATGTTGCCGTTGGCGATGAGGTGTCGGGTTTCCCCGTGCACCGGCATGGCGTTCAGCGGCTCAAGGATGTTGTAGCAGTACAGCAACTCCCCTGCCGCTGCGTGCCCGGAGACGTGGACCTTGGCCGTGCCTTTATGGATCACATCGGCACCAAGCTTGAGGAGTCCGTTGATGATGCGGAACACGGCGTTCTCGTTGCCGGGAATCAGGCTAGAGGCCAGGATGACGGTATCGCCGGGGCCCACCACAACCCGGTGGTCGCCGTTGGCCATCCGGGACAGCGCAGCCATGGGCTCGCCCTGTGAACCGGTGGACATGAGGACCACGCGGTCATCGGGCATGTTGTCGATGTTCTTGATGTCCACCAGGATGTTATCCGGTACATCGAGGTACCCCAGTTTGGCGGCGATGGCCATGTTGCGGACCATGGAACGGCCGACGAAAGCGACCTTCCTGCCATGCTTTTCCGCAGCATCAAGGACCTGCTGGACCCTGTGGACGTGGGAAGAGAACGAGGCAACGATCAGGCGCTTCTTGGCCTGTCCGAACAAGCGGTCCAGGGTAGGGCCGATTTCCTTCTCGGCCGTAGTGAACCCGGGGACGTCCGCGTTGGTGGAGTCGGCCATGAAAAGGTCCACGCCCTCCTCGCCCAACCGTGCGAAGTGGCGGAGGTCGGTGATGCGGCCGTCCAGGGGCAACTGGTCCATCTTGAAGTCGCCGGTGTGCAGGACGTTGCCGCCCTCGGTCCGGATGAAAACAGCCAAGGCGTCCGGGATGGAGTGGTTGACGGCAACGAACTCGCACTCAAACGGGCCGAACTGCTCCACCTGGCCCTCGGTGACGGTGAGGGTGTACGGCTTAATCCGGTGTTCCTGAAGCTTTGCTTCCACCAAGGCCAGTGTGAGCTGGGACCCGATCAGCGGAATGTCGGCCTTGAGGCGCAGCAAATAGGGAACAGCGCCGATGTGGTCCTCGTGGCCGTGGGTCAGCACGACGCCTACGACGTCCTGCAGCCGGTCCTCGATGTAGGAGAAATCAGGCAGGATCAGGTCCACTCCGGGCTGCGTCTCTTCGGGGAAGAGCACGCCACAGTCAACGACCAGCAGCTTGCCGTCGATTTCGAAGACGGCCATGTTGCGGCCGATCTCTCCCAGGCCACCGAGCGGAACAATCCGCAGCGTACCTTTCGGCAGTTTCGGCGGAGTAACCAGTCCGGGAAGGGCGGTTTGGGTCATATTGTGCTACTTTCCGGCGGTACCGGCCTAGACGTTGAAGTCCATTCCGGCTTCCGCCAAATCCCCGCGGATGATTTCGATCTCGGCCGCGTCCGGCTCCACGAGGGGCAAACGGACAACCGAGTTGGGCAGGACTCCCTGCCACTTGAGAATCTGCTTGGCGGCTACTGCGCCTTGGACCCGCGTCATGGTTGCGCGAATGACGGGTTCCAGTTCAAAGTTGATGGCCCTCGCAGTGGCGAGGTCGCTGGCGTTCACGGCGTCGATCAGTTCGCGGAAGCGACGCGTGGCCACGTGGGTGGTGACGCCCACCAGGCCGACGGCGCCGAGCGCCATCCACTGGAGGGTCAATCCGTCATCACCGGAATAGAAGACCAGGTCGGTCTCAGCCATGACCCGGGTCGCGGCGGCAAAATCTGCCTTGGCATCCTTGACCGCCACGATGTTCTGGTGCTTGGCCAGGCCGATCATGGTCTCAGGAGCAATCGCAATGGAGGAGCGGCCCGGGATGTCGTAGAGCATGACAGGCAGGTCCGTTGAGGATGCAATCGTCTCAAAGTGCGCCCGGACACCGGCTTGGCTGGGCTTGTTGTAGTAGGGCGTTACGATCAGGAGTCCGTCAACGCCGACTTCAGCGGCACGCTGTGAGAGGTGGACCGAGTGCGCGGTGTCGTTGGTGCCGGTTCCGGCGATGATGGCGGCTTTGCCACCGACGGCTTCTTTGACCGCCCGGAACATGCCCACGTTTTCGTCATCCGTAAGCGTTGAGGTCTCTCCCGTGGTGCCGGTGACAACGAGGCCATCGCAGCCATCCTGGACCAGCTTCTCTGCGAGCGCGGCGGCTTGATCGTAGTCCACCTTGCCGTCCTCGGTGAACGGGGTGACCATGGCGGTCAGGAGGGTACCAAGGGCGGGAGTGTGGGCGCGCAAGTCAGACATAGGAAAAACGTTACCCTGTCACGGGCTTGTTACAAGAATGGGTCCCGCGTGATGGTCCTCATGCACGGGCCGCGGTTCTGGAGTCATGGGCGGCGACACCGTCCCCTCGTGGCCGCTCCCCCGCCGCCGGGCAGCAAAACTTCGCGGCTATGCCGGCCCACTTGTCCGCGCAGGTTGCTCAGCGCAATACTGCGCCACGGCCCGCTCCTTGAGGTGTTCGGCCCAGGTCACCAGCCGCTGGGAAGCGCGAACGTACTCGAACAGTTCCAGCGGCGTCAGGGAATCCAGGTCCGCCTCGGATAGCCGCCGGGCAAGTTCAGCCCCTGGCGGCTGCTCGGCCAACACTGTTCCTTCGCGGCGCCACTGGGTGTCTTCGGGGGGTTCGCCGGCCACGAGTTGCCTGAACAGGAAGTCGACGACACCGGGGCTCATCGCTTTCATGGGCCCGGCGAGACCTTCGGGTGGCGTGGGAACATCGTTCATCCTGCCATGCTATTCGAACATATATTCGAAGACAAGAGCCGGGTCCGTTCCGGCCACGCCGGCCGCAGCCCTTCCAGATGCCCGGTCAGCCGTGCGCGTTGGCGACAGCCGCCAGCTGTGGGCCCAGCCTGTCAGCCATGAGCCGGTAGCCGGCATTGTTGGGATGCAAGGTATCGGGCATCAGCACCGCAGCCTCCGCCGGGGTGAACACCCCTTCGCCAATCAGCAAGTGAGTGCGCGTATCCCCCCGCTCGCGGACTAACCGCACCACATCTGCCACGGCCTTCCTGTAGTCCGCGAGCGTCCACCCAACGGCATTGGGCGCCTCCTCGCGGGGAAGGGAAAGGACCGGAGAGATGACCGCGATAGGCACCTCCGGGTGTGCCCGCCGGATAGCGCTGAGGAAGCCCAATACCTGGCTCGCGAAGGTCCGGCCAGAGAACGCGGCCACGTTGTAGGTGTTGATTCCCAGGCATAAGGAGATGAAGTCTGCCGGCAGCTGGCAGATGGTGCTTTCCGCCGCCGGGTCCAGTTGGCATTCACCGCCGAAACCCAAGGACTGTAATTGCCAGCCGTATTGCCTGGCCACCACAGCAGGCCACGCCTCTGATGGACCATCGGCCTGCCTGCATTGGGTGATGGAGCTGCCGTAGGTGATCCATCGTTTGCCGGATCCCCCGGCAACGTGAACGTCTTCGCCCTTCAGCGACACCTCCAGCACCCTGAGGAAACCATACTGTGGCAGCCAAAGCTGAACAGTTGATTGCTGCGGCATGGAGCCAAGATCGAGGTCATGACTGACACGGCCGGCGCCCGACACGCGATGCCGGAGGACCCCGTTCACCAGGACGTCGAAAGGCGAACCGTCCTCGGGGCCTTCGGCTTCGATGACCAGGTGCCCGGACGTTGCTGTCCAGGTTGCGTGGATCCCGGCGCACATCCTGGCGCGCTCCTCAAGGCCGTCCGTGGCCGGCGGCATGAACAGTTCGCTGTCAAGGCGCCGGAACTGCTGCCAGCCGTCGGAATCGTTGATGATGGTGAATGCTCCAGCCCACTGGGCGTTGACGGATTCCATGGCATGGGACTCTACCGCCGGAACGGCTCACAGTTGGCTATGAGACCATCGCAGCATGACTTCCCAAGAGACTGCCCCTCCGCGGAAAGCGCGCGACGGCGGCCAGGTCTCCTCCCGGCTTACAGGGATCGACGCCGCCAGGGGTGCAGCGTTGCTGGGCATGATGTCCACGCACCTCCTGCCGACGTTCGGACCCGCCCCATCGTGGGACCCCACGTTCGTGGGGTTGGTGTTTTCGGGGCGGTCATCTGCCTTGTTCGCGATCCTCGCCGGAATCGGACTGGCGTTGACTACCGGCAAGCAGGAGCCACGCCAAGGGGGCGAACTCCGCGCGGCCAGGGGTGGGGTCGCCATGCGGGCGCTGGTGATCGCCGTCGTCGGGCTTGCCCTGGGTGGGCTGGATGTCAACATCGCAGTGATCCTGGTGCACTACGCCGTACTTTTCCTCTGCATCCTTCCGTTCCTTGGGCTGAGGTTGAAGGCACTGTCTTTCTGGGCGTTGGGATGGGTCCTTTTATCCCCAGTGGTGGCCTACTTGCTCCGACCCCTGCTGCTGGAGACCACTCCGCCCTTGCAACTGGGCCACAATCCCGGCACGGAGGACCTGGGGACGCCCGGCCAACTCCTTGCCGATATCTTCTTCACTGGCTACTACCCGGTTTTCCAGTGGATTTCCTACCTGCTCATAGGCCTGGTCATCGGACGCCTGGCGCTGACCAGGACCAAAGTGCAATTGTTGCTGCTGGCCGGCGGAGTGGCAGTAGCCGCTGCGGCCAAAGTGGTCGGATTCCTGGCCATGGAAGCCTGGGGCGGCCGCGCCGCCCTGGAGAAGCTCCCCGGCACCCGCGGGTACCCCTTGGACAGCATGCTGCAGGTAAACCTGACGGGGCTGGATCAAACGGGTTCATGGTGGTGGCTGGCCACGGCATCCCCCCATGCCGGTACCACGCTGGACCTTTTGCACACCAGCGGAACAGCGGCCGCGGTGGTGGCTTTCTTCCTGCTGCTGGCTGCCGCCGCGGAAAACCTCAAGGTCAATATCCTCATGGTGCTCAGTGGACCGGGAGCCATGACGCTGAGCCTCTATTCCGCCCATGCATGGGTGGTTTCCGGGTTCACCAACAAGCCGTTGCCCGCCGGGTGGACGGAAGAGGGCATGTACTGGACCCAGGCGCTTTGCGCAGTGGTGATCGGTGCGTGTTTCGCCTTGCTCCGGCGTCGTGGGCCTTTGGAATGGGTGGCCCACCAGGCGTCAAGGCTCGGCAGCTACCGGCCCGCAGCGGTGGGCTGAGACCGGAACAGCTTCACGGCGTCGCGCATTGATGCCCGGGCGCGCTTACGGTCCCCCGAGGCGTCATAGGCGCAACTCAACCGGAACCAGGAACGCCAGTCTTCCGGCGCGGCTTCGGCCTCGGCACGGTACTTTTCAAATTCGGCATCCGCGGCGGCCCGGACAATCCGACCTCCCGGTGTGCGCGGCAACGTGTCCTCGGGCAAGCCGCCTTCGGCTTCCAGGACCTTGGCCATTTGTTCGGTTCGCGCACCAAAGAGCAGTTCGCGGATGAGGGCCCACGCCCCGACGATCGGCAGCACAAGGTAGGCCGCTCCTATGCCCTTCGCTATCAGGTTGGGATCACCTAGCAGGAGGAACGAGCGCTGCACGGAGACCACCAGGTACAGGACCAGCAGGAGGGTGATGGCGCCAACCCAGATTTTGGTGCGGTTCTTCTTCAACGAAGTCCAGAAATTTCCCATGAACCTAAAGTCCCAGCTCCAAATAACCATCAAGGCCAACAGTGAGGCCGGGGTTCGCTGCAACTTTGCGCAGCCCCAGCAGGACACCGGGCATGAACGAAGCCCGGTCAAAGGAGTCGTGACGCAACGTCAGTTGCTCACCAGGGCCGCCAAACAGGACTTCCTGGTGGGCTACCAAACCCCGGAGCCTGACGCTGTGGACACGGACGCCCTCCACATCACAGCCCCTGGCCCCGTCCAAGGACGTCTCCGTGGCGTCCGGACTTGCCGGCACCCCGGCTTCCCGACGGGCCTCCGAGATCAGCTGCGCTGTGCGAACGGCCGTGCCGGAGGGAGCATCCACCTTGTTCGGGTGGTGCAGTTCGATGATTTCAACGGACTCGAAATACTGGGACGCCTTGGCGGCAAACGCAGAAGCCAGCACGGAGCCCAGGGCAAAGTTGGGGGCGATCAGGACGCCGGTGCCCGGCTTCTGTTCCAATAATGCGCGAAGGGAGTCCAGCTTGTCCGCGTTCCAGCCGGTAGTGCCCACAACGGCGTGCATCCCGTGCTCGACGGCGAACCGGACGTTGGCCTCGGTAGTATCCGGAACGGTGAGGTCAACAACATACTGCGCACCGGCGTCGAGCAGGGTTTCCAGGGAATCGCCGCGGCCCAGGGCGGCTACGAGCTTCATGTCATCAGCTGCTTCCACAGCTTTAACGGCTTCACTTCCCATGCGCCCGTTGGCGCCCAGCACTGCAACAGCAAGTTGTTCGGTCATGCCGTTAACCCTACCGCCGGGCCGGGGCCCGGCAGGAACCGTGACCCGGGGCTACTCTCCCGCGCCAACCCACTCAACGGTGCCATCGGAAAAGAACTGTTCCTTCCAGATGGGCACCTGCGCCTTGACCCTGTCCACCAGCTCGGCACAGACGGCAAACGCCTGCCCCCGGTGCGCCGCTGCGACGGCACACACCAGTGCCGGGTCGCCTATCTGGAGCATTCCGATGCGGTGTGCCGCCCAGATCCGAACCGGTTGATCGGCTTCGCCTGAGTGTTCGGCCACCAGCTGTGCCACGACGTCGGACATGACCTGGTGCGCCGTGGGATGGGCGCTGTAACTGAGCCGGTCCACCGCTTTGCCGGAATCGTGGTTCCGCACCACACCACTGAAGCTGACTACCGCACCGGCGGTGTCCGATTCAACAGCCGCGATGGCTTGGTCAACGGAGATTGGTTCGGCGCTGAGGACCGCGCTGACTACTTCGAAGTCTGTTTCAGTGCCCATGGCTGCCTTCCAGTTGTTCGCATAAGTGCCCAATGACCGGGTCCAGGACGGCAAGCCCATCCATAACCCCTTTCGGGGATCCCGGCAGGTTGATGATGAACGTCTTCCCCGCGGCTCCCGCGTGGCCACGGCTCAGCATGGCCATGGGGGTTTTCGCAGCACCCGCGCGCCGGATTCCTTCCATGATGCCCGGTATTTCCCGGTCCAGGAGCGGAAGCGTCATTTCCGGTGTCATGTCATCCGGGCTGAGTCCTGTTCCGCCGCTGGTGATGACGACGGCGGGGTCCTGGGTCAGGAGCGCCCTCAGGGCAGCGCCCACGGGTTCTCCGTCCGGAACCACCATGGTGGGAAAGGTTTGGAACCCATGTTCATTGAGCCAGTCCAGGATAATGGGCCCGGTCTCGTCCGCGTAGATTCCGGCTGCGGCGCGGGTGGAGGCGATCACGACGCCGGCCTTCCGGACACTGTTCGGTTCACAAGCGCTCATTCGCCGGCCTCCTGGAGAGGTTCCCCGGAATCGTCCCAGTCGCCGCTCTTGCCACCGCTTTTGGCGAGCACGCGGATGTCGGTCAGCACTGCGTGCTTATCCACGGCCTTGATCATGTCGTAGACACTCAGGGCCGCCACCGACGCCGCTGTCAGGGCCTCCATTTCGACGCCGGTGACGCCCTTGGTCTTGACGGTAGCCACAATGTTCACTGCGTCAGCACCGAGGTCGAAATCCACCGTTACCTTGGAAATCGGCAACGGGTGGCACAACGGGATCAGCTCCGGAGTCTTCTTCGCCGCCATGATTCCTGCCACCCGGGCCACGGCGAGCGCGTCACCTTTGGGCAACTCGCCGGCACCAAGGAGCGCCATCACTTGCCCGCTGGTGCGGACCGTTGCCGTTGCGGTGGCCTGGCGGGTGGTAACTGCCTTCGCCGACACATCAACCATTTGTGCGGTGCCGTCCTGCCGGAGGTGCGTCAGCCCGCCGTCGTGCTCTGTTCTTGTCCCGGGAGTTTCATTCACAGCATCCATACTTCCACTTCGGCTCCTGCGTTGAGTTCCGTGACGGCGGCGGGTATCTGGATCAACGCATTGGCGCGGGCCAAGGCATGCACCAGATGGGACCCGGCCCCACCTTCCATGTGGACCGTGCCATCGCCGGCCACCGATCCGCGCCGGACCTGGTGCTTGCCTTCGGGCGAGGTCAGCGGCGCAGCCAGGCGCGCCGCCTGGACGGTCCTGGGGGCCGGCGTACCCATGACCTCCGACAATGCCGGCCGGAGGAACATTTCGAAAGAGACGAGGCAGCTGACCGGATTCCCGGGAAAACCAAGGAAGGGAACGCCGTTGAAGGTTCCCAGGCCCTGCGGCCCGCCCGGCTGCATGGCAACGGGGACGAAATCGACAGGCTGGCCCACCATGGCCTGTCGCACCACCTCGTAGGCTCCTTTGCTCACTCCCCCGGTAGTGACAATGATGTCCACAGCAGTCTCCGCCTCGCCGGTGTGATGTTGAAGGACCGACAGAAGGCTGGAGGGATGGTCATCTGAAATACCGGAACGGACAACCTCCAGGCCGGCTTGGCGCATGGAGGCCTCCAGCAGCGTGCCGTTGGAGTCGAAGATCTTCCCGGCAGTCAGCGCCTCCCCCGGTTCCACCACCTCATCCCCGGTGGTCACCAGGAGGACCCGCAGAGGTTCGGGAACCTCGACCGTTGCCAGGCCCAGGGCCGCCAACAGGCCAAGCTGGGCCGGTCCCAGCAGGGTGCCGGCAGCCAAGGCAAGTGCGCCGTGTTCGATGTCGCTGCCGCTGTTCCGCACATAGGTACCGGGCGACACGGCGGGAAGCTCCACGACGGCATCCGTGTCGCTTGGCTCGGGAAAGGACGCGGGGCTGGCCTTTTCGACAGGCACGACGGCGTCGGCCCCGTCAGGAATCATTGCTCCGGTCATGATGGGGGCGGCAAAGCCGGGCTTCAGGGCCGCCGGCGCCGCACCGGCCGGGACAGGAGCCGCTACGCGGAGTTCCGCGCCCTGTCCGGGAATGTCCTGCGAGCGAACGGCAAAGCCGTCCATCTGGGAGTTGTCGAACGGCGGCAGGGACAGGGGCGCGAAGAGGTCCGCGGCGAGCGGCTTTCCCAGGGCTTCGAGCAATGGCACCCTGCAGGTGCCCTTGGCGGCGGCGACGCCTGCCAGCAATTCCACCACTGCCTGGCGATGGTTTGCGACTGATCTGGGCACGGACAACCTCCTGTAGTGACATCCCTGCTACCGGGAATTCTCCGGACCTACCCAGACTAGGGCCTCATCCCACCTTGACGTTGATGGTGTGGTAGCCCGTGGCGCCGTCGGGAGCCACGGGGGCTTTGTCCTCGGTCTGCGGTTGGCCCGTGGAGTCGGTGGCCCGCACTTGTACCTCGTAGTCGCCGGGAGTGAGGTCAACGCCCAGTTGCCACTGGTACCAGGTGTCGGTTGAAATCCCGCCGGCCAGTGTGGCCTGCTTCCAGGGCCCACGGTTGAGCCGAAGCTCCACCCGGCTGACTCCCCGGTGCTGGGCCCAGGCCACGCCTCCAAACTGCACCGTTCCTGCTTGGACAGTCCTTCCGCTGCGGGGAACATCGATGCGGGACTGCGTTTTGATGGGACCCCGATCACTCCAGCCGCGGGGAGTCCAGTAGGCGGTATCGTCGGCGAAGCGTGTGACTTTCAGTTCGGTCAGCCACTTGGTGGCCGAAACGAATCCGTAGAGTCCGGGGACGATCATGCGCACAGGGAAGCCGTGTTCCAAGGGAAGCGGCTCGCCGTTCATGCCCACGGCGAGCATTGCATCACGGTTGTCCGTCAACGCCTCCAAAGGGGTGCTCGCTGTCCAGCCGTCGTTGCTGGTGCTCAGCACCATGTCCGCGCCCGCCTTGGGCCGGGCCATGGCGAGAAGCTCCCTGACCGGCCAGCCCAACCAGAGTGCGTTGCCGATCAGGTCTCCACCTACGTTGTTGGACACGCAGGCGATGGTGATGTGACGCTCCGTCATGGGTTTGGAGAGAAGCGTGGCGAAATCAAGTTCGACCTCGTTTTCCACCATCCCGGTGACCTTGAGCTTCCAGGCAGGCGGGTCGATGGCAGGGACGGTCAGTGCAGTGTCAATCCTGTAGAAATCGGCGTTGGGGGTCACCAGCGGGCTGATACCGTCCACCGACAGCGAGGCGCCGGCGGGTATTGCCTGGGCCGGCGTTGTTGGCTCCGGCAGGGTCATGGACTCCCGGAAACCTGACGCCACGGTGGTTGCGCGGGTGAGGACGGCGGTAACGGTTCCGGCCACGGCGGCCGCAAGGGAGGTTCCGGCGAGGGCATTAAGGAAGCTGCGCCGCGCCAGCGGCGCGGGATCGTCACCCTGGCGCGCCGGTGCAGCACCGGGAGGGATCCAGGTGGCGAGCCGGCGGACGAGTGCCCGCAACAGCAGCATGGTAACGATCGCCGCGACGATAGGGGCCAGGGCCGCTTGCGGGCCCGCCTGGGCACGGGTAACGACGGCGGTCAGGCCGGCCGCCCCGGCAACTCCGGCCATCACCAGGCCCCAGCCAGTACGGCGGCGTTCCAGGACACCTGCCAGTGCTGCCAGCAGCCCTGCGACGATCCCGATCGAGGCGATCAATACGATCTTGTCCGCAGTGCCGAACAACTGTACAGCGAGGTCCTTGACCCCCGGAGGGACGGCGTCGATCACTGCACCGCCCAAGGCAGTGACCGGAGAAACCAAGGGACTCAGCAGGCCAGCTGTCAGCTCGCCCGCAGCGATCCCGGCGCCGCCGGCCGCGATGCCGGACGCCGCAGCCCACAGGCGTGGATTGGGCCGGGCCCGCGGCGACTTCTGTGCTTGGGGTCCGGACGGGACTGCGGTGTCCCGGGTCCCTGCGGTGTCCCGGGTCGCTGCGCGTCCCTGTGTGCCTGTGGTTTCCGGCGTGCCCGAGGTCTCAGGGGTCGCCGCGCGTCCCTGCCCGTCCTCCCACTGGCCTGGCTTGTCGATACTGCTGGGCGTGGTCATGCGTCGCCTCCTGGGCGTTGCTCTGTTGAAGTCCCGGTCGAAACCGGGAGGGAAGATGGCGGAACCTCCCGCGCCGGAAGGAATGCGGCCGGACCCTGGTCAGCTTGAAGCCGGTCAGCTTGAGATGGAACAGCTTGAAGCGGCACAGCTTGAGATGGAACAGCTTGAAGCGCGTCTTGAAGCGCGTCAGCCTGAGGTGCAACAGCCGGATTCGAACCCGAGGCGGGAGGGGCTGCTGTGAGCGGCCCCTCCGCGAGCGGGCCTGCGGGAAGGGGGCCTGCGGGAAGGGGGCCTGCGGGAAGGGACAGCGCAAACCGGCAACCGCCGTCGACGTTCTCTACGGTGACCGATCCCCCGTGGGCCTTGACGATGCCCGCCACCATGCTCAGTCCGATGCCCGCACCACTGTAGCTGCCTTGCAGCCCCTCAGCAGCTCCACGGGCGGGATCTTTCTGCCAACCCGTCTCGAACAGGTGGGGCAGGTCCTCGGCAGGAATGCCCCCGCACTGATCCTGTACCGCAACCACTGCCCGCCAGTCGTTCTGCGTGCCTTCCCGGGCCGTGCTGTCCTCTCCGACGCTGTCACTTCCAACGCTGCCCCTTCCGACGCTGACGTGGACTTCGGTGCCCGGGCGGCTGTAGGTGATGGCGTTGAGCAGGATGTTCCGAACGGCCCTGGCCAGGCTTGGTCCGTCGGCGACTGCCATGCACTCCCGGTCCCCGCCGCCGTCGAGCGTGATGCCGCGTTGGGCGGCCAAGGGCGCAAGATCGGACAGTGCATCACTGACGAGGTCGTAAAGGTCCAGGGGTTCCGCACGAAGGCGCAGGGTGCCGGCCTGGATCTTGGACAACTCGAGGAGGTCGTTGACCATGGCGGTCATCTGCTCGGTCTGGCCGATGATTTTCCGGTAATAGCCAGGGACATCTGACGCCATGCCGTCTTCCAGTGCCTCCGTCATGGCACGCATGCTGGCCAGCGGGGTCCGGAGGTCATGCGAAATCCACGACACAAGCTCCCGCCGGGCAGTCTCAATGGCGGCTTCGCGTTCGCGTGACTCGGCGAGGCGCCGGCTGCTGGCTTCGAGCTCCTGGGCCAGTTCGGCAAGTTCGGACGTCATGGCTGGAGCGGTTCCCCGCCCCTCTCCTGCATGGTCAAGGGTTTCTCCACGGCCTAGCCGCCGCGCGGCATCCACCAACCGGGCCGCATTCCGGGACACGCCGGCGCCCAACATCAGGGACAGTGCTACAGCTACGGCTGAGGCCATGGCCAGGATGTACCACATGACTTCCAGGTCCCTCGCGGAGATGAACATGGCATTGAAGGCGCTGACCATGCCAGCTACCAGGACTGCCACTGTAGCCACCACCACCAGGCAGATCTGCGCCAGGACAGATGCCCGCCGCAGCAGGCGCAGGCTGAGCAAGGTGGCTGCGCCGATGAGGACGGCCCAGAACAGCACCCACGCCAGGATGGTCCAGAGCTCACTGCCCTCCATGGCCCTCCTCCCCTGTATCGGTAGGGCCGGCAACTATGTCGGAGCTGCCCGCAACCTGGCCGGCGCCGGAATCGAAACGGTACCCCACGCCCCAGACCGTTTTTAGCAGTTCCGGTTTGGTGGGGTTGGCTTCAATCTTTTCCCGAAGACGGCGCACGTGCACGGTAACGGTCGAGAGGTCGCCGAAGTCCCAGCCCCACACGGCTTTGATGAGTTCCTCCCGGCTGAAAACCTGGTTGGGACGCCGCATCAGGAAAGCCAGGAGATCAAATTCGCGGACTGTCAACGCCAGCAGAACTCCATGGTGCGTGACCGTCCGGGATGCGGGATCCAGTTCGAGCCCAGCAGCTTCCACCGGCGGTTCCGGCGTGAACTCCTTGATGCTTCGCCGGAGCACCGATTTCACCCTCAGGACCAGTTCCCGTGGCGAGAAGGGCTTGGTGACATAGTCATCGGCCCCCATCTCCAAGCCCAGGATCCTGTCATCTTCGGTCCCCAAAGCCGTGACCATGATGACCGGTACGCTCATGGTTCGGCGGAGCCGCCGGCACACTTCAACGCCGTCCAGTCCAGGCAACATCCGGTCCAGGATCACAAGGTCGGGCTGGCGCTCGGCTGCCAGTTCCAGTGCGGTGAACCCATCACCGGCCATATCCACTTGGAAGCCCGCCTGCAACAGGTAGTCGCGGACCACATCGGCGATGGTCTGTTCGTCTTCGACCAGGAGGATGCGGCGATTCCCTGGTTCCGTTGATGATGCCGTAGGTGTGGTCACGCTTTCAGCATAGGTTTGCCGGCCGCGCACAGCACCCGATCCGGGGTTCCGCGGCGCTAGTGTATGGAATCCGTAAGAACTGTATGACTGTAATCGGTGTCACTGAACCCGCCACGGTGGCGTAGCCTGAATTTATGAGTGTTCAGCTGGGAATGCCGGTGCCCCCTCCGGCAGGCGCCGCCGGCAGCAAGGAAAGTGGCGTCCCCGTACCGCCGCCGCGGCCAGCGGGAACGCCTGCGGGCCTGTGGGACCGATATGGCCGGCGGGCTACCGATATGCGCCTGTCCCTGACGGACAAATGCAACCTGCGCTGCACCTACTGCATGCCGGCCGAGGGCCTGGAATGGCTCTCCAAACAGGCCGTGATGACCAGGGACGAGATCGTCAGGATCGTCCGCATCGGTGTTGACTCTCTGGGCGTTCGCGAACTCCGGCTCACCGGCGGCGAGCCCTTGGTCCGCGCTGACTTGGTGGACATTATTTCCGGAATCCGCACCGATCATCCGGACCTTCCCATCTCCATGACCACCAACGGCGTTGGTCTGGACAAAAAAGCGGCGGCGCTGAAGGCTGCAGGCCTGACCAGGATCAACGTCTCGCTCGACTCCTTGCACGAGGAAACCTTTACCCAACTCACGCGCCGGCCCTTCCTGGATCGCGTCCTGGCCGGTGTCGACGCCGCTTGGGCAGCCGGCTTGGGGCCGGTCAAGTTGAACGCAGTGCTGATGCGCGGAATCAACGACGCCGAATCACCGGACCTGCTGGCCTGGGCGTTGGACCGCGGCTATGAGCTCCGTTTCATTGAACAAATGCCCTTGGACGCCGATCACGGATGGACGCGTCGCAATATGATCACGGCCGCGGAAATCCGCGAACTGGTTTCCCGCGACTTCGTGCTGGGCCGGGACCCCCGGGAACGGGACGGCGCACCCGCCGAGCGATTCGAAGTACGACGCCGGGACACGGCGTCGGGTGAAGCCACCGGTCCGGTACTTGGTACAGTCGGCATCATCGCCTCAGTCACCGAACCTTTCTGCGCCGACTGCCGCCGCACCCGCATCACCGCCGAGGGCAAGATCATGAGCTGCCTCTTCTCCCGCGAGGAATTCGACCTCCTGGCATTGCTCCGTGGCGGGGCCACGGATCAGCAACTGGCGGAACGTTGGCAGGACGCGATGTGGGTCAAGTCCAAAGCCCACGGCATGGACCACACTGGTCTCGGCGCAGCGGACTTTGTCCAGCCGGACCGCAGCATGAGCGCAATCGGAGGCTGAATCCTTGCTTGTCCGTTACTTCGCTGCCGCACGCGCGGCCGCAGGGGTCGAAGAAGAAGTGCACCTCCTCCCGGAAGGCACCAGCCTGGAAGCGCTCCTGGAAGCCGCCCTCGCCGTCGAACGTCCGCTGCCCCCGGAAGGGACTCCCCCGCTGGAGCGCATCGTGGCCCGGAGCAGTTTCCTCCGCAATGAGGTGGCGGTGCGGGACCGTTCAGCACCACTGGGAGCCCAGGATGTCATCGACGTCCTGCCGCCCTTCGCGGGCGGTTAAGGCTCAAGCTTTCCTGAAGACGCTCTTGAGCAACGGGCTGAAATCAGCTGTTCCTTCAAGCCTGAGATCGGCCGTGTGCACCAGAACCCCGTCCTCAACCCGGAAAGTGTGCCTGGCCACGCCGTCGGCAGTCCTCCGGTCCAGGGTCAGGATCCCTTCGTGCCAGGCCCCCCGGACGGGGCTGGCGGGCGATCTCCCCAGGCTGTCCACGTAGTACCAGAGGGTATCCCCGTGGTCCAGGTCAACGGTGAACATGCCATGCCCTTCAAAATGCGTGCCGTCCGGTTCCCGGTGCCGGTAGCTCTGGACGACTGCATACCCGCCGGCGGCCTTGGTGAAAACCACCTCTGCTTCCACGGTCCGGCCACTCCGCCACGGCGAGGCTGCAACTTCGGTGATGCCGCGCCAGTGACCGAGGAAGTCATGCAGCAACTCCGCAGCTTGGCCGCTTGGGGGCTGGTTCATCGCCTCTCCTACGTAGTCAGGGCAGCATCATCACTGTGTGATCATGCTGCCCTGCTGACAGTGGGTGAGTCCAGAGATTCAGAGGCCGAAGGTCTCGGTTTCCTCGAAAGGACCTACCACCGTGATGGTCCGGGGCGCCGCTGCGAGTTCGCGGGCCAGTTCCTGGACTTCCTCAACGGTGACAGCCTGGATCCGGGCAAGGGTTTCGTCAATGTCCTGGAACTCTCCGGAAACCAACTCTGCCCGGCCCAGCCGCGACATCCGGGACCCCGTGTCCTCAAGGGCCAGGACAATTCCACCGCTGAGCTGTCCCACAGCCTTGCGGAGTTCCTCCTCCGTGATGCCCTCCTTGGCAAGTTTCTCCAACTCCACACCCAGGAGGTCCAGCACTTGTCGGACCTTGGACGGCGTGCAACCCGCGTACATGCCAAAATACCCGGCGTCTGCGTAGGCGGCAGTGAAGGAATAGGTGGAGTACACCAGGCCGCGCTTTTCACGGATTTCCTGGAACAGCCGGGAAGACATGCCGCCACCCAGGACGGCGTTAAGCACGCTCATGACGAACCGGCGGTCATCGGTAGCCACGATAGTCGGGCAACCCATAATGATGTTGGCTTGCTCCACGGGACGTTTGACCACGTGGAGGCCCGAGGTTCCGCTGATGACAGCGCGTTCGGTTCCCCTGCGGTTCACCGGGGCAGCTTGGGGATCGAGCGTCCATCCCGCGGCAGTGAGGGCGTCAAGGACGAGGTCGCAGACCACGTCATGGTCGAGCCCACCGGCTGCGGTGATGACAAGTTCCTCTGGACGGTAGTAGCGCTGGTAGTGCGCCCAGACCGAATCCCTGGCCACAGCTTTGATGGCGTCCGGCGTTCCACCGATGGGTCGGGCCAGCGGGTGTTTGCCGAGGACAGCTTCGACGAATTTCTCGTGCGCAACATCTGTGGGGTCATCGCTGTCCATGGCGATTTCCTCCAGGATAACGTCGCGCTCCTGCTCCAGTTCAGCTGGATCCAGGACCGCTCCGGTGATCATGTCGGCAATGACGTCGATGGCCATGGGGAGATCGGTATCCAGGACCCTGGCGAAGTAGCACGTGCTTTCCTTCGCAGTGGCGGCGTTCGACTCCCCACCTACCTCGTCAAAAGCCGAAGCGATCTCCAAGGCGGTGCGTCGCTTGGTGCCTTTGAACAGCAAGTGCTCAAGGAAGTGGGTGGAACCGTGCTGGCCCTCCGCTTCATCGCGTGAACCCACTGCCACCCAGAACCCTATGGTGGCCGACCGTTGGCCGGGCATTGCCTCGGTCAGGACGCGCACTCCGCCGGGGAGGACCGAGCGCCGAACGACGGAACCGCCCTCGGCACCATGGATCAATTCGCCACCGGGAAGGGTTTGTTCCAGCGGCAGGGGTACGACAGTCATCAAGGCCTTTCAGGTTTTCAAGTTAAGGCCGGAAGGGCCGGTGGAGCTTTTTCAAGCCCACCGGCCCCGCCGGGTGTACTGCTTACAGACTACTCTGCGGACTCTTCAGCGGCCTCGGCCGGAGCGTCCTCAGAAGCTGCGCCTTCTTCCTCGGCAACAACCGGGGAGAGGGAAAGCTTGCCGCGGTCATCGATCTTGGTGATCTCGACCTGGACCTTTTGGCCCACGGAGACGACGTCATCAACGTTGTCCACGCGCTTGCCGTTGGCCAGCTTGCGGAGCTCGGAGATGTGCAGCAGCCCGTCCTTGCCCGGGGTGAGGGAGACGAAAGCGCCGAAGGTGGTGGTCTTGACGACCGTACCCAGGTAGCGCTCACCGATTTCCGGCACCTGCGGGTTGGCGATGGCGTTGATGGCGGAACGTGCTGCATCGGCAGACGGACCGTTGGTAGCGCCGATGTAGACCGTGCCGTCATCTTCGATGGAGATGTCCGCGCCCGTGTCTTCCTGGATCTGGTTGATCATCTTGCCCTTGGGGCCAATGACCTCGCCAATCTTGTCCACGGGGATCTTGACGGCGATGACGCGCGGAGCGAACTCGGAGAGCTCATCCGGGGTGTCGATCGCAGCGTTGATGACCTCGAGGATGTGCAGGCGGGCTTCGCGGGCCTGCTTCAGTGCTGCTGCCAGCACGGAAGCGGGGATGCCGTCGAGCTTGGTGTCCAGCTGGATGGCCGTGACGAACTCGGACGTACCGGCAACCTTGAAGTCCATGTCGCCGAAAGCGTCTTCGGCGCCGAGGATGTCGGTCAGCGCTGCGTAGCGGGTCTGGCCGTCAACCTGGTCGGAAACCAGGCCCATGGCGATACCGGCAACTGCTGCCTTCAGCGGAACACCGGCGTTGAGCATGGAAAGGGTCGAAGCACAGACCGAGCCCATGGACGTGGAGCCGTTGGAGCTGAGGGCCTCAGATACCTGGCGGATGGCGTAAGGGAACTCTTCACGCGTCGGCAGAACCGGAACCAAGGCGCGCTCTGCAAGGGCACCGTGGCCGATTTCGCGGCGCTTCGGGGAACCGACGCGGCCGGTCTCACCGGTGGAGTACGGCGGGAAGTTGTAGTTGTGCATGTAGCGCTTACGCGTTACCGGCGACAACGAGTCGATCTGCTGCTCCATCTTGAGCATGTTCAGCGTGGTGACACCCATGATCTGGGTCTCGCCGCGCTCGAAGATCGCGGAACCGTGAACGCGGGGCAGAACCTCTACCTCGGCGGTCAGCTGGCGGATGTCCGTCAGGCCACGGCCGTCGATGCGGATCTGGTCCTTGAGGATGCGCTGGCGCACAACCTGCTTGGTGACCGAGCGGAAAGCTGCGGACAGCTCCTTCTCGCGGCCTTCGAAGGTACCGGCAAGTGCGCCCAGGACTTCGTCCTTGAGCTCGTCGGAGGCGTTGTCGCGCTCCTGCTTGTCAGCGATCTGGAAGACAGCAGCCAGCTTGTCGGCGGCAGCGGCTTCAACAGCGGCGTAGACGTCGTCCTGGTAGTCCAGGAAGACCGGGAACTCAACCGTGGGCTTGGCGGCGCGTGCAGCCAGGTCCGCCTGTGCTTCGCAGAGTGCCTTGATGAACGGCTTTGCAGCCTCGAGGCCCTCGGAAACAACCTCTTCGGTAGGAGCGGTGGCGCCCTGTTCCTTGATGAGGTTCCAGGAGTTGTCCGTAGCTTCGGCTTCAACCATCATGATGGCGACGTCGTCGCCCGTGATGCGGCCGGCAACGACCATGTTGAAGACGGCGTTCTCGAGCTGGGAGTGCTTCGGGAAAGCAACCCACTGTGAACCCTGTTCGTCGGCGATGAGGGCAACGCGGACGCCACCGATCGGGCCGGAGAACGGAAGGCCGGAAAGCTGCGTGGACATCGAGGACGCGTTGATCGCGACGACGTCGTAGAGCTCGTCGGGGTTGATCGCCAGGACGGTGACGACGATCTGGACCTCGTTGCGCAGGCCCTTGACGAATGCGGGGCGCAGCGGACGGTCCATCAGGCGGCAAGCGAGGATGGCTTCGGTGGACGGGCGGCCTTCGCGGCGGAAGAACGAGCCCGGGATGCGGCCGGCAGCGTACATACGCTCTTCGACGTCAACCGTCAGCGGGAAGAAGTCGAAACCTTCGCGCGGCTGCTTGCCTGCGGTGGTTGCCGAAAGCAGCGCGGTGTCTTCGTCGATGTAGACCATCGAAGCGCCGGCTGCCTGCTTGGCAAGGCGGCCGGTTTCGAAGCGAATGACGCGCTTGCCGAAACGGCCGTTGTCGATAATGGCTTCGGAGAACTGGATTTCGGGACCCTCCATAGAGAGTCACCTCCGTTTCTGTTAGCGGAAGTCCGCCGCATCAACCCAGGCCTCTTCTTTTTTCCTGGCCTGTACGACACCCGGTCATCGATCGAGATCCACGGGCCAACCGTCAACGGTTGCTCCCGGGAATCACTACCGAGGACCGCGAATGCGCGATGCGGTTGATTCCTGTTTTTAGTTGTTGGTGAAGAAGGCGGCCCGTTCCGTGAGGGACCGGGCCGCCCCTAAAGTCAGACTAGCGACGCAGGCCGAGACGCTCGATGAGCGCACGGTAGCGGGCGATGTCGGTGTTCTTCAGGTAGGTAAGCATGCGCTTGCGACGACCAACCATGGCCAGCAGACCGCGCTGGGTGTGGAAGTCGTGCTTGTGCTCCTTCATGTGCTCAGTCAGATCCTTGATCCGCTGGGTCAGGACTGCAACCTGCACCTCGGGCGAACCGGTGTCGCCTTCAGAGGTTGCGTATTCCTTGATGATGGACTGCTTTACAGCGGCTTCAAGTGCCACGTGAACTCCTAGAGTTGTGCCGTGCCTCCCGGTGCAGCGCCTCGCTGACGGGTTGCCCTTGTGGCGTCGCCGCACACAAAAACAGGTCCAGCCGCCACGGACTGCAGCCGGATCCACTCATCAGTTTACCGGCAGGCCGGCAGTGTTGTCGAAATGCCCTTAGCCACGGCCAAGGAGCTCATGGGCCTGGGCCACATCCAGGCACATTTGCTCAACCAATGCCTCTGGCCCTGTGTACGCCACCATGCCCCGCAAGCGCTGGGTGAATTCAACGGCGACGGTTTGGCCGTAGAGGTTGAAGTCCTCCACTTTTTCCTCGGGCCGGTCGATCACGTGGGCTTCGACCTGACGGCTGACGCCATCGAACGTGGGGTTGGAACCCACGGATATGGCCGCCGGCCACCGCGTCCCGGACTGGTCGATCAGCCAGCCGGCATAGATTCCGTCCGCAGGAACGTATCCCGTGGAGTCGTGGGAGAGGTTGGCGGTGGGAAATCCGAGGTCGCGGCCGCGGGCAGCGCCGTGGACTACCTCCCCGCGCATGCGGTGGGGCCTGCCCAACACTGCTGCTGCGGTTACGACGTCACCTTCAGACAACGCCTCCCGCACCCAGGTTGAGGAACAGCGGCGGTCGGCATCGCCGTCGTCGTGTACCGGGGAGCCGCCTGCACCATACTCATTGACTACCTGGACGCTGAACCCGAGCCGGCCTCCCAGCTCCTGCATGGTTACGACGTCACCGGCATTGCCTGCTCCGAAGCGGAGATCGTGCCCCACCACGAGATGCGCGGCGTGGAGTCCTTCGACCAAGACCTCCTGGACAAACTCCAGTGGCGTCATTGCCGCAAGGTCGAGGGTGTACTTCATGACCAACACCGCATCCACGCCGGTATCGCCGAGGGCCTCAAGTTTGTCCTGGAGCCCCATGATGAGTTCCGGGGCAGATTCGGGCCTGTGCACTTGCGCGGGGTGGGGATCGAACGTCACCGCTACCGAGGGAATGTTGTGCCGCTTTGCCGTATCGGTCAACTGCGACAGAACGTGCTGGTGGCCACGATGGACGCCGTCAAAGTTCCCGATGGTAACGACAGTAGGTCCGAAGTCCTTGGGGACTTCGGTGGGATCGTTCCAGATGTGGACCATCAACCTCGCCTTTTACTGCAGATGTTCATTGCGCCCGGCAACCTCCCGGCGCCGGAACATTCTAAGGTTACCCGCTGGGGTGTTTGACTCAGGACGGCCGGCGCTTGTTCAGCCACAGAAGGCCCAGGATCGGCAGCACCAGCGGGACGAAGCCATAACCGCGGCCAAAGAGGGACCATACGGTGTCGTGGGGGAAAGCGACGGGATCAAAGAGGCTGATGGCGCCCACCACCAGCACTCCCACAAGTTCCGTAAGGACAGCGGCGACGGAGACCTTGAACCAGGTGCGGCCGGGCTTGGCCAGCGAAATGGTGGCGATGATATACACGACGGCGGCGAACGCCGACAGAATATGCGCCAACGGAGCTTCGGCAAACTTGGTGGCGATCTGGTAGCCGGCACGAGCCGTAGCGGAGAGCGCGAACACCGCGTACACAGCGATCAGCAGGCGGCCAGGTCCGGTGTTCCTGGTGTCCTTCTGCTGCGGGTTTGCCGGGTTGGTCTCGGTTCCAGTCACGTTGCGTTCTTCCTTCAAGGTCAGTACCAGATCTGGTTCATGCGGGCGCCCATGACGAGCACGGTTACTCCCACGGCGGCCAGGACGAAGTTGCTCCAGCGCGTTCGTTCCAGGATGGCCCAGTAGACAGCACCCAAGGGAATCATCAGGGCGGTCGCGAGGTAGCCCCAGAACTCCCAGGCCTCACCGGCAATCTGCTCGCCTGTGGCTACCCGGACTATCGACCCCACCAAATAGACCAGGAGGACCAATTCGACGGCGAGCACGGAGTAGATGGTGGGATCGTTCGGGGCCTTCTTCATCAGGCCCGCTACAAGGCACATGATGGTGGACACCAATCCGACGATCAGGATGGCATAGAAGTATCCGTCCATGGTTACTCCGCCTTCCCTGCACCCGAGCCGGTTCCAGGAGCGAAGACCAGCACGGGTTTGGCGAAGCTTCCGGTATCAGCCAGCAGCGCTACCAACTCCCCCGAGGGCGCAAACGCCGCCGCAGGGTTCACGGCCGTTGCCGCCTCCGGCGTTCCGGCTCCAGGTCCGGCAGCAATACGGCGGCCAAAGGAAATTTCCGTGGTTTCTTCCTCGGTCAGTTCCCGGTTGGGCATGAGGGCCCGCGCCGCCTGGGACATCTCCAGGACGTTCAGTTCCTCTGCCAGTTCTTCCAAGGTGCGGGCCTGGTCCAGCGTGTACGGACCCACCTGCGTCCTGCGCAAGGCGGTGAGATGGCCGCCGACACCCAGGTCATTGCCGAGGTCGCGGGCCAAGGCCCTGATGTACGTACCGGAAGAACACTCCACGGTGACATCGACGTCTACTACCCTGCCGCCGTCGACCCTTTCCACCGAGTGGACTTCGAAGCGATGGATGGTGACCGGGCGGGCTGCAAGCTTTACTTCCTCACCGGACCGGACGCGGGCATAGGAGCGTTCGCCGTTGACTTTGATGGCACTGACGCTGCTGGGAACCTGCTGGATGGGGCCGGTCAATGCGGCCACGCCCGCAGCGATGCCATCATCGGTGACATCTGCCGCGCTCCGGCTTTCGGTGACCTCGCCTTCGGCGTCATCGGTGATGGTGGTTTCGCCCAGCCTGATGGTGGCAGTGTAGGTCTTGGACGTGCCCACGATGTAGGTCAACAGGCGCGTGGCCTTGTTGATGCCAAGTACCAGGACACCGGTAGCCATGGGATCCAGGGTTCCCGCATGCCCCACTTTCCGGGTACCAGCCAGCCGCCGCATCCGGCCAACCACATCGTGGCTGGTCCATCCCTGCGGTTTGTCAACGATTACCAGTCCAGAAAGCACGCTTACCAGTATATGGGTGGCTAGGATGGCTCCCATGCCTGAGCTTGCCCCGCACGTCCGCGACGTCCCCGTGAACCAGATCCGCGAGATCACCGAAGCCGCCTGGTCCACCCCCGGAGCGATCGTCCTCAGTATTGGAGAACCGGGCTTTGCACTCCCCCGGCACGTTTTGGACGCCGGCATTGCCTGCCTGGACAGGGACGAGACCAATTACACACCGAACGCCGGAATTCCCGCACTCCGCGCAGCCTTCGCAGCCCGCTTCCGGGAGCAGCAAGGCGTGGACATCGGTCCGGAGCGGGTCTATGTGGTCGATGGCGCCCAGCAGGGCCTGCACTTCGCCATGAGCCTTCTCCTCGCTCCCGGGGACGAGATCCTCATCCCTAATCCCGGCTACCCCACGTTCGCCATGACCAGCCGCCTCCTGCACGCCGTGCCGGTGGAGTACCCGCTGTATCCACAGAATGACTTCCAGCCACACATCGAGGACATTGAAGCCCTCATTACGCCACGGACGCGCGTCATCATGCTGAACTCTCCGTCCAATCCCCTGGGCGCGGTCATCAGCGAAGAGACCACGCGCCAGCTGGTGGAGCTGGCTGTCCGGCACGACCTCTGGATCATTTCGGACGAGTGCTATGAAGCCTTCACCTTCGATGTCCCGCATGTCAGTCCTGCCCGTTTTGACAGCGACATCCCCGGCGAAGCCCGCGTTTTCACTTCCTTGACGCTGTCCAAGACGTACGGCCTGACAGGCCTGCGGATCGGGGCGTTGGTCTGCCCGCCCGGGCTGGAGCAGAAGATGAACAACGTCATGGAGTCGATCGTCTCCTGCGTGGCTTCGCCCTCCCAGTACGCCGCCTTGGCTGCGCTCACTGGTCCCCAGGATTACGTTTCCCACGCACGCGACCATTACCGGAGCAACCGCGATGCAGCCTCCGCTGTGCTCTCAGCCAAGGGAATCCCGTTTCTGGGAGCACAGGGGGCGTTTTATTTGTGGGCAGACGTCTCCCACGTCAGTGGCGGCGACGTCAGGACCTGGGTACGTGCCTTCCTCGCGGAATCAGGCGTGTCTTTCGCGCCGGGAACGGCGTTCGGCTCCATCGGTGAAGGGTGGATCCGCATCGCCCTCTGCGGCGGGCAACAGGACCTGCTCGACGGCGTCAGCCGGCTCCCGCGCAGGGTCTAGTTTCCGGTGGGTTCAGGGCACCGGGGCTCAGTACGCTGTTCGGCGGGAGTGGTTCAGCCAGGCGTCGAAGGGGTCCCCTGACGCTGGCAACTCCGCGTGCTCTACCGGCAGCAGCCCAGGCCTGGTGCCGGCGAAGTATTCATAGAACACAGCGTCATCGAAACCTGCCCGTGCGGCACCATGCCTGTCCGCGGCGAAGTAGACATGGCCGATCCTGGCCCAGAGAGTGGCGGACAAGCACAGAGGGCAAGGCTCGCAGCTGGCGTAGAGAACAGACCCCGTGAGGTCGAACCGCTGCGTTGCAGCCGCTGCCCGGCGGATCGCCACGACTTCGGCGTGGGCGGTGGGGTCGTGATCGCGGGTAACCCGGTTGACCCCCTCATGGACGGTGCCGTCCGCGGTGACCACGACGGCGCCGAAAGGACCACCGCCGTCGGCGACGTTCTTCACCGCCAGCCTGATTGCGCGGTTCAGGTATTCATCACGTTGCTGAGCACTGTGCGCCGACATGCTCCGATCCTAACGAGTTTTAAGACAACAGATGCCCCCAAGAAGTCTTCTTGGGGGCATCGGCTGCACAAAAACCCTAAGGCTTTAGCGGTTGGCGTCTTCGTCGAGTTCTTTGTCGCCGGAGAGATCAGTGTCCTCTTCGTCGAAATCGTCCTCATCGATGTCCTCAGGGGCGTCGCCCTTGTAGGGGTCGGCCTCGCCGGCGTGCTTGGCGCTGGCAGCGAGTGCCGCCACCTCGGCGTCGCGACGCTTGGCTTCGCGGAGCAACTCCTCAAGGTTCGAGGCGTTGACCGGAATCTGGTCCGCTACAAACTCAAGCGTCGGCGTCAGCCGGACGGTGATGTTGCGGCCGACTTCCTGCCGAAGCACACCCTTTGCCTTCTCCAAGGCGCGGGCAGCATCAGCCTGGGCTACCTCATCACCGAAGACGGTGTAGTAGATGGTGGCATGCTGAAGGTCATTGGTGACGCGGGCGTCGGTGACCGTGATGGACTCGACGCGCGGGTCCTTGACCCTGCGACCGAGGGCCTCAGCGACGACGACCTTAATCCGCTGTGCCAGTTTGGCAGCGCGTGCGGGATCAGCCATGACTTCCTCCTGGAAAGTAGAAACGGGGACGGAACGGGTCCGCCGGGGCTACCCGACGGACCCGCTCCAAACGGAACCTAGACGCGCGGCTTCTCGCGCATTTCGAAGGTCTCGATGATGTCGCCTTCAGTGATGTCGTTGAAGGAGCCAAGACCGATACCACACTCGAAGTCGGTACGGACTTCGGTGGCGTCATCCTTGAAGCGCTTGAGCGTCTCAACGGTGAGGTTGTCACCGATGACCTTGCCGTCGCGGCTGACACGTGCCTTGGTGTTACGGCGGATGATGCCCGTGCGGACGATCGAGCCTGCGATGTTGCCGAACTTGGAAGAACGGAAGACTTCGCGGACCTCGGCAGTACCGAGCTGGACTTCTTCGTATTCCGGCTTGAGCATGCCCTTGAGAGCCATCTCAATGTCATCGATTGCTGCGTAGATGACCGAGTAGAAGCGCATGTCCACGCCTTCACGGTCAGCAAGTTCAGCAACACGCTCGGCCGGCTTGACGTTGAAGCCGATGATGATGGCGTTGTCCACCGTTGCCAGGTTGACGTCGTTCTGCGTAATGGCACCCACACCGCGGTGGATGACACGGAGCTGAACGTCGTCGTCTCCGACGTCGATCTTGAGCAGGGCGTCTTCGAGGGCTTCCACGGCACCGGACACGTCACCCTTGAGGATGAGGTTGAGGGTATCGATCTTGCCTTCGGCAACGGCCTGGTCGAAGTCTTCCAGGCTGATGCGCTTGCGACGCTTGGCCAGTGCGGCGTTGCGGTCGGCAGCTTCACGCTTCTCAGCGATCTGGCGGGCCGTACGCTCGTCCGGGGTCACCAGGAAGGTGTCACCTGCACGCGGCACGTTGGACAGGCCGAGGACCTGGACCGGGCGGGACGGCAGCGCGACATCGAGTGCCTCGCCGTTCTCGTCGAACATGGCGCGGACGCGGCCGTGAGCCGTACCGGCCACGATCGTGTCGCCCACAGCCAGGGTTCCGGACTGGACCAGGACGGTAGCAACAGCACCGCGGCCCTTGTCCAGGTTCGCTTCGATGGCAATGCCTCGAGCGTCCTTGTCCGGGTTGGCGCGCAGATCCAGTGCGGCATCGGCCGTCAGCAGGACAGCGTCGATCAGTTCGTCGATGTTGAGGTTCTGGCGTGCAGAGACCTCAACGAACATGGTGTCGCCACCGTATTCTTCCGGAACCAGTCCGTACTCGGTCAGCTGGCCCTTGACCTTGTCAGGGTTGGCGCCTTCCTTGTCGATCTTGTTCACTGCGACGACGATCGGCACGTTTGCTGCCTGGGCGTGGTTGAGTGCTTCCACCGTCTGCGGCATAACGCCGTCGTCGGCTGCGACAACCAGGATCGCAATATCGGTGACCTTGGCACCACGTGCACGCATGGCCGTGAAGGCCTCGTGACCGGGGGTGTCAATGAAGGTGATGTCGCGGGCCGTGCCCTCGTGGACGTGGCTGATCTGGTAAGCACCGATGTGCTGGGTGATACCACCGTGCTCGCCGGCCACAACGTTCGAGTTGCGGATGGCGTCCAGCAGGCGGGTCTTACCGTGGTCGACGTGGCCCATGACGGTGACAACCGGTGCGCGGGCCTCAAGGACGTCGTCGCCTTCGGCGTCGAGTTCGTCCTGGATGTTGATGTCGAACTGGTCCAGCAGCTCGCGCTCTTCGTCCTCGGGGGAAACAACCTGGAGCTTGTAGCCGAGTTCGGCGCCAAGCAGGCCAAAGGTGTCCTCATCCAAGGACTGGGTAGCCGTCGCCATTTCACCAAGGTGGAACAGCACGGTCACCAGCGAAGCCGGGTTCGCGTCAATCTTCTCGGCGAAGTCCGTGATGGACGAACCACGACGCAGGCGGATGATGGTCTCGCCATCGCCGCGGGGTACTGATACGCCGCCCAGCGACGGAGCACTCATCTGCTCCAGTTCCTGGCGCTTTGCACGCTTCGACTTGCGCTGCTTGCCACGACCGGCGCCGCCCTTGCCGAAGGCACCCTGGGTGCCACCGCGACCGCGGCCACCCTTGCCGAAGCCACCGCCGGCGGGAGCTCCGCCACCGGTACCTGCACCAGGTGCGCCACCGGGACGACCGGGTCCGCCACCGGGACGGCCTGCGCCACCCGGACGGCCTGCGCCACCGGGAGCCGGACGCTCAGTGCGGTTGGGCATCATGCCCGGGGTAGGACGGTTTCCAGCACCGGGACCACCAGCGGGACGCGGTGCGCCCGGACGGGGTGCACCGGGACGCGGTGCACCCGGACGGGGGCCGCCTGTACCTGCTGCGGGACGGGGTCCGCCTGCGCCGGCCGCAGGACGCGGACCACCGGGACGTTCACCGTCGTTGCGGCGTTCGCCGCGGGGCATGCCCTGCGACGGAGCGAAGGGGTTGTTGCCCGGACGCGGCGGACGATCTCCGTCGCCACCACGGCCGCGGGGCATGCCCTGCGAGGTAGCAAACGGGTTGTTGCCCGGACGGGGACCGCCGGGACGCGGAGCCTGGCCACCCTGGCGTGCCGGAGCCGGGGTCTCTGCCTTGGGGGCAGGACGGGCGCCGGGCTTGGCCGAAACCGGAGTGGACGCCGCGGGAGCAGCAGGTGCCGCCGGAGCCGAAGCTGCGGGGGCCGCAGGTGCTGCCGGAGCGGGAGCTGCCGGAGCCGGGGCTGCAGGTGCCGGGGCCGGAGCCTTCGGCGCTGCGGGACCCGGAGCCGGAGCTGCCGGACGGGATGCTGCGGGACGGTTGGCCGCCGGAGCGGCTGCGGGGGCGGCGGCCTTGGCGGCACCGGCACCCGGGTAGGCGTCGCGAAGCTTCTTCACGACGGGGGCCTCGATGGTTGACGAGGCGGAGCGAACGAATTCGCCCAATTCCTGCAGTTTGGTTACTGCATCTTTGGAAGTAATACCGAGCTCTTTGGCGAGCTCATGTACGCGGACCTTGGCCACATTTCTCCTGTCTCGGTCCGCACCGAGCCAGGCACGAACCGTCTACTTCTTACTGCGGGCCTTCGCCGCTTGCGCGATTGAAAGGCCCATTGCAGAGCGCAACAAAGTTGTCATCGTTACGCACTCATCGCTGGGAACTCATCGGGTTTCCATCAGTTTTCTGACCCGCTTTCAGGTTTGGACGGTTTTCCCGTGGTGGCCTGGGCCTCCACAAGTGGCGTGCCGCGCATCAGGTAACGTTCGACGGCGTCCGTTTCGGCAGCGCCCGCAAGGGCCCTTCCGAAAGCACGCCGCTTGATCGCCAATGCCAAGCACTTTTCGCTGGGGTGCAGCCAAGCACCCCTGCCAGCCATCCGGCGTCGTTCATCCACCAGGACAGCGGACGAACCGCTGCCTTGGGCGACGAGCCGGACAAGCTCGGACCGGGAGCCTTGCTTCCGGCATCCGATGCACGTACGAACAGGCCCGTGGCCGTGTTCAAGCAGTTCAGCCACGACGTGTCCAACCTGCCTTACGTTACTGGCGCCCGGCTTGCCCCATTGCTGCACATGCAGCTGGGGCACGCCAAAGCGCGCGGATACCGGAGGTAAGCCCGGTTCCATCTATTCTAGCCCCCAGCCGCCGGTCTCCCGAAACCAAGGGCACCGCAAGCGCGGCGCGGAACCGGCGGCATCAGCCGCCGGCCAGGGCGCTAGTCGACCTTTACCGGAGCGGCGTCGGAGATGATGTCGATGCGCCAGCCGGTCAGCTTTGCCGCGAGCCGGGCGTTCTGGCCTTCCTTGCCGATGGCCAGTGAAAGCTGGTAATCGGGAACCACTACACGGGCCGAGCGGGTTGCCTCGTCAGTGATAGTGACCGAATTCACCCGTGAGGGCGACAACGAGTTGGCAATAAAGGTTGCGGGGTCGTCACTGAAGTCAACGATGTCGATCTTTTCGTCATTCAGTTCAGTCATGACGGCCCGGACCCGCGAACCCATTTCGCCGATGCATGCACCCTTGGCGTTGATGCCGGGCGCATTGGCCTTGACCGCGATCTTTGTACGGTGGCCGGCTTCACGTGCCAGGGCAACGATCTCCACGGAGTGGTCGGCGATTTCCGGAACTTCCATTTCGAACAACTTGCGGACCAGCCCGGGGTGCGAGCGGGAAAGCGTGATGGAAGGACCCTTGGCACCGCGGTGGACATCCACCACGAAGGCACGCAGGCGGCTTCCGTGGAGGTACTTTTCTCCGGGGACCTGCTCGGGCGGGGGCAGCAGTGCCTCCACCGATCCGAGGTTGACCTGGATCATGTGCGGGTTGTTGCCCTGCTGGATCATGCCGGCCACGAGCTCGCCTTCACGTCCCTTGAACTCGCCCAGCACGTTGTCGTCCTCCACGTCGCGAAGACGCTGGAGGATGATCTGGCGTGCCGTGCTGGCCGCGATGCGGCCAAACCCGGCCGGGGTGTCCTCGAACTCGCCGATGGGCTCGCCGTCGTCGTCGATCTCAGTGGCCCAGATGGTCACGTGGCCGCTCTTGCGGTCCAACTCCGCGCGGGCCTTCTCGAAGGCGCCGGGCGTCTTGTGGTACGCCACCAGCAAGGCTTGCTCGATGGTGGGAATCAGGAGATCCAGCGGGATTTCACGCTCACGCTCCAGGAGTCTCAGTGCGCTCATGTCAATATCCATTAGGCCTCCTCAGAAGATCCGTTGTGCTCGTCTTCCAGCGCAGCCTCGTGGAGGTGGCTGAATTCAATCTCGACTTTTCCTTGGCGGATCCTGTCGAAAGGAATAGTGATGGGGTCGCCCTGCTTGGGCTTCATGCCCTTCTTGACTTCATGCTCAGGGATCAGCGTCACGCCGTCGTCCTCTACGGAGGCGATGCGTCCCAGCAGGTTCTCCCCCTGGATCACGTTGACCCGGACCATGCGTCCGCGGGCCCGGTGCCAGTGCCGCGGTTCGGTCAGCGGGCGGCTGACGCCCGGCGAAGAAACCTCGAGGTCATAGGGGCGTCCGTCATCGTGGGGATCGTTGTCCAGGATATCGGACAGTCCGCGCGAGACCTCGGCAATGGCGTCAAGGCTGACACCGCCGGTTTGTTCCTGCGGCAAGTCCACGACGACGTGGACAGTGCGGTGGGAACCGGCAACGTGGATGGAAACATCCTCGAGGTAGAGCCTGCTGGCAAGGACAGCCGGTTCAAGCAGGGCTTTGAGCCTGCTTTCTTCCGGGTTGTGGATGGTGGCCGTTGAGTTCGATTCAGAACGGTGTGTTGAAGTCGTGGCTTCCGAGTCACTCACGTTGCCCGCCGCCTCCCGATAGATGTTGTTGTGACTACTAGCCTAACGATTTTCCCGGGAACATGGTGCACGGACTTCGCCGCCCACGTGACACCATGGTCTGTTGTGAATGGGGAGACAAGCGAAAAACGACGAACACCACCCTGGGGCCGGGTGCTGCTTATTGCCCTGGTGGCGTTGCTCGTGGCAGGGACCGGAATCGTGCTTATTCCGCGTGATTCCGGCACTCCCCCGGTGGTTCCCTTCTCCGAAACGGCCCGGGCCAGAGCTTTGGAGGACACCCTGCGGCTTCGTGAAACCGCGGCCGCGTTGCCTCCACAAGGCGCTCCGGATGCGTCGCGGGCGGCCCTCGCGGACGCTGTGACATTGCTGACAACCCAGGCTCAGGCCCTTCTGGTGGTCCCGGAAGCCACTCCCACCGGACCTCCTGTTTCACCGGAGGCCACAGCCGGTTCCAGCACCCGTGCCGCCTTCATTGCCGAGCTGGGCGCCAGCGGCACGCAGCGCCTGGCCGATGCCCGCGAGTCCGACGGCGGCATCGCGCGGCTTCTCGCCGCCGTCGGATCCGCACAAGTGCTGGAAGCTGAAAAGCTGGCCGGCGCTTGGGAATTGCCGGTCCCCACGCCACCGGCATCGCAAACCCCTGCAGCAACACCGCCTGCAGCAACACCGCCCCCAGCCACACCGCCCGCCGCGTCCTGCCCCTCGGCAAGCCCAACACCGGAGCCGGAGTCCGCTACTACAGATACAGCCCTGGCAGCCACAGTCCGCATGCACCAGGAAGCCGTCTACGCCTACCAGGTGGCCCTGAAACGGCTGGACGCCGCAGCCGCCCGCACCGCCGTCAAAGCCCTTGCAGACCACGAAGTGTTGCTCCAGCAAGTGGAGGCGCTGACCCGCGCCAACTGCGGGGACGTACCAGCCACCGAAGCCGGCTACAGGCTTCCGGGACAATTCACCAAGGACCCCGCCAGCGCGTTGGCAGCGTTGGAAACCTCGGCGCTTCCGGTGCTTGGCGACCTCGTTGCACTCTCCACGGCTGAAACCCGTACATGGGCCGTGGACGGGCTCCTGGCCGCTGCCCGCAGGAGCCTGGGATGGGGCGCGGATGTTCCGGCCTTGCCCGGGCTGGCGCTCGACGCCGGGGACTTGCCGCCGCTGCCCGCGCCCGGTCCGGCGTCGGGTCCGGCTTCCAGCACCAGCACGGCCGGCACCAACACGCCCAGCACCAGCACACCCAGCACCAGCACGCCCGGCACCAGCACACCCAGCACCAGCACACACAGCACCACCACCACGCCCGGCACCAACACGCCCAGCACCAGTAAGGACGTTCCCAGCCGGGCCGGATAGGCGAGCCTATCCATGCTGGCCAACGTCCTCCCCCGGTGCTTGGCTTGGAGCATGGCTTCCACCGACACCGCCACCGTGCACGAGAACGAACCCCACCGGGATGACCTGGCGCACCGGTTGAACTGGTTGCGGGCCGGGGTCCTGGGCGCCAATGACGGGATTGTGTCCGTTGCCGCGATCGTGGTGGGCGTGGCCGGCGCCTCCACCAACACCGGCAACATCCTTGCCGCCGGCGCTGCCGGCCTGGTGGGCGGTGCCATTTCCATGGCTTTGGGTGAATACGTCTCCGTCAGCAGCCAGAGTGATACCCAGAAGGCCCTGATCGAGAAGGAACGCAGGGAACTGGCCGAGCAGCCCGAGGACGAACTCAACGAACTGGCCGCCATCTATGAATCCAAGGGGCTCAGTGCGAAGACAGCACGGACGGTAGCCGAAGAACTGACTGAACACGACGCCCTGGCCGCCCACCTTTCGGCGGAATTGAACATCCACCAGGACGACATCGTGAGTCCATGGAACGCGGCTTTGGCTTCTGCGGTGGCGTTCACGTTGGGAGCCATACTGCCACTGCTGGCCATCCTCCTGCCCCCGCCGGAGTTGCGGGTGCCGCTGACATTTGCGGCCGTCCTGCTGGCGTTGGCGATCACAGGAGTGGTCGGCGCATGGATTGGTGGCGCTCCCCGGTTCCGTGCGGCCTTCAGGGTGGTGCTTGGCGGCGCCCTTGCCCTGGCTGCCACGTTCTCCATTGGAACCCTCTTGGGCGCCAGCGGCGTTTTCTAGGGTCCGCGGCCAGCCCGCAGAGTTAGGCTGATCGCGTGACCCTTCACGCGATCATTCCGATTCCGGGCGACCTCCACGCCCGGTACAACCGCGACTCCGCGGGGCGTGACTGGCTGGCCAGCCTTCCGGGGCTCGTTGCCGGCGCCTTGGACCGGTGGAATCTCTCAGTAGACCTCGCACCCGGCTCCGAACCCTGGAACGGCCATGGGGCCTTGGTAGTTCCGGTCCTTAGGGACGGCGTGCCGCTGGCCCTGAAGATCGCGTTCCCGCATGACGAGGCACAGGTGGAACGCCACGCCCTGGCGCTCTGGGATGGCCACGGCGCAGTGGACCTGGTGGCAGCAGATGCGTCCAGTTGCTCCCTGCTCCTTGAACGGCTGGACGCCTCCGGCTGGCTCCAGGACGTCCCCATGGACCACGCGCGGGACGCCTGGAGCGCGGTCATGAGACAACTCTCCATCCAACCCGACGAACGCCTTGAATGGCGGGCCTTTGACCATGTGGCCGCAACAGCCGAGCGGTGGAGCGATGAGCTGCCGGCGGAATGGGAACGCCTGGACCGTCCCTTCCCACGATGGCTCCTTGAAGCTGCCTTGGAAGTGTGCCAGACCCGCGGCGCCGTGGGTCGCCGCTCCGGCACGGATGTACTGGTCCACACTGATCTTCACTTCATGAATATCCTTGCTGTCCCCGCGGAAAACCGGGCATCGCGCGGCGATTACCTGGCCATAGATCCGCAGCCACAGATCGGCGAGGCCGAGTTCGCCGTCGCACCGGTTCTGTGGAACCGGATCCAGGACCTTCCCCGCACCGCCCCGGAAGCGGCTTTGAGGGAGCGCTGCCACGACTTCAGCGTCGCTGCCGGGTTGGATCCGGAGGCCGCCCGGCAGTGGAGTGTTGCCCGGGAGGTGGAGAACGCCCTCGGATATGCGTCCAGCCCGCGCCACTTCGGAGACCTTGCCCGTTCCCTGTGGGTCGCAAGTACTCTCACCGGCAAAACCCTCGGCGACCTCCCCAAGCCCCATGATCTCCCTGATCCCGGCGCCTCCGCGGACTAGGCCATGGCACTTGGAGTTGCACTGATCGGATCCGGGGCCATCGGCTCGCGCATCGCGGAACTGCTCGACGCCGGGACCGCCCCTGGCGTCAGCCTCACCGGAGTGGTTCCCCACGGCGATGCAGGTACCGGCTTCAGTTTCGCCGACGCCTTGGAGTCCGCTGATGTGGTGGTCGAATGCGCAGGCGTCGCCGCAGTTGCCGAGTTCGGGCCACGCACCATCAGGGCCGGCAAAGACCTGCTGGTAACTTCGATCGGTGCATTATGCGAACCCGTGCTGCGTACCACCCTGCTGGAGGGAGGTCCCGGCCGGACTTTCCTCACCACCGGCGCCCTGGGCGGACTGGACGCCATCACGGCCGCCCGCGCAGGAGGAACCATCCACCGCATCACCTTGGAATCGCGGAAACTTCCCGCAGCCTTGGTGCAGCCTTGGATGGACGGCGGGACCAAGGAACGGCTCCTTGGAACTACCGGCCCGTTGGAGCTTCTGCGGGGCGGGCCGGCCGAGCTGATCAAGGCGTTCCCCAAATCCACCAATGTGGTCTCCGCGCTCGCCCTGGCAGCAGGCAGCTGGGACGTGGTGGAGGCGGTCCTTATTGCGGATCCTGCCGCACACCGGACCGCCCACCATGTGGTTGCCGAAACCAGCCTGGGTACGTTTGATATCTGTGTCACCAACGAGGCATCCCCCGGCAACCCGGCGTCGAGCGCTTTGGTTCCCCACGCCGTCGTCCGCGGTTTGAAGTCGCTGGCCAACGCCAGCGGAACATTTATCTGACGCGGGAATCAGGCGGCGAAGTTCTCATTCCAGACGTCCATGCCGAGCTTGATGATCAACGCCGCCACGACAATCAGGAACACAACGCGCACAAAACCGCTGCCCCGGGCTACGGCGGTGCGGGCGCCAAGATAGCCACCTGCCATGTTGGCAAGGCCCAGGACAAGCCCCACGCCCCATAGCAAAGAGCCGTGGGGAAGAAAGAAGATCAGCGCGCCGGCGTTGGTGGCCATATTGACGATCTTGGCCTTGGCGCTGGCTTCGAGGAAGGCGTAGCCCATGGCCGAAACCAGGGCGATCACCAGGAAAGAGCCGGTGCCGGGGCCAATGAGGCCGTCGTAGAAGCCAATTACGGCACCGATGAGGCAGGCTACGACGTAGTGCTTATGGCCGTCGTGCCTGAGGGCAGTCAGCTCACCGGCACTGGGTCGCAATGCTGTGAAAACGGCGACGGCGATCAATGCCACCACGATGATGGGCTTGAACACGCTGGCCGGCAGCGATGCAGCCAGGATGGCTCCGCCGAAGCTTCCCGCCAACGCGATGACCGCCATGGGCACAGCCGTCTTGAGGTCCGGTCCCACACGCCGGTAGTACGTCACGGCGCTGGTAGTGGTGCCGAAAATCGACCCCATCTTATTGGTGGCCAAAGCCTGAACCGGCGTGATGCCTGGAACCAGCAGCAGGGCGGGGAGCTGGATCAGTCCCCCGCCCCCTACCACGGCATCCACCCAGCCGGCGGCGAATCCAGCCACCACAATCAGGATGAGAGTGGTGAGCTGGATTGATTCGAAGCCGGAAATCACCGGTTTCGTACGGCGTTGACCACGTAATCCACGGCCTTGTCCACCGCGATGTTCTCCGCTTCGCCGCTGCGGCGGTCCTTGACTTCCACAACGCCGTCCACCAGTCCCCGGCCAACGGCCAGGATGGTGGGCACGCCAACGAGTTCGGCGTCGCCGAACTTCACGCCGGGAGAGACCTTGGGGCGGTCATCGAAAATGACGTCCAGGCCGGCCGCTTCGAGCTCGGCGGAGAGCTTTTCAGCGGCGTCGAAGATCTCATCGCCACGGCCCACGGCCACCACATGGACGTCTGCCGGAGCCACGGAGCGCGGCCACACCAGACCCCGGTCGTCGTGGTTTGCTTCAGCCAAGGCGGCCACGGCACGGGTGACACCGACGCCGTAGGAACCCATGGTGACTACCTGCTGCTTGCCGTTCTGGTCCAGCACCTTCAAGTCCAGCGCGGCGGCATACTTGCGGCCAAGCTGGAAGATGTGGCCCATTTCGATGCCGCGGGCGGTCTCCAGCGGACCGGATCCGTCCGGGGCGGGGTCACCGGCACGGACTTCGGTACTCTCGATGACGCCGTCCCAGGTGAAGTCGCGTCCGGCGACAAGCCCGAAGACGTGCTTGCCATCAGCGTTGGCACCGGTGATCCAGCTGGTACCGGAAACCACGCGGGGGTCCACCAGGAACAACACCTTCGAGGTACCTTCCAGGCCAAGGACGGGCTCGTCCAGCGACAGTCCGGGGCCGATGTAGCCCTTGACCAGCCACGGCAGCTTCTTGAGGTCCTCTTCGTTGGCAGCCTCGAGGCCGATTTCACCGGCAACGGGCAGGTGGGAGCCAATGTTGGCTTCCACGCGCTTGAGGTCCACCCCGCGGTCGCCGGGAACGCCGATCACTACGATCTGGCGCTCACCCGTGGGAAGCGTCACGGCAAGGACAACGTTCTTAAGCGTGTCGGCGGCAGTCCAGGCGCCGGCGTCGGACCCGCTGCGGGGAGCCAACTGGTTGGCAGCCTCCACCAAGGTATCGATGGTCGGCGTGTTCGGAGTGTCCATTACTTCGGCGGCCGGAGCGTTGCTGAAGTCGATCTCCTCGGGAACCACGGTGGTCACGGCCTCGACGTTGGCGTAGTAACCACCGGCAGAGCGCACGAACGTGTCCTCGCCGATCTCGGTGGGGAACAGGAACTCTTCGCTCTTGGATCCACCCATGGCGCCTGCGGTGGCGGCTACGGGGATGACTTCCAGGCCGAGGCGGGCGAAGATCTTCAGGTACGCGCCGCGGTGGGCGGCGTAGCTTGCATCCAGGCCGGCGTCGTCGATGTCGAACGAGTAGGAGTCCTTCATGATGAACTCGCGGCCGCGGAGGAGTCCTGCCCGCGGGCGGGCTTCATCGCGGTACTTGTTCTGGATCTGGTAGAGGCTCAGCGGCAGATCCTTGTACGAGGAGTAAAGGTCCTTCACCAGGAGGGTGAACATTTCCTCGTGCGTCGGGGCCAGGAGGTAATCAGCGCCCTTGCGGTCCTGGAGACGGAAAAGGCCTTCGCCGTACTCGGTCCAGCGGTTGGTGGCTTCGTAGGGCTCACGGGGCAGCAGGGCCGGGAAGTGGACCTCCTGGGCACCAATGGCGGCCATTTCCTGGCGGATGATCTCTTCGACCTTCCGCAGGACGCTCAGTCCCAGCGGCAGCCACGTGTAAATGCCGGGAGCCGCGCGGCGGATGTAGCCGGCACGGACCAGGAGCTTGTGGCTGGCGACCTCGGCGTCAACGGGATCTTCACGCAGGGTGCGCAGGAATAACTGGGAAAGGCGAAGGACCACGGGTACGTATCCGTTTCTATGGCAGATGTGGCAAAAACAACTGTCTACTAATCTACCGTCTGCCCTCACACAGAAGAGCCACGCCCTCGCATGTGGAAGCCCCTGGCCGCGACGGGCTGGTCATCCTGCGATGGCGTGGCTCAACGGCCGGCCGGCCGCAGACTCTGTCCTGGGACTAGATCGCCGTTCCCTCCAGCGGAACGGGATCAACTGCGGCTGGGAAGCATGGGTCACTGCCGAGCTCACGGGCGGCTTGGGCGCCAAGGACGCCCGTCAAGGTCATGTTCATGAGTCCCCCTCTGCCACCCGCACCCCAACGACACGGCTTGGGTAGAACCTATGTGATCGCGGACACATTTTCAAGGATGCGGCCATCCGGTCGAGCCACCATTGACCGGCCCGGGGCAGCGGATTTACGGTTAATTCATCAGTTGGTGAATTTCTGGAGCCTACGGGAGGCCCGCATGCCGCCGCTTACGACAGCCATCACTGCCAGTGGCCTCCACGTCTCGCGTGGGCGGACCGCCATTCTCCACGGCCTCGACTTCTCGGTCGATTCCGGACGGATCACGGGCCTGCTCGGCCCTTCCGGCAGCGGCAAAACCACCCTGATGCGGGCCATCGTCGGTGTGCAAAAGACGACGCGCGGTACCCTGTCGGTCCTCGGGCTGCCTGCCGGCAGTCCCGCGCTCAGGCACGACGTCGGATACGTCACCCAGGGTGCCAGCGTCTATGCGGACCTGAGCGTCGAAGCCAATGTCCGGTACTTCGGTGCCATGCACAACGCAACAGCGGCGGATGCTGCCGGGGCGATTGCCGCCGTCGGACTCACATCCCTGGCGCGGCGCAAGGCCGCGGACCTCTCGGGCGGGCAGTTCAGCCGCGTATCCCTTGCCTGCGCACTGGTGGCACATCCCCGGCTGTTGATCCTGGACGAGCCCACGGTGGGCCTTGATCCCGTATTGCGGGCCGAACTTTGGGAGCGCTTCGCGGGAATGGCGGCCTCCGGTACAACGTTGGTCGTCTCCAGCCATGTCATGGAAGAAGCCTCACATTGCTCCTCACTGCTCCTGCTGCGCGAGGGCTTGCTCCTGGCCCAACTCACTCCCGCTGAACTGGCTGAACGCGGCCACAACAGCGATCTGGAACGGGCATTCCTGACCATCATCAAAGCCGCTGACCGCGGCCAGGAAGAAAGTCCGGTGGCCTCATGAACCCCCGCATGACCTTTGCCACGGCCGCCCGCGTCCTTGGACAGCTGCGGCACGATCACCGCAGCGTCGGCCTCATCCTCGTGGTCCCCGCGCTGTTGCTCGCAGCCGTCTACTTCCTCTTCGAAAACGAAAACCTGCCACCGGGGTTTCCACGCACCTTCGACCGCGTGGGGCTGATGATGCTCGCCATCTTTCCGTTCGTGGTGATGTTCCTGGTCACCTCCATCACCATGCTCCGCGAACGGACCTCCGGAACGTTGGAGAGGCTGCTGACCACTCCCATCCACAAGGCCGACCTCCTGTTCGGCTATGCGATTGCCTTTTCCATCATGGCCGCGCTGCAGTCCGTAGTGGCAACGGCTGTGGCTTACTGGATCTTCAACCTCGACATCAAGGGGAGTCCGGGATTCGTGGTGTTGATCGCCGTCATCAACGCCGTGCTCGGCGTAGCCCTTGGCCTGCTGTGTTCGGCCTTTGCCCGCACCGAGTTCCAAGCAGTGCAGTTCATGCCCGTAGTAGTGGTCCCGCAGATCCTGCTCTGCGGCTTGTTCGTAGCCCGTGAGGACATGAACCAGGTCCTGGAACGGATCTCAGGGGTCCTGCCGCTGACGTTTTCCGTAGACGCGCTAAAGGAAATTGCCGGTAACACCGAAGCGACTGCGGCGATGTGGCAAGACGCCGCGGTGATGGGCGGGATCGTGGTGGGTGTCCTCGTCCTGGCCTCGTTGACGTTGCGCAGGCAGACCCGATGAACCTGCCCCAAGCACGGCGGGGGCGCCGAAGTGCCGGCGACCACTCGAGGGAGGGCATCCTTGCTGCGGCGCGGAAGTTGTTCGCCGAGCAAGGATTCGATGGGACCAGCCTCCGTCAGGTGGCCCGTGAAGCATCGGTTGACCCGGCCATGGTGCACCACTTTTTCGGCGGTAAGGACGAGCTTTTTGCCGCCTGCGTAGAATTTCCCGCCGACCCGGCCGAGGTGCTGGCCGACGTCGAAACCATGGACCCTGCGGCGAGGGCCGAGGCAATTGCCAGGGCGGTGCTCCGGCTGTGGGAAAGCCCCGCGCAGCACGGATTGGTCGCTTTCGTCCGTGGAACCATCGGCTCGACGTCGAAGACCGCATTGCTGCGCGGAATGGTGGAGCGGACAATATTGTCGCGCATCATGGCCGGCATGCCGGGACCGTCCGCGGAATTGCGGCTGCGGGGGAATCTGGTGGCCACGCAGGTTGTGGGGCTCATGCTGGTCCGTTACGTAATACGGCTCGAACCCTTGGCCTCCGCCGATCCCGAGGACGTGGTGCGCTTGGTGGCACCCACCCTCCAGCGCTACCTCACCGGTCCCTTGGACTCCCCCACAAGGCTATGCGGAGGTGGGGACGGCTGATGTGAGTGGGCAGGGGGTGGACGCCTCAGAAAAGGACAGTGGCGAAAGTGCCCACTTGCTCGAAGCCCACCCGCTCATAGGTGGCGCGGGCCTTGGCGTTGTAGTCGTTGACGTACAGGCTCGTCACGGGGGCAAAAGTCTTGGAAAGATTCACGACGGCGGCCATGTAACCGGCGCTCTGGCCGTGTCCACGTAATTCGGGATTCATCCACACACCCTGTACCTGCGTGACATCGGCTGTGACGGCGCCGAGTTCAGCTTTGAAGACCACAGTTCCGTGAGCATCAATGTGCACCAGGGAATGCCCTTGGCGGATCAATCCGGCAACCCGCCTGCTGTAGAACTCCTGGCCACCGAGGAAGGGAGAATAGCCAACTTCTTCCTCGAACATCGCGGCGCACGCCGGCAGGATACGGTCGAAGTCCTCCATGGTGCCAAATGCCAGGTCCGGATTGGCGCCGATCATGGGCCGTCCCGACATGGTCAGGAGCGGCTGGCATGCACGGATCTCGTGGGCAGAGTGGCCCAATTGTTCGAAACGTGAATAAAGCGCGAGCACGGTGTCTGCGGGGCCGAAAATGGAAGCGTACCGGCGACCGGTTTGGTGGGCAGCGGTCGCTGCATAACCTGCCAGGGCGGGATCCAACTGGACGGGAACCAGGTTGGCTCCGGCCCAGCAGGCGCCCAAGAGCGTTTGGTCGTCAAACACACCAAAAATACTGGCACCCCCACTGGTGGGCGCAGCCGTTCCCGTGCTGTCCAAATGGGCAAGGATGAACACGTTGGCTACTACGTCTTCGCTTGCCAGCGCGCGAAGAGCCAGGGTGTCGGCATTGCCGAGCACCCTGACTCCCAAGCCGTTCTCGTTACGAGACGCTAACCACGGGGCTACCCTTGACAGCATCTTCGCCATCGGCCTCCCCCATCTCTTCGGCGATGCGCATGGCCTCTTCGATCAGTGTCTCAACAATTTCGCTCTCAGGCACAGTCTTAATGACTTCACCCTTCACGAAAATCTGGCCCTTGCCGTTTCCGGAGGCCACACCGAGGTCTGCTTCACGGGCCTCACCGGGCCCATTGACGACACAGCCCATGACGGCCACGCGGAGCGGAATCTCCATGCCTTCCAGTCCGGCCGTCACCTGTTCCGCCAGCGTGTACACATCAACCTGCGCACGGCCACAGGACGGGCAGGAGACAATTTCCAGCTTGCGGGGGCGGAGGTTGAGCGACTGCAGGATCTGGTTGCCCACCTTGATCTCCTCCACCGGCGGCGCCGACAGGGAAACACGAATAGTGTCACCGATCCCCCGGGACAGGAGGGCACCGAAAGCCGTTGCGGACTTAATGGTTCCCTGGAACGCCGGCCCGGCCTCGGTCACGCCGAGGTGCAAGGGCCAGTCGCCCTTCTCAGCGAGCATTTCGTAGGCAGCCACCATGATGACGGGGTCATTGTGCTTGACGGAGATCTTGAAGTCGTGGAAACCGTGCTCTTCGAACAAGGAAGCTTCCCAGACAGCGGACTCCACCAGCGCTTCCGGCGTTGCCTTGCCGTACTTCTTCATGATGCCCGGCTCCAGGGAGCCGGCGTTGACGCCAATACGGATGGAGGTGCCGTGGTCCCGGGCTGCTGCCGCAATTTCCTTGACCTGGTCATCGAACTTGCGGATGTTGCCCGGGTTCACCCGAACAGCAGCACATCCGGCCTCAATGGCGGCAAAGACGTACTTCGGCTGGAAGTGGATGTCCGCGATCACGGGGATCTGGGACTTCCGGGCGATGATGGGCAGCGCCTCAGCATCATCCGCCGAAGGGCACGCCACGCGCACAATATCGCACCCTGATGCCGTCAGTTCGGCAATCTGCTGAAGGGTGGCATTGATGTCCGTGGTGGGCGTGGTGGTCATGGACTGAACACTGATGGGTGAGTCAGAACCAACTCCGACGGACCCAACCTTGATCTGCCGTGTCTTACGACGTGGGGCAAGGACGGGGGGTGGGGCTGCTGGCATTCCCAGGCTGACCGAGGTCACGTGGACTCCTTGGGTTGGGGTGGATCGTAATGGTGGTAGCGGCCTGTCAGGACGCGTGGGCAGCCAGGACGCCGATGATGGGGGACCACTCGGTGCTGCGGATGCCGGCAATCACGCCTGCTTCGGCAAACGGATCCTGCTTGAGGAGATCGTTGAGGCCGGCCTCGTCCACTGACTTGAAGATCAGGAGGGCGCCGGCGCCGTCACCGTAGGGGCCACTGGCCAGCAACGTGCCTTCCTCGGCCAGTTCAGCGAGCCAGGCGCGGTGCGCGGGGCGGGCTTCGTCGCGCAGTGCGCCTGAATCGGCAACATATACGTACTCAACAGCGAAAACAGTCATGGTGCTAGCCTATCCCGCCTGCTCTGCAGGAATTGTTCACAGCCCTGCCGATAATGTTCACAGCCCCCTCGAAAATGCTCACAGCCTAGCCAAAGATATTCACGGGCTTCACGATGTCCGCGTAGATCAGCAGCGCGCCCATGGCCATCAGCAGAGCGGCTACGACGTAGGTCAACGGCAACAGTTTCGCGATGTCGAATGAGCCTGGATCCGGCTTGCCCCTCAACCTGGCGACCTGGCGCCGTGCACCTTCATACAACGCCCCGGCTACATGGCCGCCGTCAAGGGGAAGCAACGGGATGAGGTTGAAGATGGCCAACGCGAAGTTGAGCCCAGCAAGCAACCCGACCAAGGTACCAATGCGTGCCTGCATCGGAACTTGCTCCATGGCCGCAACTTCCCCTGCCACGCGGCCAACGCCTACCACGCTGATGGGTCCGTTGGGGTCCCTGGGCTCCTCACTGAAGGCAGCCTTTGCTACCCCGACAACCCGGGCCGGCAGGTTGAAGATCACACCGGAAATTTGTTTGATGTTCTCCCCCGCCATGGGAAGAACGGCCGACGCCGGTTGCGGCACCAGGGCGCTTTGGGCTCCGATGCCGAGGAAGCCGACTTCCTGGTACTGCAAAACTCCATTGGCGTCCTGCGCCTGGCGACCGTCAGGTCCAACGACCGGACGGGAGGAAAGCACCGGGGTCACGGTGGTCTGGACGGGTGAGCCGTTGCGTTGGACGGTGATGGCCACCTCCCTGCCCGCCGAGGCACGGATCCAGCCGGTCAGCTCATCCCAACTGGTGACGGTTTTTCCGTCAAAGGAAGTGATGGTGTCGTTCGGTTGAAGTCCCGCAGCTGCGGCCGGTGTGGGTTTGCAGTCCGCAGAGTCCGGGTCAACCGTTTCGCCCGCCGCGACCTGGCATTTGGAAACATCGGCAATGGTGGTGGTTGCTTGGGCTGTCCCGAAGCCCATGAGCAGCACGGCCAGCAGGATCAAGCCGATGATCATGTTCATGGCGGGGCCACCAAGCATGACGATGACCTTTTTCCACACCGGAAGCTTGTAGAAAACCCGGTTTTCGTCCGCCGGACCAACTTCCTCGTGCGCCATGGAACGCGCTTCGGTGGCCAGTGTCTGGAACATTCCCGTGCTTGAAGGACGGACGGCGCCGTCCACCTTGTTTGGCGGGTACATGCCGATCATGGAGACATATCCGCCCAGCGGAAGCGCTTTGAAGCCGTATTCCGTCTCCCCTTTTTTCCTGGACCACAGGGTGGGGCCGAAGCCGATCATGTACTTGGTGACGCGCACTTTGAAGAGCTTCGCCGGTACGAGGTGGCCTACCTCGTGGAGCGCAATGGAAACGGCGACGCCTATGGCGACGAAGACGACTCCGAGAATGAAGAGAAGAACGGGACTCATGCCGGTGGGACTGCTTCCATAAGGGTTGGGCTACTGGGCGCTGTTGGCTAAACGATCAAGGGTACGGGCGCGTGCCCAGTCCTCAGCATCCAGCACGGACTGAACTGTCAGCTCGGAGGAGCCTGAATGTTCACTGAGAACGGACTCCACGGTATCCACGATGTCCGTGAAACGGATGCGGCCGGCATGGAAAGCCTGGACTGCTTCCTCATTGGCTGCGTTGAACACTGCGGGGAACGTGCTCCCCTGTTTGGCTGCATCCTTGGCCAGGTCCACTGCAGGGAAAGCCACGGTGTCCAGTGGCTCGAAAGTCCAACTGGTGGCCTTGGTCCAGTCGCAGGCTTGTGCAGCCCGCGGAACCCGGTCCGGCCATCCGAGCCCCAAGGCGATAGGCAGGCGCATGTCCGGTGGTGATGCCTGGGCGATGATGGAACCATCGACAAACTGGACCATGGAGTGGACCACCGACTGGGGATGGACCACGACGTCGATCCTGTCCAGGGGAACATCGAACAACAGGTGTGCCTCGATGACTTCCAGCCCTTTGTTCACCAGGCTGGCCGAGTTCGTTGTGACCATAAGGCCCATGTCCCAGGTGGGGTGGGCCAGCGCTTCCTGGGGCGTGACGTGGTGCAACTGATCGCGCGTTCGGCCACGGAAGGGACCGCCCGAGGCCGTCAGGATCAGCTTCTCGACTTCCTGGGCAGTCCCGGACCGAAGGCACTGGGCGATGGCGGAATGCTCCGAGTCAACCGGAACGATTTGGCCAGGGCCTGCAGCAGCTTTGACCAGGGCGCCGCCCACGATCAGTGACTCCTTGTTGGCGAGGGCCAAGGTGGCGCCGGTTCCCAACGCGGCCAACGTGGGTGCCAGGCCAATGGACCCCGTAATGCCGTTGAGCACAACATCGCAGTCGATGGCTGCAATCTGTGTGGAGGCGTCGGGGCCGACGAAGACCTCCGGCTCAAAGTTCCTTATCCCGGCAACGGCGGCCGCCTCTTCAATCAGCCGGCGCAGCACCTGTGGATCGCCGTGGGCAATGCCTACAGCCTGTGCCCGGGTATGGACAGCCTGCCGGGCAATGAGTTCCGGGTTTCCCCCACCTGCGCTCAGGGCCACCACTTCAAAGCGGTGCGGGGCAGCATCGACGACATCGATCGCCTGCGTGCCGATGGAACCTGTGGACCCGAGGATGACGATCTTGCGCGGCTGCATTGTTCAAGTATCCCAGCCCACCACGGAGCCCGCGACCGCGGGCTGGCCCATGTGGAGAAGCCGGGCCTATGTGGAGAAACGGTACTTCTTGACCATCATTCTTCCGCGCGTACCGTGGAACCGTGGAGTGGTTGTCCTGGTTGGATGCTTGGGACTACGAATTTGCCCGGCAGGTATTGCAGCGCGGCACCGCTGCGCTGTACCTGGTTGCCTTCCTCTCCACGGTGAACCAGTTCCCGGCCCTCCTCGGCGAGCGCGGCCTGTTGCCCGTTCCGGCTTTCCTGGACCTGGCACGCAAGCTGGGCAGGCCCACGCTCTTCCGCTGGCGCTATTCGGATGCGCTTTTGAGAACAGTCTGTTGGACAGGGATAGGGGTGGCAGCCCTGCTGGTTGCAGGGCTGCCGCAAACCGGCCCTCCGTGGCTGCCGATGCTGGCTTTCCTGACGTTGTGGTTCCTGTACATGTCAATCGTCAACGTCGGCCAGACGTTCTACGGCTTTGGCTGGGAGATTCTGCTGCTTGAGGCCGGCTTCACCGTGGCTTTCCTCGGTTCGGACCGTACGCCCCCACCAACCACCATCCTGGTCCTCATCGTGTGGCTGGTCTTCCGGCTTGAGTTCGGGGCCGGGATGATCAAGATCCGCGGGGGCAGGGAGTGGCGGGACATGACCGCCATATTCTATCACCACGAGACCCAGCCGATGCCGGGTCCGCTCAGCAGGCAGGCGCACCTGCTCCCGCGGCCGCTGCACAAAGTGGAAGTGGTGGGCAACCATTTCGCGCAGCTGGTGGTGCCGTTCTTCCTCTTCGCGCCACAGCCACTGGCAAGCATTGCCGCAGGAATTGTCATCATCACGCAACTGTGGTTGGTGGGCACCGGAAACTTCGCGTGGCTGAACTGGGTGGCGATTGTCCTGGCTTTTGCTGCCGTCAGCGACCCCGTGGTCCACGCCGTCTTTCCGTTCATCCCACGTGACTGGCACCAGGGCGCCGATACGCCCCTGTGGTGGTTCGCCGTCGTCGTGTCTGTGACTGTCCTGTTGTTGGTATGCAGCTACCGTCCGCTCCTGAATCTGTTCTCCAGTCGGCAGATGATGAATGCCAGTTTCAACCGCTGGCGCCTGGTCAATGCCTACGGCGCTTTCGGGACAGTGACGAAACAGCGCATTGAGATCGTGGTTGAGGGCACCATGGATGACGACCCCCTGGCCCCGGATGAGCGGTGGTCCGAGTATGGCTTCAAGGGCAAGCCCGGCGATGTCCGCCGACTACCCCGGCAATGGGCGCCGTACCATCTGCGCCTGGATTGGCTCATGTGGTTCCTGCCATTGCGGACCGTTCACGAGGACTGGTTTTACGCCTTCCTGGACAGGCTCCTGGAGGCGGACAAGCCGACGCTTGGGCTGCTTCGCCAGGACCCGTTCGACGGCGAACGCCCCCGTTGGGTGCGGGCGCGCAGCTACCTCTACCGTTTTGCCAGCCGGGCGGAGTTCCGCGCGACGGGCGAGCGTTGGGTAAGGGTGTTCCTGTACGACGCTGTTCCGCCGGTGCAGTCAGGCCCGGGACGCCGGCTTCGGCGCTGAGGCTGATTCCTGTGCCGGCGCTGAGGCTGATTCCCGTGCCGGCGCTGAGCCTGCCTCCCTTGCCGGCGCTGAGGCTGAATCCCTTGGCGGGGCCGTGGACTCACGAACCACCAAGTGTGTTGCAAGTTCGACGCGCCGCGAGTCGATGTCTTCACCTTGCATTTGGCGAAGGATGAAGTTCAGCGCCGATCGCCCTATTTCCTGGAGGGGCTGGCTCACCGAGGTCAGCGGCGGCGTGGACTCCTCGGCTTGGTAGGTTCCATCGAACCCGACCAGGCTCATGTCCTCGGGGATCCGGATCCCTTGCCTGCGTGCCTCGGCCAGGACACCCATGGCAATGCTGTCGCTGCCGGCAAAGACGGCCGTGGGCGGATCTTCCAGTGCCACCAGTGCCTTGAAGGCTGCCGCTCCATTCTCGGGCCGGAACTGGCCTGCAGAAACATATTCATGCTCCACGGTGATGCCTTCTGCCATGAGTGCGGCCATATAGCCGTGGAGCCGGGCCTGGCTGCATTCGGCCGTGGCAGGACCGCCGATGTAGGCGATGCGTCGATGCCCCAGCTCCAGGAGGTGGGTGGCGGCGACCTTTCCACCTGCCCAGTTGCTGGCGCCCACGCTGAACAGGTCAGCGGGAGGGGGATTCAGCGGGTCGATGACCACAATGGGGATTTGGCGCCTCTGGAAAGCTTCCAGGTGGGCTGTTCCGAATGCCGAGGTGACCACGATCATGCCGCTGCGGCCTTCGTCGACCATCCGCTGCGCGCGTTCTTCCGGACCCAGCGGCGGTGCTGCCTGCAGCCCGGTCACGGAAAGGATCACTTCCATGTCCGAAACGTTGGCCTGCTCCATGATCCCTTTGAGGACTTCCATGTTGTAGGCCGAGTTCAGGGAGTCAAACACCGCTTCGACGGTCCTCTGGACGGGATTGGCTTTGCGCTGGAGCGGGGATTTATATCCGGTCCGTTGCAGGGCGGCCAAGACCCGGGCACGGGTCCCCTGTGCCACGTCTTCACGCCCATTGACCACTTTGGACACGGTGGGCACGGAGACGCCCACCTCTTGCGCCACGGCGGAAAGGGTCAGTTTGGAGGGTCGTTCGTTGAGGCTCACGGCTACCGCTTTCGAAAAGTTTCGGTTGATGACAGTCTGCATTGATGGCGGGGTTCTCGTCAACAGGACAGCAACCAGAACGAATTCGTTCCATAGAAGGCCTTGACGGTGATGCGGGTCACGGCTAAGTTTGGTGGGCACTTCCGAAAGGACTTACGAAACATTTCGAAAAGTTGCTGGAACCAGGGATCGAAGTCGATCTCCTAAACCGCGGAGTGTGGCTTTTTACACGCACAACCGGGCAATCAGCGTCGAGCCCGAAGGACGAATGGAAACTGCACATGAATAATCTCAAGTTGCGCACCGCCGGACTGGCCGTTTCTGCAGCGGCATTGTCGATCTCACTCGTAGCCTGCGGATCCTCCGGCCCGGCCGGATCGGGCGCTTCCGCGGACTCGGCCACCATGTGGGGACTTACCGGTGGTGACCAGCCCGTGTTCCAAGCGTCAGTGGATTCGTGGAACAAGTCCCACCCGGATTCCGCCATCAAGCTCGACTTCTTCGCCAACGATGCCTACAAGACCAAGGTCCGCACCGCCGTCGGCGCAGGCCAGGGACCCACGCTGGTTTACGGCTGGGGCGGCGGGGTCCTGAAGTCCTACGTCGACGCCGGACAGGTGGATGACCTGACGGGATTCCTCAAGGAGAACCCCGACGTCCAGAGCCGCTACCTCCCCTCCATCCTTGAGAGCGGCGTGATCGACGGCAAGACCTACGCACTCCCGAACAACAAAGTGCAGCCCGTAGTCCTCTACTACAACAAGGAAGTCTTCGACAAGGTCGGAGCACAACCGCCCAAGACCTGGGATGAGCTGATGGCACTGGTCCCTAAGTTCAAGGAAGCCGGCGTGGCGCCCTTCTCCCTGGGTGGCCAGTCCAAGTGGCCGGACCTGATGTGGCTTGAATACCTGGTGGACCGGATCGGAGGACCCGAGGTATTTGCCAACATCGCAGCGAACAAGCCCGGCGCGTGGTCCGACCCCGCTGTGCTGGAAGCACTGAAGAAGATCCAGGAACTGGCCGATGCCGGAGGATTCATCAACGGATTCTCCTCCATTGCCGCTGACAGCAACGCCGACCAGGCCCTCCTGTACACCGGCAAGGCCGCCATGATCCTGCAGGGCAGCTGGATCTACCAAGGCATGAAGAAGGACGCGGCCGACTTCGTCTCAAGCGGCAAGCTCGGCTACATCCCCTTCCCCACCGTTGAAGGTGGCAAGGGTGATCCGGCCAACGTTGTGGGAAACCCTTCCAACTTCTGGTCCGTGTCTTCCAAGGCCACCGAAGAGCAGAAGAAAACCGCCCTCGAATACGTCAAGGACGGAATGTTCAACGATGAGAACGTCCAAAGCCTGATCAACTCAGGAGCAGTACCCGTGGTAACAGGTATTGAGGACAAGCTCGCGGCTTCCCCTGACAAGGACTTCCTGACCTACGTGTACGGCATGGCCAAGGACGCCCCGGACTTCACGCTTTCCTGGGACCAGGCCCTGAGCCCTGCCCAGGGAGATGCCATGCTGGCCAACCTGGACCAGATCTTCCTGAAGAAGATCACTCCTGAGCAGTTCGCTTCCACTATGAACGCGACAATCGGGAAGTAATCCAGTGTCGGCAACCAGCACCACTGCGCGCAAGGAGCTGGGCGTCGGACACACTGCAGGCACCCGTCGGACCCTGGAAAAGGGTCCGTCGGGGTGGCTGGCAGTCCCCGCCCTGGCCTTCTTCATGCTTTTCGCCATCCTCCCGCTCCTGGGAGTCCTGTTCCTGAGCTTCACCCGCTGGGACGGACTGGGAGAGATCAAACTGGACGGGCTGTCCAGCTGGAACACGGTCCTGGCCGATCCCGTCACCGGAAACGCTTTGTTGGTGACGGCCAAGATCATGTTCTTCTCCTTCATTGTCCAGGCCCCCATCAGCCTCTTGCTCGGGGTCTTCACAGCCGCCAGCCAGAAGTACCGCGCTGCACTGGCGGTCCTCTACTTCGTGCCGCTGCTCCTCTCCTCGGCAGCAGTGGCCATCGCCTTCAAAGCGTTGCTCGATCCGAACTTCGGACTCGGTCCCGGATTGGGCCTGCCCTTCCTCGCCCAGGATTGGCTGGGCAACTCGGACCTGGTGCTGTTCGTAGTGGTCTTCGTGATCGCCTGGCAGTTCGTGCCCTTCCACACCCTGATCTACCAAGGCGGCGTTCGACAGATTCCCGCTTCCCTGTACGAAGCTGCCCAGATTGACGGTGCCGGCCGTGTCCAGCAGTTCTTCAATATCACCTTGCCGCAGCTCAAATACACCATGATTACTTCCTCCACCCTCATGGTGGTGGGTTCCCTGGCGTACTTCGACCTGATCTTCGTGCTGACCGCCGGTGGCCCCGGCTACTCCACCAGGCTCCTGCCGCTGCACATGTACCTGACCGGCTTCAAGGCCAACGACATGGGAGCGGCCAGCGCCCTGGGCGTCATCCTCGTTGTCATCGGACTGGCCTTGGCTTTGTTCCTGCAACGACTCGGCGGCAAGAACCGCAACGCGAGCCAATTGGAAGGTGCGTAATGGCTGCCACAACACAATTGCCCACACCCCCGGCGACAATGCCACAACAAGGGACCAACCGGCGTCGGGCTCCAAAGCTTGGCCGCGCGCGGCCAAACTTCCTGGGCGGGCTGGGTGGCTGGCTGTGGCTGGCGGTCATCATCGTACCGGTGTACTACGTAGTGATCACCAGCCTGAAAAACCAGGCAGGGTTCTTCACTTCCAATCCGATGCTGCCTCCTGCCGAGCCCACCTTGGAGAACTACAAGCTGGTCCTGGAGAACGATTTCGCCAAGTACTTCACCAACAGCCTCATCGTTACCGTGGGCAGCGTGGTCCCGGCACTGTTCGTCGCCTTCATGGCCGCCTACGCGATCGTCCGCGGCAAAGGACGGTTCCTCGGCTGGACCAACAACGTTTTCCTGCTGGGTCTTGCGATCCCGTTGCACGCAACCATCATTCCCATCTATTGGATGATCACCAAGGCGCACATGTACGACACGCTGCTGGCGCTGATCCTGCCCTCCATTGCCTTTGCGATCCCGGTCTCCGTGCTCATCCTGTCCAACTTCATGCGCGATGTTCCCAACGAGCTCTTTGAATCGATGCGGCTGGACGGTTGTTCCGATTGGGCCATGATGTGGCGGCTCGCACTGCCCATGACCAAGCCCGCCGTCATCACGGTTGGCATCTACAACGCACTGCACGTGTGGAACGGATTTCTGTTCCCGCTGATCCTCACCCAAAGCCCCGACACCAGGGTCCTGCCGTTGTCGCTGTGGACCTTCCAGGGTGAGTTCAGCGTCAACATCCCCGCAGTACTCGCCTCCGTGGTGCTGGCCACGCTTCCCTTGCTGGTGATCTACGTCGTGGCGCGCCGGCAGTTGCTCAGCGGCCTGACTGCTGGTTTCAGCAAGTAAACGGGCTTCCACCAACCAGAAAGGATTCAGATGACGGACCTCCAACCGCTGCGCGTGGGCATGGTGGGCTATGCCTTCATGGGCGCCGCCCATTCCCATGCCTGGCGCACCGCACCGCGCTTCTTTGATCTTCCCCTCGCTCCGGAACTGACAGCCGTTGCCGGCCGGAATGGTGACGCTGTCCGGGCCGCGGCAGGCAAATACGGCTGGGCATCCACTGAGACCGATTGGCGCCGCCTGATCGAGCGCGATGACATCGACCTCATCGACATCTGCACCCCCGGGAACACCCACGCCGAAATAGCGATCGCCGCCCTTGAAGCCGGTAAGCACGTCCTGTGCGAAAAGCCCTTGGCAAATTCGGTGGAAGAAGCCGAAAAAATGACGCTCGTCGCCCAGGCTGCGGCCGAGCGTGGTGTGTTCTCCATGTGCGGCTTCAGCTACCGGCGCACCCCTGCTTTGGCGTTGGCCAAGCGGATGGTGGAGGACGGCCGGCTGGGCGATATCCGGCACGTCCGGGCCCAATACCTCCAGGACTGGCTCAGCGACGCCGATGCCCCACTGACCTGGCGGCTGGATAAGTCCAAATCCGGGTCCGGGTCACTCGGTGACATCGGCGCGCACAGCATCGACGCCGCCCAGTGGATCACCGGGCTGAACATCACTGGCGTTTCGGCACTGTTGGAAACCTTCGTGAAGGAGCGCCCGGTGGGCGGTGACCTCGTGGGCCTGGGTGGCCATGGTGGTGCCGATGGTCCACGCGGTCCGGTCACGGTGGATGACGCAGCGCTCTTTACCGCCCGTTTCGAGGCCACGCCCGACGCCGGTGCTGCCGCCGGCTCACCGGGCAGCACCACCAGCGGGCCCATTGGCATCTTCGAAGCAACCCGTTTTGCCCTGGGACGCAAGAACGCCATGCGCCTGGAACTGAACGGCACCAAGGGATCGATCGCGTTCGACTTCGAGGACATGAACTCCTTGCAGTTTTACGATTCCGCGCTGGAACCGGATGCAGGCTTCCGGAAGATCATGGTCACCGAACCATCCCACCCCTACACCGCCAATTGGTGGCCCACCGGCCACGGCCTGGGCTATGAGCACGGCTTCACGCATCAGGTGGTGGACCTCGTCACGGCCATCGGCGCAGGCGAGCAGCCCACGCCGTCGTTCGCTGACGCATTGCAGGTGCAAAAGGTGCTGGCCGCGGTAGAGGCGAGCGCAGAGAACGCCAGCCACTGGCAGAACGTGTGAGAGGAAAAACCATGAACCGACCCATCACCCTGTTCACTGGCCAGTGGGCCGATCTTCCGTTTGAGGAAGTAGCCCGGCTCGCCGGCGAGTGGGGCTTCGACGGTTTGGAGATCGCGTGCTGGGGAGACCACTTGGACCCGCAGCGTGTGGTGGAGGATGAGGGCTACCTGCAGGAAAAGCTGGACATCCTGGACAAGCACCAACTGAGCGTCCACGCGATCGCCAACCACCTCACCGGCCAAGCGGTGTGTGATGACCCCATTGATGAACGCCACCAGGATATCCTCAGCCCTTCAGTCTGGGGCGATGGGGATCCGGAGGGGGTCCGGCAACGGGCCGCCGAAGTCATGAAGACCACCGCCCGTGCTGCGGCAAAGCTTGGGGTGAAGACGGTGACGGGCTTTACCGGCTCATCCATATGGAAGTGCGTGGCCATGTTCCCGCCCGCATCCGAGGCCATGATCGAGCGCGGCTACCAGGACTTCGCGGATCGTTGGAACCCCATCATGGATGTGTTTGACGAAGAAGGCGTCCGATTCGCCCTGGAAGTCCATCCCTCTGAAATCGCCTATGACTACTGGACCACCAAGCGTGCCTTGGAAGCGATGGGCCACCGGCCAAACTTTGGCCTCAACTTCGATCCCTCCCATTTCATCTGGCAGGACCTTGACCCCACGATGTTCCTCCAGGACTTCGCGGACAAGATCTTCCACGTCCACGTGAAGGAATCCGTCCGGCAACTCAATGGACGCAACGGCAGGCTGGGGTCGCATTTGCCCTGGGCTGATCCCCGCCGGGGGTGGGACTTCGTCACCGCCGGCCACGGCGATGTGAACTGGGAGCCGATCTTCCGCACCCTCAACGCCATTGGTTATGAAGGCCCAACCAGCATCGAGTGGGAGGACGCCGGCATGGACCGGCTGCTCGGCGCTCCCCAGGCGCTGCGCATGGTCCGGGAGTTGGCCGGCATACGCCCTCCGGCTGCCGCCTTCGATGCCGCTTTTGCAACGCGCTGACCGCACCAAAGCACTGACTCACTGACTCACTGACATACGCCCAAACGAAGGAAACCATGACAAGCAACAACAAGACAGCGCTGGTGGTTCGCGGCGGCTGGGACGGACACCAGCCGGTGGAAGCCACGGAGCTGTTCATCCCTTACTTGAAAGCCAACGGCTACGAGGTCCGGGTGGAGGAATCCCCCAAGATCTACGCCGACCCTGACTACATGGCCACCGTTGACCTGATCGTGCAATGCATGACCATGACCACCATCGAGAAGGACGAGTTCGAGGGACTGCGTACTGCCGTCGAAAACGGTACCGGCCTGGCCGGCTGGCATGGCGGAATCGCTGATTCCTATCGCAACAACTCGGACTACCTTCACCTGATTGGTGGCCAGTTCGCCTGCCACCCGGGCAAGCATGCGGACGAGCGGATCGGTGAGCAGTCGGACAACTATGTCCCGTACACCGTTTCCATGCTTCCCGCCGCCTCCGAACACCCCATCACGCAGGGCATTGGAGACTTCGATCTGGTCACCGAACAGTACTGGGTCCTCTCCGATGACTACATCGACGTTCTGGCCACCACCACGCAGAAAGTACGCGACTGGGACCCCTGGAACCGCGAAGTCACCTCGCCGGCCATCTGGACCCGGCAGTGGGGCAAGGGCAGGATCTTCGTCTGCACCCCCGGGCACCGTGTGGAAATCCTTCAGGACAACAACGTCCGCACCATCATTGAAAGGGGCATGCTGTGGGCAAGCCGCTGAACGTAGGCGTCATCGGCTGTGGTGCCATCATCGCCCAGTACCTGACAAACTTCCGCCGCCTGGATTCGATCAACCTGGTAGCGGTAGCGGATCTCGACTTCGCCCGGGCGCAGGCCGTAGCGGAATCCTATGACGGCGTCCGTGCGCTGTCCGTAGACCAGCTCCTGGCTGCTGAAGATGTGGAACTCGTCCTGAACCTCACTATCCCGGCCGCCCACGCCGACATCGCACTGAGGGCCATCGCAGCGGGAAAGTCCGTCTACGGGGAAAAACCGCTGGCTGCCACCACGGCCGAAGCCCAACAGGTGCTGGATGCGGCCGCCGATGCAGGACTCGCGGTAGGTTGCGCCCCGGACACAGTGCTGGGAACCGGAATCCAGACAGCCCGAAAGGCAATTGACGATGGACTGATTGGGGCACCAATTTCGGCCACCGCCACCATGGCAACCCCAGGCCACGAACGGTGGCACCCGAACCCCGATTTCTACTACCAGCCCGGCGGTGGTCCCCTGCTGGACATGGGCCCCTATTACGTCTCTGCGCTGGTCACGCTGCTCGGACCCGTGGTTTCAGTCCTGGGTGCTGCCAGCCATACCCGCAAGGAACGCACCATCGGTTCCGGCCCGCGCCAGGGACAAGTGGTTCCCGTTGACATCGACTCGCACCTCACAGGCATCCTGGTCCATGCCTCCGGCGCCATATCAACGCTGTTCATGAGTTTCGATGCCGTCAAGACCAAGAGCCCCAACATCGAGATCCATGGTGAAACAGGCTCGCTGATCGTCCCTGACCCGAATCATTTCGACGGCGATGTGCAGCTGTTCGCTTTGGGCGCGGAGGAATGGGAGAGTCTCCCGGCCTCTGCCGGTTATGTGGACTCGGGCCGCGGCTTTGGCATCGCCGACCTCGCCATGACGCCGGCCGGGCAGGAACCACGCGCCGGTGGCCAGTTGGCCTTCCACGCACTGGAAGTCATGGAATCTGTGCTCGAATCCGCCAAGAGCGGGCAGGCGGTACCGATCAAGAGCACTGCCTCCCGGCCCCCCGTGGTTGAACTGACGGACATCGCGACGCCGGTCCGCGCCTAGCGCTCAGACCACCCCCGCCGGGGTGGCAGTTGATGCCCATGTTTTGCCGCCGAAACATGGGCATCAACTGTCACCTCGCGGGGTGCCCGGCCCGGCGAAGGGTCGCTTGGGCATGCTTGAGGATGGGCCCATCGATCATCTTGCCCCGGAATTGGAACACTCCCGTGCCTGCCGCGGCCGCAGCTTCCAGGAGCTCATTGGCCTGGCCAATGGCTTCGGGTGTTGGCGCATACGCCTCCCGTACCACCGCTACCTGGTTGGGATGGATGCAGGCTTTCGCTCCGAACCCGCTGGCAACGGCATCGTGGGATTCGGCCAACAGGCCCTCAAGATCCGGGATGTTCACATACACGGAGTCGATGGCTTCCTTGCCGGCGGCCTTGGCGGCGAGCAGTACAGCGGACCGGGAGTGAAGGGCAACAGCCCGGTACACGCCGTCGTCGTTCCTGCTGGAGAGGCCACCGAGGGAAGCCAGCAAGTCCTCTGCGCCCCACATCAGGCCCACGACGTTCGGCTCGGCAGCGATGGCCGGGGCGTGGACGATGCCCGCGGCGGTTTCGCACAAGGCGATGACGTCGAAACCAGCCAGCTCCCGCAATTGCTCCGCGCTCTCTGCTTTGGCGAGCATGATGGTGCGGTAGGGCGTTTCAGCCAGGGCTTCGAGATCCAAGCCGAACTCGGGCGTCCCCACGGGATTCACCCGGACGATGGTTCGGCGCGGATCCAGATCCGCGCCACCGGACTGTTCCAGAATCGCTTGGCGGGCCGCAGGCTTGTCCGCCGGCGCTACTGCATCTTCAAGGTCGAGGATGACGGCATCGGATCGATCAGCGGCCTTGCCGAAACGCTCCGGCCGGTCTGCAGGGCAGAAAAGAAGGGCCGGCCCCATGGTGAACGCTGACGTGGAGGGGGAATCGGGAGAAGGCATCGGGCTCCTGGCTGGTGGGTTCTGGCAAGGCAGGGAACGGATTCAAGGCTGGGCTGCGTGCGCTTCCTTGGTCCACATGAGGCAGGTCCGTGTTGCCAGCGCAACTACGGTCCCATCCTGGTTTCGACCGGTGTGCCGCATGGTCACCACACCCTGGCCCGGGCGGGATGACGACAACCGTTTTCCCGTGATTTCCGTTTCCGTGTACAGGGTATCGCCGTGATGGAGCGGGTGCGGAAAAGTGACATCCGTCAGGCCCAACTGCGCAATGATGGTGCCCTGCGTCAACTGGGTCACGGACTGGCCCACCATGGTGGACAGGGTGAACATCGAGTTCATCAACCGCTGCCCGAAAGGTTGCCCCGCGCTCCACGCCGCGTCCAAATGCAGCGCCTGGGTGTTCATGGTCATGGTGGTGAAGAGGACGTTGTCTGCCTCGGTGACCGTGCGTCCGGGCTTATGCGCGTAGATCACACCTTCTTCGAGCTCGTCGAAGTACAGCCCGCGCTGCTCGATGACCCGCGTCATACAGTGAGCTCCTGGTCTTCTTCGAACAAGTCCGCTCCGGTTGCCGCGAGGACGTCCTCAAGAGTGACGTTGGGAGCCAGTTCGCGCAGGACCAGGCGGGGGCCACCTTGGTCCTTGACGACGTCGATGACGGCCAGGTCCGTGATGATCCGGTCCACGCACCCTTTGCCTGTCAGGGGCAGCGTGCACTCCTGGACAATTTTCGGCCGGCCGCTGCGGTCTGCGTGTTCCATCATGACAATGACCTTCTTGGCACCGAACACCAGGTCCATCGCGCCGCCCATGCCCTTGACCATTTTGCCCGGGATCATCCAGTTGGCGAGGTCTCCGTTTGCGGCAACCTCCATGGCACCGAGTACTGCGACGTCAACGTGGCCGCCACGGATCATGCCGAACGAGGCCGACGAGTCGAAGAACGCAGCGCCGGGATTCGTGGTGACCGTTTCCTTGCCGGCGTTGATGAGGTCCGGATCGACCCTGTCCTCCGCTGGGTAGGGGCCAACTCCCAGGATCCCGTTCTCGGAGTGGAGAATGACTTCCACACCATCAGGGATGTAGTTGGGAATCAGCGTGGGCATCCCGATACCCAGGTTCACGTATTGCCCGTTGGCCAGCTCCCTGGCCACACGGGCGGCAAGTTCGTTGCGGGTCCAGCCTTTGGCTTCGTGGTGCTCGACGTCGGCGCGACGGTACTCGTGCCGGACGGCTTCGGGGCGGGGCGGAATATCGTGGAAAGTGTTCTCGGTCATCGTTCCACTCCTGCCTGGGCTGTGGCGGATTGGCCTGCGCCGGCACTGGAGGCCAGCGCCACGGTCCGCTTCTCTATCCGCTTCTCACTCGAATTCGCCACCACTACCCGCTGGACGAAGATGCCCGGCGTGTGGATGTGTTCCGGGTCAAGCTCGCCGGGTTCCACCAACTCCTCAACCTCGGCAATGGTGGTCTTTGCCGCCATGGCACAGAGGGGGTTGAAGTTCATTGCAGTTGCGTGGAAGACCAAGTTGCCGTGCCGGTCGCCCTTCCAGGCATGGACCAAACCGAAGTCAGGTGTCAGGGACTCTTCCAGCACATAGTCGGCGTCATTGAAGGTCCGCACTTCCTTGGGCGATGAGGCCAGCGCAACGTTGCCTTCGGCGTCGTACTTTTGTGGAAGTCCGCCCTCCGACACCTGGGTGCCCACACCGGCCTTTGTGTAGAAGGCCGGGATGCCGGCACCACCGGCACGCAGCTTCTCAGCCAGGGTGCCCTGCGGGGTGAGGACAACTTCCAACTCCCCCGCCAGATATTGCCGGGCAAATTCCTTGTTCTCGCCGACATACGAGCTGATGGTCCGGCGGATGCGGCCGTCTTTGAGGAGAATGCCAAGGCCCCAGTCGTCCACGCCGCAGTTGTTGCTGACCGTCTCAAGATCGGTGGTGCCTTGCCGGTGGAGGGCGTCAATCAGGGAAACGGGAATACCGCAGAGGCCAAACCCTCCCACAGCCAACGAGGCACCGTCCGGGATGTCCTTCACCGCTTCCGCGGCGCTGGCAACAACCTTGTCAATCATCCTTGATCCTTCCCGTACGGTTACAGACCCAGCTCGCGGGCGATCAGCATCAACTGGACCTCTGTGGTGCCTTCCCCGATTTCAAGGATCTTGGAGTCGCGGTAATGGCGTGCCACCGTGAATTCGTTGATGAAGCCATAGCCGCCGAACACCTGGGTGGCGTCCCGTGCGTTGTCCATGGCTGCCTCGCCTGCGACCATCTTAGCGATGGCGGCTTCTGTCTTGAACGGCTTGCCTGCCAGCATCCGGGAGGCGGCGTCGTAGTAGGCAAGACGGGCAGTGTGGGCCCTGGCCTGCATCCTGGCGATCTTGAACTGGATGGCCTGGTACTTGCCGATGTTCTGCCCGAACGCGCTGCGTTCCTTGGCGTACTTCACGGACAGATCCACGCAACCCTGGGCTGCCCCGGTGGCCAGCGCAGCTATGGCAATACGGCCCTCGTCAAGGATGGAGAGGAAGTTGGCATAGCCACGGCCGCGCTCGCCCAAAAGGTTCGCCTCGGGAACGCGGACGTTGTCCAAGGTGAGCGGGTGCGTATCGGAGGCGTTCCAGCCCACCTTGTTGTACGGCTTCTCCGCCCTGAAACCGGGCGTGTCCGTCGGCATCAGGATGGTGGAGATTTCCTTCTTGGTGCTGCCGTCAGGGTTCTCCTTGTGTCCCGTCACTGCGGTCACCGTCACCAGCGAGGTGATGTCCGTGCCGGAGTTGGTGATGAACTCCTTGTTGCCGTTAATCACCCAGTCACCGTTGTCCAGGTGCGCGTTGGTCTTTGTCCCGCCGGCATCGGAGCCTGCTTCCCGTTCGGTCAGGCCAAACCCGGCCAGGGAACGTCCCGACGCCAACTGCGGCAGCCATTCCTCCTTCTGGGCGTCAGTCCCGAAACGGTACACGGGCATGGCACCAAGTGAGACCCCGGCTTCAAGCGTGATCGCCACCGACTGGTCAACCCGGCCCAGTTGCTCCAGTGCCAGGGCAAGGGCAAAGTAGTCGCCGCCCATCCCGCCGAACTCCTCGGGGAAGGGCAGGCCGAACAAGCCCATCTCCCCCATCTGCTTCACAACCTCGTAGGGGAAACTGTGTTCTTCGTCGTGCTTGGCCGAAACGGGCGCAACAACCTCGTCGGCGAACTCGCGGACGGAGTCGCTCAGGTCCTGGTATTCCTCATTGAGTTCAAACGTGCTCATGCCTGGTCTTCCTTGTCTGTGGTGTTGCCCGGGTTCCTGCCGGCGGCCTCGTGATCTCCAGTGGCGTCGGCTGCGTGGATGGTGGCGAGCACCTGGTCGGCCTTGACCAGGTCGCCGGGTTTGCTGGTGAGGTGAACGGTTCCCGCGACCGAGGCCACCAACTGGTGTTCCATCTTCATCGCTTCCACGGCAAGGAGCGCCTGGCCTTCCTCGACTCTCTGGCCGTCTGCCACCGACACGGACACCACCGTTCCGGGCATTGGCGAGCGTACTTCCGGATCCGCGGCCCCTTCTTCGCGCTGGATGCCTGCAAGCATCCGTCGCAGGCGTTCTGCCCGGTCCAGGACCTCGAGCCTGCACGACCAGCCGTTACTGCCGACGTGGATTTCGCGGGGATTACTTCCAGCGGTCCCCACCGCGAAGGTGACCGGACCGTCGTCGAACTCCAACGCAATCGCAGTGTCAGTTCGGTCCGACACCTTTACGCTCACCGGGACCCCGCCGTCGATCCTTGCCGTGAGGGTTCCGTCCCCTTCAGTGATGGAGACAGTGGAGACGGTGCCGCCGGGCACCCCGAACGTCACCGTCCATGCGGCCCGGGCACCAAGACGCCACGAATCCGGAGTTGCCCACGCGTCGCCCGCCAGCGTCGCTCCGGTCCGTTCCAACCACAAGGTGAGAGCGGCGGCGATCAGCTCTACGGGACCTGCGTGCCGGAACTCCATGAACGGAAGACGGCGCTCGATCAATCCCGTATCCAGTTGCCCGGCGCGGACCTGGGAATCATTGATCAGCAGCCGCAGGTATTCAACATTCGTATCAACACCCAGCAAGGTATACCGGCCAAGGGCAGCGTCCAGGGTATCCAGGGCCGCTTCCCGTTCCCCGCCCCAAGCGATGACCTTGGCAAGCATGGGATCGTAGTCCCCTGTGATCTCCAGGTTCTCCCGCATGGCCGAATCAATCCGCACATCCGCGCGCGCCCATTGCTGCCCTGACACGGACGGATCCCCGGCGCCCTGCTCTGCGAGCGCCACGATCCGCCCCATCGACGGCATGAAGTTCCGCTCGGGCACTTCCGCGTAAACGCGTGCCTCCACGGCGTGGCCATGAAGTACGACGTCGGACTGCGCCACGGTGAGCACCTCACCTGCGGCGATCCTCACCTGCCATTCCACGAGGTCGATGCCGGTGACCATTTCAGTCACCGGATGCTCCACCTGGAGCCGGGTGTTCATCTCCATGAAGAAGAACTCGTCAGGGTGTTGGTCCGAGACCAGGAACTCGACGGTTCCGGCGCCGCTGTAGTTGACGGACCGCGCCGCGTTGCAGGCTGCCTCACCAATGCGGGCCCGCTGCTCCGCGCCGTTCGGCAGCGATTCGAACAGGGCGGACGGGGCTTCTTCGATCACTTTCTGGTGGCGTCGCTGGAGGGAGCACTCGCGCTCGCCGAGGTGGATGACGTTGCCGTGGTTGTCGGCCAGGACCTGTACTTCGATGTGCCGGGGCGTGCTGATGAGCCGCTCCAGGAAAAGAGTGTCATCACCGAACGCGGATGCAGCCACGCGCCTGGCCGTCACGAGGGTTGAGGCCATGTCTTCGGGCCGTTCCACCACATGCATGCCTTTGCCGCCACCACCGGCGGAGGGCTTAATCAGCAGGGGAAAACCCACCTCCGCTGCCGCCTCGATCAGTTCCTGGTCGGTCAGGCCGGGCTGGGCTATTCCCGGAACGCACGGCACGCCGTAGGCCATGACGTGGTTCTTGGACCGGATTTTGTCGCCCATGACGTCGATCGCACCAATTCCCGGCCCGATGAACGCGATGCCCGCGGACTCCAGCGCCTTGGCGAACTCAACGTTCTCTGACAGGAAGCCGTAACCGGGGTGGACCGCTTCGGCGCCGCTTCGACGGCACGCCTCGATGATGGCATCGATTCTCAGGTAGCTTTCCGCAGGTGCGGTTCCTCCGATTGCCACGGCGGTGTCGGCCAAAGCGACGTGCTCGGCGTCTTTGTCGGCGTCCGAGTACACAGCGACGGATCGAATGCCCATCGCCTTCAGGGTGCGGATGACACGACACGCGATTTCACCTCGGTTGGCAACGAGGACGGCGCTGAAACTACGGGGTTCGACTTCCGGGCCGGATGGTGCGGGGGCTGTAGTTGTTGTTGGCAGGGTCATGGTCACATCCTGAAGAGGCCGAAGGCGGTCTCGGGCAGTTGCTGGCGGGAGAGGACATCCAAGGCCATTCCCAGAATCCGCCGGGTGTCAGCGGGATCGATGATGCCGTCGTCCCACAACCGGGCGGTGGAGTAATACGGACTTCCTTGGTCCTCGTACTGTTGCTTGATGGGCGCTTTGAAGGCTTCCTCATCCTCGGCAGACCATTCCTGGCCGGCCGCCTCGTACTGATCCCGTTTGACGGTTGCGAGGACACTGGAGGCCTGGTTTCCGCCCATTACGGAGATCCTTGCGGCCGGCCACATCCAGAGGAACCGCGGCGAATACGCGCGTCCGCACATGGAGTAGTTGCCCGCGCCGAAGGAACCGCCGATGACCACTGTCAGTTTGGGTACCCGGGCTGTGGCCACCGCGGTGACCATCTTGGCCCCGTTCTTGGCGATGCCGCCCTGTTCGTAGTCTTTGCCGACCATGAAGCCGGAGAGGTTCTGCAGGAAGACCAGGGGAATGCCACGCTGGTCGCAGAGCTCGATGAAGTGGGCTCCCTTCAAGGAAGACTCGCTGAAGAGGACCCCGTTGTTGGCAACGATCCCCACCGGATGGCCGTGCAGGTGCGCGAATCCGGTGACCAGGGTGGTGCCGTAGTTCTTCTTGAACTCATGGAACTCCGAGCCATCCACGAGCCTGGCAATGACTTCGCGGACGTCGTACTGTGCGTTCACGTCCACGGGAACCACACCGTAGATTCCTGAAGGATCGACGACGGGCGGCAGGACGACGTCGGACACGTCCCAGGCCGGCTGCGCCGGCTTCGGCAAGGTTGCAACAATGTCCCGAACGATCTCCAGAGCGTGCTGGTCGTTCTCGGCCAAGTGGTCGGTAACCCCGGAAATCCTTGAATGGACGTCCCCGCCGCCCAGTTCCTCCGCGGTGACGATCTCGCCAATGGCCGCTTTCACCAAGGGAGGTCCGCCGAGGAAGATGGTGCCCTGGTTCCGAACGATGATGGTCTCATCGCTCATGGCAGGTACGTAGGCGCCACCTGCCGTGCACGATCCCATGACAGAGGCGATCTGCGGGATTTTGGCCGCTGACATTTTGGCCTGGTTGTAGAAGATCCGGCCAAAGTGCTCTTTGTCCGGGAAAACCTCGTCCTGCTTGGGAAGGAATGCTCCACCGGAATCTACGAGGTAGATGCAGGGCAGCTTGTTTTCCAAGGCGATCTCCTGGGCCCGGAGATGCTTTTTCACCGTCATGGGATAGTAGGTGCCGCCCTTGACGGTGGCGTCATTGGAGATCACCAGGACATGCCTGCCGTGAACCAGCCCGATACCCGCGATCACCCCGGCACCTGGTGAATCGTCGTTGTACATTCCATTCGCAGCCAAGGGTGCGATCTCCAGGAATGGGCTGCCGTCATCGAGCAGGTAGTCGATGCGTTCACGCGGCAGCAGTTTGCCGCGGGCGATGTGCCGCTCTCGTGACGCGGCCGGGCCGCCGAGGGCCGTGGTCGCCAGGCGTTCCTTGAGTTCTGCCACCAGGGCACGCTGTGCCGCTTGATTGGCTTCAAAGGTGCCACCGGCCGTTCCCGCCAGCTTGGAAATTGTCTCCATCGACCCCTGTTCCATTCCCGGCCGCAGGCCATTTCGGTTAGTGCCACGTAACTGAAATTTAGGTTAGTCTTTATTAACTGTGATGTCCAGCACAGCCGAACCAGCAGGGGTTGGGTCCGGCACTGGCACTTAGGAGGAAAAGTGACCGGAGGTCCGGAAGCAAGCAACAACGGCACCCGTGCCGCTGCAACGCAGCGGGGGCAGGCCAAGGAGCTCCGGCGACTGGCCCTGTTGTCCGCGGCCGCCGGACTCTTTGCGGAGAACGGTTTTACCCGCGTGTCCCTTGAAGATCTTGGCGCAGCAGCGGGAGTCAGCGGACCCGCCGTCTACCGGCACTTTCCAGGCAAGCAGGCGGTCCTCGGAGAGCTGCTGCTCAGCGTCAGCCGGGACCTGTTGGACGGCGGGTCAAAGGTGGTATCCGAAGCGGAGGACCCCCTGTCCGCGCTGAAGGGATTGATCCAATTCCAGGTCGACTTCGCGCTCAGCAACCCTGACGTCATCCGCGTTCAGGACCGGGACTTCGGAAGCCTCAGTGACACCGACCAGGCCGAAGTCAGGTCGCTCCAGCGCAGTTACGTCGAAACGTGGGTAGACGTCCTTGCCCGCCTCCACACCGACGCCGATGTCCCCGGCCTTCGGGTCCGGGCTCATGCAGCCTTCGGCCTTATCAACTCCACACCCCACTCGGTGCGCCACCACGGGAGGAAAATTGCCGTGAAGTCAGCCAGGCCCATCCTCGAACAGATGGCCCTGGCTGCCCTCGTGCCGGCGTAATTACCTGCTCGTCCAACCGCTGAGTCACCTCATGACGCAGCCGGACCGGCCGCCTTGGCGGTGCGATGGAACCCCTGATGCGAGTGGACCCCAAACGTGAGTGCACCCTGGAGGAGGGCGATGAGATCCCCGCCATGGGTCAGTTGCGGATGGTGCCCTGCACCCGGTACCCGGATCAGCTGGACCTGCGGAAGTGATTCAAGGCGCTCAACCATCTCCGGGGCGATGGGGTCATCGCTTCCCGTGATGATGCGGACACTGCCGCTGAATCGCCACAGCGCGTCCTGGAGTTCGGCGCGCCAATGCTTGGACCCGGCATGGGCGAGGTGCTCAGCCACCCTCCTGCCGCGGCTTCGTTTGAGGTCGCTGACGCTGGACTCAAGGGCTGTGGCGTACCCGCCCGATCCTGTTAGCTGATGCGAGAGTCGGGTGGAGCCGGTGTGCCGGAGGTAGGTGCGCGCGAGAGGTTGCACCCTGGCCAATGCGCCCTTTCGGGGCTGGAGGAAGAATGGTGCGATCAGTGTGAGGGACTTGACCTGCCCGGGGAACCGATCAGCAGCCACCACTGCCGCAGCCGCTCCGATGGAGTGGCCGATGAGGTCGGCGGGTTCGCCACCCAGGACAGCGGGCAGCCACTGCTCCCAGTCCTGAATGCCCGATCCACCGCTGAGGCCGAGCCCGGGCAGGTCGAGAACGCGTGCGCCGATCCCGGATGCGACGTCGGCCCATGTGTCTGCATTGACCGGCAAGCCGGGAAAGACAACCCTGCTGGAGCTGGCCGCGCCCAGTTCGAAGGTCCTCAGGCCACCAACGTTGACGAAACGACGGCCAGCACCTGAGACGGTGCCAAACCGATGCGCAGCCAGGTAGTCGGCCCAGCGCTCCAAGGCGACCAGCACGTCTGGCATGCGGATTCCATGCTTGCCTGCCAGTTCGATGGCGGATCCGGTGGGATAGCGGTCCTCGGACATGAACGTGAGCGTCTCGGGATCGGCCTTGGTGATCCGCTGCGGGAGCCGCTTGATCACACTGACCGGCATCCTGACCCGCGGGACCTTCGCGCCAAGATGTTCGCCCACATGGGTGAGCAGGTCTGCCAGTGGCGGGGTGGCGTCGTCGAGAATCCAATATGACTTGCCGGCAGCGGTGGGATCTACAGCTGCGGCCGTCATGAAGGCCGCCAGGTAGTCGACAGTGACCACCGGAAGGAATGTCCGTTGGTTTCCCGGCAATGCGGCAACGGTGCCGTTGTGGATTTGCTCAATGGTGGATGCCAGCCCGATGAGCTGATCGGACTCACCGGTCACGCTGTCACCGATCACGCTGGATGGATTGACCAGGGTCCAGGGCACTCCGCGTTCAAGGGCCCTGGCCTGGAAAATGGCGTCGGATTCGACCTTTGATGCCTCGTACGCGCCAAGTTCCTTGTACAACGCGTCGCGATGGTCATCGGACCATGGCACGGTCGCCGGGTCCTGTCCGCCAACCCGGTAGCCCGACACATGGACCACGCGCCGAAGATTGGGCAGTTCCGCGGCGAAGTCGATCAGCTTCTCGACGATGCCAACGTTCGCTTGGCGCGCCTCCCCGGCAGTCATCCCAAACCGGTACGATCCGGCGCAGTTGTGGATTTCGGTGACCAATTCGAATGCCGCTGGGTCACCGACGATGATCCCGGCGGAATCGAAGTCGACGATCGCCGTGCTGATGCCCTGCGCGAGGCCATGCTCCCTTGCCCAGCGCTGGACACGTGCTCCGGAGGCGGCGGTTCGCACTGCTGCCGTGACGTGCGCGCCGGCTTCGGCAAGGGTAAGGACAAGGTGCCGGCCGACCATACCCGAGGCGCCGAAGACCAAGGCATGGCGGGGCTTTTCATTCGAGGTCATCGCGCTCCCCCGGTGGCTTTGCAGCGCTGATCAATGAGTTCTGCGACGACGTCTGCGGCCGAAAGCAAGGGCTGGGTGCTCTGCATGGCACGGGAGAGGATCACCGCCCCTTCGATCATCGACACAACAACGGTTGCCAGGGACCGGGCTTCGGCGGCGTCAATACCATTGGCCTCCAGGAGCGCGGACGTGGGGGCAATCCAGGATTCGAAGGCAGCCGCGCAAGCCCCCCTCAGCCGCTCGTTCTCCGCACCCATCTCCAAAGTGACTACAGAGACCGGGCAACCCAGCCGGAAGTTGCTTCCGCTGACAAGGGAAGCCAGCGCCTCGATGGCAGCCCGGGCGGCCCCGGCGGCACTGCCTGCCGACACTGCCGCTTCAGTTATCAGCGTCTCGAACTGCTTTGCGGCGAGTTCGACCGCCGCGACGCCAAGTCCCTCCTTCCCGTCGGGGAAGTGGAAATAGATCGATCCCTTCGGGGCCGCGGCATGTTCGATCACGGCATTAAGCCCTGTTCCGCTGTAGCCGTTGGTCTGGATGAGTTCGAGCATTGACTCCGCGAGCCGCGCTTTGGTGAGGTTTCCTTTTGATGCCATGGAAAAATAATAGACCGGTCTATATATTTTTCCTAATGGCGCCCTTCACCGGATATTTTGTCCCCTTGGTTGGCTTCGGCATGCCTAGGACTGCCAGGGCCAGCTTGGGAGGATGTTTTCTGCCGCGGCTCCCCTAGGCTGAAATTCGAAGCCCTGGCGAATCGACGCAGAGAAGCAACCGACCGCATTCGACGCAGCAGGGTCCATGGACCACCGATGCAAAGGAGAAACCCATGAGGATTGCCGTCACCGGCGGAAGCGGAAAACTGGGCAGGAGCGTGGTCCGCCGGCTCACGCAGGATGGCCACCAGGTACTGAACTTGGACCGCACCGGAACCCGCGGCAAGGGATACGTCGCAGTGGATCTCCGCAATTATGGGCAGGTCCTTGATGTAGTCCTGGGCTTGGACGATCAACACGACGGCCTGGATGCCATTGTTCACCTGGCCGCCGTCCCCGCACCGGGACTGGCTCCCGACGCCGCGATCTTCGAGAACAACATGGTCTCTACCTACAACGTGTTCCAGGCTGCACGGCGGGCGGGCATCAAGAAGGTGGTGTATGCCTCCAGCGAAACAGTGCTTGGACTCCCCTTCGACATCGCCCCTCCGTACATTCCCGTGGATGAAGAGTATGCGGCACGGCCGGAGAGCACTTACTCGCTGGTGAAGCATCTTGAGGAGCAGATGGCCATCCAGCTCACTCGGTGGGATCCGGAACTAAGCATCACGGCGCTGCGGTTCTCCAACGTCATGGACCCCGAGGACTACGATGCCTTCCCGTCCTTCGACTCCGAGGCAACACTGCGTAAATGGAATCTGTGGGGCTACATCGACGCCCGGGATGGCGCACTGGCAGTGGTCAGGGCCCTGGAACATGCCGAACCGGGGTTCGAGGCTTTCATCATCGCCGCAGCCGACACCGTGATGAGTCGCAGCAGCGCGGAGTTGGCGGCGGAAGTCTTTCCCGGCGTCGAGATCCTCAAGGAACTGGGCGAGCACGAAACCATGTTGTCGATCGACAAAGCCCGCAGGCTCCTGGGCTTCGAACCAGAGCACAGCTGGCGGGCAGTCCATTCCAACCGCACTACTCCCACCGAGGACTGACGCGCGACGACCCATCCCTTAACTGCAGTTTCCTGCAAGCACTCGTAAAGGGATGGGCCGGCGCAGCTTCGGTACCGCTAGATCATGGTCATGACCATGGCGGGGTCGGCCAGAATGGCGCCAAGGTCCGCAAGGAACCGTGATCCCTGTTCACCGTCCACCAAGCGGTGGTCGAAGGACAGGCTGAGGGACATGACCTGGCGGACGGCGAGTTCGTCATTGACCACCCAGGGCGCCTTCCTTACCGCGCCCAGGGCAACAATGGCAGCCTCCCCGGGGTTCAGGATGGGAGTCCCGGCGTCGATGCCAAACACGCCGATGTTGGTGATCGAGATGGTCCCGCCGGACAGGTCGCCCGGGGAGGTCTTGCCCGCACGGGCGGTATCAGTCAGTTCCGTCAGCGCTGTGGAAAGCTCCCGCAACGACATCCTGTCCGCATCCTTGATGTTCGGAACCGTCAGGCCTCGCGGCGTTGCTGCGGCGATGCCCAGGTTGACGTAGTTGAACTGGACGATCTCGTGGCTGGCCTCGTCCCAGCGCGAATTCAGCGTGGGGTTGTTCCGCAACGCCACGAGGACAGCTTTGGCGGCGATGGTCAGCGGAGTCAACTTGAAGCCTTCGAAAGACCTGTTGCCCTTGAGCTTGGCCAACAACTCCATGGTTGCGGTGACGTCAACGGTCAGGAACTCTGTCACGTGGGGCGCAGTGAAAGCGCTTTGGACCATGGCCGCGGCCGTGAACTTCCGGACCCCCTTGATCGGTGTCCGGGTTTCGCGCCCGCCTTCGGCAGGGGGAACTTGAGCTTGCGCGGCAGCCGACGAAGCTCCGGAGAAATCCAGGACGTCATCGCGGGTGATGAGCCCACCCGGTCCGGTACCGGAGATGCGTTCAAGTTCGATTCCGAGATCGCGGGCAAGCTTTCGGACCGGCGGGGTGGATCGGGGACGCTCGGAGACTGCGGCTTCTGCCTGGGGCGAGGCTGCCGGCCCCGAAATCGCCGGGGTAGCAGGCGATTGCGGCTTTATTTCCTGGACCTGGCCGCGGGCACGCCGAGCGGGCCGGCCTGAATGTTCGACGACGGCGCCGTAGCCCACCAGGTTCGGCTCACGTTTTGCCGGACTCCCCACAGCTTCGGCAGCGGCAGTGGCCGGTGCACCTTTCACAGAGGCCCCGCCGGCTGACCCACCGGCAGCGTCCGCCGCGCCTCCCCCGCTGGAGGACCCGGCGTCGTCCACCTCGAAGGAGACGATCGGCTTGCCGACTTCCACCACCGTGCCGGGTTGCTCATGGAGTTGGGCCACCACTCCGGCGAAGGGTGAGGGCAGCTCCACAACAGCCTTGGCTGTTTCCACCTCGGCAATGACCTGGTTCAGCGTGACGGTGTCCCCCACCGCAACCTTCCAGCTGAGGATTTCCGATTCCGTCAGGCCTTCACCAAGATCCGGCAGCTTGAATTCCTTGATCATGGTGAGGTTCATCCTTCCAGTCCACTCAGCGAGTTGGGGCGGCCCAAGGCGCGATCGACGCCGTCGAGGATCCGGTCCAGATCCGGCAGGTGGTGCATCTCGAGCTTGGAGTAGGGGTAGGGCACATCAAAGCCCGTGATGCGGACGGGAGCAGACTCCAGGTAATGGAAGCAACGCTCAGTGATGCTCGCGGCTATTTCCGCGCCGAGGCCACCGGACTGGCCGGCCTCGTGGGTAATGACCAAGCGGCCGGTCTTCCGGACGGAGGCTTCCACTACAGGGTAGTCAACGGGGGCCAGCGAACGGAGGTCGATCACCTCCACGGAGACGCCCTCATCCGCTGCTGCCATCGCGGCATCCTTGGCGGTTTTCACCAAGGGGCCGTACGCCACCAGCGTCACATCGGAACCGGCGCTGACCACGGCAGCCTTGTCCATCGGAAGGGCCGTGGAGAGGTCGATGGTTTCATCGACGTCGCCTTTGTCGTGATAGCGCCGTTTGGGTTCGAAGTAGAGGACAGGATCATCCGAAGCTATGGCCTGCTGGATCATGGTGTAGGCATCCTGGGGATTGGATACAGCGACCACCCGGAGGCCGGAAGTGTGGGTGAAGTAGGCCTCCGGTGATTCGGAGTGGTGCTCCGGGGATCCAATGCCGCCGCCAAAGGGCACGCGGATGGTGATGGGCATCTTGACCCGCCCCTGGGTGCGGTAATGCATCTTTGCTACCTGGCTGACGATTTGGTCGAAGGCAGGGTAGATGAATCCATCGAACTGGATCTCGCACACGGGACGGTAGCCCCGGTAGGCAAGGCCAACGGCAGTGCCGATAATGCCGGACTCCGCCAAAGGGGAATCAATGACCCGGTGTTTTCCGAAGTCTTTCTGGAGGCCATCGGTGACGCGGAAGACGCCGCCGAGGGAGCCGATGTCCTCACCCATGAGGACAACTTTGGGATCGTTCTCGAGCGACTTGCGGAGGCCGGCGTTGATGGCACGGGCAAACGTGAGCTTGGACATCAGAGCGCACCTTCCTCGACTGGCTGGTTGAACCCGCTTGGCTGGCTGAAACTGTTCAGATAGCGCGAGTAATGGTCCTTCTGGCGTTCGATCCAGGAATTGGGCGTGCTGTAGACGTGATTGAAGACCTCCAACGGCTGCGGGTCGGGCATCCCGATGCAGCTGGAACGGAGCTCGGCTGCAACCGCATCAGCCTTGGCCTTGACGCGGGCTTCGACGTCCTCGGTGAGCAGGCCTTTGGTTTCAAGGAGCTTGCGCAGCCGGAGGATGGGATCCTTCGCGGCCCAATCTTCGAGTTCAATGGGGTCACGGTACCTGGTGGGGTCATCGGCTGTGGTGTGCGGGCCCATGCGGTAAGTGACAGCCTCAATAAAGGTCGGTCCCCCGCCGTTGCGTGCACGGTCAAGTGCCACACGCGTGGCCGCCATGACAGCAAGGACGTCGTTGCCGTCCACCCGGATGCTCGGAATGCCGAATCCAGTGGGCCTGTCAGCCAGTTGCACGTGTGACTGTATGCGGACAGGTTCGGAGATGGCCCAATGGTTGTTCTGGCAAAAGAACACCACGGGGGCTTGGTAGCTGGCGGCGAACACCATGGCCTCGTTCACGTCGCCTTCGCTGGTGGCGCCATCACCGAAGTAGGCCAGTACAGCCGTGTTGGCGCCATCGAGTTGAACTCCCATGGCGTATCCCGTGGCGTGCAGGCTTTGGGACCCGATGATGATCTGGGGCGTGGCAAGCTTGATGCGCTGCGGGTCCCACCCGTAGGAGGCATTGCCCCGCCAAACGCGGGCGATCTCGGACAGGTGCGCACCGCGGACGTAGGCCACACCGCTTTCGCGGTAGCTCGGGAAGACAAAGTCGTCATCTCGGAGTGATCGGCTCGAGCCGATCTGGGCCGCTTCCTGGCCAAGGAGCGGTGGCCAGAGCGCCAACTCGCCCTGACGTTGGAGCGCCGTCGCCTCGGCGTCAATGCGGCGGATTACTGTCATGTCCTCAAACAAGGAACACAGTTGCTCGTCGCCGACGTCCTTGATCCAAACATCGAACTCCGGGTGGCTGATCCGTTCCCCGTCCGGGGACACCAACTGGAGCAGATTGCCACCAGTCCTCAAGGGATTTTGTGCACTATGTCCTGGGCCCGGAGTGTCATGGTGCACTCCCTTGCCCGCCTGATCCGTCAACACAGGTGATCGCAACCTTCCGGCTCGTTTTCGTCGGCGCTGGCGGGACTTGTGATCCTGCCGCAGACCGGCCCTCCGGCACCTTCGCCGGAGTTAATTGTGACCCTACTCACAAGGCGCATCGGGTACAACCACCCTCCGGGAAATTGAGCATCCTGCCCTGTTTGGACCCTTGGGACCGTGCTAATCTTGCGCATTATGCAACCCTTGGATGGCACTGACACCCGGCTCCTTTCCGCCATGGCAAAGGACCCCCGCGGGACAGTTGTGGCCTTGGCCCAAAAGCTTGGCCTCTCCCGCAACACCGTGCAGGCCCGCATGGCCTTGTTGGAGAAGAAGCACGCGTTTCTGTCCTTTGAGCGCAGGATCAACCCGGCTGCCCTCGGCTACCCGTTGACTGCATTCATCACCGTCCACGTACAACAGCAAAAGCTCGCCTCGCTGGCGCAGGATCTTGCGGACATTCCGGAGATCCTCGAAGGCTTTGGCCTGACGGGTTCGGCGGATCTGCTGCTGCGCGTTGTCGCGTTGGACGCAGAGGACCTGTATCGCATCAACGGAAAAATCCTTGGCTGCGACGGTGTGGAAAGGACCGATACAGCGCTGGCGATGCGGGAGATGATTCCCTACCGCGTCCAACCGTTGCTGGGACGGCGCTCCGGGGACTGAAAAGCCCCACCCACCTGCGGTTTTCTGCGAGGCGGTACTTGCCCGGAGAACCCGCATGCGATTGGATGCAAGAGGACGTATCGGGGGCCGGCCAGAGGACCCCGGCCATGTGGTGGCCCTGCCGAAGGCTGCTGAAAGGGGCACTACCGTGAGCAACCCGCAAGAACCCGGGCAACCCAACCCCCACTACCCGGGCAACAACCCGCCGCCGGTTCCGCCGGGCCCCGGTTACCAGGCACAGCCCGGCGCCGCGCCGCAGTGGCAGCAGCCGCCGTCGTCCACGCCTGCTGAACCTGGCGGTCCCGGGTCCGGAAACCCGCCGTATGGCGGCCCCACCTACGGCGCCCCACAGCCCGGAGCACCCGGCCAGGACGCCAACAACCCCTACCCGCAGGGACAAAACGCGTACGCCCCCGGCCAGAACCCTTACCCGGAGAACCCTTACCCGCAGGGCCAATTCCAGCCCGGGCAGTACCCTCCGGGCCAATTCGGGCAACCGCCGGCCAAGAAGAGCAGGAAGGTTTTGTGGATCGTCCTTAGCATCGTTGGCGGTGTGATCGTCCTGGCCGTGGTTGGCATTGTGCTGCTGGTCAACCTCGTGGGCAATGCGACGTCCAAAGCCAGGTCCCTGGCTGACGAATTCACCAACCTGGTGGTCTCCGGCCAGACAGAGCAGGCCTACGATAACTACCTGAGCCAGCCGCTGAAGGACGAGCTGGACAAGGAGTCGTTCATGGACGGCATTGCCAGCCTGAACCTGGATGCCTCATGCAAACCGAACTACAACTCGGTGAACGTGAACAACAACAACGGCAACAACAAGGCCGATCTTTCCGGGACTTTGCAGTGCGACGGCAAGACCATAAATCTCCAGTACGTCTTCGAGGGCACCAACGACCTCAAAATGAGCAGCATCCGTCTTCGCCCGTAATTGCAGCAAAGAAATTTCCGCATTACCACCCATCCACCTGCGCATATGGTCCGAATCCCTGCTTGAGAGCCCCAGCCGGGGCTCAGCAGGACGGCCGGAACAACCGGCCATCATCGGAAGGCCCGGACCATGCGTACTTCGCCCAATCGCCTGATCGCCACCATCTTCGGAGCTGTCTACCTCCTGGTAGGCGTGCTCGGATTCTTTGTTACCTCGGGAATCGGCTTCTTCGCCACCGAGGGCGCCAACCTGATCATCTTCGCCGTGAACCCCCTCCACAACATCATCCACCTGGCCATTGGCGCCGCCCTTCTGTACTCCGGCATGAACAGCGTCACGCTGTCCAAGTCGGTCAACACCGCTGTCGGTGGCGTCTACCTCCTGGTAGGCATCCTGGGCCTGTTCCTGGTGGGTTCCTCACTGAACATCATCGCCCTCAACGGCGCGGACAACGTCCTGCACCTCGCCAGCGCCGTGGTCCTGCTCGGTGTTGCCCTGTCCCAGGACAAGGCCGCAGTGGCTTCCGCCCACGCCTGATCCGCCTGGACAGCGCCTGAACAGACTCATCAAGCAGCGATAGGACGGCAAGGACCATGGAACGCAGAAACCACCCCACACTGAACGCAGCCACCCTCCTGTTCGTGTACTTCGCAGCGATGGCCGCCGGGATGGTCGAGCTTTCACTTGCCGCCGGATATCTGACGGGAAACACCTCAGCGACACCGGGAACCGTGATCAGCGGCGTCGCAACCCTCACCGCGGGCCTGGCCTTCCTGGGTTGGTCCCTGTGGGGATTGCACCGCAACGCCCTGGTTTTCGCCCGATGGGCGTTTCCTGTTCTCTCGGTTGCTGCCGCGGCGCACCTTGCAGTCACGGTTGCCGAAGTCAGTGCCCTCCGCTCGCTTGATGTGAGCCACGTTGCCGCCCTCGGCCTGACGCTCATGGCACTTGCCGGGGCGGGCTGGCTGAGGCGGCAGCATAAGACCAACGACGGCGGCGCCCACGGCCAGCCAAGGACCGGGCGGCTTCTGGCAGCCGCGTTCGGAGCCGCCGTCGTTGTTGCCTCAGTGGCAACACCCGGGCTGGCTGCCTCAATGGCAGGACAACACGCCGTCCCGCATGGCGAGCACGGCCAGTCCCCACATGAAGAAAACGGCCAGGGCTCCAATCCCGCCCTGGTCCCGGGTCGCCATCACTAGTTGACCGCGACCAAACCGGCGCACCATCGACAATGCCCACTGTTGATGGTGCGCCCGGTTCGTGGATCATGGAGCCATGGATCCTATCGAGGCGCTCGACGAAATCTCCTTTTGGCTCGAACGCAGCCAAGCCCCCACCTTCAAGGTCCAGGCCTTCCGAAAGGCGGCCGACGCCGTGCGGCAGCTATCGCCCGAACAACTGGCGAAGCTTGCAGGCAGCGGGCGGATCACCAGCCTCAAAGGCGTCGGCAACCGGAGCGCTGAAGTCATCACGCAGGCCCTCGAAGACCGGGTACCGGAGTATCTTGCGGACCTGCGCGAGCGCGGAACGGAATCGTTGGCATCCGGCGGGGAAATGCTGCGGGCGGCTCTTCGGGGCGATCTCCACAGTCACAGCAACTGGTCCGACGGCGGCTCCCCCATCGAAGCAATGGTGGCAGCGGCCCGGACGCTCGGCCGTGAGTATCTTGCCCTCACAGACCACTCCCCCAATCTGACCATCGCCAATGGCCTGAGCGTGGAACGGCTTGAAAAGCAGCTCGGCGTGGTGGATGGGATCAACGCAAGCTCTGATGGTTTCCGCCTCCTGAAAGGAATTGAAGTAGATATCCTCGAGGACGGAACCCTGGACCAGGCTCCCCCCATGCTGGCCCAGTTGGATGTGGTGGTCGCCAGCGTCCACTCGAAGCTCCGCTCGGACAAAAAAACCATGACAACGCGGATGCTGGGCGGCATCAGCGATCCCCATACCAACGTGCTGGGGCATTGCACCGGGCGCCTGGTCCAGGGATCGCGGGGAACACGGCCCGAATCCGAATTCGATGCCGCAAAAGTTTTCAAGGAGTGCGCGGAGTGGGGCGTCGCGGTCGAAATCAATTCCCGTCCCGAGCGGCAGGACCCGCCGGACAACCTCATTGCCATGGCCTTGGACGCAGGCTGCCTCTTCAGCATCGACAGTGACGCCCACGCTCCCGGCCAACTGGATTTCCTGCAGTACGGGGCAGAACGCGCTGAAAGACTGGGGGTGCCCAAGGAACGGATCGTCACCACCTGGCCCCTGGAACAACTGAGGGAATGGCTCAGCTTGAAGAAGTAGGGAAGTGCCCGGCCTGGCGAAAGCCCAGCACACAAAAGGCTCCGCCTGCGCGTTCGCAGGCGGAGCCTTTTATGGTGGCGGGTCTATCTCTGCGCGGCCTTAGTGGTCTACGGCTTTCTCTGCACCGACACCCGTCAGCGAGCGCACTTCCATCTCCGCCTGCTTGGCCGGATCTTCACGGCGCTTGTCCAGGACAGTTCCGAGCCACCCCAGGAAGAATGCCAATGGAATGGACACTATTCCCGGGTTGCTCAGCGGGAACAGGGCGAAGTTCGCTCCGGGGATCATGGAGGTCTTGGCACCGGAAACCACGGGCGAGAACGTGATGAGCAGGATGGCCGCAGCCAAGCCGCCGTACATGCTCCAAACAGCGCCCTGGGTGGTGAACTTCTTCCAGAACAGGGAGTAGACGATCGTGGGCAGGTTTGCCGAGGCGGCGACGGCGAAAGCCAGCGCCACAAGGAACGCCACGTTCTGGCCATTGGCAAAGATGCCACCCAGAATCGCGAGGACGCCGATCACCACAACGGTTCGGCGCGCCACCTTCACTTCGGTGGTTGCATCGGCCTTGCCCTTGGCGATGACGTTTGCGTAGATATCGTGGGCAAACGAAGCAGCGGCCGTGATGGTCAAGCCGGCCACTACGGCAAGGATGGTGGCGAAAGCGACCGCCGAAATGAAGCCCAGGAGCAGCGGCCCACCCAGGTGGAAGGCCAGCAGGGGTGCGGCAGAGTTGACTCCACCGGGCGCGGACTTGATGGTTTCCGCGCCAACCAAGGCAGCTGCGCCGTAGCCAAGCACCAGGGTAAAGAGGTAGAAGAGGCCGATCAACCAGATCGCCCAGACAACGGATTTGCGTGCTTCCTTGGCCGTGGGAACGGTGTAGAAGCGCATCAGGACGTGCGGCAGGGCGGCTGTACCGAGGACGAGCGCCAGTCCGAGGGACATGAAGTCCAGTTTGGACGTTTCGGTCTTGCCGTACTGCAGTCCCGGGTTGAGGATGTTCGGGTTGTTGGCAGCCTCAGCGGCCGAACCCAGCAGGCTGGAGAGGTTGAAGCCGTAAATGGCCAGCACCATGGCGGTCATCACGGCAGCACCGGCGATCAGCAGGATGGCTTTGATGATCTGCACCCAGGTGGTGCCTTTCATGCCGCCGATCAGTACGTACATGATCATGAGTGCACCGACGACGATGATCACCAAGGCTTGCCCGCCCCAGTCGCTGATGCCCAGCAGGAGCGAAATCAAGCTGCCTGCACCCGCCATCTGGGCGAGGAGGTAGAAGAAGCAGACGGCCAGGGTGGAGAGGGCCGCGGCAATCCGAACGGGGCGTTGGCGCAACCGGAAGGACAGGACGTCGGCCATGGTGAACTTGCCGGTGTTGCGGAGCAGTTCCGCCACCAGGAGCAAGGCCACCAGCCAGGCGACCAGGAAGCCGATGGAGTAGAGGAAACCGTCATATCCATTGATGGCGATGGCACCGGTGATGCCGAGGAACGAAGCCGCGGACAGGTAGTCGCCTGCGATGGCCGTACCGTTCTGGGAGCCAGTGAATGACCGCCCGGCTGCGTAGTAGTCCGCTGCGGTCTTGTTGTTCCGGCTGGCCCGGAAGACGATCACCATGGTGACCGCCACGAAGAGGGCAAAAATGCCCATGTTGAGCAGGGTGGTGTCCTTCAACGCTGCTACGTTCACTGCTGCCGGGACCATGGTGTTCATTTGGCTGCCCCGTTGATCACATTGCCGTCCTTATCAAATTCGTGGCCCTCGATCTCGTTGCGGATTTCTGCAGCGATGGGGTCAAGCTTCCGGTTGGAGTAGCTCACGTACCAGGCCGTGATGCCGAAGGTGGTGACGAATTGCAGCAGCCCGAGAAGCAGGCCGACGTTGATATTGCCCCAGACCTTGATGGACATGAAGCCCACCGCGTAGTCAGCCAAAAGGACATACGCGAAATACCACAGCAGGAATACCACTGCCATGGGAAAGACGAAACTGCGGTGTCGTTTGCGCAGTGTCTTGAACCGTTCCGTCTGTTGGACTTCCTGGAAGTCCACGGACGCCGTTGCGTCCTGGGGTTGGGCCTCATTACCCATGGTTCCTCCTGATTGTGATGTGTCCACATCGACTCCACACGCCTCGCCAATGTGACTGCAATCACTATCGAACGCGTCGGGGTGCGGGTTCCAGAGCCGCGCCCGCAGCCGTCGCCCAGCGGTCGCGGTGCTGCGCCAAACGGTGGCCCGAGGTTCGACGAACGGTATTTCCGGTGCTTGGAAAAGATGCGGGATCGGTCCGGCTACGCTGGCCTTATGCCCGATTCACCGCTCCTCACCGCCGCCGCGATCGCTGTGATCGTGCTGGCTGTCGCCGTCGTGGTTGGTGTTGGCTACAAGGTGATGCGTTCCTTCCGGGACCTTGGCACCGACGCCGAGCGCGCCACCTACAACACGTTGCATGCAGCCTCCCGTGCCGGCCAGCACCTGAGGGGTGGCCTGCAACCTGCGGGGGCGGCCAAAGCCAGCAGGCAGCTTCGGGTCCTTCTGGGCTGCGATGCCCTGGCCATCACGGACACAGATTCAGTGCTGGCCTGGGACGGCACCGCAGAAGAACTCAGGTCGTCGCTGATGCGTCTTGCTACCGAAGTACTCACCACCGGACGAACCGTGGTGGTGCCACACGGCGGGCGCCGTTCTACCGGAAAGCCGGAGCACGGGACCCATGATTTCAGCGTGGTGATTGCTCCCATCCGTTCCGGTTCCAAGGTGGTCGGTTCGGTGGCGGCCCTGGCCCCGGCAGCAGGGGCCGGGCTGGTGAGGGCCACCAGCGAGGTTGCGGACTGGATTGCCGCCCAGCTGGAACTCACGGAGCTTGAAGCCTCACGGACGTTGCTGATGGAGGCTGAGGTCAGGGCTCTGCGTGCTCAAATCAGCCCTCATTTCATCTATAACTCCCTCAACGCCATTGCTTCCTTCATCAACACCGATCCTGCCAGGGCCAGGGAGCTCGTGGTGGAGTTCGCGGACTTCACCCGGTACTCCTTCCGGCGCCACGGCGACTTCACCACAGTGGCCGAGGAACTTCGCTGCATTGACCGCTATCTTTTGCTGGAACGGGCACGCTTTGGTGAGCGTGTCCAAGTGAGCCTTAGGATCGCCCCGGAGGTCCTCAGCACGGTCATCCCCTTCCTCAGCCTGCAACCACTGGTGGAAAACGCGGTCCGCCATGGCCTGGAAGCCAGGGACGGCCCCGGCCACATCACCATCTGCGCCAACGATGCCGGCGCGTTCGCCGAAGTGACCATCGAGGACGACGGCGTGGGCATGGACCCGGAGCATCTGCGCTCGGTGCTGGCCGGGCATACCGATGGCATCCACGTGGGACTGCGCAACGTGGATGCACGCTTGCGCCAGGTCTACGGGGATGAACACGGACTGGTCATCGACACCGCGCCAGGTGAAGGGACCCTGATCACCATGCGGGTACCCAAATCCCAACCCGGGCATGACGCTTGAGGTGAAGGTTAGTCTTTAAGGATGATCAACGTGCTCGTCGCTGATGACGAACTGCCCGCCGTGGAGGAGCTGGCCTTCCTGCTGGGACGGGATGAAAGGATTGGCGCCATCCACCGGGCGTCCTCGGGTGCAGAAGCGCTGCGGACCCTGGAAACGGAGGCCGTGGACGCGGTGTTCCTCGACATCCACATGCCGGCCCTCTCAGGCTTGGACATCGCCCGGGCGATTTCGCGCAGCAACAATCCACCCGCCGTCGTTTTTGTCACTGCTGACGAAGACTGTGCCTTGGAAGCCTTCGACCTCGCTGCGATCGACTACCTCCTCAAACCCCTTCGCGCCGAACGCCTTTCGCGCTCCGTGGACCGGATCAGCGACCTCATCAAGGATGGAACCCCCGCGCCGGAGATGATCACGGTGGATCTGGGCAGCACCACCCGCATGATCCGCCGGGATGATGTCACCTACGTTCAGGCCCAGGGAGACTACGCCAGGTTGCACACGGCCGAGGCCAGTTACCTCATCCGGGTCCCCTTGAGCGACCTCGAACAGAAATGGGCTGAGGCCGGATTCATCCGGATCCACCGCTCGTACCTGATTGCCCTGAAGCATGTGGAGCACCTTAGGTTGTCGGCCACCGGACCCAGCGTGGCGGTGGCGGGAGCTGAGTTGCCCATCAGCCGGCGCCATCTGCCTTCCGTCAGGGACAAACTGCACTCCACACGCATCCGGCCGCAAGGATGACGCGGGTCCGTGTCACAGCACCCCACCGGTCGGCCACTGCGGCTCCCGGCCGGCCGCCGTACCCCCGCGAGGTCGCAGAAGACTCCGACGCCGGCAGGATCTTCATCCGTTCCCTGATCCGCTCCCAACTGCGCCTGGCACTGGTAGTGGCCTGTGGCTTTCTGATCATCCTCGTGGTGGTCGCTCTTTTCCTCGTGTACGGGCCCGGCGTAGCTGAAACACGGGTCCTGGGGATTCCACTGGACTGGCTGGTACTTGGCCTCGGCATCTACCCGGTAATTGGCCTCAGTGCCTGGCTCTACAACCGTGCGGCAGCCCGGAATGAAGCGCGGTACCGGGATCTTGTGGAGGACAAGTGAATCCGGCTGTTGCGCTGATCGCCTTCCTCGCCGTCTCACTCTCCACAGCCGTCATCGGCTTTTACGGCCTGCGGATTTCACGGACAACCGGAGACTTCTATGTGGCCTCGAGGACGGTCCCACCCTGGTGGAATGCTTCGGCAATCGGCGGCGAGTACCTCTCTGCCGCCAGCTTCCTTGGCGTCGCCGGGCTGATCCTGCTCTCGGGAACAGACGCCCTCTGGTTCCCCGTGGGGTACACCGCAGGCTACTTGATGCTGCTGCTCTTCGTCGCCGCTCCCCTGCGTCGCTCAGGCGCCTACACCATCCCTGATTTCACCGAAGCCCGTTTGGATTCCAGACTGGTCCGCCGCGTCACCAGCCTGGTGGTGGTCGCCGTCGGCTGGCTTTACATCGTCCCGCAACTCCACGGGGCGGCGCTCACCATCCGCATCACCACCGGCCTGCCGTCGTGGGTAGGTTCGACGGCGGTTGTGGTGGTGGTGTGCCTGACGGTGGTGGCAGGTGGCATGCGCTCCATTACCTTTGTCCAGGCATTCCAATACTGGCTCAAACTGACCGCCCTGGCAGTGCCGGTGGTCTTTGTGCTGCTGGTGCTGGCCGGGAACGGCACAACTCCCCAGGCTCCCCTGCCGGTCAATCCCACCGGCCAGGCATCCGCCGGCGTGTACCAACACATTTCCCTGTTGGTGGCTTTGCTCTTTGGAACCTTGGGCCTGCCCCACGTCCTGGTGCGGTTCTACACCAACCCGGACGGGCAATCGGCCCGCCGCACAACCCTCATTGTGCTGGGCCTGCTCTCCGTCTTCTACCTGTTTCCCACGGTATCCGGTGCCCTCGGACGGATGTTCGCACCCGAACTTGCCCAGTCCGGGCAGGCGGATGCCTTGGTCCTGCTGCTCCCGGGGAAGCTCATAGGCGGCGTTGCAGGAGACCTGCTCTCCGCCCTTGTAGTCGCTGGAGCCTTCGCCGCCTTCCTCTCCACCACGTCCGGGCTGGTGGTTTCGCTGTCCGGGGTCATCAGCCAGGACCTGTTCGGTGGGAGCGTCAAGGGCTTCCGCCTCGCAGCGGTGCTGGCCGCCGTCGTGCCTTTGGGTTTTGCCTTCATGACCGACTCCCTGGCCCTTGCCGGGAGCGTGGGCCTGGTCTTTGCCTTCACGGCCTCCACCATCTGCCCGGTACTGCTGCTGGGAATCTGGTGGCGCGGGCTCACAGATGCCGGCGCCATCTCCGGAATGCTCACCGGCGCGCTGCTGTGCGGCGGGGCCATGGTGGCGGGCACACTCATGGGGCCAGGAACTGCACCGGCTTGGCTTGCCCAGCCGGCGGCATGGAGCGTTCCCGCCGCCTTCGCTGTGACAGTGGCCGTTTCCCTGACAACCAGAAACCGTGTGCCAGCGTCAGTAAACCGTGTCATGTCACGACTGCACGTACCGGAACGGCCTGTGGTTACGGAGAGATAGCTGCGGCAAGGCGTTGTCCGGCGCCCCCTCAGGGTGGACAATGACGCCATGTCCGAGGAACCAGGTGCCGCCGGTCCGGAACCGCCGGCACCAACACCGGAACCATCCCCCAGCGTCCGGGCACAATTGCTGGCCACCGAACACTGGAGCCTGCTCGCCTCGCGCAGCACCACCCAAGGGGAGGTCCTCACCAGGATCAGCATGTTCCTGACCTTCACGTCCGCAAGCCTTTTGAGCGTGGCGCTGGTGGGTAACGCCACCCAGTTTTCCGATGCGTTCAGGGCGTTCGCACTGACAGTGCTCAGTATTGACCTGGTGGTGGGCCTGCTGACGCACGTGCGCGTCATGAGCGTTGGCATGGAGGACTTGATGTATGTCCTGGCGATGAACCGCCTGCGGGCCGCCTACGTCGATATGGATCCCGGCATAGGGCCTTACCTCATGGCCGGGGCGCACGATGACGAGGCCGGCGCCAAAAAGACGTACTACTTCCTGGGCAACAGGAAGGACTTCAGCCAAGTGGCCGGCAGCAGCATGGTCTTCATGGGGTTCGTGAATTCGGCCTTGATCGCCCTGCTGCTGGGATCGGCACTCCTGGCAGCCGGGCTCCCCACAGCCGCGGCAGTTCCTGTGGCCGTTGTGGTCGCGCTGGCGTTCTTCGCCACGTCCCTGGTCCGGGGCCACAGACGCTACCTGGAAGTCTGGCAAAACAACCCACCAGTTTCGCCCACGCGCTAGCCCTGCGCCCCGGGGGTGCGGACTAGTCGATGGCCGCCATGAGCTCGACGGCACGTGCGAGGAATGCGTCCACCTGGGCTTCTTCGTAACCTTCATTGCCCTTGGCAGCCCGGAAAACGGCGCGGCGCACCGTGTCAACGCTCAGGACTTGGTCGTGCTCAAGGTAACCCACCAGTTCCGCACACAGGGCATCGACGTCCTGGATGTTGTAACTGCGTGCCCGCTTGCTGGACGGACGGCGGAACCGCTCGCCGTCGGGCCGGTGAAGGCGTCCACGCAGGATGCCGGAGAGCTTGCCGATCTGGCGCAGCCAGGCTTCCTCGCCCTCGCGGCTGATCAAGTCATCGCGCTCACGGCGGGCAAATGCATCCTCGAGCCGGTCCAGGGCGGCGTCTACGCTGTGTGCGTCGTACCCACCCTTCACGGGATCGAAAGCCACGTCCCGCACGTCAACGCTGGCCACCTGGTCAGCGGCACCTACCGGGTTTTCGAACGATGTCCTTGCACGCTGGAGGAATTCGTCCACTTGCTTGGCGTTATAGCCGTACTTGCTGCGCTCCACGCGGTCGAACGTTGCGGGGATCTGGCGTCGAATATCCACGGACACAAATTTTCCTTCGTTGATTCTCAGACGCCGCTGAGCAGCGCGAACAGAACATAGGCTACAGGGGCCGCGAACACAATGGAGTCCAAGCGGTCCATCACACCACCATGGCCGGGGAGGATGCTGCTCATGTCCTTGACACCCAGTTCCCGTTTGACCATGGACTCGGCGAGATCACCGGCGGTAGCTGCCGCCACCATGCCAATAGCCAGCACCAAGCCCACCCACCAAGGCTTATCGAGGATGAAAATGCATGCCAGGACCCCAATCAGCATGGCACCGCCCACTGATCCGGCGAAACCCTCCCAGGACTTCTTGGGGCTGATCTTTGGAGCCATCGGGTGCTTCCCGAACGAGGCCCCCACGATGTACCCGAACGTGTCATTGGAAACCACCAACAACAGCATGGAAGCGATCTGCCAGGCGCCGTCGGGAATCCCGTCCGGCCAAAAGCCGACGGGAGTCGGACCGCTGCTGGTGTGCAGGGACAGGGACGCGAAGCTGATGAGGAAAGGAATCCACGCCAAAGTGAATACCCCGGCGAAGACACTCCTCGGAGCTCCGGCGGCACTCTCGATGGACCGCCACAGCAGGACGGCAACGGAACTGGCCGTCATGGTGAACAGCAGGCCTTCAAGGCCGCCAAAATAGGCCGATACCGGCATCACCAGGCTGCCGACCATCACGGGGATGATCGGCATCCTGGTGCCTTGGGCTTCGAGGGCCCGGAAAACTTCCCATACCCCCAACACCGCAAATGCTGTGGTGAGCAGGACGAATCCCAACGGGAGGAAAAGCAATCCGCCCAAAACCGCCAAAAGCATGGAAAGCCCGACGCCGATGGCCGCCGGAAGATTACGCCCCGCCTTGGGCGTGGGGTTCGTCCGGACGCGCCTGGTGCGGTGCGGGGTATCGCGTGTCGGGACCCGTCCAGTGGGCGCCGGCTCAGCCTGGTTCATCAGACCTCGAGCAGCTCGGCTTCCTTGCGCTTAAGCAGCTCGTCGATGCTGTCAACGTGCTGCTTGGTCAGGGCGTCGAGCTCCTTCTCAGCGCGGGCACCCTCATCTTCGCCGGCTTCGCCGTCCTTGACCAGCTTGTCCAGCGTGTCCTTTGCCTTGCGGCGGATGCTGCGGATGGAGACCTTGGCGTCTTCACCCTTGCCCTTGACGATCTTGACGTACTCCTTGCGGCGCTCTTTGGTGAGCTCCGGGATGGTTACGCGGATGACGTTGCCGTCGTTCGAGGGGTTGGCGCCGACCTCGGAATCGCTCAAGGCCTTCTCGATGTCGCGCAGGGCGGTCTTGTCGTAGGGCGTGATGAGGATGGTCCGGGCGTCAGGAACACCGAAGGACGCCAGCTGCTGGAGCGGCGTGGGCGTGCCGTAGTACTCGACGATCACCTTGTTGTAGAGACCGGGGTTCGCCCGACCCGTACGGATCGTGGCGAAATCGTCCTTGGCTACCTCAACCGCCTTGTCCATCTTCTCGCCGGCTTCGAGCAAGGTCTCTTCGATCACGGGTTTCTCCTCAGAAAATAGTTGCTGCCCAAAAGCAGGCCGCAGTACACAGTAAAGATCCGCCGTGAGAGGCGGACGGTCCTAGAAATATCCTAGCCCTTGCTAGGGAGTAACCAGGGTTCCGAGCGTTTCGCCCAGGATGGCACGGGTAACGTTGCCCTCGCCTTCCATGCCGAAGACCACCATGGAAAGATTGTTGTCCTTGCACATGGTCATGGCCGTTTGGTCCATGACGCGGATGTCCCGGCGCAGGGCGTCGTCGTAGCTCAGGACATCGAGCTTCTCAGCTTCCGGATCCTTCTTGGGATCGGCGGTGTACACGCCATCCACGCCGCTCTTGGCCATGAGGACAACATCCGCGTGGACTTCCAGGGCACGCTGGGCTGCCACGGTGTCAGTGGAGAAGTAGGGCAGTCCGGCGCCTGCACCGAAGATGACCACGCGGCCCTTCTCCATGTGCCGGATGGCGCGGCGGGGAATGTAGGCCTCGGCGACCTGGCCCATGGTGATGGCGCTCTGGACCCGGGTTTCAACGCCGGCCTGCTCCAGGAAATCCTGCAGGGCCAGGCAGTTCATGACCGTGCCGAGCATTCCCATGTAGTCGGCGCGGGAGCGGTCCATGCCGCTCTGGGACAGTTCTGCGCCGCGGAAGAAGTTGCCGCCGCCCACGACGATCGCAACCTCGACGTCGGAGACAGCTGCCGCGATCTGCTTGGCGATGGCCCTGACGGTTTCAGGATCGACGCCGAGCTTGCCTCCGCCGATGACCTCACCGGAAAGTTTCAGAAGTACACGTCGGCGGGTCTTCTCGGGCTGGATTGCAGTGTTGACGGTTTCCATGGTGCCTCCCGTTGGTGGACTCTGGCTAGATTATCGTGCTGTGGGTCCGCTCAGGTACTACCCGGACGGGTGCATGAAAAAGGGGCGGCCACCGAAGTGACCACCCCTTTTCATGAATTACTAGTTTCCTACGCGGAAACGGGTTACTGCAGTTGCCTTGACGCCGGCCTCTTCGAGGACCTGTGCAACAGTCTTCTTGGAGTCCTTGGCGAATGCCTGGTCAACCAGAACTTCACCCTTGTAGAAGCCCGTCACGCGGCCTTCCACGATCTTCGAAAGAGCAGCTTCGGGCTTGCCTTCAGCCTTGGCGGTCTCTTCGGCGATGCGTCGCTCGGACTCGACCAGTTCGGCCGGAACGTCGTCGCGGGTCAGGTAGTTCGGAGCCATGGCTGCAACGTGGACAGCGATGTCGTGCGCGGCGGTGGCAGCGGCTTCGCCTTCACCGTCAACAGCGAACAGGACGCCGACCTGGGCCGGAAGGTCCTTGGACGTCTTGTGCAGGTAAGCGTCAACCGTGGTGCCCTCAACGCGGGAGATACGGCGGACAACAACCTTTTCGCCGAGGACAGCGCCCTCTTCGACAACAACCTCGGACAACGGCTTGCCGTCAACCTCGGTAGCCAGCAGGGTCTCGAGGTCGGCTGCGCCGGACTCGACTGCAACGTTGAGGACCTTGTCGGCCAGCTGGATGAACTTGTCAGCCTTGGCAACGAAGTCGGTTTCGCAGTTGACCTCGATCATTACGCCAACGCCGCCGTTGACCTTGGCAGCAACCAGGCCCTCGGCAGTGGAACGGCCTTCGCGCTTGGTAGCACCCTTGAGGCCCTTGATGCGGATGATCTCGATGGCCTTCTCGGCGTCACCGTTGGCTTCGTCAAGAGCCTTCTTGACGTCCATCATGCCGGCGCCGGTGCGCTCGCGCAGGGCCTTGATGTCAGCAGCAGTGTAGTTCGCCATGTGAACCCCTCTGTCTAGAAATTTGTGTGTTTACGGACTGACAGGACGGCCGCCCACCGTGTGAGCTGCCATCCTGTCAGTTGCCCCCGATGCCGTTTCCGGCATCAGGGAAGGTCCAGATTTACTTGGCTGCTTCGGCTTCGCCGGCTGCAGCTTCAGCTGCGGGAGCCTCAGCTGCCGGAGCCTCGGTTGCTGCTGCTTCTTCGGCCTTGCTGCCTTCGAGGAGCTCGCGCTCCCACTCAGCCAGCGGCTCTTCAGGAGCTTCGGTGGTGCCCGTTGCGCGCTGGTTACGGGCGATGAGGCCCTCAGCTACGGCGTCGGCAACAACGCGGGTCAGCAGGTTGACGGAGCGGATGGCGTCGTCGTTACCCGGAATCGGGAAGTCAACTTCGTCAGGATCGCAGTTGGTGTCAAGGATGGCGACAACGGGGATGTTGAGCTTCTTGGCTTCGTCAACAGCAAGGTGTTCCTTCTTGGTGTCAACAACCCACAGAACCGAGGGAGCCTTGGTCAGGTTGCGGATACCACCGAGGTTGGACTCAAGCTTGGTGAGTTCGCGCTTGAGGAGCAGGAGCTCCTTCTTGGTGTAAGCCGAGCCTGCGACGTCGTCGAAGTTGATCTCTTCGAGTTCCTTCATGCGCTGGATGCGCTTGGCGACGGTCTGGAAGTTGGTGAGCATACCGCCCAACCAACGCTGGTTGACGTACGGCTGGCCAACGCGGGTAGCCTGCTCGGCAATTGCTTCCTGAGCCTGCTTCTTGGTGCCAACGAACAGGACGGTGCCGCCGTGGGCGACAGTAGCCTTGACGAACTCGTAGGCGCGGTCGATGTAGGACAGCGACTGCTGGAGGTCAATGATGTAGATGCCGTTACGCTCCGTGAAGATGAAGCGCTTCATCTTCGGGTTCCAACGACGGGTCTGGTGTCCAAAGTGGACGCCGCTGTCAAGCAGCTGGCGCATAGTTACGACGGGCATGCCGACGCTCCTTCCGGCAGGTCATTCATGAGAGAGCCCAAGGGGCTGCTCTTACCCTGCCAATAGTTGACGGTTGTTTAGCCTTTGCCCGGATGGGCGTGGCTCCTGGCATCCATTGCGCTTCTCATCCGGCACAGAGCCTAAGCTCAGCCGGACCGCAAGAGGCACAATCCTCCGCAGCCTGAAGCCAAGGGGCTTCGCTGGTGGAGGGTTGGATACGCGTAGTCAGCCTGGGGCCCTCGCATATCTGAATGAGACATGCTCCTGAACCAGCTTGAGGGCACAGCAAACTGCTCCACCAAGTGTACTACAGCCACCCCACAGGTTTGACCGCAGCCGTGGTTGGTTGTCCACATAGGGCAAGTGCGGTATCGATCGCCGGCGGGCACCGCGGGAGGCTCTATCCATGACGATTGCGAAGTCCTTGATGGCCCTGCTGGCGGCGCTGGCGATTGCGGCAGGCACACTTGGCGCTGCTGCTCCGGCCGAGCCAGTTCCAGGCACGCCCGATCCGACCGGCGCCCGGTGGAGTCGGCCGCTCTCCCCCAAGCCTGCCGTGCTGCGGATCTTCGACCCGCCGGACAAACCATGGCTGAGTGGTCACCGCGGCGTGGATTTAGGACCAGCGGCCGACGGCGGAAAGGTCACCGCGCCTTCGGATGGAGTGGTGACCTTTGCCGGCGTCGTGGTTGATAGACCGGTACTGACCATCGATCACGGCGACGGTCTGAAGAGCAGCTTCGAACCCGTGGCCAGTGACCTCAAACCCGGAGACGCCGTCCGCAAAGGCCAGGTCATTGGCACCCTGGAGCCCGGTCATTGCGGTGCCGCGGCCTGCCTGCATTGGGGCGTTCGCCAAGGAGCCGATTACCTCAACCCGCTGGACTTCGTCGAGGACATGCGCCCGTCGGTCCTGCTGCCGTTGTACTGATTACCTACTGTGCCTAGACGATGGCCGAGACGCCCGTGATGGCACGGCCGGTGACCAGGGTGTTGATCTCGTGCGTGCCTTCATAGGAGTAAATGGCCTCCGCGTCGGAGAAGATCTTGGCCATGCCGTAGTCCGTAACGATCCCGTTGCCGCCCAGGATGCTGCGACCCAGGGCAACACTTTCCCTCATGCGAGCCGTTGCAAAGGCCTTCGCCAACGCCGACTGCTCATCCTTGGCCACTCCTGCATCTTCAAGCTGGGCCAGGCGCACCATCATGCCCATGGATGCCACGGTGTTTCCGAGGATTTGGACCAACTGGTTCTGCACCAGCTGGAAGGCCGCCAACGGCCGCCCGAACTGCTGACGCTCCACCGCGTAGCTGCGGGCGACGTCAAAAGCTGCCATCTGAAGCCCAACCGCCTGCCACGCCACAGCCAGGCGGGTGACTTTGAGCACCTTGTTGGTGTCACGGAAACTGTTGCCGTTGGCCAGTTTGAAGAAGTCCGGAACCACCACATTGTCCAGGACGATGTCTGCGTTCTGGACCGTACGCAGGGAGATCTTGTTCTCGATCTTGCTGGCAGAGTAGCCGGGGAGGGTGGTGTCCACCAGGAAGGCCTTGACCTGGTTGTCCGCAACGTCCTTGGCGTAAATGACTACCCAGTCGGAGAAGGTGGCGTTGCCGATCCAGCGCTTGGCTCCGTTGAGGATCCAGTTGTCGCCATCGCGCCTGGCTGTGGTGCGGGTGCCGCCGGCAACATCGGAGCCACCCAGGGGCTCCGTCAGGCCAAAGGCGCCGATTTTCTTCAGCGAGTAGATCTCCGGAAGCCAGGCATCCTTCTGCTCCTGGGAGGCAAGGGCCTCGATGGACCCTGTGAAGAGGCCGTCGTGCACGCCCATGAAAGTGGCAATGGATGCGTCCGCCCGGGTCACTTCAGCGTGGAGCATGCCGGCGAAAAGGTTGGAGTACCCCTGCCGGCGGACAGGACTGACCAGGTCCAGTTCACCGAGCTTGGGAATGAGGTCCATGGGGAACTCGCCACGGTTCCAGCAGTCCACGGCGATGGGCTTGACCTCGCGGGCAAGAAACTCCCGGACCTCAGCCAACCGGTCCTGCTCTTTTCCTGTCAGCATCTGCTCAAAGGCGTAGAAGTCGCCGTCGGCATACGGAAGATTGGCGGCGTCGAATGCAGCGTTGGACATGTTCGCTCCTTCAAGGGTGGTCACCTGCGACCAAAACTAAGTTACTGATGAGTAACTTACCTCAACTGAGGGGGAACGCAAAAGAGCCGTGGCCGACAATCCAGGATTGTCGGCCACGGCTCATGCGTGAAGGTGTAGGGCTACTCGGACTTGAACCGAGGACCTTAGGATTATGAGTCCCGCGCTCTAACCAGCTGAGCTATAGCCCCATGATGCCCGGTCCGGCCGCTGCGTAAACAGCAGTACCGGGCAAAGCACTCCAGCAATTCTAATAGCTGCCGGGGAGTGCTTTTGTCACACGACCTTGTCCTCGTAGGAGGCCCCGCGGTAGAGGTCCTCGAAGGTCTGGAGGGTGCCGTTGATGCTGTGCGGTTCCACCATCTCCCGGCTCAGCTTGCCCATGGCTTCCAGCTCGTGCTTGGGAAGCTCCACCAGCTTGGTGATCTTGGCTGCCAGTTCGTCGCTGTTGTTGGGCGTGAAAAGGTAGCCGTTTTCACCGTCACGAACCAGGTGTGGCAGGGCCATGGCATCGGCCAGCAGCACGGGAGTGGAAGCAGACATCGCCTCCAAGGTCACCAGGGACTGGAGCTCAGCAGTACCGGGCATGCAGAAGATGTCGGCCTTGATGTAAGCCTCGCGCAGGTCTTCGTCGCTTGCCAGACCGAGGAACCTTACCCGGTCCCCCAGCCCCAGCTTGGCCACCTGTGCCTCAAGGGCGGGACGGACTTCGCCGCCGCCCACAATTTCCAGGTGGACGTTCAGTTCGCGCGGGGTCTTGGCCACGGCGTCAATCAGGACGTTGACGTGCTTTTCTTCTGCCAAACGCCCGGCGAACAGGACCGTGGGATTGGCGTGAGGCTCAATGGTCTCGCCAGGCTGGAGCTCGTAGGCCGAGGAGTCAATGCCGTTGGAGAGCGGCAGGACCTTGCGCAGGAAGGCGTGCTGGTGCATGGCTTTGGCAGCCAGGGGCGTGGGTGTGGTGACCACGTCCGCCTGGCCCATGACCTTGCCCATGTCTTTCCAGGAGATGCGGCCAACAATGTCCTTGAACCACTGCGGGAACGGCAGGAACGGGTTCAGGTTCTCCGGCATGAAGTGGTTCGTGGCAACAACGCGGATACCGCGCTTCACGGCCTCGTACAGGACGTGCTCGCCGATCATGTAGTGGCTTTGGATGTGGACGACGTCCGGCTGGACTTTGTCGAACAAAAGGCTGATTTCCTTTTTGATCTCCCACGGAAAACAAATACGGAAGTACTCATGAGTGAAAACGCCGTGCGAACGCAGCCGGTGGACTGTGGCTTCGTCGCGGAACTCTGTGTAGCTTTTGCCCGTGTCCGGACGGCAGGCCAACACGTGCACGTTGTGTCCACGTGCCGTCATCCCCTTGGCCAGGCGGTAGCCGAACTGGGCGGCGCCGTTGACGTGCGGCGGATATGTATCGGCCGCAATCAGAAGGGTAAGGGGCTTGGTGGTGTCGGGAATGGTCACGTGGAGAACTCCTGATGGTCACGGTGCGGACAGCATTGCTTGTGGCAATACTGCGGTGTCGCCGGGTTGCCGGTCCGCGTGCAGCGGCGGCGCAAGGTGCAGCTCTGCCCTAAGCCTTCTTGTTGGCGGCCGCCTTCGCGTCCTTCTTGCGTTTGGTGACTTCCGGGTGGTGCCGGCTCAGGGCAATAACCCCCACGATAGCAAGCGTTGCCGCCACAGCCATGGCGATAGCCATGACGGCGTGGACATCGGGACGAAGCTCACCAAGGATCACAATGCCGATGGCGATGCCTACCATCGGGTCGATCACGGTCAGTCCTGCTATGACCAGGTCCGGCGGGCCACCTGAGTAGGCGCTCTGCACGAACCAGGAGCCAAGTCCCCCGGCGGCCGCGATGGCGATCAGGGTGTACCACTGGACGTTGAGCAGGAACAGGCCGTTGGGGTCGAGCAGGTGCTTGCCGATGATCCGCGTCAGCACGGCAACAAATCCGAAGAGGACCCCGGCTCCCAGAATGTACACAAAGGCGCTCATGCGGTGCTTGAAAAGTACGGCCAGGGTCCCGAAGATGCCCACTGCCAGAGCCAGCAGCAGGACAATGGTCAGTTCGTCCTCACTGTTGACGTGATGGTTCTCCTGGGTGACGAAGACGGCCAGCAGCACGAACAATGCCGAACCCGTGACGCACGCGCTGATGGCCACTACAGTTGCCCGGTTGATGCTCAGGCCCTGGTCCTTGGCGTTGACCACCGTGGTGATCACCAGGGCAATGGCACCAATGGGCTGAACCACGGTGAGCGGGGCGGAGACCAAGGCGATCGCGTTCATCACCATTCCAAGGGCAAGGAACAACAACCCGAGCATCCAGCGGGGATTGCGCAGGAGCCTCAGGAAACCGTTTGAACTCAGGGCCAGGCCGCCGGTATCGGCTTTGACCGCGCTGCCCTGCCGTTGGGCGCCTATTGCCAGAAAAAAGGCACCAAGCACCGCAAGGAAAACCGCCAGCCAGACCATCAGCCGTGTCCGCCGTCGTCGTTTTTCAGTTCTTTACCCTTACGCAAGATGGCCCAGAAATAGTTGTAAGCCGCAATCCAGTGTCCCAGAAGCCCGAGACCCAGGAAGGTCCAGGCGGCTACGAAGTAGACCTCGGTGAACGGAATGGGCAATTTGGAGAGGACCAGCAGGGGCGTGCCGAGCAGCAGCAGCGCCGTACGGATTTTTCCGATGATGCTCACCGGAAGGTCCGGGTGGCTGCGGAAGTAGATCAGGGAAGCAATGGCCAGGATGGCATCGGGCACCAGCAGGGCCGCCAAATACCACCACTGCACGACGCCGGCCACGGCCAACGTGAATGCTACGGCCAGGAGCGCGGCGCGGTCAGCCATCGGATCAAGGATGCGTCCCAGCTTGGAGGTCTGGTCGAAACGCCTTGCGATGTAGCCGTCCACCCAATCGGTGCTGCCCATGATGACGAGCACCAGGACAGCGAACCCATACTCCTGCTCCGATAAAACGAGCCACACGAACAAGGGGACCCCCATGAAACGGAGGACCGTGAGGATGTTGGGGACAGTGAAGATGAGGTCGTGGTCGACTTGCGGCCGATCAGGATTTGAACCAGCACCGATCAATCTCACCTATGTCCCCCTTCCCATTCCCAGTGTGTGTTTTGACTCGGAAGGCTGCCTACTTTTTCAGCAGCTTCCGCAGGGCTACAACGAAGACCACGGCGGCAGTGGCAAACGCGGCGAGGTCCTTCCACCGGGCGGCGAGCCGTTCGGTCAGGCTTTCGGGGACGGAGTCTCCCAAGGCAGCAAACTTTGCCGCAGCGAAGTCCTTGCCCTCGGTGAACTTTTCGTTGGCCCCCGCCAGCAGGGCCTGGCCCTGCTTCTTGACGTCCAACTGCTCACCGAGTTCGTCGCGGACCCCGGTGAGGTGCTCGCGACGCTTCTTCAGGCGCGAGCGAAGTTCCGCTTCCGTGGGTGCCTTGACTGCGTCCGCTTCCTTGGCAGCTTCCTTCGCAGCTTTCTCAGCCTTGGCCTTCTCGGCAGCTGCTTCCTTTTGGGCCTTCGCTGCCTTGGCGGCGGGCGAACTGGGATCCAGGATGGATTCGTCGAAGTCCGAGCCTTCCTTGGCAATTCCAAGATCGTGCTTGATGCCCCGGATGGTGTCTTCGGGGACCAGCGGCATGGCCTTCTTGAACTTGGCAATTCCGATCAGGGACGCAATGGTCACAACGATCAGGAAGAATGCTGCAACGATCAGCGCCGCGAGCCAGCCCGGCATGATGGTTGCCAGGCCCAGGATGGCGGCAACAACAAGGGCGATGACCAAAAGGGCAAGGAACACAAGGGCCACGCCAAAGAAGGCACCGGCTATGCCAACCTGGGTTGCCTTGCGCTTGAGCTCGACCTTGGCCAACGCAATTTCGTCGTTGATTTGGCGTGGTGCCAACCGCGCAACGAGCTTGAGGGTCTTCGGCAAAGTACGAATGGCTGGTCCTTGACTGGTCCGGCCGGTGTGACGTCCACTCATGGGTTCCGCCTAACTGCTTTCCTCTGGGCATCGTATGGGGCGAACGCGGACGGAATTCTTCCACCGCGGACACCTGTCCTCAAAGCTATCATTCAGGTTCCTGCTGAACTTTCGGGACCACAGTGCGGCGCGCCCGTCATACGCCAAATAAATATGACCTGGGCCATAAGATAGATGATCGTGACCTCTCCCATTGCTCCGGGCGACTCCCTGAGCCGACGCGAAAAACTTGTCTACATTCTCCTGCTGGGTGCACTGACCGCGCTGGGTCCCTTCACGATCGACCTTTACCTCCCGGCGTTCCCGGCGCTGGAGGAAAGTTTCGATGTCTCCGCCGCGGCCATCCAGCTCACGTTGACCGGTACCACCGTAGGTTTTGGGCTCGGCCAGCTGGTGGTGGGTCCGTTCAGCGATAAAGTGGGGCGCCGCCTTCCGCTGATCCTCGCCACTGCCGTGCACATCGGCTCGTCCCTCGGAGCAGCGCTGGCAACAGACATTGGGATGCTCTCGCTTTTCCGTGTCCTGATGGGAATCGGCGCGGCCGGCGGTGGCGTGGTGGCCATGGCCATGGTCCGGGACCTCTTCCACGGCTACTCCATGGTCCGCATGTTTTCAAGGATGTCACTGGTCAATGGCCTGGCCCCGATTCTTGCCCCCGTCATCGGATCGCAGCTGCTCCTGGCGTTTCCGTGGCCCGGCATTTTCTACTTCCTGGCCGCCTACGGCCTGATGGTGATCCTTGCCTCCATCTTCTTCATCAGGGAGACACTGCCCGCAGAGCAGCGCGGCAAATCCACCATCACAGTGGGTCAGCGCTACAAATCGGTCCTGACGGACCGGATCTTCGTGGGCATGGTACTGGTGGGAAGCCTGAACTTCGGTGGCTTGTTTGCCTACCTCTCTGCGTCCACCTTCCTGTTCCAGAATGTCTACGGATTCTCGCCCCAGGAATACGGAATCCTGTTCGGTATCAACTCCCTGGGCATTGTTGCCGGTGTCCAGATCAGTTCACGCCTGATCCGCCGCGTGGCCCCGCAGTGGATCGTTGCGGGGGCAACGGTCTTCATGCTGTTCACAGCCCTCGTGATCGTGGTGCTGGACCTTCTGCACGTTGGCCTCTGGGGCATCCTCATTCCGTTGTGGTTCTACATCTGCGCGACCGGCTTCATGTTCCCCTGTGTCCAGGTCTTGTCCCTCGCGAACCACGGCGCCCAGGCAGGCACCGCAGCCTCCCTCCTGGGAGCATCCCAGTTCATGATGGCCGGAATCGTCCCGCCGGTAGTTGGCTGGCTGGGCGTAAGCTCCGCTGTTCCCATGGGTTCAGTCATGGCTGTGTGCATCACCGGCGCGATCGCTGCCCTCTGGCTGGTGGTCCGCCCGCGCACCGTTCCCTCCATCCATTAGGAACGCCCCCGTAGGCTGGGACCATGACCAGGAAACCGCACCGTAACGGCAGGGGACTCTTCCTCGGCGCCCTGCTGGGCGCCATGGCCGGCGCACTCATAGGCCGGGCGGCCGGAAGTGCCCTGTTCGGCGCGATCCTTGGTGCCGTCGTCGGTGCCGCCGTCCTGTACCGGGTGAACCCCGGCCCCTGGAACAGGGGCTAGGGCGCCGGCACACAACCCGACCCGCAAAAGGCGAACCGCCGCCGTCGGGCCGTCGAGCCTCTCCCTTTACACGCTTCCGCAAGGCAGAATGGTGGCCAGCCGGGCTATCCGGCGCCGGACCGGTGAAGGGGACATCACATGAGCGCGGCTGTGGAATTGCGGGGCGGTGTCCGCGGCTTGGCTACGCTGCGACGACTGCCCCTGACACTGGGGTTGGCAGCTTTGCTGTGGGTCCTGGGGGCAATAACGGGGAGTCTGCTGGATGGACCCAGCGAGGCTTTGCTGGACCAGCTGGGCCTGGGATTGGCAGTGGAGCCAGGACCATGGTGGTCCGTTTTCACGTCGGCATTCTTTGCCTCGTCCCTTCTGGACTATCTTGCCTGCACGGCCGCAATCCTGGTGGGCGTCGGAATCGCCGAGCGCGTGATGGGTTCCTGGGCCGCCCTGCTCGCCTTCATTGCAGGCTCAGCCCTCAGCGCCCTGGTACTTGTGGCACTTGTGACGTTCGGAACCGACGCGTCCGACCAATGGCTCAGTTTCCTGGGCGGCGAATATGTTGTAGGCGCCTATGGCGGCGCTGCCGCCGCCCTCGGATTTGCGACGGCGGCACTGGACGCGCTCTGGCGGCGGCGGCTGAGGACCTGGCTGCTGGCCGCTACGCTGATGTTCGCCCTGTTCGTGGGGGTGGCCCAAACACTTCAAGCACTTGCCGGTGCCGTGCTGGGCACCCTGGCCGGCTGGGCCATCCAGTCCTTGGTCTTCCGGCGCCGCGCAGGCTCACTGCATTCCTCAACCATCCGTGAAACCCGCTTCCTGGTGGGGACCGTAGTAGGCGTTTTCGCCCTGGGACCCCTGCTCACGCAACTGACCGGCACGTGGGAAATCGGTCCCCTGTCCGTGGTCTCGGAGGTCATGCTCCAGGCCAGTCCCGATGCCGATGAAGTCAAGGAAGCCTGCGACAACGACACCAGCTGCGTGACGTTGCAGGGAATCGTGGGCGTGCAAAGCTTCGGCGCAGCAATCCTGACGCTGATACCGGTCCTCCTGCTCCTCGTCTGCGCTGAAGGACTGCGCCGGGGTCGCCGGCTCGCCTATCGGCTGACCCTGGTGATCCAGGCGTACCTTGCCGCCGTCACGGTCCTGTCCATCGTCCAATACGCCACCGATCCGGAAGTCACCCTGGGCGATGACGATTTCGGCTATCTCCTGCTGTACGCGGTCCCGGCATTCCTGGCCCCGGTAATCATCGTGGCGTTGCTGCTGGCCAACCGCCACAAGTTCAGGGTGGAGTCCAGCGACGCCGGATACCGGGTCCTGGGAAGGACATCGCTGGTCCTCGCGGTGGTCGCAATCGTCCTGTATGTCGCGTTTTGGTTCGCGGAAGGCAACCCTGGCCGCTCGACCCTGTGGGACCTCGCCGGCCAACTGACGCACATCCTGGTCCCCTTCCCTGTTCCCTTTGTGGTGGCCCTCCCCCAAGGCCTGCTGAGCACCGTGGTGTATGGACTGGGCGGGGACATCATCTGGCTATGCATCCTGGTGCTGGTCCTGAACAACTTCCGGCGGTTCAGGCAACTTGCAACGGACCCGGCAGCTGATCTGGGCCACACCCGGGAGTTGCTCCACGACGGCGGCGGCACGCTGTCCTGGATGGCACTGTGGGATAACAACCAGTACTGGTTCGCCCCGGACAGGAAGTCCGGTGTTGCCTACCAGGTTCATAACGGTGTTGCCCTCACGGTTGCCGGCCCCTTTGGCGCAGAAGAGCATCACGCGGACGCAGCCACTGGATTCGTGAACCACTGCGCCGGCCTGGGACTGACACCGTGCTTCTATTCAGTGACCGCCGAACTGGATGGACCGCTCCTGCCCCGGGGGTTCCGCAAGTTGGAAGTGGCCGAGGAGACGCTCCTCAACGTCCAGGCCATGACCTTCAAGGGCAAGGAATGGCAAAACGTGCGCACCGCCCTGAACCGGGCAGAGAAACTGTCCATCAAGGACCACTGGTATCCGTACCAGGGAATGCCCCCGGGAATCAGGGCCCAACTGGCGGAGATCTCCGAAGAGTGGGTTGCGGACAAGGCCCTGCCGGAGATGGGCTTCACCCTGGGCGGCCTGGATGAACTGAAGGATCCTGAAGTCCTCTGTTGCGTGGCGGTCGATGACGACGGCCTGGTCCATGGGGTCACCAGTTGGCTGCCGGTATTCCGGAACGGTGTCATCTCCGGCTGGACGCTGGACTTCATGCGACGCCGGACCACCGGTTTCAAGGGAGTGATGGAATTCCTGATCGCCTCTGCCGTAACCCACTTCAAGGAAGAGGTCCACATGATCTCCTTGTCCGGCTCGCCGCTTGCGAACGCCGGTGCCGGTGCCAGTGCCAGTGCCAGTGCCAACGACGGCGACCACAGTTCCCTGGACCGCGTCCTGGCACTGCTCGGCAATGCCCTGGAGCCGATGTACGGATTCAAGTCATTGGCCGCCTTCAAATCGAGGTTCCAGCCGGAGCACCGCACCCTGTACATGTACTACCAGGACCCCCTTGCCCTCCCATCGATCGGCATCGCGGTAGGTTCCGCGTACCTGCCCGGGCTCTCCACGGCGCAAAGCGCGGGCCTGCTGCGGCAAATGGTTGCCCGGGAACCTGCAGCATGACGCCGGGAACCCACTAGCCATGGACGACCTCCTGAAACTTGAGATCAGCGGCCCTGTGGTCATGACCGTTGCCGGGGCGATCGGCGTCGTGTTCTTCCTGGTGCTCTTCCTGCGGCCGTCTGCCCGTTGGGCGTTGACCGCGATCGTTGCCATCGTGGCGGCTGCGCTGCTGGGGTGGTTGACGGTGTGGATCGTGGAAGACGTCATGGACGTCTTCCATGTGGGCCTGACCCCCCGCGTCTGGTTCTGGGCCATCTCCTGCTTCGCAGCGCTGGGACTGGCCGTGGTCAGCTTCCGGCACAGCCGCGCGTGGCGGAAGGTGGTGGCTGCGGTGTCCATCCCTGTCTTTGTCCTGGTCGCGGCCCTGGGCATCAATACGGAGTTCGGGCTGAACAACACACTGGGTTCGGCCTTGGGCATTTCCACCGAGGGCGCCATCGAGTTGAACAAGCCGAACCCGGATGCTTCCATACCCGCCGGGCCCCTCTGGGAGAGCTGGAAACCGCCGGCAGGAATGCCCGCCAAAGGCAAGGTGGGCACCCAGGTGATTCCGGCGACTGCCTCCGGATTTGAGGCCAGGCCGGCAGGGATCTACCTGCCTCCGGCAGCGCTGACCGCGAACCCGCCCCGGCTGCCACTCTTCGTCCTCATGATGGGCCAGCCAGGCCTTCCGGATCCCCAGTATGTCTCAGCGGCACTGGACGAATTCGCGGCGAAGAACAACGGCCTGGCCCCAATCGCGATCGTGGCGGACCAGATCGGACCGGATGAGAACGACACCTTATGCTTGGACACTGCCAAGTACGGCAATGTGGAGAAGTACATCAATGAGGACGTAGTGAATTGGGCGAAAGCCAACCTGAACATCCTCCCGGACCGCGGGCATTGGACCATCGCCGGCTACTCAAACGGCGGCCAGTGCGCGATCTCCTTCGCCCTGAAATACCCCAAAATGTGGGGCAATGTGGTGGACATCTCCGGTGAAGAATTCCCGGGGGCCGAGGACCCGGCTGGGAACCTCGCATCCATCTTCGGCGGCAGCCAGGCGGACTACGACGCCCAAAAGCCCATCAACATCATGAAGGGCAAGCAATTCCCGGACACAACCGCAGTCTTCACCGTCGGCTCCGATGACGTCACCTACGTGGCCGCAGCGAAAGCTGTCTCAGCCGCGGCACGGGAGGCCGGAATGACGGTGACCTATTACGAGGTTCCCAACGGCGGCCACGTGGGACTGGCGCTTAATGCGGGGCTGACCAAAGGGTTCGAGGTCCTCTACCCACGGCTTGGCCTTTCCCGCTAGGTATTCCCCTGTTGCCTGCCCCGTACCGGCGATAAAGTTGAGGTGTGCCCCATTGGCAAGAGCTGCAGCCGCTTCCGGCACCGTGGCAGCGCCGGGATGAACGCATCCTGCCGCTGTGGTGGGACCGCTTGTGCTCAGTGACCAGTCCCCAGTCGGCCGCCCTCTATGCCGCGGGCCTCTTTACCGATGACCGCCGCCGGCCCATCGCCCAGTGGTACAACCCCGAAGCGGACGCCGCATTGCTTGTGGCCCCGGAGACGTCCCCCGAGTGGCCGGTCCAGCGGTTTGGCATCTTCTATGCACCACCCGGCGGAGGCTTCACGCGGGTCTACTCGGCCCCGCACGAGTGGCATCCGCGCGAACCCAGGACCCCGCCGACGGAGCAGGATTCGTTTGTGGCGGCCGTGGCCGAGGCCGCACGCTTCCTGCAGGTGGAGATGGATTTCGTCTAGAAAAAGTTGGACCCCACACCGGCGTGATGCCGATGCGGGGTCCGGATGCTCCTCCGACTGGACTTGAACCAGTAACCCTTCGATTAACAGTCGAATGCTCTGCCAATTGAGCTACGGAGGAATGAAGCGGTTATGACTTTAGCAAAGGTTTTACCGGAATGCGAAATCGGCTCCGGATACCCCCTCCGGGTATAAAAATACCCCCGTTCCGGAACCCGGAACGGGGGTATTGTGCGCTCCTCCGACTGGACTTGAACCAGTAACCCTTCGATTAACAGTCGAATGCTCTGCCAATTGAGCTACGGAGGAATGAAGCGGTTACTAGCTTAACAGGGGCCCGGCAGAAAACGAAATCGAGCTTCTCAGCCGTCCGATCGCAGCGCCCGGCGCTCCATTTCGAGCTGCATCAGTTCGCGGTTCAGGCGTTGGAATTCCTCCGGATTTGCTCCTGCATCCAGTCGCTGCAACTGGCCCATCTTGTCTGCCTTGATACGGGTGATCTGCAGTTCAAACAGGCGGGCCAGGATGTCGCGGCAATACCGCTGCATGGCCTCCGGGGTACTGGCAGGCAGGGGCGTTACTGCCAGCTCGGATACCAAGGGCCGCAGCGGCTCGGGTACTTCCTGGCGGACCTGCTCCACCCAGGCCACGGGATCGCCCGCGTGGGCAAGCCCGGCAGCCCGCACTGCCGTGTGGACGGCAGCGTAGGCGGGGGTGGCGAAGTGGGAGGCTTCGAAGCGCTCCCAGGCTCCCCCGCCCAGCACGCCCGGCTCCTGGAGGACAACCTCCAGCGCCTGGCGTTCCATGCCGGCAATGGGGTCCCGGGGATCGGGGCGTTGAAAGACAAGGCCGCTCGACGGCGGTGCTCCCGCCGGTTGTTCGGCGGCACCGGCCGACAGTGGTGCACTGCCACCGGATGCAGCGCGCTTTGCCGCCGCCCCCACGTAACTGCTGACTTCCTCAATGGGCATACCCAGCCAGCCGGCCAGGTTGCGTGTGTAGCCGGGCCTGGTGGCTGAATCCCTGATCTGCGCCACCACAGGGGCGGCTTCGCGCAGGGCTGCCACACGGCCCTCGACGGTGTCCAGGTTGTGCCTGCGGAGCGTCGCGCGGATGGCGAACTCGAAGAGGGGCTTCCGGGTCCCGATGAGGTCGCGCACCGCGGCGTCGCCCTTGAGTTGGCGAAGGTCGCAAGGATCCGCGCCCGATGGTTCCACGGCAACGTAGGTCTGGGCCGTGAAGCGCTGGTCTTCCTCAAACGCCCTCAGTGCCGCCTTCTGGCCGGCGGCATCGCCGTCGAAGGTAAAGATGACCTCTCCCCCGCTGCCGTCGTCCGAAAGCAGCCGCCGGGCAACCTTGATGTGTTCGGTACCGAAGGCAGTACCGCAGGTGGCCACCGCCGTCGTGACTCCTGCGAGGTGGCAGGCCATAACGTCTGTGTACCCTTCCACCACCACCAGCTGCCGCTCCTTGGCGATGTTCCGCTTGGCGATGTCGATCCCGTAGAGGACCTGGGACTTCTTGTAGAGGGTGGTTTCCGGGGTGTTGAGGTATTTGGGGCCCTGATCGTCTTCGTAAAGCTTGCGGGCACCGAACCCGATCGTGTCCCCTGCGATGTCCCTGATGGGCCAGATCAGCCTGCCTCGGAAGCGATCGTAGATGCCCCGGTTTCCCTCGGAGAACATGCCTGTGAGTTTCAACTCAGCATCGGTGAACCCCCTGCCGCGCAGGTGCTTCAGCAGGGCGTCCCAGCCCTGGGGAGCGTACCCCACGCCGAAATGTTCGGCGGCCGCACGGTCAAAGCCGCGGCCATCCAGGAAGTTCCGGCCCTCGGCGGCACCGGGGGTGAGCAACTGCGCACGGAAGAACTCGTCGGCGATCTTGTGGGCATCCAGCAGGCGCTGCCGCTTGCCCACTTCCTCACGGCTGGGACCGGTTCCGCCGTCCTCGTAGCGCAGTTCGTAGCCAATCCGGGCGGCCAATTTCTCAACAGCCTCATGGAAGGAGCTGTGATCCATTTTCTGGACAAAGGAGATGGCATCACCGTCTTCGCCGCAGCCGAAGCAGTGGTACCTGCCCACCTGCGGGCGGACCGTGAAGGAGGGGGATCGTTCGTCGTGGAAGGGGCACAGGCCCTTGAAACTGCCCAGCCCGGCGCCCTTGAGCGTGACGTAGCCGTCAACGACTTCCTTGATATCCGTGCGCTGGCGTACTTCGTCGATATCTTCACGTTTGATCAGGCCAGCCACGTCACCATCCTAGTCTCTCGCCCCAGGACTCCCGGCCGTTAACGCCGGCTGCCCAGGAGTCACCAGAGCGATGGCAGGCTGCCCACGAGCCGTTCGTACACGGCCAGTGCCGAGACGTCCGTCAGTGATGCCACTTGGTCGATCACCACCCGCAACCGGGCTCCGTCGTCGGCAGCGTCACGCCAGTCCGCGGCGAACATCGGCTCCAGGTGGCGGTCGCCGGTGGCGTTCAAAACACCGACCAGCGCATGCAGCACTTCGCGTTGACGTTCGTACACCGGCTGGCGGTGGTCCGTGGAGATGACAAAGGTGGTGGCCAGGCCCTTGAGGACCGCGATCTCAGTGACGGTGTCCTCAGGAACCATGAGCTCGGCGTCGTAGCGGGTCAGGTTGGCCGGACCGAAGTGGGCACGGGTTGTTTCCATGGCACTTTGGCAGAACCGGCCGATCAACTGGCTGGTCATGTCCTTCAAGGCGGCCATGGATTTCCGGCTGCCATCGGCTTCCCGGACCCAGACCTTGGTGGCCTCCAGCCGCGCCAGCGCAGCATCGATTTCGGCGGGATCGTTATGTGGCAGGTACCACTGCTTGGTGTAGCCCACCACGCGCGCCCGGTGGTCGGGGTTGTCCAACCACTTAAGCTGGAAGTGTCCGGCGACTATCGCGTCCTCAACGTCGTGGACCGAGTACGAAATATCGTCCGCCAGGTCCATCACCTGGGCCTCGATGCAGGAGCGGTTTCCGGGGGCGCCTTCGCGGAGCCATTCGAAAACCGGAAGATCGTCCTCGTAGGCGCCGAACTTGCTGGTCCGCTGTCCATGGATCACGGGGGCATCGACGGCGGACCACGGGTACTTGGAAGCGGCGTCGAGGCTGGCGCGGGTCAGGTTAAGCCCTGCCGGCCGGCCGTCCTCGGCAAGGACCTTGGGCTCGAGGCGGGTCAGCAGGCGAAGCGTTTGGGCGTTGCCTTCGAAACCGCCAATGGTATGGGCGACCTCGTTCAACGCGGACTCGCCGTTGTGCCCGAAAGGCGGGTGGCCAAGATCGTGGCTCAGGCACGCAGTGTCCACAACGTCCGGATCGCAGCCCAGGGAACGGCCCAGCTCACGGCCCACCTGTGCCACTTCCAGGCTGTGTGTCAGACGGGTGCGGACAAAATCGTCAGTATCCGGGGCAACCACTTGCGTTTTGGCACCCAGCCGGCGCAGTGCGGAGGAATGCAGGACCCTGGCCCGGTCACGTTCAAAGTCGGAGCGGTACGTGTTCTTCCGTGGCTCTTCGACCCACCGCGCAGAGTCCGCTTCCGCATAGCCGGGAATGGCCAGGACGTAGTCGTGGGTGCTGCTGTTGTGGCCGAGCACTGCTTCGGTTCCCATTGGTATCTGCCTCCTTCAAGCGCCGGGGTGTGGAGCTTCTTGAGTCAGTCTTACACGTGTGAGGCTAGCCGCCCGAAACGTCCAGCTCGGCAGCGGAGATATCCGCGCTCTGTTCAGCGTTCAGCTGACGGCTCACCAGCCAGTCCTTGGGCAGGGCAGGCTTCTTGGGTGAACCCGCACGGCCCCTCGGGCCTTCGGAATCGACGCCAGGGTAGGGCGAGTCCATGTCCAGTTCATCGAGGTATTCGCGCAGCACCTCAAGGGTAGGCACTGTAGCCAGTTTCGCCCGGAGTTCGCCGCCCACGACGTAACCCTTGAAGTACCAGGCCATGTGCTTGCGGATCTCGCGCAGGGCCTTGTATTCGTCGTTCCCGAAGGTCTCCACCATGAGCTCGGCGTGGCGGTAGACGCCCTCAGCCACTTCGCGGAGCCCGGGACGGTGCCGTTGGTCGCTGCCTTCAAAGGCTGCCTGCAGGTCGCCGAACAACCAAGGACGGCCCTGGCAGCCACGGCCAACCACCACGCCGTCCACGCCGGTTTCCCGGACCATGCGGACAGCGTCCTCGGCCGACCAGATGTCTCCGTTGCCCAGCACGGGGATATCCGGGAGGGCTTCACGAAGCCGGGCGATGGCGGACCAATCGGCCTGGCCGGAATAGAACTGTGCTGCGGTCCGTCCGTGGAGGGCGACCGCGGCCACTCCGGCATCGCGGGCAATCCGGCCGGCGTCGAGGTACGTCAGGTGGTCCTCGTCAATCCCTTTGCGCATCTTGATGGTTAGCGGGATGCCGCCCTTGGAAGCTTCCTTAACCGCAGTGTTGACGATGGAGGTGAAGAGGTCGATCTTCCACGGCAGGGCCGAACCGCCGCCGCGCCGGGTCACTTTGGGCACGGGGCAGCCGAAGTTGAGGTCGATGTGATCCGCCCGGTCCTCCTCGACGAGCATCCGCACCGCTGCGCCTACCGTCACCGGATCCACGCCGTAGAGCTGGACCGACCGGACTTTCTCGTCCTCGTCGTGCGAGATGATGCGCAAGGACTCGGGCGTCCGCTCCACCAGGGCACGGGAGGTCACCATCTCGGCCACATACATGCCGCCACCGTATTCACGGCAGAGCCTGCGGAAGGCCGAGTTGGTGATGCCCGCCATGGGGGCAAGGATTACCGGGGTGTCCACGGTGATCCCACCGAGCTTCAATGGCGGGAGCTCGAGCTTTGGTGCGGGGGGCGTTGCTACAACAGTCACCTGTCCATTGTTGCAAAGCGGGGCAAATCCGTGGACGCCCTGCCTGAACTCTGCCTTGTTTGTCCATGCGTACGTAGTATTGCGGGGCGAACAGGAACAGGGCTTGGGTTTAGGTGGCGTCGTTCGTGTCTCCGCGCCGCTCCGCTTCGCGCTGTGCCCGTCGGCTGCCAGGCTGCGCCGGCTTGCCGGACGCGTCAAGGCGCTCACCGGCGTCGTGATCTGCCGTCGGAACGGAACCCACGACGGCGGCAGCGACCGCCAAGGAACCGGTGTCCTTAAGCTCATCTGCAGTTACAGCGGGGCCACCGGCAGCAGCGAGTCGCTTCATGCCAGTGGCCTTGACCACCAGGACCGCGATCAGCGTGGTGACCGGGATGGCCAGGACCAGTCCGATGGAGCCCACGAGTGTCCGGATGACTTCCTCGGACAATTCGGCGCTGGTCAGTGCTTCGGCCAGAGGGCGGTCGTAGAGCATCACGATGATGAGGATCGGGAGGGCCGCCCCGGCATAGGCAAAGGCGATGGTGTAGACCGTCGAAGCAATGTGGTCCCGGCCGATCCTCATGGCCGAGGTAAACAGCTTGCGTGCACTGGTGTTGGGGGCGAGTTCGTAAAGTTCCCACACTGCGGAGGACTGTGTGATGGTCACGTCGTTCAGCACGCCAAGGCCGGAAATGATGAGGCCGCAAAGGATGATCCCGGAAATCGAGATCTGGGGTGACATATTGACCAGCGTCGAGGCATCGTGGTTTCCCACACCGGCCAGGTTGGCGGCGTCAGTGGCCCAGGCAGCCAACAATGCGGTGATGCTGAGCCCAAAAATGGTTCCCAGCAGCGCCGTCGATGTCCGCGCCGAGAATCCGTGCGCGAAGTACAGCACCCCGATCATGATCACCGTTGACCCCACCAGTGCCAGCAGCAGCGGCGGCTTGCCCTCCACCAGTCCAGGCAGGATGAAGCTCACCAGGACAAAGTAGGCACCCACCAGTCCGAGCAGCGCACGGAAACCGCGCCAACGGGCCACCGCAATGACCACCGCTGCGTACAACACGGCGAGGATGGCGATGGGGATGGACCGGACGAAGTCGACAAAAACGTACGCTGGAGCTCCGCTGCCGGCGTTGGCGCCCTGGACTGCGGAGAGGTTCAGGTACCTGATGGAATCCCCCACATCCACGCCGTGGGACATGGCTACGTCAGGGTTGATGACCACCTTGACGACGTCTCCACCCTTATCCGGCTCAGTGAAAGCGAACGTGCATTGCGACCCGCCTTGGTTTGGATCGGTTTGGCCCGTGCTGCCCTGGCCTGTGCCGGACGGGTCCGTGGTGCCCTGGCCTGTGCCCTGGCCGGCATCGGCCTGGCCGGTTTGTGTGCAGCTTTCCACCACCACGCTCTGGATCCGGCCGGTATCGAAAGTTACGCCCGGCGCGGCCTGGTAGGGGCTGGAGAAGGTGATTCCTTCGCGGCTTCCGGAGGGCCACATGACCATCATGGCGACGAGCGTCAGGACCCCCAGCGGAACCAGTATGGCCGCCAGGATCCAATTGGCCTTTTTCCGCGAGGCAAGGGCCTGCGGGGTTGGCTCTGGACTTTCAGAATGTCCGTGGGAGTGACCGTGGCCCATCAGCAGCAAAACCTCATGGCCTTAAGCCTACGCGGCACCAGGGCCGCTGCAGACACTGCCGGGAAACGCAGAATCCCACGCTGCCCGCAGAAAGCGGCGGCGTGGGATCCGTAACGGCGAATCAATGGTCAGTCGCTGACGATCACCGTATCCGCGCCCCGTACATGGGCTTTCCCGGAGTCCAACAGGGGCTCCAGGACAGTGCGCAGCGCCGTCATTGAATCATCAACTTCCAGCAGGACAGGGTGCTGGTAGGCAATGAGTGCCAAAAGGTCCCGCACCGCAAAAGCTGCTTCCTCGGCCGAGAGCTGTGGATCATGGCCCAGGAAGACATCGGAAGGCTCGTCGGAGTTGCCTTGGGCGTAACTGATGGCGAAGGCCTGGATCTTGCCCTTCCTGCTGGCTGGAACGCCCTGGCCAAATGCACTGGCTTTGGGCGCGCGCAGGACAATCGCCCCATGGGCACCAGTGAGGTCGTGCAGGAACAAGCGCTGCACCGTGGCGATGCTGAGTTCCCCCGGGCTGTCCCAGTGATGGACGTGCGAGTAATACTTGCCCACCACGTCGCTCAACTCAACGGATCCCGTGGCCAGGTCTTCCACGCGCTCTGAAGCGGCTTCCTCGTCGCCGAAGCGCGGCAAAGACAGAGGTTCCGGCTTCACCACAACCAACTGGGAACGCTGGATGGGAACCAGTCCCGCGGCAGCAGCAAAAGCCGCACCCGCAGTGCCCGGCTCCACCTTGCTGCGCAGCTTGGAAACGCCCGACGGCGAGTTCGCGGCTTCGCGGCGGAGCATGGTCAGCAGGGTGGCACCCACGCCCTCACGCCGGTGGTCCTTTGCAACCTCGATGTACGCCCAAAGACGTTCGGGGTGCAGGGAAGCCTCGTGGACCACGCCGGCGGCAACGGGAATCCGCACGCCATCGACCACGTCTTCGGCCACGATGCACCGACGCCAGGGCTGGTTGCCGGACGGTGCCAGGGCCGCCCGGAACTGCTCAGCGGGAAGTGTCTCGGGGCCACCCCAGATTTCCAGGAGGGCGAGGTCGTCGCCTTCCTTCCATTCGCGGTACTCCAAAGCCACGGTCAGGCGCCGATCAGTCGAGCTGCCAGGTAGCCCTCAACCTTGTCCAGGGAGACGCGTTCCTGGCTCATGGTGTCGCGCTCACGGATGGTCACGGCCTGGTCTTCGAGGGTGTCGAAGTCCACAGTGATGCAGAACGGGGTACCGATTTCGTCCTGGCGACGGTAGCGGCGGCCGATGGCGCCGGCGTCGTCGAAGTCGATGTTCCAGTTCTTGCGCAGCTGGGCACCCAGGGCCTTGGCCTTCGGGGACAGATCCTCGTTGCGGCTCAGCGGAAGGACGGCGGCCTTGACCGGCGCCAGGCGGGGATCAAGCTTGAGCACGGTGCGGACGTCGACGCCGCCCTTGGCGTTGGGTGCCTCGTCCTCGGTGTAAGCGTCGATCAGGAACGCCATGAAGGACCGGGTCAGGCCTGCGGCAGGCTCGATCACGAATGGCGTGTAGCGCTCGTTGGTGGCCTGGTTGAAGTAGCTCAGGTCCGTCCCGGAGGCCTTGGCGTGCGTGGACAGGTCAAAGTCCGTGCGGTTGGCGATGCCCTCAAGCTCGCCCCACTCCGAACCCTGGAAACCGAAGCGGTACTCGATGTCCGTGGTGCCCTTGGAGTAGTGGCTGAGCTTTTCCAGCGGGTGTTCGAAGAAGCGGAGGTTGTCCTCACGGATGCCCAGGTCCGTGTACCAGGACATGCGCTCCTTCATCCAGTACTGGTGCCACTCTTCGTCCGTTCCGGGCTCAACGAAGAATTCCATCTCCATCTGCTCGAATTCACGGGTACGGAAGATGAAGTTGCCCGGGGTGATTTCGTTGCGGAACGACTTGCCGATCTGGCCGATGCCGAACGGCGGCTTCTTCCGGGACGTGGTCAGGACGTTGTTGAAGTTCACAAAAATGCCCTGGGCGGTTTCCGGGCGCAGGTAGTGCATGCCTTCTTCGCTGGCCACCGGGCCGAGGAATGTCTTGAGGAGGCCGGAGAATTCCTGGGGCTCGGTCCACTGGCCGCGTGTGCCACAGTTGGCGCAGACGATGTCGGCCAGGCCGTTTTCTGCCGGGCGGCCCTTCTTTTCCTCGTACTCTTCCTCGAGGTGGTCCGCGCGGTAGCGCTTGTGGCAGGACAGGCATTCAACCAGGGGGTCGGAGAAGACTTCCACGTGGCCGGACGCTTCCCATACCTGGCGGGGAAGGATGACGGAGGAATCCAGGCCTACAACATCCTCGCGGCCGCGGACCATGCTCTGCCACCACTGGCGCTTGATGTTTTCCTTCAGTTCGGCGCCAAGGGGACCGTAGTCCCACGCCGAACGGGAGCCACCATAGATTTCACCGGCCTGGAAGACAAAGCCCCTCCGCTTGGAGAGGGAAATGACCTGGTCAAGGACGGATTTTGCTGCCATGGGTAACTCCATTTGTTCTACAGGGCCGCTGGGTGCGGTCCGCGGTGGTGTGCCCCGGAATCCGGACGAGGTTGTCCGGCGGGGTGTCGGGGGAAAAGTTTGTTGCAAGTACCCGAAGATACCTGAAAGTCATGCGAGTCCTACCCTACCGGCCTTTGGCAGGGCTTCTCCTTGTCAAGGCACCTTTGGGCCAGGGCAACGTCGCTACGATGATCGCGGCCAGCGTCAGGACCGTACCCAGCACCGTGGGCAAGGCGACCACCGCGCCGGGACTGGGGATCACGACGTCGAGCACCAGCGAGCCCACCAGTTGACCGGCGATCATGCCCAAGCCGGTGATCAGCACGCCCAAGCTGCGGACCAGCAGCGCGGCCAGGCCAATAAACAGGCATCCCATGGGGCCGCCGAGGTAGTACCACCATTCCGGGGGAAGCGGATTTCCCGGTCCTGCCACAGCCAGCTTGATGATCCAGGCCACCCAGAGGATGGCCGACCCGGCAATGAAATTGACCAGGGTGGCTGCGATGGGTGTCCCGTAATGCACTGTGGCGGTACCGTTCATGGCCTGCTGGAAACTCATGAAGAATCCGGCTGCAAGCGGCAGCAGCACTGGAAGGACCAGCGAAGCAATGTCCGCATCACCGCCGAACCGGGGTGACACAGCCCAGGCCACGGCGGCCACTGTCAAGACACTGCCGATGACGCGGACTCCCGTGATGGCACGTTTGCCGCCTGGCCCGATTCCCATCCTGTCCACCAACAGCCCGCTCAAGGTTTGTCCTGTCACAGCCGCCACCGTGAACAAGGCCACACCGAGCAACGCCACCGTGAACGACTGGGCAAAGACGAAGAGAGCGCCGATGGCTCCGGCCATGACGTAGAAACGGGGAAAGCTGCGGTTGCGGACCGCGGGGATGATGCGTTGGAGGCCAGCCCTGCCCCTGGGGGTGGCCAGCGAAATCGCGGTAATCAGCAGCAGGCCTGTGGTGAAGCTCACCACGGCAGCTGCGATGCCGTCGTCGAGCCTGGCGCCGAGGGCCCCATTGATCCTTCCCTGAAGCGGGATGACCAAGCCTGTTGCTACTGCGACGGGGAGGCCAACGGCGAGTGGAAGGGTGGGACGGGGAGAAGGCTGCGGCACTGTCACCACACTACTTCAGGCATCATTGCTGTATGAGCACTCCGGAAATCGAAGAGATCCCCATCCGCGACGACATGATTCGCCTTGGCCAGCTCCTGAAGCTTGCCAACCTCGTGGAGGACGGCGTTGAGGCCACGGAGCTCATCAAGAACGGCCTGGCCAAGGTCAACGGCGAAATCGATGACCGCCGTGGCCGCCAGCTCCACGTCGGCGATACTGTGACGGTCAACGGCCGGACAGTCCGAATTATCGCCGCCTGATACAACTCATCGCCACTGTTACAACGCGGGGTCACTTGTGGCCCCCTGCCCGACGTTCAAGGGTGCATAGGTGACCCCGCGTTGGTTTTGGGCCGCGCTGGTTTTGGGCCGCGCTGGTTTTGGGCCGCGCTGCTCCTAGGCGGTGAGCACTTTGTGGGTGAGGAATTCGCCCACGTGGCCGATCTCCTGTTGGTTGATCCCGTGCCACATTCCTGTGTAGAGCACCTTGGTGAGGTCAACGTGCCCGCGCACCCAGCCCATGGTGTACTCGATCTTGTCCTGGGTGATGACGGGATCCTGCTGGTCCCGGCCCCAGAACATGGGCAGCGAACCATCCAGTTCGTGGTCCCGGAACGCGGCGTCAGCGCCGGCGTCGATCACAAAACCTGAAAGCCCGACGACGGCGGCAAAGTCTGCGGGACGGTAGCGGAGCATGGTGGTCACCATGGCCATCCCCATGGAGAAGCCCAGCAGGGTGACCGAAGTGTGGTTCGCCTTGACCGTATCCAGCCATGCCAGCGCGTACTCGGCCGCAAGCTTCACAGCGTCCAGTGAGTAATCGATCGATGCCGTGAGCGGGAACCATGTGAAGCCCGGACCCATGGGCATGGGTGCACGAAGTGCCGCAACCACGAAGCCTTCAGGCAGCAATCCGGCAAGGCTGAAGAGGTCGTCCTCGTTGGAGCCGTAACCGTGCAGCAGGACCAGGAGAGGCTTGCCTGCCCGCTCGGCTTCATCATGGGACCACAGGACGACAGGTGCTGGAAAGGTGGTTGCTTCAGTCATGGCTCCATTCTTGCAGTTACCCACAAGTAACAACCTACGGTGGCGTAGGGTCGCGGTCAGGGGGCAGGATATGAGCGTGAGTGAGAACAATCAGTTGTTGAAACCCGGCGATCCTGTACAAAAACACCCCTGGACCCGATACGTGGCGCTGGGAGACTCCTTCACCGAAGGCATTGGGGACCCCGAGCCCCGGAATCCCGGCGGCCACCGCGGCTGGGCGGATCGGGTGGCGGAGGAGCTGGGCCGCGGCCAGGAAGACTTTGCCTACGCCAACCTTGCCATCCGTGGCAGGCTGCTCCAGCAAATCATCGATGAACAGGTGGCCCACTGCCTGGAACTGCAGCCTGACCTGGTATCCATCTCCGCAGGCGGCAACGACCTCATCCGGCCAGGCGGCGACCCCGATCTTCTGGCCGAAAAACTCGATGCCGCAGTAGGTGAGTTGAGCTCCGGAGGCGCTGCCGTGGTGCTTTTCAACGGCCCGGACACGGCATCCTCCGTCCTCGGACGCATCCGCGGCAAGGTTGCCATCTACAACGAGAACCTCAGGACAGTGGCCGCACGCCACGACGCCATCATCGCTGACATGTGGTCACTGAGGCAGCTGGCAGACCCGCAAATGTGGGACCCGGACCGCTTGCACTTCTCTCCCCTGGGCCACCACACGATCGCCATGATGGTCCTGGACGCCCTGAACGTCCAGCACACCCTCGAACCGCTGCTGCCCAAGCCACTGCCGCCCCGCACGTGGCGGGAGGCCCGTTCTTCGGACCTCGTTTGGGCCCGCGAGTACTTTGTCCCCTGGGTTATCCGAAGACTGCGGCACCAATCCTCCGGTGACGGCATCAGCCCCAAACGTCCGACGCCGGGTCCCGTCTTTGGTTCCAGCGGCACCGTGCTGCCACGGCGCTAAGTCCACGTCCTGGTGCTGGTAATCCGGAGTCATGGTGGCTGCAGTTCCTGTAGCTTCAGATTCGTGTGGGCTCGATGACCGACAGCGCGTTGATGTTTGCCGAAAGCGTCCGGCGGCTGCGGCTGCGCCGGCAGGGATTGCGGGTTCCTTCGTCCGCGGACGCCGGGGATGTGGTCCGCAACCTGCTTGCAGTGCAGTCCCAGGAATTTCCGTATGCGCGGTGGACCCTTGCCCAAAGGACCATGGCTTCCACCACCGCCAATGACGTGGAAAGGGCCGTTGCAGAGGGAACCATCCTTAGGACGCACATCCTCCGGCCCACCTGGCATTTTGTGCACCGGGACGACCTCGGCTGGCTCATGGGACTCTCTGCGGAGCGGCTCCATCAGGGAAACAACGGCATGTACCGCCAAACAGGGGTTGACGCGGAATCCACCGCCCTCAGTGGCCGGATCCTGGCTTCGGCGGTTGCCGACGGCGCCCACAAGACCCGGGAAGAGCTGGGCGGGATCCTGGAAAAAGCCGGTCTCCCCGGCAAAGGCCTGGGGTTCATTTACCACCTCATGCACGCAGAGATCAGCCGCATCCTGGTGAGCGGCTCTCCCATCCGCTCAGCCGGTGGCGCGCTGAAGCAGACGTATGCCCTCTTCGAGGAACGCGTGCCCGGCTTCGTTCGTGCGCCCCTGACAAGCGAGGACCGCGAAAAGGCCTTGGGCGGGTTGGCGCTTCGGTACTACACCAGCCGTGGACCCGCCACCATCAAGGACTGCGCCGTCTGGTCCGGGCTCACCATGAAAGATGTGAAGCTGGGCATCGAGGTCGCGGATACGTTGTCCCCCGGCGCCCTTGCCACGGTCACCCAGGACGGCCTGGGGTTTTACCTGGCCCGGGAAGATGTCAGTGAGCTCACCGATCCCGCGTGCTCTTCGCCGCCTGACGAGGCAAAACTACCCCGTGTTGACCTCATCCAGTGCTACGACGAATACGTCATGGGCTACTCACAGTCCAGGCACTATCTGGGCGGGACAGCACCCTACTTCCCCGAGGACAACGGACCCATGCACGTAGTCCTGCTGGATGGCAGGTTGGCCGGATGGTGGCGGCACGGCTTTTCAGGGGGTGCCTGCCAGCTGGACGTCCGGATGAACCGGGCAACAACCGCGGCGGAGCAGGAGGCCTTAGTGGCCGAAGTGGAAAGGTACGGCCGGTTCCTGGGCATGGAAGCCACGCTCGTGTGAAAGTGCCAGTGCCTCCGGACTGCTCGGTTCCCTTGGGCAAAGTCCATGCTGGATGGCAGGGCTAAGCTGGAACGAGACCTAGGAGGCCTGCACTGTGAACAATCTGATCTTCTGGATCATCGTCTGCTCGTGGCTGATTCCGCTCGGGATCCGCATGTACAACCGCTCCCGAGCCCGCCGGATCCAGCAAGGAACGTTCCGCGACCCCGGCTACCCACCGCAGAACCTGCCCGGTCCGGGCTACCCACCGCAGCAGAACTACCCCGGCCAGCCGTACCCACCGGAAAGTTACCCGCAGCAGAACTACCCCGGCCAGTCGTACCCACCGGAAAGTTACCCGCAGCAGAACTACCCCGGCCAGTCGTCCGAGCCGACCGTCATCCGCCCGGCGGAGACGTCACCGCAGTCCGGGTCGCCGTCGGGCACTTCATCCCCCACGCCGTACCCTGCCGCCGGCAGCCCGGAGCCGCAAGGCTACCGTGCCCGCAAGCTGGCTGAGCTGGACGCGAAGTTCAGCAACGGAGAGATCGCCATGGAGGACTACATGAAGCAGCGCGGCGAGATCATGAACGGCTGAGGCTTACGGCCGACCCAGCCCGCGGCAGCCGGCAGCTCAGGCGAAGAAGGCTTCCCGAAGCTGCGGAGCGAGCTGCCCAATCTCCGTGAGGAAACCGTCGTGGCCGATCGGTGCCTCAATAACATGGACCGGAACCACACCAGGGAGCGCGGCTGCCAACTCCCGGGATTGAGCGGGAAAATACAGCCTGTCGCTATCCACCGCTGCCACGAAAAACTCCGCCGTGGTCCGCGACAAAGCTGACTCCAGGGATCCCCGGCCGCGTGCGACGTCGTGGGACATCAGGGCTTCTGTGATGGCGATGTAGCTGTTGGCATCAAAGCGGTGGACGAGCTTTGTCCCCTGGTGGTCCAAGTAGCTTTCCACCTGATACCTGCCACGCTCACCGAGCACCGCGGCGGCCAGGGGTGTCTCCTGGTGCTGGGCTTCCCGGCCGAAGCGGAAATCCAGTTCCAGCGCCGAGCGGTACGTGATGTGGGCGATCCGCCGGGCCAAGGCCAGCCCGTGTTCAGGTGCCCTGCCTGCGTAGTAGTCGCCGTTGTTGAAGTTCGGGTCCTGGCGGATGGCCAGTGTTTGGGCCTGCGCGAAGGCGATCTGCTCGGCCGTGCTGTAGGCGCCTACGGAAATCACGGCGCAGCGTTTGACGCGTTCCGGGTAGGTCACAGCCCATTCCAGGGCGCGGGCACCGCCCATGGATCCACCCAGGACGGCGTGCCAGGAGTCGATTCCCAAGGCATCGGCGAGGCGCCCTTCTGCCACAGTGCTGTCGCGCAAGGTGACCAACGGAAACCGGGAGCCCCAGGGGCGGCCATCGGGTGCCTCCGACGACGGTCCCGTGCTTCCATAGCAGCCGCCCACGATGTTGATGGAGACCACGAAGAACCTGTTGGTATCGATGGTGGCTCCGGGGCCTACCAATTGCTCCCACCAGCCTTCCTCGTCCGTGGCTCCCCGTGCCACGTGGGTGCTGCCCGTGAGGGCATGCTGGATCAGGACGGCGTTGGAGGAATCTGCATTCAACTGGCCCCAGGTCTCGTAAGCCAGGACGACGTCGGGAAGGAACCCGCCGGCTTCAAGTTCCAACGGCCCGATGCCGGCGTACTTGACGGTTCCGTCTTCTTCTCCGGATTTTGGAAGGGCTGTAGCAGTAATGGTCATTCCTTTGACACCTTAACCTCGCGCTTGCCCGTCGCCTTGCGTGCGAACAGGCCAGGTCTTCACCCGGGGCACCCCACCGCGGAGGAGGGTTGCCGGCCAGCAAGCCGGGGCTGTGTGCTGGCACTCATGACCTAATACGAAGAGTCTAGGAAATACAGGGCGGTTCTGGCGAAGAATGTGACAACAGTGTGACGGTTTTGGGCAGCTTCGTTCACCAATCGCCGCCGTGGGATGCCGTCCGGCGAATAATCGACGGCCCGGACGGCATCCCCTTGGTTGAGGCGGCTACAGCCGCCCGACAGCTTTCAGCGGAGGGTTCAGGCTCCCTTGGCGGCCCGGAATCCAGCTTCGAGGTCTGCGATGATGTCATCCACGTGCTCGATGCCCACCGACAAACGCACCAACCCAGGGTTCACGCCCGCGGCGACCTGCTGCTCCACGGTCAACTGGCTGTGCGTGGTGGAGGCCGGGTGGATGACCAGGGATCGGACATCGCCGATGTTGGCAACATGCGAGTGCAGTTCCAGACCGTCCACGAATCGCTTGCCGGCTTCAACGCCGCCCTTGATGTTGAACGCCACAATGGCCCCGGTACCCCGGGGACCGTATTTGCGGCCGCGGTCATACCACGGGCTGGACGGCAGGCCCGCATAGGCGACCGATTCGACGTCGTCGTGGGCTTCCAGCCACTCGGCCACCTTGCTGGCGTTGGCTACATGGCGCTCCACCCGCAGGCTCAGCGTCTCAAGGCCCTGGGCAATCAGGAAGGCATTGAACGGTGAAACAGCTGAGCCGAGATCGCGGAGCAACTGGACGCGGGCCTTCAGGACGTAGGAGAGGTTGGCGCCCAATGCTCCGTCCTTGCCCAGGTCCCTCGCGTAGACCAGGCCGTTGTAGCTGGGGTCCGGGGTGTTGAAGCCCGGGTAGCGCTCCGGGTCCTTACCGAAATCGAAGTTGCCGGAATCGACAATCACGCCGGCAATGGCAGAACCGTGGCCGCCGAGATACTTGGTGGCGGAGTGGACCACGATGTCGGCGCCCCACTCAATGGGACGGATGAGGTAGGGCGTGGACAGCGTGTTGTCTACGATCAGCGGCACGCCGGCTTCGTGGGCAGTCCGGGCAACTCCCTCGATGTCCAGGACGTCCTGGCGCGGATTCGACACCACCTCGCCAAAGAAGAGCTTGGTGTTCGGCTGCACGGCATCGCGCCACTGGTCCAGGTTGTCCGGGTCCTGTACGAACGTCACCGAGATGCCGAACTTCTTCAGGGTGTGGGCCAGCAGGTTGTAGGTGCCGCCGTACAAGCTGGGGCTTGCAACGATGTGGTCTCCGGCCTCGGCGATGTTGAGGATGGCGAAGGTCTCCGCAGCCTGGCCCGAGCTCAGCAGGAGCGCACCCAAACCGCCTTCGAGGCTTGCGATCCTCTGTTCCACCGCATCCTGGGTGGGGTTGCCGATCCTGGTGTAGATGGGTGCGAGCTCAGCCAGGGCAAAGCGGCTGGCTGCGCTTTCGGCGCTGGGGAACACGAAGGACGTGGTCTGGTAGATCGGCAGCGCCCTTGCTCCCGTTGCGGAGTCGGGCTCCTGGCCTGCGTGGATCTGGCGGGTTTCGAAAGACCATCCTTGGGACATGGAGTTCTCCTGTTCGTGGCGCATGGGTTCTGTGGAAACGTGCTGCATGTGAGCTGGGCCCCAGTCTAGGAAGTGTCCGGAGCCTAAGACAGCTTTGTGACGCCGGTGGAATCTTTCGGTCTTTCAGCGTCTCTCCATGACGCCGTCCGGTAGCACTTATACACATCCCACCTTAGTTAGGCTTGACTTAGCTGAGACCCCGATCACAAAGTGCCAAGATGAAGCCATGCGCATGGATCACGTCTCTTACGCCTGTGAACGAGATGGCCTTTTGGCCACTACCGAACGAATTTCCGCGGCACTGGGAGTGGACGCTGTCCGGGGCGGAGTGCACCCGCGCTTCGGTACCCGGAACATGATCATTCCCCTTGCGGATAACAAGTACCTGGAAGTGGTGGAGGTCCTGGACCACCCCGCTTCCGACAAAGCACCTTTTGGCCAGGCAGTTCGTGCCCGCTCGGCCGCCGGTGGCGGCTGGATGGGCTGGTGCGTCGCCGTTGACGACCTGGCACCCTTCGAGGACCGCCTTGGCCGCTCAGCCGTTCCGGGTAACCGCAAGTTCCCTGACGGCCGGGAACTGGTGTGGCAGCAGATCGGCATCCTGGGCTTGATCGCAGATCCCCAGGTCCCGTACTTGCTCAAGTGGGAGGGCGACCCCTCACTGCACCCGTCCAGGATCTACGAGAGCGACGTCAAGATGTCCAGCCTCACCATTGCAGGCTCGGCGGAACGCGTCACGGAATGGCTCGGAGAAGCGGTGGAGAAGCCGCTTGAAGACGTTGCTGTCCAATGGATGGCACCGCATGGCACTCCGGGAATCATGTCCGTAACTTTCGAAACCGCCTCAGGAGCCGTCACCATCTGACAGCCCCCTCCCCCGGGCCAGTCCCGCCGCCGGTCGATCCTGCCCGGAACAAACGTCGGCCTGGAACAAACTTCGGCCGCCATCAGCGGGTGCCAATGACGTCACCCACCGATGGCGGCCGGATACTTTTAACTTGCCCTGCCTACCCCAGCCCGATCGCCTTGCCGAACAAACTGAAGCCGACAAAGGCCACAATGTCCAGCAGGGCATGGGCGATCACCAAGGGCATCACCCGCTTGGTCCTGGTGTAGATCCAGGCGAACACCAGGCCCATCACCACATTGCCGATAAAGGGTCCAAAGCCCTGGTACAGGTGGTAGCTTCCCCGCAGGACGGCGCTGACCACAATGGCCACCGGCGCGCTCCAGCCAAACTTGCCGAAGCGGTCCATGAGGTACCCCACCACGATCACTTCTTCGACGATCCCGTGCCGCACGGCCGAGAGGATGAGTACGGGCACGGTCCACCAGTAGGCGTCCAAGCCGCTGGGGACGATCGCAGTGGTAATGCCCAGGGCCCGGCCGGCAGCATAGAGGCCCAGGGAGGGAATGCCGATCAGCGCAGCAAGTCCCACGCCGTGCAGCAGGTCCTTTCCGGGCCGGGCGAAGTTGAAGCCCAGCCGGGCGAAAGCCCCGCCGGCGCCGCCGTCGCGGTTCCCCTGGCTGTGGGTGGACAGGAAGTAGAACACCAGGGCCACCGGCACGAGGGCGAAGATGATATCCAGTAACTGGTAGGTGAGGTCAAAGTACTCGCGGGTGTTTTGGGACCTGTTCAGGGTGGACGTGGCATCAGCCAAAGGAGCCCGCGTCATCTTGTCCAGGAGTTGCACCACGGAATACACGGCCGACTGGCCCAGGGACAAGCCCAGGACAATCAGCACTTCGGCGCGTAATCGCCGTCGGGAAGCAAGAAGCATGTACCCACCCTATGCTTGGTGGGATGGGCGCCCCAGCGAGAATTTTCATGATCCGGCATGGCCAGTCGGCCGCGAACGCCGACACCACCATCTACAACCGTGTGCCGGACTACCGGATCCCCCTGACGGAGCTCGGCGTGGAGCAGGCACGCGTTGCCGGGGAGGACCTTAGACGCAAGCTCGACGGGCAGCAGGTCTGCGTCTACGTCTCACCGTATTTGAGGGCGTATCAAACCCTGGAGGCGTTGAACCTTGGCCCCTTGATGGAACGGGTCATTGAGGAACCCCGGCTTCGCGAGCAGGACTGGGCCAACTTCCAGATCGCCGGGGACATCGAGGACCAAAAGGAGCTCCGAAACCTCTACGGCCACTTCTTCTACCGGTTCCGCGAGGGTGAGTCCGGCTCGGATGTCTACGACCGCGTGTCGTCCTTCATGGAGACCCTCTACCGTCACTGGCAAAAGCCTGCGTATTCGCCCAACACCCTCCTGGTCACGCATGGGTTGACCATGCGCCTGTTCTGCATGCGCTGGTTCCATTGGACGGTGGAGTACTTCGAGTCGCTCAACAATCCGGACAACGCCGAGTTGCGCACGCTGGTGAGGGACGACGACGGCCAGTACAGCCTCGATCTACCGTTCAGCCAGTGGGTGCCCAGGGAAGTTGACGATTCCGTGCTGCATGCGCCCAGAATGCGGTTCTAGCCGCTGCAAGTTTCCTGCAGGGCTCAGTTCGCTGCACGGCTCAGCCGGCGGCTGCGACGATGACTTCGGTGCCCTTGGCTTCGAAGGCAGCTTTGTCTTCGGCACTGATCCCGGAATCGGTGATGAGGTGCCTGAAGTCGTATCCGGCCATGGCGGCGAAGGAGCGGCGGCCCACCTTGGAGGAGTCCGCCACGACGTAGGATTCCGTGGCCCGGCGTGCCATCACGGTGTTGACCATGGCTTCGCCTTCATCGGTAATGGTGGGGCCGAGGTCCGGATCAACGCCGTTGACGCCGATGAACGCAATGTCCAGGGCCACTTTCTGCATGATGACGTCCGTGTAGGGACCCACCAGTTCGTAGGAGCGCGGGTTCAGGATGCCGCCGGTGACCATGATCTTGATATTGGGCCGGACCGCCAGTTGCGAGGCGATGTTGATGGCATTGGTCACCACTGTCAGGGTGGGCCGGTTGGACGGCGCGTTGAGGTCTTCGCGGGTGGAGAGCAACTGGGCCAGCGCGGTGTTGGTGGTTCCGCCGCTGAGGCCGATCACGGCACCGGGCCGGATCAGGGCTGATGCTGCCAGTGCAATGTCCTGCTTGGCCTGGGCGTGGTCGTCACGGTTGTAGCGGCCCGGGAGGTCGTAGGCCACCGATCCTGTAGTGGCGCCACCCCTGGTGCGGCTGAGGAGGCGCTGCTTGGCGAGGCTGTCCAGGTCCCGCCGCGCCGTGGCCGGCGACACGCCAAGGCGCGTCACGATGTCCTCGACTTCCACATGGCCGGACTCGGCCAGGAGATCGAGGATGGCAGTCAGCCGATCGGTGCGGGTCATGACGGGCCTTTCGCGGGTTCGGAGCTATTTCGCTTTGGCGAACAGCGTCAGCATACGTGCGGACTCCAACACAAGGGCATCCCGGCCGGCCTTGATGTACTTCCGGGAATCCACCACTGCAGGGTTGGCATCGAGGTACTCACGGACTGCGCGGGTAAAGAACCCGTTCAAATGTGTGGATACGTTGATTTTAGTCATACCCGCGCCAATAGCTGCCACGAGCATCTCGTCTGTGACGCCTGAGGAGCCATGGAGGACCAGTGGTTTTCCTACAGCAGTCTTCAGCCGGGTGATCAAATGCAGGTCCAGTGCCGCGCTGCGTTCGGTCATGGCATGGGATGAACCTACGGCCACGGCCAAAGCGTCAACGCCCGTGGCTTCGACGAACGCCCGGGCCTCTGCGGGGTCGGTCCGGACACCCGGGGCGTGGGCGCCGTCTTTCCCGCCCACTTTGCCCAGTTCAGCCTCCACATAGACACCGCGCTGGTGGGCGTAGGCGGCGACGCGCTGGGTGACTTCGACGTTCCATTCATAGGGCAGATGGGCGCCGTCGTACATCACGGAGCCGAAGCCAAGGTCAACGGCGGCAAGCGCGAGGTCCTCGGACTCGGCGTGGTCCAGGTGCAGGGCGACCGGGACAGCGGCCGAGCGTGCGATCGCGAGCGCCGCTGAAGCGATCGGTTCGAGCCCGCCGTGGTATTTGGCGCAGTTCTCGGAGATCTGCAGGATCAGGGGAACCCCGGCAGCCTCGGCTCCGGCCACCAGGCCTTCGGCCGTCTCGATGTGGATGATGTTGAACGCGCCCTGGCCAGTACCGGAGGCCGAGGCCCTGTCCATGAGTTCCCGCGTGTTGACCAGGGTCACCGGGTCTCCTTCCATGTCACGATCAGTTGGTCTTGAAGTTCCTGGTAGCGCGGTGAGATTTCGCCGGCGGCCGGCATGAGCACGGCGGCTGCTGACCAGGCGGTGGCGCGGCGGAGTATTTCGCGCGGTTCGGTAATGCCTTCGGCGAGTGCGACGGCGGCAGCCGCCACGCCGGCGTCGCCCGCCCCTGTGGGGTTGCCGCTCAGCGCCTCAGGCAGGCGTGCGCTCCAGTAGCCACCGGGAGCGGCGTGGTCGAAGGCGAGCATGCCGTCCGCGCCGGCGCTGACCAGCACTGTCCGGGCGCCCATCTCGATCAGGGCAAGGGCTGCCGCTTCCAGGCTGGATTCTCCGGTCGCTTCGGCGAGCTCGTGATGGTTTGGCTTCAGGATGTCGGCCCCGGCCTTGGCTGCGGCGATGATTCCGGGACCTGAGGTGTCAATGATGGCCGGGATGCCGGCGTCGTGGGCCAGGCGCACGAGTTCGGGATAGAAATCCGCTGGAGCCCCCGGCGGCAGGCTGCCGGAACCAACCAGGACGGAGGCCGGCAGGTTCCGGTTGCCGCTGACGGCTTCAACTATGGCGATCCGGAGTGAGCGCCAGTCATCGGGCAGAAGGGCCTGCCCTTCCTCGTTGAAGATGGACGTTTCGCCGGCGACCGTGTCCACGAGGGCGATGCTGCGGCGGGTCTCGGCGGCCACTCCCACCAGCGTGTGGGGAACTCCGCTGGTCCAGAGCTCCGCTGCCAGGGTCTGACCGGCTGCGCCGCCGGTGGGTGCGATCGCCAGGACAGGGTAGCCAAGCTGGTGCGTCACGCGGGCAACGTTGATGCCCTTGCCACCGGCGCGGCTCAAAGGAGTGGGCACGCGGTGGCTGGCGCCCTCGGTGATTCCCTGAACGGCATAGGTCATGTCGATGGCCGGATTGGCAGTGACAGTGATGATGCGGTTCACGTTGGCTCTCTTCATTGTGACGCCCCCTGGAGTGCTTTGGCCGTCAAAAGTGCCCTTGCGTTCAACGCCGCACCCAGCAGGCCGGCGTCCTGGCCCAGCTGGGCCCTGATCAGCTGCGGCCGCCGCTGGAAGTCAAGGATTCCGTCCACCTTGGCCCGGAGGGGCTCCAACAGTTCGTCGCCCGCCTCAGCCAGGCCGCCTCCTATCACCACAGCTTCGGTTCCCATGATGTTGACGCATTGGCAAATGGTGAAGGCGAGGGCATCGACGGCATCGGACCAGATGCGGGAAGCAAGGTCATCGCCCTCTCCTGCCCTGATCAGGACACCGCGGGCACCGTTGACCCTGTTTCCGGACGCCCGGTAGTAGCGTTTGGCGATGGCACCGGCCGAGCCGACGGCTTCGAGAATGGTCGAACCTGCCGATCCAGGGCCGGCGTCGGGATCCGGTACCTGGGCATGTCCGAGTTCCCCGGCGAAGCCGCCTGCGGTGACAGCCTTGCCGCCGGAAAAAACGGCTGCGGCGATCCCGGTTCCCACCACCATCACTACGACGTCATTGAATTCTTTGGAGCCGCCGAAGGTGTGCTCCACTGCGGCAGCGGAGCGGACATCGTGATCAAAAGCCACCGGGATTCCCAGCCGCTTTTGGGCTTCGGCCGTGAAAGGGAAATTTCTCCAGCCGAGGTTGGCGGAGTAGACGCCGATGCCGGCAACGGAATCCACGATGCCCGGGACGATGATGCCGGCGGCTTTGGCAAGGGTTTCCGGGAATTCCTCCGCCAACTCGGCCTTAAGCTCGGCCAGCCTGTCCAGGACGGCCTCACCCGGGCGGGCAGGGTCCAAGGGCGTAGGGACCCGGCGCATGCCAAGGACTCTCCCCCGGGCATCCACCAGGCCGGCCTTGATATCAGTGCCGCCAACGTCGAAAGACAGGACCGGTGATTCAGCGGCTCCGAGAACCATGACCGGTGCCTAGGCGGAGGCGTCGAGAATGACGGAGCGCGTCAGGTTGCGGGGCAGATCCGGATTCAGGCCACGGACGCGCGCGCGCTCCAAAGTGACCTTGTGGACGCGCGCCAGTTCAGCCAGCGGGTGCTTGTCGGTGTGGAGGTAAAGGGCGCCGGTGACGGCCATGTCACTGTCCAGGCCTTCGGGCTGGGTACCGAACAGCCACGTCACCCGGCCCGGAGCGGCGATGGAGATGGGTCCGTGGCGGTATTCCATGGCGGGGTAGGACTCGGTCCAACCCTGCACAGCCTCGCGCATTTTCAGTCCGGCCTCATGGGCCAGCCCGACAGTCCAGCCCGTGCCCAGGAAGGTGAATTGCTCCGCATCCAACAGCTCCTGCGGGACCGGAGCACTCACGGCGTCGCGGGCATCCTCGATGGCCTGCTGCACATCGATATCAAGGCTTGTGAGCAGGTAGACCAATGCGGTGGTGGCGAACCGGGTCTGGACCACGGAACGTTCATCGGCGTACTGCAGTCCGATCACGGCATCTGCAAGCTCAACGATCGGAGACGTGGTATCACCAATAATCGCCACCGTGGGGACAATTCCCTGAAGCTCAGCCAGGATCTCAAGTACCTCAGTGGTGGTGCCTGACCGCGTGATGGCCACAACGGCGTCGTACTGGCGATCGGCACTGTTGCTGTTGAGGAAGGCCTCGGAGGCGGCGAAGGCATCGGTGACGCCCTTGCCTGCGGATTCGCGCGCTGCTGCATAACTCTGGGCCATGAACCAGGAGGTTCCGCAACCGATCACGGCGATGCGCTTTCCGTCGGCGGGAAGCAACTGCTCGGCCCGGGCTTGTTCTACCGCCCGCTGCCAGACCTCGGGCTGGGAAACCAGCTCTTCCTCCATGAAGGCGCCCAGTGTGTTCTCGCTCATCGTGTGTTCCGCTCCCGCTCAGCTTAATGACGTTTTCTGATCTATAGAAACACTAAACGATCATTTTCGATCTCACAAGGATCATCCGCGCGGGAAGACCGCTCATTATCTGCGTAGGTGCGGAATGCGCAGGATGACAGGGAAAGCGTGTGCCGACATGTGCACTTAAGTTAACTGACTGTTAACTCTTGTCAACTTCTGTCCCATGAACCAGGCTTAGAACCGTCCGCAAGAATCTGATCAATATCAGCTCGGAAAAATCAAGAAGGAGCATAATGCCCCGCTTGTCATCCCCCAGACGCATCGCAGCGCTCAGTTTGGCCTGCGTCGTCGCCTCATCCTCGCTCGGTCTGCTGGCCATAGCACCGGCCACGGCAGCCCCGACCTCCCCGCCCTCCCCGCAAGCCGACCCCGTCAGCCCTGCAGAAACAGCCACCATCGCCTCCGGCCAACTCACCGTGGATGTCTCCACCGGCTTTCCGCAGGTCCTCAGCTATACAGACGCCGCCACCAAAGCACGTCTGGAAGGGACCGCGAACCGGCTCAGCACCATCACCCTCAACGGCGTGGAGTACACGGTGAGCGGGACCTCCACCGCATCCGGGAAGGATGCCCGGGACTACGTGATGACCGTTCCGGAATTCGGCAACACCGTCATCAAAGCCCGTCTCTCGGTGAAGAAGAACGTGGTCTCCTTCAATGTCACCGAGATCAAGGACTCCGCTGATCATCAGGTCAAGACCCTGCAACTCCCCCGGCTGAACCTGGTGACGGTCGGATCCGCCCAGCCCGGAGCCCAAGTGTCAACGGCCAACCTGTCCGTGGACCGCAGCGTTAGCGGTGACGAGTTCACGCCCATTACCGCCGCCACCGCCTTGGACACCACCGCCAAGAGCTCGGCCTACGCCCTGGCCAACACAGCGTCCCTGGGCGCCGCCGTCGAATCGAATGCCCTCTACGACACGTCCTCGGGTCCGGGCGCCAAGGATCGCGGCCGCTTCTGGCGCCAGGCAGTAAGTGATGGCGCCGGCGGAGTTTCCATGGGTGTCGCCAGTGGCCAATGGCTGTACCGGGCAGAAGGGTCCCCGGCCACCGAGGAACTTCCGTGGACGCGGGTTGCCATCACCACCGACGCCAACGCCGACGGCGGAGTGGATTGGCAGGATGCCGCCATCGCCATGAGGTCCATCCAGGTCAGCGCGAACAAAGGCGAGCAGACCCCGGACAACGTGATCACCCACATTCCCTTCAACTTTGCCTCCCAGGCAACCCACCCCTTCCTGCGCACCCTCGATGACGTCAAGCGCATCGCCCTGGCCACGGACGGACTCGGACAGGTGGCCATGCTCAAGGGCTACACCAGTGAAGGACACGACTCGGCCAATACCGATTACGGCAATAACTTCAATACACGCGCGGGCGGGCTGGAAGACCTTAATACCCTGGTCAAGGAGGGCAAAGACTGGAACGCCAGCTTCGGAGTCCACATCAACGCCACTGAAATCTATCCCGAAGCCAAGTCCTTCAGCGAGGACCTGCTGCGGGCGGACAAAGGCCTGGGGTGGAACTGGCTGGACCAGTCCTACTACATGAACCAGCGTGCAGACATCACCTCCGGCAAGCTTGCCCAACGCATCAAGGAACTGCGGGAAGCCACGGACAAGAACCTGGATTTCGTGTACGTGGACGTCTACTACGAGTTCGGCTGGCTGGCCGAACGCCTCCAACAGGAACTGGTGAAGAACGGCTTCCGGGTGGGCTCGGAATGGGCGGACCACCTCTCGCGGAACAACACCTGGTCGCACTGGGCCAATGATGAGAAGTACGGCGGCTCCACCAACAAGGGCGTCAACTCACAAATACTGCGCTTCATCAACAACACCCAGTCCGACGTCTGGAACCCGGACCCCAAGCTGGGCGTGAGCCACATTGTGGAATTTGAAGGCTGGACCGGACAGAACGACTTCAACGCATTCAGCGAAAATGTCTGGACAGCCAACCTGCCCGCAAAGTTCCTGCAGCACCACCCCATCACCAAATGGACAGCTGACAGGATCGACCTCGCCGATGGCGTGTCCGTCACCGGAAACACAGCAGCCGAACGCAATATCACGGTTGCGGACACCTCGGTTTTGCGCGGCGGAACCTACTTGCTGCCGTGGTCTTCGAAGGAAAACGGCAAGGCCGACAAGCTCTACCACTACAACCCCGCCGGTGGTTCCAGCACGTGGACGCTCACCAAGGAGTTCGCCAAGGCCAACACCCTTGAGCTGTTCAAACTGACGGACAACGGCCGCGTCAAGGTCGCCGATGTTCCCGTGATCAACGGACGGGTCACGGTCACGGCCGACGCCAAGCAGCCCTACGTCCTGGCTCCGAAGAACAACAAGGCTGAGCTGCCCGGGAAGGCCACCTTCGGCGAAGGAACGGCCTTCAACGATCCCGGCTTCAACGGCGCAGACCTCTCCCCATGGAACCCCACCGGCACCGTCACGCAGGTCCGCGATGACAAGGGCCGCCGCTTCGCCGAAATGGGGGCAACGCCGTCGTCGATCAGCCAGGAAGTAAAGCTGGACGCCGGAACCCAGTCCGTGAGCGCCTGGGTGGAAATCCAGCCCGGCAAGACCCGACCCACCACGCTGTCCGTGGACATCAACGGCAAGACCGAAAGCGTCACAATCGACTCCTCCAACGCCGAAAACTTCGTGGCCGGCGACGAAAAACACGGCACCTCGTTCCAGCGCGTCCGTGTGCTGGTGGACGTCCCGCACAACAACACCAAAGCCAAGGTCACCGTCACAGCGGCCGACGGCGACGGAACAGTTCGCGTTGATGACTTCCGGGCGGCGAAAACCAGCCGGGTACCCACTACGGGCCTGCTCAGCGAAAACTTTGAAAACGTGGACCAAGGCTGGGGACCCTTCGTCAAGGGCGACGCCGGCGGCTCCACCGACCCGCGCACCCACATCACCGAACGCCACGAACCCTTCACCCAAAAGGGCTGGGACACCAACGTGATCGATGAAGTCCTGGACGGTACCTGGTCCCTGATCGCACACGACGAAAACCGGGCTCCCAACGGCGGACCCGGCATGGTGTACCGCACCACGGAGGCAACAGTGCCGTTCCAAGCCGGCCACAAATACAAGGTCTCCTTCGACTACCAGAACTCCAAGGCCGGGCAGTACGCCTGGGTTTCTGGCTACGACTCCCAGGCCGGTCCCGCCGTGACCGGAAGCCATGCCCTCGATGCCAAGACCTCCACCACACGGTTCGAGCAGACACTGGACACCGGTTTCTGCGGCGACTACTTTGTGGGCCTGCAACGCACTGGCAGCTCAAACGGTTCGGACTTCACCCTGGACAACTTCCTGGTCGAAGACCTCGGAGCCTCGGAATCCGTCCCGGCGTGCGCGCAGCTCTCGGCCTCCCTTCAAGGGGACGTGGTCCAGCAAGGAAAGGCGCAGGACTTCGTGACCACCTTTGTCTCGGACGAGCCGGCGGCCATCAAGGACCTGGCCATCACCCTGGCACTACCCGAGGGATGGACGGCAACGCCCTCCACACCTTCTTCCGCGGACACCCTTCCCGCCGGAGGAACCCTCACCACCACCTGGAAACTCACCGCACCGGCTTCAGCAGATGGCGACTACCCCATCAAGGCGACAGCCACATACAGCACTACGTCCGGGCAGGCGGGCAGCCGGACCATCACCACCACCAGCACCGTCCGGACGCTCCCCAAGCCACCCCAGACCACCGTGTTCGCCAGCGACCACCCGTGGGTCAGTGCTGCCAACGGCTGGGGTCCTGTGGAGAAAGACCAGTCCAACGGCGGAACCGGGGCCGGTGACGGTACTCCCCTCACACTGAACGGCACGGTCTACTCCAAAGGCCTGGGAGCCCACGCCAACGGCAACGTCCGCTACTACCTCGGCGGATACTGCACCGCTTTCACCGCCACTGTGGGCATCGACGACGCCCAGCCGACGCGCGGAAGCGTGAAGTTCTCGGTAGTGGCAGACGGAACTGCGAAGGTGACCACGCCGGTTCTCGGCGCTGCAAGCGCTCCTCTCCCGCTCACTGTGGATGTCACCGGAGCACAGTATGTGGAACTGGTGGCCGACGATGCCGGGGACTCCAACGGCAACGACCACGCGGACTGGGCCGACGCCAAATTCACCTGTTCCACCACGTCCCAGCAACCGCCGGCACCTGTCCTGACGGGGACAGTGTTCGCTTCCGACCTCCCCTGGATCGGCAGCACCAATGGGTGGGGTCCTGCGGAACGGGACCGCGCCAACGGTGAGCAGAACGCCGGCGACGGGCCCGCCTTGCGGCTTGACGGCGTCGTGTACCCGAAGGGCATCGGAGTCCACGCCGACTCGAAAATCAGCATCGCCACCGAAGCCAAATGCACCGCATTCAGCGCGGTGGTGGGCGTGGATGACGCGAAGCTGAACAAGGGCCTGCACGGTTCTGTGGTGTTTATCGTCAAGGGCGACGGGCGGGAACTGATGCGGACTCCCGTCCTCAGCGCCGATTCAGCCGCGCTTCCGCTCGCCGTGGACATCAGCGGCGTAAGGAACGTGGAATTGATCGCCGACAAGAACGGAGACGACGCCGGCGACGACTGGGGCGACTGGGCAGACGCAAAGTTCAGCTGCGCCTAAAGAGCAACGCGGGGTCACTTGTGGCCCTTCCGGAACTGCGGAAGGGGCCATAAGTGACCCCGCGTTGTTTTAAGCTGCCTTGATCAGACAGCCCGGACGCCCGCGCGCCACACCGAATGCGTCAGCGGGATCCCCGGGCGGTAGGCCAGGTGCGTGGCCGACGGCGCCTTCAGCAGGTGCAAGTCCGCGCGATGCCCGACGGCGAGCGAACCCACCGCCCGTTCGGCGTCGACGTCGTTCCCCGACTCCCGCCCCAACGCCAAGGCGCCACCGTACGTCGCCGCCCGGACGGCTTCGTGGACGCTGAGGTGCATTTGAAGCACGGCAGTGGTGACACAGAAGGCCATGGAACTCGTATACGAGGTACCGGGATTGCAGTTCGCCGCAAGGGCGAGCTGCACGCCGGCGTCGAGCAATTCACGGCCAGGGGCAAGCGGCTGCCGGGTGGAAAGATCGCAGGCAGGAAGGCACGTTGCCACAGTGCCCCTGCTTCCCTGACCCGTGGCCGGGTCCCAGCCGGCCCACGTTCCCGCGAGCGCAGCAATGTCCTTGTCCGAGAGGTAGTTGACATGGTCCACGCTGGCAGCGGCGAACTCCACGGCCAAGGCAACACCGGGGCCTTCGCCGAGTTGGTTGCCGTGAACCCTCAAGCCCAGTCCGGCCTTTTTCGCTGCCGTCAGGACACGCCGGGACTGGTCCTCAGTAAACGCCCCCCATTCGCAAAACACATCTGCCCAGCGGACATACGGCAGGACGGCGTCCAGCATCGGACCGCACACCAGGTCCGTGTATTCCTCGGGATCTGAACCTTTCGGGACAAGGTGCGCCCCGAGGTAAGTGACCTCGTCAACTTCCGCTGCGGCGATGCGGGCGCTGCGGGCCTCGTTGTCAACGTCAAGCCCGTACCCGGTCTTGCTCTCCAAGTAGGTGGTTCCTTGCGAGACTGCCTCGGCCACGCGGCCCCGGACCAAGCTGGCAAGCTCGTCGTCGCTGACCCGGCGAGTGGCACCCGTGGTGACGGCGATCCCGCCCGCGCTGTAGCTCTGGCCCGCCATGCGGGCCTCGAACTCAGCCGTGCGGTCCCCCGCGAAGACCAGATGGGAATGCGAATCCACCCAGCCGGGCAGGACGGCGCGGCCCTCGGCGTCGATCATTTCGTCAGCGGCCGGAGCGTCCTTGGCCGAACCGATCCAGGAGATGCGCTCGCCTTCGAACACGATTGCGGCGTCCTTCAGGACCCGGTGCTCAAGGTCCTGGGTCATCAGTTCGCCGATGTTGGTGATGACTGTGCTGCCGCTGTTCCCGTTCCTGTTTCCGCTCATGACCCTATTGTTCAGCGCCGGATGGACCAGCGTGTGGCTGCGAGCTGCTCCGCTGTCCGGGATTCCGGACTGTCTGCCCCGACCTCGCCGAGGATCAGGGCAGCGGCCAGTTCCGCAATGGCCGAGGACGTTTGGAAACCGTAGCCGCCCTGTCCGGCCAGCCAGAAGAAGCCGGGCGCTTCGGCGTCGAATCCCACCGCCGGAACTCCGTCTGCAGCTTCGGTGCGCAGGCCCGTCCACGCGCGGTCCACTGAGCGGATCCCCAGGGTCGTCACGGTGTTGAGGTTGCTGATCAAGGCCTCCACATCACCGGCATATGGCTTGGCATCTTCTGCGCCGCTGGGCACGCTTTCCGAGGGCGAGATCAGCACTTGGTTGCCTTCGGCGCGGAAGTAGAACGAGTCATCTGCTGCGCACACCATGGGCGTTTGGGGCGTCAGGGGGTTCTCGACATTCACTATCGCGGCAGTCCGACGGTATGGCTGCAGGCCCAACTTCTCCACGCCGCTGATAACGGCAAGTTCGTCCGCCCAGGCACCTGCGGCATTAACCACGACGCCGGACTGGAAGCCTTCGGTGCCGGCGCCCACCTGCCAGCCGCTCCCCAACCGCTGGGCGGAGTGGACCCTGGCTCCGGTGATGATGTCCACGCCGGCAGCTTCTGCCGTCCGGCGGTGCTCGTCCAGCAAGAGCGGGGCGTTGCAGCCGAAGGAGCCACTATCCAGCCCGGCCGATGTGAAGGACCCGGGGTCCAGGGCCGGGCAAAGACGCATCGCTTCGTCGTGGGTAATAGCGTGCATGTTCCCGCTGGCCTCGGCCCGTACCGATTCTTCATCGCCCACCAGCATGAAGCCACGCGGGGTGAGGATGGGTTCGGCCGCTACGGCATCCCGGGCTGCCAGCATCTCCAAGGTTCGGATGGTCAGTTCCTGCACCACCGCCGGGCCGTAGCTGGGGATCAACTGCCGGGCAGAACGCGAGGAAGTGTGGAAAGCAAGGGATTGCTCCGCTTCGACAAGCGCCACAGTGCACTTGCCCGCGAGGGCCGCCGCCAAGGACAGTCCGCCGATCCCGCCGCCAACGATTACCACGTCATAATTCGAAGCCATGGGACCATCCTGTCAGACCCGATGCTCTCTCACATCCCACGCCCTTCAAGGGAAACCATCTCTCACATCCCACGCGCTCCAGGGGAAACCTTCTCCCACATCCCCCGCCCCTCAGGGAAACCATCTCTCACATCCCACGCCCTTCAGGGAAACCTTCTCTCACATCCCCCGCCCCTCAGGGAAACCATCTCTCACATCCCACGCGCTCCAGGGAAACCATCTCTCACATCCCACACCCTTCAATGCGCGCCGGGTCCCTGGGCTTCAACCTCGGCCAGTACTGCAACAATGACGGCATGCACCGCAACCATCCCATCCGGCGAGTAGCGGAAGATCCCGCCAAAGCACTGGACCGCCGCCAGTGGCCGGCCAGCCTTCCTCCGGTGGCACAGCTTCTGGACCAAGGTCTGGATCTGACGCCTGCAACAATCCTGGTGGGCGAAAACGGTTCTGGTAAGTCGACAGTTGTCGAGGCCATCGCCATGGCCTACGGTCTGTCTCCGGAGGGCGGCTCAACGGGGGCCCGACACACTACAAGATCCACCGAATCCGAACTGGGCAGCCACCTGCAACTCATCCGAAACGCCGGAAGCAGCAAGCGTGGTTACTTCCTTCGGGCTGAAACCATGCACGGTTTTTTCACCTATCTGGAGCAGAACCCCAGCACGTACGGCGACTTGCCCTTCCACGACATGTCGCACGGCGAATCGTTCCTCGAGCTCGCTGTTGACCGGTTCCGTGGGCCCGGATTGTGGGTATTGGATGAGCCGGAATCAGCGTTGTCGTTCAATGGCTGCCTCAGCCTGCTCTCAGTTCTCAAGGAGTTGCTGGTTGATGGCAAGTCCCAGGTCATCATGTCTACGCATTCGCCTTTGCTTGCCGCACTTCCCGGTGCCCAAATACTTGAAGTCGGGCACTGGGGTCTTCGGTCCAGACAATGGTCGGATCTGGACCTGGTCACCAATTGGCGATCATTTCTGGACGCCCCGGAAAGATTCCTCCGGCACCTTTAGGACGGGAGCCGACGCTCGCTCACTTTCTTGAAGAAAGTGAGCGAGGATCACCCCAAACCCCCGGGAGACATGAGAGAGGATCACCCCAAACCCCCGGGAGACATGAGAGAGGAACACCCCAAAACCCGGGGGACGTGAGAGAGGAACACCCCAAACCCCCGGGGGACGTGAGAGAGGAACACCCCAAACCCCAGGGGACGTGAGAGAGGATCCACCCAAACCCCCGGGAGATGTGAGCGAGGGCTTAGGCGACTGCGGCGCGACTCTTGACGAACGCCTGGACGCAGGCTTCGACGTCGTCCGCGCTGTGGGCGGCGGAGAGCTGCACACGGATCCGGGCCGCACCCCTGGGCACCACGGGGAAGCTGAAGGCCGTGACGAAGACGCCGTTGTTGAGCATTTCGTCCGCGATCCTGGCGGCCATCACGGCGTCACCGAACATCACGGGGATGATGGCGTGCTCGCCGTCGAGGAGCTCGAACCCTTCCTCGCTCATGCGGCGGCGGAACAAAGCCGCGTTCTCAAAGAGTCGGGTGCGGAGTTCGCCGGATTCCTGAACCAGTTCAATGGCCTTGATGGTGGCCGCGACGATTGCCGGGGCCAGGGAGTTGGAGAACAGGTACGGGCGGGCCTTCTGGCGGAGCATCGCAACGATCTCGCCGCGGCCGGAAACGTAGCCACCCGAGGCGCCGCCAAGTGCCTTGCCGAAGGTGCCGGTGTAGATATCCACACGCTCGGAGACACCGGCGTGTTCGGGGGTGCCGGCGCCGGTGGGGCCCATGAAGCCGACGGCGTGGGAGTCGTCCACCATGACCAGTGCATCGTGCTTCTCGGCGAGGTCGCAGATTGCTTCAAGTGGTGCAAGGAAGCCATCCATGGAGAACACACCGTCCGTGACGATGATCTTGCGACGCGACCCCGAAGCCTCCACCAGCTTGGCTTCGAGATCGGCCATGTCCTGGTTGGCGTAGCGGAAGCGCTTGGCCTTGCTCAGGCGGATGCCGTCAATGATGGAGGCGTGGTTCAGGGAGTCGGAGATGATGGCATCGTCCGGGCCGAACAAGGACTCGAAAACGCCACCGTTGGCGTCAAAGCAGCTGGAGAAGAGGATGGTGTCCTCAGTACCAAGGAACTTCGAGACGCGGCCCTCGAGTTCCAAGTGCAGGTCCTGGGTTCCACAGATGAAACGCACCGATGCCATCCCGAAGCCGCGCTCGTCCATGGCTGTCTTGGCGGCGGCAATGATGTCCGGGTGGTCTGCCAGGCCGAGGTAGTTGTTGGCGCAGAAATTGAGGACCTTGTTGGCCGGCTGGCCGAGCTGCCCGGCGGCGATGTGGCTGGCCTGAGGGGAATCGATGTGGCGTTCGGTCTTGAAGAGTCCGGCGCCGCGGATCTCCTCCAGTTCGCCCTGCAGCTGGTCTTTGATGGCTGAATACATGGGTACTCCTAAAGTTGGGGGTGTCCGGGGCAAGGATGGTCGGGTGGCAGTCCGAGTGGGATTAGAGTTCGGTCCAGTCGAGGACCACTTTGCCCCCGGTGCCGTTGCGGGCGATCTCGAAGCCCTTCTCCCAGTCCTTTGCCGACAGTTTGTCCGTGACCACCGCGGAGATGCTGCGGTGGAGCACGGGGTTGGAGGACAGCATGGCGCTCATGGCGTACCAGGTCTCGAACATCTCCCGGCCGTAGATGCCCTTGAGGGTGAGCATGTGCGTGACTACCTTGGCCCAGTCAATATCGATGGACTGGCTGGGGAGCCCGAGCATGGCGATGCGTCCGCCGTGGTTCATGTTGTCGATCATCTCAGGCAGCGCCGTGGGGTGTCCCGACATTTCCAGGCCGATGTCGAATCCTTCGCGCATGCCCAGTTCCTGCTGGGCTTCGCGGACGCGCATCTTGGAGACGTCGACGGCCAGGTCTACACCCATTTGCCGCGCCAGTTCCAGCCGCGGGGCTGAGACGTCAGTGATGGCGATCTTGCGTGCACCGGCATGACGGGCGACGGCGATGGCCATCAGCCCGATGGGTCCGGCACCTGTAATGAGCACATCTTCGCCAACCAGCGGGAAGCTCAGTGCCGTGTGGACGGCGTTGCCGAAGGGGTCGAAAATCGCTCCGAGTTCCGGGGTAACGGATTCGTCGTGGTGGACCCACACGTTGGTTTCCGGAATCACCACGTACTCCGCGAAAGCACCATCGCGCTGCACACCGACGGACACGGTGTGGATGCACATCTGGCGGCGTCCGGCGCGGCAGTTGCGGCAGATTCCGCAGACCACATGGCCCTCGCCGGAGACCCTGTCCCCTACTTTGACGTCGCGGACATCCTCGCCGATTTCCACCACTTCGCCGTAGAACTCATGTCCGGCAATGAGTGGGGTTTCGATGATGCCCTGCGCCCATGCGTCCCAGCTTTGAATGTGGAGGTCGGTGCCGCAGATGCCGGTGGTCATCACACGGATCTTGACGTCGCTGGGGCCCGCTTCGGGCTCGGGACGTTCGACGAGTTCGAACCCTGCGTGGGGTCCGGATTTGTAGAGAGCCTTCATGGGATTCCTCACTGGCTGGGGCTGCTTCGCTGCTGCTGAGTCCATTAGAGCTCCGCCAACGATTTAGCACAACTAGATTCTTCTCAATCAACGATTTAGGATTTGCTAATGGAAATTCACCAGTTGCAGATGCTCCGGGAGCTTGGCGACCTTGGCAGTGTGAAGGCCGTGGCAGAAACCCTGATGGTGACCCCGTCCGCTGTTTCCCAACAACTCGCCTTGCTGCAAAAGTCAGTGGACGTGCCACTGACGCGCAAAGAGGGCCGGGCTCTGGTGCTCACCGACGCAGGCCGCGTCCTCGCAGAGGCAGGTGCCGCCGTCGTCAATGCCATGGCAGATGCGCGGGCCGCCATCGGCGCGTACCACGATGCTCCGGACGCCCCGGTGAGCGTGAGCGCCTTCCATAGCGCCGGGCAGGCGTTGTTCGCCCCGTTGGCGGCGTTGCTGGCATCCGGAACAGCGTCCGACGGCGGGATGTCACCGCGCCTGCGCCTGTCCGATGAGGATGTTGCCCAGGAGGATTTCCCGGGGTTGGCGGCCCGCTATGACTTGGTTTTGGCGCACCGAATGGACAACAGCCCCCAGTGGCCCGAAGACAAGGTGGCCGTGATTCCCCTCGCCGACGAGCCCCTGGACATCGCCCTCCCCGCGGATCACCCCCTGGCGGACCGTGCGGAACTGAAACCATCCGACGTCGTGGGTGAATCCTGGGTGACCAGCCGTGACGGCTACTCCCCCGCGGACGTCCTTGCCGCGGTCGTTGCCGTTAGTGGCAGGCCCGCCGAGGTGCTGCACCGGATCAACGACTATTCCACGGTTGCGGCGCTGGTGTCAGCGGGCGGTGCAATCGGACTGCTGCCGCGGTTCACAGCGCGCCGCGTGCTCGATGCCGGGGTGGTGCTGCGTCCACTGTCAGGAGTGAATTCGGTGCGCAAGATCGACATCCTGGCCCGCCCCGAAACGCTCAAGCGGACATCGGTCATGACGGTTTGCGAGTCACTTCAAACCGTCATGACCGAGCTTGTGGAACTGTCCGGCCGGCACTGACCACGGCTGACCATCGCGGACCGGGCAGCCCGGGTCAGTCGCGGACCAAGGCGGGCTGTCCGGCGTCGAAATACGCCACCAGCTCCGCAGGCAGCTCCGGCACCTCCCGGGCAGAGCCGTCACCACGCAGTGATTCCGCCGCCAGGATGCCGGCCACCACTGCCTGCCGCGCCGCAATGGGGCTTGTTTGGGTCCGGCCGCCTTCGGAAGCGAACTGCAGGAACTCCCCGATCAGGCGCGGGTCCGCACCGCCGTGGCCGCCTTCGCCATCCTCGATGGTGATGACCTCGTCCGGTACGGCATAGCCGGAGGACCGGCTGGTCCATACATTGATGGTCTCTCCCGGCCCGTCGCCAAGGTTCTCAATGCGCCCCTTGGTGCCAATGACGGTGTAGTTGCGCCAATAGTCCGGGGTGAAGTGGCATTGCTGGTAGGAAGCCAGCACACCGTTGTCCAGGACCATGTTCATCATGGAAATGTCCTCGACGTCGATCACCTCCGCCAGGTCCTTCTGCTCGGTGGGCGGCCAGTTGTCCATGGAGAACCAGTCCCCCATGCGCTTGCCGGCGTTGTTGCTCCGGTTGGATACATCGCCGTATACGGCCAGATCTCCGACGGCGGAAACCCGCTTGGTGTATCCCCCGGCCAGCCAATGGATCACGTCGATGTCATGGGCACCCTTTTGGAGCAGGAGCGAGGTGACGTTTGCCCGTTGGGCGTGCCAGTCCTTGAAGTAGTAGTCGCCACCGTGGCCCACGAAGTGGCGGCACCAGACCGCTTTGACCTCGCCGATCCTGCCTTCCTCGATGAGTTGGCGCATCTGTACTACAACCGGCATGTGCCGCATGTTGTGGCCGACGTAAAGACGGGTGCCGGTCTCATAGGCGGTCTTGAGGATCAAGTCCGCAGCCTCGATGGTGATGTCCAGGGGCTTCTCGCAGAAGGTAGGGATTCCCGCCTTGAGCGTACGGACTGCGACGGCGGCGTGCTGGTTGTCCGGGGTCAGGACCAGGACAGCGTCGATCCCACTGGCCATGAGTTCCTCGAGATCCCCCGTGACGCGGGCGGTGGGAATCCGTTCTGCAGCGTCTGCCCGGCCGCGTTCACTGAGGTCGCAAACGATGGTGACCTCAGAGCCCTGGCCTGGCTTGTGGGCATGCTTCCACAGCCCCGATCGCAGGCCGAAACCAACGATGCCGACCTTCAAATCCTTTTCCATGGTGTGCAGCTTCCTTCTTCTGTTGCTTAGTAGAGTCTGGTTGCGGCGCTGCGGTGCGGCGCCGATTCACGCACGAACAAGTGCCAGGGGAAGTCCAGGACACCGGGCTCCTCCGCGGTGCCGGCATCGGCCGGTCCTGTCGCCCGGCGCAGGAGCAGCCGGGCAAGTTTGTCGAAGAAATCCACTGGACCAACTGTGCTGAGGGAGGGCGACATCCTTTCGCCCTCCACGGTGTTGCCCACGCCGATGATGTCTACGTCGGTGCCTACCGCCAGGCCCAATCTCTGGGCGGCGTTGATGGCGCTGACTGCGGCATAATCCGTGGTGGCGTAGATGGCTGTGGGCCTGTCCGGCAGGCTGAGCACGCGGGTTGCTGCCGCATAGGCCCCGGCGCTGGTGCCATCGAACAACCCCACGTAGTCCTCGCGTTGCGGAATCCCCGCGTGCTCCAGTGCCTCTGCGTACGCGCGGTACCTGGTGCCACCGGATGTGCCGGCCGCCGTAGCAGGAGTCAGGCAGGCGACCCTGCGATGGCCGTGGAGCAGGTGCTCCACGGCCATGCGGCAGCCGGGTCCGGCGATGGATCGGATGACGTCGAAGCCTTCCGCATTCACGTTCTCGTCAAAGACCACCAGCGTGGTTCCGTGCCCTGCCAGTTTTCGCAAGGCCTCCCTCTGATCAGGACGGACGGCGTCGACGAACACAGCGTCGGCATTGTGCGTGCCAAGGACCTTGACCCAGTCGGCGTCCCCAAGGATCATCGGGGTGATTCCCAACGGGGCGGCCGCCTTTTGAACGGCCTCGATCACCGACAACGACCACGGATCGGAGAGCATGGTCAGAGAAAGGATCACGGTGTTGGTGCGGCCCGTCCGGATGGCCCGGGCTGCCTGGTTGGGGCGGTAGCCAAGCCGCTCCGCGGCCGCCTTGACCTTCTCCGCCGTCGGGTCCGAAACACCGGGGCCGCCATCACCGCGGCGTCCGGACAACACGTAGGAGACCGTGGCGGTGGACACGCCCGCCAGTTCGGCCACCATGCGAATGGTGGGCCGGACTCCGGTGGTGCTTGCTTTTGCCATGGTTCCCCCTGCTGTGTTCGTTGTCCGCCAGTGGTTTCCGGCACTGGCTGGTTGTTTGTTTGAGGCTAGCTCCTGAATACCGGCACATTCGGGTCCAACGCGGCCTGGTATTCCTCGCGCATCTTGTCGCCGCCTTCGCTCTTCCAACGCTTCACAGCGTCCTTGAGCTCGTCCACCTTGGCGCGGCCGGTAATGATGTCCACTACCTTGTCCCGCAGTTGCTTCGTGATTTTGGCGCCTACCTTGGCGTTGGTGTCCGAGTAGGAACCGTTGGTGGGGTTGCGCCATGCGAACTCAAGCAGTTTTTCTTCCTGCTGGCTGACGTATCGCGTGTCGTCGTCGAACCCCGGGTTGAAGATGACGTTCTCCGGGCTGGACATAATGTTCAAAGCCGAGACCAGGCCGGGCGCGTTGGTGGTTCCGGTCTCGGTGCGTGCCGGGTTGCCCGAACCGTCGATGGTGTAATCCTCGCCCAGCTCGCCGAAGTTCTTCTGCATGTACTCCACCGTGCCGAACGGGGCGGACAGGTAGTTGATGAGGGAGAGCAGTTCACGGATCTTCCCTTCCTCGGCCTTCTTGAACGGCGTGAAGCCCACCGTGCCGTAACCCATGTCGTAGACCGGCTTGACCTTGCCGTCGGCACTGAACGGAATGAGGACATCGAACCGGGCGGTCTTGTTCAGCGCGCGGTAGCTCCGGATATCGTGCGGGCCAACCACTACCTGGGCTGCCACGCTGCCGTTGGCGACACGTGAGCGGATGTCCGTTGCCTTGGAGTCCGGGTAGAACACGCCGGCTGCGAACATTTTGGCGGTGAACTCCACACCGGCCAGGTACTCGTCTGTCTCGTAGAGGTGGGTAAGGGTGCGGTCCTTGTTCACAGCCCAGCTGTTGGGGGCCCCGAACCATTCGGTGACCATGTGAAGGGCATTGATGTAGGCCGGTTCCAACGCATATTGCTGGTCACCGGGACGGGTCAGCTCCTTGGCTTTGTCCAGGAACTCATCGGCGCTTGCCGCTTCAAAGCCGCCCACCTTCGCCCACATGTCGTGGTTGCCAAGGTACACCTGGCCGAACGGGGTGCTCGGGATGGGAGCTCCCCAGATCTTGCCGTTCACGACGGCGGTCTTCCAGGAATCGGGCTTCAGTGCAGCCAGGTTGGGGTACTCAAGGACGGCGTCACCGGAGAGGTACGGCGTCAGGTCCTGGAACTTGGCTTCCAGCATGGGCCCGACGTTGGGGATACCCTGGTTCGGCGGAACCCACATCATGTCCGGCAGATCGTTGCTGGCCAGGACGGTGGCGAACTTTGCCGGGTAGCCGTCTCCGATGTCTTCGGCGATCTGAAGCTCCAGGTCACCGCCGAGCTTGGTGTTGAGCCGCTGCCAGAAGGGATTGTCCTTCATGCCGGGGCTCATGGTGTCGAACGTTTCGGTCAGGCCGGTCACTTTGCCCTTGAGCGGCGGTGTCTTCACGGACTGCACGGCGTTGGGCAGCTTGAAGTAGCCGGCTTGGAGGCCCTTGGCGTTGCCCGCAATATCCGGGGTAACGCCGGTGAATTCCTTGTAGGTGGGCAACTTGACCGAAGCGGAGGCAGCGGCGCCTCCACTGCCCGATGCTCCGCCGCCACCGCAGGCGGACAGGCCTGCAGCGGTCACGGCCAGGCCTGCGAGGCCAAGGAAACCGCGTCGGCTGAATCCAGCCTGGGAGGTAGTGCTCGTCATGGCATAACCCTTTCTGGTTACTTGCTTTTCTCTGAGGTTTGAGTGCTTGGGTATTTCTGGAGTTCGGGAGGCTGTCAGCCCTTGACGGCGCCGGTGATGACGCCCTTGGCAAAGTGCTTCTGCAGGAAGGGGTAGACCATCAGGATGGGGACCAGGGCCACCACGACCACGGCCATCTGGATGGACTGCGGCGGCGGCGTAGTGGTGATTCCCAATTGGTCAGCCGCCCCGCTGCCTTGGACCACGAAATTGCGGAGCAGCAACTGGATGGGCCACTTGCTGTGATCGTTGATGTAGAGGAGCGCGTTGAAGAACGAGTTCCAGAAACCGACCGCGTAGAACAGCCCGACCACGGCGATCACGGCTTTGGACAGTGGCATCACGATGCGCCAAAGGATTTGCCAGTCGTTGGCGCCGTCGATCCTGGCACTTTCGATCAGTTCACCGGGGATGTTCATGAAGAATGACCGCATCACCACAAAGTTGAAGGCTCCAAAGATGCCCGGCAGGATCAAGGACCACAGCGAGTCCAACAGGCCCAGTTGCCGGATCATCAGGAACGACGGGATCAGCCCCGGAGCAAACAGGAGGGTGAACAGGACGGCGAGAATCACGGGGCGGCCAAAGAGGACGGTACGGCTGGTGGCGTAGGCCATGGTGATGGTCACGAAGAGCGCCAGGATGGTCCCTACTGCTGTGACCAGCATGCTCACGCCAAGTGATTGGAGCACCATGGGGCCTTTGAAGATGGTGGCGTAGGCCTCCAACGTTGGGCGTTCGGGCCAGAGGACAAATCCGCCTGCCTTCACCAACTGCTCTGTGTCAGCGAGGGACGTCGAGACCACCAGCAGGATGGGCGTGAGGATGGACAAGCTGAAGACGACCAGCACTACTGCTTTGATCGTTTGGTAAAGGGCGGAAGGCTTTTCCTTCCAGACCGGGCGCTTGGGGTTGTAGGTAAGTTCCCGGGGTTTCCTGGTGAAAAGTGTTGTTGCCATGGGTTTCTCCTTGTGCGGCAGGCGCGAGGGTCAGCGTGGCTTTCAGCGCACTTGTTTTGCGAAGATGCCGTCTTCGCCGAAGCGGTGGGCAAGTTTGTTGGCGCCGTAGATCAAAAGGGCGCTGACCACTCCCTTGGCCAGCCCGGCTGCGGCACCTGAGCTCCAGCCGCCGCCCACCACGCCGGTGTAGTAAGTGAAGGTGTCCAGCACTTCCGCGGCTCCAGCACCGACAGCGTCGCGCTGGAGGATGAACTGTTCAAAGCCGACCGAGAGGATGTCGCCGATGCGCAGGATCAGCAAAAGTACGATCACGGGCCTCAAACCCGGAAGGGTGATGTGCCACATCCGGCGCCAGCGACCAGCGCCGTCGGCAGCAGCAGCCTCATAAAGGGAGGCATCGATGCTGGCAAGGGCTGCCAGGAAGATGATCATTGCCCACCCGGCGTCCTTCCAGATCATTTGGACAACCACCATTACCGGGAAGGTTTCCGGATTGGTCATGAACGGAATGGGGTCCATGCCCCAGTCCCTCAGCAGGTTATTGACGAAGCCTGCGCCGCCGAGCATCTGCTGGAAGAACGCGATCACCAGAACCCAGGACAGAAAGTGCGGGAGGTAAGCGATGCTCTGGAAAATCCGCCGGACCCGGGTGCTGACCAACGAGTCCACGATCAGCGCCAGTACCAAGGGAACCGGAAACAGGAACACCAACTGCCAGCCGGCCAGGTACAAGGTGTTCCAGAAAGCGTGAATGAAGTCCGGGTTTCCGAACAGGTCCACGAAGTTCTGCCCGCCGACCCACAGACTGTCACCGATGCCCAAATAGGGCTGGTAGTCCTGGAACGCGATGACGTTGCCCAGGATGGGGATATAGAAGAAGAGCAGCAGGAACGCCACACCCGGGACCATCATGAGCAGCATCTGCTTGTCGCGCCGCAGACGGGACCGGAAACTCTGCTGCGGGGGCTTGTTCCTCTTCCGCTTCTTCGCAGATCCAGGGGTGCTCCCCCGTGCCGGCGTCGCGACCCCGCGGGCCTCCGGCAGTGCCGGGGCCTGTTCCGTCGTCGAGTTCATGCTGTCTCCTCAAGTGTTGAGCCCGTATCAGCAATGTGATCCAAGCCACGCTCGTTAACCGTTTAACAAACCATAAGTGACAAGGATCTCTTTTTGCAAGAACATGATTGAAAGTGATCGCAAAAATCACTTTTCATCACTTCGGTGGGGTTGGCTCACTGTGGCGCGGGGGGTAGTGGCGCGGGGCGGTAACGGGTGCCTGGTTGAGGCGAGGGCAGGGAAGGAGCCTCCGGCAGGCCACCCGGCCCCGCTAAAGTACAAGCAGTTGGATTTTCAGACAGAAGGTGGACATGGCAGATTGCTGCAGCCCGGGCGCCGGTGCCCGGGAACACCCCGCGCCCGGGCCGGCACTGCCCCTGCGCCCGGCGGGCGGACACCGGGACCCGGGCGCTGCCGTCGAGCCTTCCGCTTCGACCGCTGTCCCAGCCGTAAGCGGCGACGGAACCAACGATGTCGACATCCCTGCCGGAACGTTTTCCATGGGCGATCCCTTCAACGAGGGTTACGACGACGACGGCGAATCACCCCTGCACGAGGTGTCGGTCTCACAGTTCCGGATCAGCGCCACCACCGTGACCAACGAAGAGTTCGCCGCTTTCGTCGATGCCACCGGCCACCGCACGGAGTCGGAGATCTACGGAACATCAGCAGTGTTCCACCTTGCCGTGGAGGCCAACAGCCAGGACGTTTTGAACCGGGTCAACAACGTTCCTTGGTGGCTCAATGTCCGTGGAGCGGATTGGGCCCATCCCGCAGGCAAGCTCTCCCACTGGTCCGACATCCCGGACCACCCCGTTACCCATGTGTCCCACAACGACGCCCTGGCTTACTGCCAATGGGCGGGTCGCCGGCTTCCCACGGAAGCCGAGTGGGAATATGCCGCACGCGGCGGGCTGTCAGGGCAGCGCTATCCCTGGGGCAACGATCTGCACTCCACCACAGCAACAACAGAGGGCCACAACTGCAACATCTGGCAGGGCGACTTCCCGACCCGCAACACAGTGGAGGACGGCTACCTCACCACCGCGCCCGCAAAAGCGTTCAACCCCAACGGCTACGGGCTGTACCAAACCAGCGGGAATGTGTGGGAATGGTGCAGCGACTGGTTCCTGCCCAAGTACTACAAAACCTGCCACGCACAGGGAACCGTCCAGGACCCGCAAGGGCCCAGCATCGGCCGGGGCCGGGTAATGCGCGGCGGCTCATACCTCTGCCACGATTCCTATTGCAACCGCTACCGCCTCGCCGCACGGAGCTCAAACACGCCGGACTCAGCCAGCGGCAACCTCGGTTTCAGGACGGTGGCCCTCTAGCTGCGCGGCTTTGACCTACTTGTGCCCATGCCCACGCTGGTGCCCATGGCCTTTGATGCCAACCGGCAGATCGCCGGAGACGATCCTGGTGGCTGTCACTGAGCCGCCATCCTTGGTGCCGCTGATGCGCACGGCATCGCCGGCTTTGAGGTCAGCCGCCGTGGCCGACGTCAGTGACGGCCTGCCTTTGCCATTCCCCGGCTCCGAGGTCCCCGCAGAAACTTTGGCGATCCGCGTCTCCGCTTTGATCGCGTAGCGCTGGCTGAAACCGTCCTCGCTCTTCACAGTCACCTCCGAAGCGCTCACGGCATCGATGGTTCCAGCCTGGGTAACCACGGTGCGGTAGCTCCCATCCTGCTGCTTCACCACGTGTTCGCCATGGATTGGCTGCCCGCGGCCTTCGGTGGGGTCGGATTTAGCGGACGCGGACGGACCGGGTGAGGCAGAAGCGCTCGACGGCGAAGGGCTGGGTTGGGTGCCCGCCCACACGGCGGCGGCCCCGCCGCCGGTCAAGGCAACGGCGATTCCGCCGGCCAGAAGGACCTTCCGGAAGCTGGGTGACAATGTGGCCATGGATCCATTGTGCGCCCAAAGCAAAGTAGGCCGCAGTAAGAACTGCGGCCTACTTTGAAGGGAAGAGCGGGTGCTTAGCCTTGGACGCCCAACTTCTCAAGGATGAGTTCGCGGACGCGTCCAGCGTCTGCCTGGCCACGGGTGGCCTTCATGACGCCGCCAACGATTGCACCGATGGCCTGGACCTTGCCGCCACGGATCTTCTCGGCGACATCCGGCTGTGCTGCCAGTGCTGCGTCGATCGCTTCCAAGAGAGGACCGTCGTCGGAGACAACCGCAAGGCCACGCTTCTCGACGATCTCCGCCGGAGTTCCTTCGCCGGCGAGCACGCCGTCCAGGACCTGCGTGGCCATCTTGTTGTTGATCTTGCCGTCTTCAACGAGCTTGTTCAGCTCGACAATGACCTGCGGGGTGACACCGAGCTCGGAAGGATCGACGTCGGCCACCTTGGCGCGGCCTACGATTTCGCCCATCCACCACTTACGGGCAACATCGGCGGAGGCACCGGCAGCAATGGTTTCCTCAATGGAATCCATGACACCTGCGTTCACTACGTCACGGAATTCCAGGTCCGAGTACCCCCATGCTTCCTTCAGGCGCTTGCGACGCTCGGCCGGCGGCTCGGGAAGGGTGGCGCGGAGTTCCTCCACCCACTCACGGGAGGCGACAACCGGAACCAGGTCCGGCTCCGGGAAGTAGCGGTAATCGTCAGCGTCGGACTTGGGCCGGCCCGACGTCGTCGAACGCGTGTCCTCGTGCCAGTGGCGCGTCTCCTGGATGACCGGCTCGCCGGAGTCAAGGACGGCAGCGTGGCGCTGGATTTCGTAGCGGACAGCGTGCTCGACGGCCCGCAGCGAGTTCACGTTCTTGGTCTCCGAACGAATACCGAAGCGTTCCCGACCATGCGGGCGGAGGGAAACGTTGGCGTCGCAACGGACGTTTCCACGCTCCATCTTGGCGTCGGAAACGCCAAGGTTCTTCACGATCTCACGGACAGCGGCGACGTAGGCCTTGGCCAGTTCAGGCGCCCGGCTGCCGGCACCCTCAATGGGCTTGGTGACGATTTCCACCAACGGAACACCCGAACGGTTGTAGTCCACCAACGAGTAATCGGCACCCTGGATACGGCCGGCCGCGCCACCCATGTGCGTGAGCTTGCCGGCGTCCTCCTCCATGTGGGCGCGCTCGATCTCCACGCGGAAGACGGTGCCGTCCTCAAGCTCAATGTCCAGGTAACCGTCGTAGGCGATCGGCTCGTCGTACTGCGAGGTCTGGAAGTTCTTGGGGGTGTCCGGATAGAAATAGTTCTTCCGGGCGAAGCGGCAGGACTCGGCAATCTTGCAGTTCAGGGCAAGGCCGATCTTGATGGAGGACTCCACAGCCGTTTTGTTCACCACGGGCAAGACGCCGGGCATGCCCAGGTCAACCTCGTTGACGTTGGTGTTCGGTTCGTCACCGAAAACGTTCGGCGCGGAGGAGAACATCTTGGTCTTGGTGTTGAGTTCCACATGGACCTCAAACCCCAAAACGGGATCGTACTTCTCCATGGCCTCTTCGAAGCTCAGGGTTGCGTCGACGGACATTAGTTGGAACCTCCGGCGGTGTTGGATACTGCACCGAGAGCAGGCGCCTGCGCAAGCATCGGACCGCCCCACTTCTCTTCAAGCATTGATTCGAGGACTGCGCCCACACGGTACAGGCGGGCGTCCTGGCGGGCAGGAGCCAGCAACTGGATGCCAACGGGCAGGCCGTCTTCATCAGCCAGGCCACCTGGCAGGGACAGACCCGGAATACCGGCGAGGTTGGCCGGGATGGTGGCGACGTCGTTCAGGTACATAGCCAAGGGATCATCCAGCTTCTCGCCCAGCTTGAACGCCGTGGTGGGCGCCGTCGGGGAGATCAGGACATCGGCCTTGGCGAAGGCGGCATCGAAGTCACGCTGGATGAGCGTACGGACCTTCTGCGCCGAGCCGTAGTAGGCGTCGTAGTAGCCGGCGCTCAGCGCGTAGGTACCGAGGATGATGCGTCGCTTCACTTCGTCGCCGAAACCGGCGGCACGGGTGGCACCCATGACGCGCTCGATGGTCATGGGTCCGTCCTTGGGGAGGACGCGCATACCGAATCGGACGCCGTCGAACTTGGCCAGGTTGCTGGACACTTCGGAGGGCATGATCAGGTAATAGGCGCCCAGGGCGTACTTCAGGTTGGGGCACGAAACCTCGACGATTTCAGCGCCTGCATCCTTGAGCAGCTGGAGGGACTCATTGAAACGGTTCTCGACGCCGGCCTGGTAGCCCTCGCCGTGAAGTTCCTTGACGATGCCGATCTTCATGCCGGCCACGTTGCCGACGCGGGCGGCGGCAACAAGATCGTTGAACGGATCGGTCAGCGACGTCGAATCAAAGGGGTCATGCCCGCCGATGACTTCCTGCAGCAGCGCCGAGTCCAGCACCGTACGGGAGACCGGGCCGATCTGGTCCAGGGACGAGGCCATGGCAATGGCGCCGTACCGGGAAACCGCACCGTACGTCGGCTTCACGCCAACGGTGCCCGTGACGGCACCGGGCTGGCGGATGGAGCCACCGGTGTCCGTGCCGAGCGCCAGCGGCGCTTCGAAAGCGGCGACGGCGGCAGCGGAGCCACCGCCGGATCCACCGGGAATCCGGTTCAGGTCCCAAGGGTTGCGGGTAGGGCCGTACGCCGAGTGCTCCGTGGAGGAACCCATGGCGAATTCGTCCAGGTTGGTCTTACCCAGGATCGGCATCTTCGCCGCGCGCAGCTTCTTCACCACGGTGGCGTCGTACGGGCTGTGCCAGCCCTCAAGGATCTTCGAACCAGCCGTGGTCGGCTGCCCGATCGTGACGATGAGGTCCTTCACGGCGATGGGTACACCGGCGAGGGCGTGCAGTTCTCCGGCCGCGGAACCGCCCGCAGCACGGGCAGCGTCAACCTCTGCCGCAACAGCCAAAGCCTCTTCGGTATTTACGTGCAGGAAGGCGTGAACACCATCGGCTCCGCCATCAACAAGGGCGATACGGTCAAGGTGCGCCTGCGTCACCTCGACGGCGGTGACCTCGCGGGCGGCCAGCTTCGCAGCGAGATCGGCAGCGGAGTGGTGGATGAGTTCGTTCTTCGGTTCAGTCATGTGATTAGCCCTCATCCAGGATCGCGGGGACCTTGAAACGGTTCTCGTAAGCATCCGGTGCGCCGGACAACGCCTGCTCCGCCGTGAACGTGTGGCCCACAACGTCCTCACGGAACACATTGGTCAACGGAATCGGGTGCGACGTCGCCGGGACGTCCTCCCCCGCAGCTTCGCTCACGCTCTTCACCGAATCCACAATGACAGCAAGCTCAACAGCCATCCTGTCCAGTTCTTCGGCACTCATTTCAATGTGAGCCAGACGCGCAAGATGCGCGACGTCGTCACGGTTGATCGCAGCCATGGATCTCCCCTGCAAAGTTCAAATGGTTTTCCGAACCAGTCTACTTGGATTGGGTGTGCCGGTCAGACGGCGGGGTTGGCTATGTGGAAAGTGCTCGCCTGCGGCGACTGCCCGGACACGATCCTTTGGTCGCTCGCTCGTGCCTCGCTTAGACGCGACCGGCAGGATGTCTCCGGACCGCCGCCTCCCTGCCCATCCCACCTTGCGGCCGGCGCCCTACGCTGCTCCGGGATCCCCAAACAAAAAGACCCTCGAGCGGACCATGTCGGACTTTGCTTTCCCGTTGGGTTGGGGCCGTGGGCTGGGTGGGCTTGATTCGCGATGTGGTGCGAGGGTTCCTTTGCTGGTGCGCCGGCTGACGTGGGTGCTCCCGCAAAAGGACCCAGGCATCCGGAAGCGTGCGTCAAAGCGACGAAGGAGCAGCACGCGCAGGATGTCTGGGTTCTTTTGCGCCGGAAGGCGGCCACTTTGGGCCGCCCTCCGGGGGATTGTCCGGGCCGGATAGCTTTGTCGGCGCACCGGCGTTTGGGTTCTGTGCGGCAGGTCAGCCGATGCCGATCGCTCCGGTCAGGACACCCACTGCCAGCATGACCACCGAGATCACTGCCGTGCGCCAGAGGACCTTCTTGTGGTGGTCGCCCAGGTCCACCTTGGCCAGGGAGACCAGCAGGAGGATGGCCGGAACCAAGGGGCTCTGCAGGTGGAATGGCTGCCCGGTGATGGAGGCGCGGGCCATATCCACGGCATCGACGCCGTAGTGTGCTGCGGTTTCGGAGAGGACCGGCAGGACTCCGAAGTAGAAGGCGTCGTTGCTCATGAAGAAGGTCATGGGGATGCTGAGGAGGCCGGTGATGATGGCCATGAACGGGCCCATGTCCGCGGGGATGATCTGGACCAGCCACTCGGACATTGCCTTCACCATGCCAGTGCCGTTCAGGACACCGGTGAGTACTGCAGCTGCCATGACCATGCTGACAACGGCGACGATCGAAGGTGCGTGGGCGATCAGCTGCGCTCCCTGGTCCTTGACCTTGGGGAAGTTCACCAGCAGGGCAATGGCGGAGCCCACCATGAAGACGAACGGCAGCGGAACGATGTTGGCCACCAGAACCACCATGACGGCGACCGTCAGGGCCAGGTTGAACCAGAACAGCTTGGGACGCAACGTGGCACGGTTGGGGTCCAGCGCGGTGTCCGCCATGGCGGTGTCGTGGTCGTCCACCAGGGTTGCCGGGTCTTCAAGAACCGCGACGCCGGAGCCTCCGCCGGTGCCTGGCTTGCCCGCAGTGGTTGAGCCCTTACGGGCAAAGCCGAACCGGCCGGCGCCTGAACCTGCACCGGAACCGGCGGTGACGGCACCGCCGCGGCCCGTGCCGCCGTCGAACGCTTCTGAAGGATCGGCGACGTCGCCCCAGATCTCAGGAGCGGTGGTGCGGAGGCGGTTGCGTTCCTGCAGGCCGAGCAGCCAGGCGAAGACCAGGACAACGATCAGGCCGACGATGAGGGACGGGACCATGGGGACGAAGACGTCGTTGACATCGAGCTTCAGGGCGGTTGCGGCGCGGGCGGTGGGCCCGCCCCACGGGAGGATGTTCATGGTGCCGTTGGCCAGGCCCGCCACGCAGGTGAGGACCACGGGGCTCATCTTGAGGCGCAGGTATACGGGCAGCATGGCGGCGGTGGTGAGGATGAAGGTGGTGGAGCCGTCACCGTCCAGGGAAACCGCTGCGGCAAGGATCGCCGTGCCGAGGACCACCTTGGCGGGGTCGTTGCCCAGCTTGCGGAGGATGAACTTCACCAAGGGATCGAAGAGGCCGACGTCGATCATCAGGCCGAAGTAAATGATCGCGAACATCAGGAGTGCGGCCGTGGACGTCATGGACTTCATGGAGTCCATGACCATGGGTCCGATACCGAGGCCCGCCCCGGCGAAAAGGCCGAAGACGGTAGGGACGATGATCAGCGCCAACACTGGCGTCAACTTTTTGGTCATGATCAGGACCATGAATACCGCAATCATTGCGAATCCAAGCAAAACCAGCACGGCCGGCTCCTTACTACTGTGAATGGCGCCACGTCGGTGTGATGCGCACTACAGACGATATGGTGGCGCCCGTCACTGGGAGGGGTTTGTGGGAATTGTTGGGAATACTGCTCGTTACGAAGGTTGTGCGCATTGTGCTCAGTGCTTCAATGGAGCATGCGTTTCTCCACCCAAACCCTCCTCCTCCAGCTTGGGGTGGTGCTGCTGGTGGTCCTGCTCAGCGGTGCCGTCCATGGGTGGCTGGTGTACGAACGGATCGGCGACGAAGCCGAGAACCAGGCACTCACCCTTGCCAGGACGGTTGCTGCAGATCCGGATATCAGGTCCGGCGTCCAGTCCATCAGCAAAGAAGAAGGAACGCCTCCCCCGGATATCCTTGCGGCCGGCCCCCTCCAAGCTGCCGCCGAAGCCGTGCGAAACCGGACGGGCGCATTGTTCGTGGTCATCACGGACGAAACCGGGCTCCGGCTGGCCCACCCCGAGATCGCCCGGCTGGGCGAGCGGGTCAGCACGGATCCTTCCGTGGCACTTGCCGGAGAGGAAATCACCACGCGCAACACCGGAACCCTGGGACCGTCCGCCGGGGCTAAAGTACCCGTCTACGCCCCGGGGGCTTCCGGTGCCATTGTGGGCGAAGTCAGTGTGGGCTATTCCGTGGAGTCGCTCAGCAACAGCCTTGCCCGGGACATTGCACCCATTGCCCTCACTGCCGGGGGTTCTTTGGTGGCCGGCGTGTTGGCATCGTTCCTGCTCCGGCGCAGGCTGCAGCGGCTCACCCTCGGCTTGGAGCCCGAGGAAATCAGCACCCTGGTCCATGATCAAGTGGCAGTCCTTCAAGGCGTGGACGACGGCGTGATCGGCATCGCCGCGGATGGTCGCATCTCCGTTTTCAACGCCGCAGCCGCCAGGCTCCTGGACATGCCCGATGCCACCGGCCAGGACTGGGTCTCCGCCGCCGTTCCCGAACACCTCAAGCAGCTCACCCAGCCGGCATCCCGGGATGCCGAAGCCGTCGAAATCGTGGCGGGCGGGCGCGTCCTGGTTGCCAGCGCACGGAAGGCCTGGCACCGCAAGGAGGACCTGGGCTGGGTGGTCATGTTGCGGGACCGCACCGAACTGCAGCAGCTGACCCGTCAACTCGACGCCGTGGGGACCATGTCCACCGCACTGCGCGCCCAGCGCCACGAGTTCGCCAACCAACTCCACACCATCGCCGGATTCATGAGCATCGGCCAGTACCAATCTGCCAAAGAGTACCTGGCCAGGATCTCGGCAACAGGGCCGTTGAAGTTTCCGCTGGAGCAGGCCGAATTGCTTCAGGACCCCTACTTGCAGGCGTTCGTAGGAGCGAAGAGCGTAGAGGCCTCGGAGCGTGGCGTGGCCCTGCGCATCGGACCCGAAACACTGGTCCGTGGACACGTTGCCGATCCACAGGACGTGACCACAGTGCTGGGCAACCTGATCGACAATGCGGTGAGCGCCGCCGTCGCAGGCTCCTCGGACGAGCGCTGGGTGGAGGTCGAACTGCTCGATGACGCCACCACAACCGGCGGGACTTTGCACCTGGTGGTGGGTGACTCCGGCGACGGTTTGGGGAGCCTGGAAGCTGAAGAAATCTTCGCGGAAGGATTTACGACGTCGGCACAACCGGTACGCTCGGGGGCTGGACAAGGTTTGGGGCTGGCATTGGTGCGGCAGCTTGCACGGCGGCGCGGCGGTGAGGTCCGCGTCCTGGATCCCGGGAGCCACGGCGGCCCCGGCGCGGTATTCATGGCAACGATCCCCGGCGTCATGGATGCGGCCGGGCGCGGTGCTGCCGAACAGGGTGCTGCCGGAACCGACTCGACGTTGAGGGAGGACAGCAATGGCTGAGGATTTACGCGTGCTGATTGTGGATGACGACTTCCACGTTGCAAGGCTCCACGCCGCCTATGTGGATTCGGTGGCCGGCTTCATGGCCTTGGCACCGGCGGGGTCGGTGTCCCAGGCTTTGCAGGCCATCCATAGCCTGCGCCCCGATCTGGTGCTGCTGGACGTATACCTGCCGGACGGCTCCGGCCTGGACCTTCTGGGCCAATTGGACGTGGATGCCATCATGCTCACGGCGGCCTCTGACGCCCAATCCATCAGGGTGGCTTTCAGGCGCGGCGCCCTGGGGTACATGCTCAAGCCGTTCACCGCAGAGTCATTGTCCCAACAGCTCCGCTCCTACGCCAGATACCGGCGGATTTTGGCCCAGCAAACCGCTGTGGACCAAACCACCATTGAGCGGGCCAAGCGGTCCCTGATCCCGGGTGATGTTACGCCGGCCGCCAAACCCCGTTCGGCAACCGAAGCTGCCGTCCTCGAATCCCTGCTGCCCGGTGAACAGTATTCAGCTGCCGAGGTGGCTGAACGCGTCGGCGTTTCCCGGGCCACGGCGCAACGGTACCTTTCCTCGCTGGCGGACGATGGCGCCGTCGAGATCCAACTGCGGTACGGGACCACGGGCCGGCCGGAACACCGGTACGGCGTCCCGGCCTGACCTTACGCGGACTTTTGCGCCACGAGTTCAATCTCCACCAGCATGTCCGGATCGAGGAACGGCAGGACGTGCACCAGGGACAAGGTGGGACGGATCTCCCCGAAGACTTCGCCATGCGCACGGCCGGCATCTTCCCACTTGCTGATGTCCGTCAGGTACAGCTTGGACTGCACCACGTCCTCGTAGGAGAACCCTGCGTCTTCCAGAACAGTCCCGAGCTTCTCGAGGATGTACTTGGTCTGGGTGTAGAAGTCGTCGCCAACGATGCCCTGTTTGCCATCGACAAGCCCGGACGCAGCCGTCGCCGAAATGAAAAGTGTGTTGTCCACCTGGACTGCGCGGGAGTATCCAAGGGTCTGCTCCCAGACCGAGCCCGTGCCGAATGTCTTGCGCATGCCGCGCCTTCCTGTCGCTTCGCACGGTCCGGTGACCGGCGTTTACGAAGGAAACTTTATGAGTTTGGAAGGTCCAGCCGGTAAACGAACAGCTTTATGTCGGTGCCGGGAACAAACCAATCGCGGTGCGGAGCACGGTCAAAGCCGGTACGCGCATAGAGGGCATTGGCACTTTCCCACGTTGCACCCGTGGTCAGGGATACTCCCTTGATGCCGTCCATGGCCTTGGCCTGATCCACCACGGCCTTCACCAGGGCCCGGCCGGCTCCGGAGCGTTGGACTGCCGGATCCACCACCAGCGTACGGAGTTCCAACTCGTCCTCGAGGCCGATGTCCGAGAAACCGCCGCCTGCAGGTGCCGCCGTCACAGAGCCGATGATTTGCCCGTTGCGCTCTGCCACCAGGATTTCTGCATGCTCCGCGCGTCCAGCCACGTCCTGGAGCTTCTGCAGGTACGGGTGATCGGCGTCGCCATAGTACCCAGCGGTGACGTAGGAATCCTGCGTAATGCGGGCAACGGCGTCGTAGTCTTCGGGCAGGGCGGGACGGACGGTAATCGGCGAAAGCACCTACCAATGGTAGTTGGTTTGGAGGCGCGAACAGCGCCGGAATGGCCTTTCCGTGATGGAGCTATCAGTCTCATGCGGAACGCACGACGCCGGATGGCTGGCTCTGCGCCCTCCACTCACGGCTGCGGGGGCTGCTTTTGTGTTGCCCCACGTGGCGCCGGATGGAGCACCATTGCGTGCGGTGAACCCCGGTTTCGTGCTGTTGCGGGGACATGTCGGGGCGCTGGCGGACCCCTTGGAACCCGTGCTTGAGTTGCCACACACCAGCCCCAGCTGTTCCGAGTATGAGGAGAAACCATGACCCCGCCACACCGCCAACTTCACCTGAACGCCTTCCTGATGAGCACCGGGCACCACGAAGCATCGTGGCGTTTGGCGGAGAGCGACCCCCTTGCCTCTACCAAGGTGGAGCACTACCAGCATCTGGCCCGCACAGCCGAGAGGGGAAAGCTGGACTCCATCTTTTTCGCGGACTCCCCGGTCCTTTTCGGGGAAGTGGGCAGGCGACCGGCAGGGAAGTTGGAGCCCACCGTCCTGCTGACGGCACTGGCAGCAGCCACCCGGAAGATTGGCCTGATTGCTACTGCCTCCACCACCTACAACGATCCCTTCAACCTGGCCCGCCGCTTTGCCTCCGTTGACTGGGTCAGTGGAGGCCGCGCAGGGTGGAACGTTGTCACCACAGCTGGGCCGGACGCGGCCCGCAACTTCGGCGTGGATGATCAACCTGCGCATGCGGTCCGGTATGAACGGGCCGCCGAATTCATCGAAGTTGCCCGGAAACTGTGGGACAGCTGGGAAGATGACGCCATCCTGGCGGACAAGGCCGACGGCGTCTGGGGGGACGACACCAAGATCCGCACCATCGACCACGAAGGAGAGCACTTCCGCGTCCGTGGCCCCCTGAACGTGCCCCGGTCCCCGCAAGGCCACCCGCTGATCGTGCAGGCAGGGTCATCGGAGAACGGTAAGAATTTGGCGGCCCAATATGCGGAAGCCGTCTTCACTGCCCACCAAACGCTGGCTGATGCACAAGCCTTCTATACAGACTTGAAGGCACGCACTGCGGCGGCCGGGCGGGACCCCGAAGGCATCAAGATCCTGCCCGGAATCGTCCCCGTGATTGGCTCCACCGAGGCTGAAGCCCGCAAACTCGAGCAGGAGCTGGACCAGCTCATCAAGCCCGAGTACGCCCGCGAACAACTGGCCAAAACCCTTCGCCTGTCTCCCGAGGACCTGCCCTTGGACCGCCAGTTGCCCGCCGATCTGCCCTCGGAGGATGAGATCGAGGGTGCCAAGAGCCGCTACACGCTCATTGTGGAGCTGGCCCGGCGCGAACAGCTCACCGTCCGGCAGCTGATCGGGCGGCTCGGCGGCGGCCGCGGTCACCGGACCTTCTCCGGCACACCCGAACAGGTGGCCGATGCCATCCAGGACTGGTTCTTTGCCGGCGCCGCTGACGGTTTCAACATCATGCCGCCTGTGCTTCCCTCCGGCTTGGAGATCTTCGTGGACCAGGTGGTACCGATCCTCCAGCAGCGTGGACTGTTCCGCACCGAGTACACGGCGTCCACCCTTCGCGGGCACTACGGGCTCGAGCGCCCGAAGAACCTGTACACCGGGAGCGTCCCGCAGGAGCTTAGCTCCATTGGCTCTGCCCTCTGAGCCGGATTTCAGCTTGAGCCGGATTTCAGCGCTTGGGCCAACTCCATGGCGGCCCTTCCAACGGACCCATGCCCTTGATCCTGGTCTCGCCCATGTCCTTATACAACTCGTGTTCATGGGCGGCGCCGCTGCTCCGCAGAGCATTCAACAAGGCTTCCGAGTGGGTCACCACGATCATCTGGCTGTTGGCACTGGCCTGGACAATCAGTTCGGCCAGTGCCGCCATCAGGTCAACGTGGAGGCTGGTCTCCGGTTCGTTCAGGACCATGAGCTCAGGCGGACGCGGGGTCAGCAAGGCGGCGGTCAGCAAGAGGAACCGCAGGGTCCCGTCCGAGAGTTCGGCTGCTTTCATGGGACGGAGCATGCCCGGCTGCCGAAGCTCCACGCTGAACCGGCCATCATGGACGGCTATTTCCAATCGGCTTCCAGGAAAGGCATGGCCGACGGCGGCATCCAGCTGCCGTTCGAAACCCACCTCGCGCAGCGTCTGCAGGGCGGCAGCAAGATCCTTCCCGCTGTGGTGCAGGACCGGGGTACGGGTACCCAGTTGCGCCTGGCGAGCCGGTGCCTCGGCATCAGTGCGGAAGTGGTCGTAGAACCGCCAGGACCGCACTGAGTCCCGAACCCGCAGGACTTCCGGAGCCCGGTCCTGGTCCGAAACCTCAGTCAGCATGCTCTGGAAGGTGTCCAGCCGCCGCGACAACTCGGCCCACTCCCCTTTGGGCCCCCGTAATCTGGCCAGGCTTCCCTTCCGGTCCACCAGCAAAGACCCCGGCCTGGCTACGGGACCGGAGAAGATCTGCTCGCGTTTGATCTCCGGGTCAAGGCTGAAGGCCGAGGGGCGGGTCCGGCCGGTTTCCGGGTCAAACCCGGAACCGCTGCCCGCAGGCATTCCCAGGTCCACCAAGTATCCGAAGTCGTCGCCGGAGTAACCGAGCTTGAGGTTGACGGACTCCCGACGGACTGTTCCCTGAACGGGCACCTCACCCCGCCGCATTGCCTCACTGATGGATTCCGGGCCGGCCCACAGCGTCGAAGCCAGGCCGCCGTCACGCGCCAGGGATCCCACCACATTTCCCGAGTCTCCCCCGGCGCACTCGGCCAGCAGGCGCAGGGCGCGGTAGAGCGAGGACTTTCCGCTGCCGTTGGCCCCGGTCACTATGTCCAGTCCATGCAGCTCCAAGGCAAGATCCCGGATTGACCGGTAGTTGGCGATGGCGAGGGTGGTGATCACTGGCTGAGGGTTACAGCGGGAACTTGCCGGACAGTTCCAAGGTCCCCGCGCACATCCAGGCCGCCAAGCGGTCCTCTGTGCTGGGCCCACCAGTCAGCGGGCTTTCCAGCCGGGGCCTGCGCACCCAACAACCGGCTTCCTCCGCCACCAGCGCGCCGGCGGAGAAGTCGTGCTCGTTCAATCCACGCTCGCCGTACGCGTCAAAGGTTCCGTCGGCCACCAGGCACAGATCCAACGCTGCGGAGCCCAGTCGCCGAACATCGGCAAATCCTTCCATGAGTTCGGCCAGCCCGGCGGATTGGCTTGCACGGGTTGCGGGATCGTAGCTGAACCCCGTGGCCAGGATGAGACCTGTGCGCCCTGGAACCGGACCCGCCAACCGGATGGATTCTCCCCCGGTTTCCAACCAGGCTCCCAGCCCGCGGCCGGCCGAGTAGACCCGTCCCAACGCAGGTGCGTGGACCACGCCGGCCAGCCATACGCCGTCGGAATCGGCTACGGCAACAGAGGTGGCGTAGTAGGCGATGTTGCGGATGAAGTTGGTGGTCCCGTCCAGGGGATCAATGGACCAGCGGTACCCCGACGGCGTCTCCGGCCTGGTGGTGCCGTGTTCTTCCCCGGTGATGGTGTCATCCGGACGCTCCGCAAGGATCGCTGCACGGACAGCGTTCTCCGCGGCGACGTCGAAGGCTGTCACCCAGTCTCCTGCCTCGCCTTTGTTGCTGGTTTCCAAACCATCGCCGCCGGTGCCGATGACGGACCGGCGGGCGAGCACGGCGGCCCCCGCTGCCGCAGCCCGTTTGGCTACAGCCAGCAACCCGTTCACGTCAGTCATTCGGAATCCGTCCCGGCAGTATCTTCTTGGGTTGCTGCTTCAGGTGCTCCTTCAGTCGCATCTTCAGGTGCCGCTTCAGCGGCGGCGGGTCCGTTGGCAAGGAGCTCCCGGAATCCGTCCTCGTCCAGCACAGGAACGCCGAGCTGTTCTGCCTTATCCAGCTTGGTCCCGGCACTTTCTCCGGCCACCAGGTAGCTGGTCTTCTTGGACACTGAACCGGATGCCTTCCCGCCACGGATGATGATGGCTTCCTTGGCTTCGTCGCGGCTGAAGTTGGGCAAGGTACCGGTCACCACGATGGTCAGGCCTTCGAGCGTTCTCGGCATGGAGGTGTCCCTCTCGTCCTCCATGCGCACACCGGCGGCAGCCCAGCTGTCCACGATCTCGTTGTGCCAGTCCACCGCGAACCACTCCTTGAGGGCCACCGCGATGGTGGGGCCAACACCATCCACGTGTGCCATCTGCTCTTCGGTGGCGTTGCGGATAGCGTCCATGCTGCCGAAGGCCGTAGCCAGTGCCCGTGATGCTGTGGGGCCCACATGCCTGATGGAGAGTGCCACCAGCACCCGCCAGAGCGGTTGCTTCTTGGCCTTCTCCAGCTCCACGAACAGTTTCTCCGTGGTGGCCGTTGGCTTGGACGGGGACTTGGCCGTGCCCTTGGTGTAGAAATACGGAACGAGCTCGTACTCGCCCGTGCCTACGCCTTTGGAACGCTTCTCCCTGCGGATCAGGACATCTGCCAGGTCCTCGGGCTTCAGGCTGAACAAACCCGCTTCACTGGTCAGGGGCGGTGTTTCAGGCTCCGCCGGCTGGGTGAGGGCGATGGCCGCTTCCCACCCCAGGGCTTCAATGTCGAACGCGCCCCTGCCCGCAAGGTGGAAGACACGCTCACGCAGTTGGGACGGGCACGACTTCGCGTTGGGACACCGGATGTCCACGTCGCTTTGCTTGGCCGGCGCCAGCGGGGTGCCGCAGGACGGGCACTCCGTGGGCATCACGAACTCCCGGACCGGAGGGTCTTGTTTGTCCCTCAAGGCAAGGACCGGCCCCACGATCTCCGGGATGACGTCACCTGCTTTTCGCAGGATCACGATGTCACCGATCATGACGCCCTTGGCCTTGACCACGTCCTGGTTGTGCAAGGTCGCCATACCCACCGTGGAACCGGCCACTTTCACCGGTTCCATCAATCCGAACGGAGTCACCCGTCCGGTGCGGCCAACATTGACGGCTATGTCCAGGAGCTTGGTGTGGACTTCTTCCGGCGGGTACTTGTAGGCAGCTGCCCACCTCGGAACGCGGGAGGTGTATCCAAGGGCGCGTTGGGTCGCGAAGTCGTCGATCTTGACCACAATGCCGTCGATCTCATGTGCGAGGTCGTGACGGTGCTCGCCGTAGTGGCTTATGAACTGCAGGACCTCGTCAAAGGAGTCCAGGACTTTGAGGTACGGGCTGGTAGGCAGTCCCCAGGTCTCCAGGAGCTTGTACGTTTCGGACTGGCTCTTGGCGTCCAGGCCTTCGCGGGCACCGATGCCGTGGACGTACATGCTCAGCGGCCGCTTCGCCGTTTCGGCGGGATCCTTTTGCCGCAGTGAACCGGCCGCAGCATTCCGGGGGTTGGCCAGCGGGGCCTTGCCGGCAGCTACAAGGGTCTCGTTGAACTCCGTGAAAGCCTTGGAGGGGATGAACACCTCACCACGGATCTCGACTTCGGACGGATACCCAGAACCGCTGAGCTCCCGCGGGATTTCCTTGATGGTGAGGACGTTGTGCGTGATGTCTTCGCCGGTTGTGCCATCCCCGCGTGTGGCTGCACGCACCAGCTTGCCGTCGCGGTAGAGCAGGTTCACGGCGAGGCCGTCAATCTTCAACTCGGTCAGCCAGGCGATGGGCGGAACGGAATCTCCGAGCTTGGCCACGGACGCTTCTGCCTTCCGCACCCAGGCCTCGAGCTCGTCCAGCGAGAAGACGTCGTCCAGGCTGTACATGCGCTGCAGGTGTTCAACGGCAGCAAAGGCCGAGGAAACTTCGCCGCCTACTTCCTGCGTAGGGGAATCGTTGGAGACCAGTTCCGGGTGGAGTGCCTCCAACTCCTCCAGCCGCCGGTACAGCTCATCAAACTCGGCGTCCGATACCGTGGGCGAGTCCTCCTGGTAATAGGCATACCTGTATTTACGGACGAGGTCGGCCAGGTGCTCGTACTCGTCCCGCAAGGACTCCGAGGGCGGGGTGCCCTCTCGTTCCACAACGGCTGCAGCCGTGTCCTCACCTGTGGTTTCTACCGGATTCGCAGTTTCTGGTGTGCTCACACGTCTATCTTGCCGCACCGTGCGGACATTATGCGGTGGGCTAGTGCGAGGAGAGCCTGTTCTTGCTCCAGAGTGCGAAGGCAAGGCCGCCCAGACCAACCAGCAGGACGCCGCCCAGGATACCGAAGAGGCCCAGCATGTTGGGGCCGGAAATCGAGGTACCAACCATGGCCGCGGCCTGGGTCTCCTGGCCCTTGTCCACCGGGGTGTTCCAATTGGACGACTTGGAGGGGCTGGGGCTGGCAGAGACGGAACTTGCCGAAGGCGAGGCCGACGGCGTTGCTGACGCGGTGGTCTCCTCAGCAGTGGGCGTAGGTTCGGAAGACTCCGACGCCGGACTGGTCACCCGGGGTGCCACGGTGACGAACTGGGTGACCGCGGGCTGCGGTGCCTGGACGGGCGGCTGGGGAGGCGCCGGTGCCGGCGCCGGCGCCTTCTGGGTTTCCCTTACCCTGGTCGGTTCCGGTTGCGGCGCGGGCTTCTTATCCGGCTCCGGGGCCAGGCCAGGCTGCGTGGGTGTGGGCTCCGTAGGAACCTGCACGGGAGCACACGTGGCTTTGCCCTCCGTGCATGGAGCGGCGTGGACTGCGCCGGCGGGCGCAAGCACCCCGCCGACGGCAAGGAAAGCGGTAAGGAGAACGGCAGGGACAACGGAGTGTCTCATGAAGATAACCTCAGCTGGGGCGTTGGGGTGCCGCCAGTTTTCAAGGAGTTCGGGTGTTTTGTGAAATCCTCCTATATCCACTGCGCTGCGGCAAATCCTAGCTTCTGTTCTCCGGTGGCATGGCAATCTGGAGTTTGCGTACCTTGCCCCGTCCAACAATGTATCCACGGCCCGGAATGAAGTCGGTACTGATCCTGCCCAGGGAGGTGTTGAGGAGGCTGTCGCCCTCCACATCTCCCGGGTTGAGCAAGAGTCCGCGGCGGCCGGACTTGAACGGCTGGGCCAAGGACCAGGCCTGGGACCAGGTGGAGGTTTCGGACTCCCCCACCACCCATTGATCGGCCTTGATGGCTGCCGTGACCAGGCGGCCGACACCCGATTCTGCAAGCGTGTCCGTGAACTCGGTCAGGCCCTCGATGAAGATGGCCATGCTGCCCGGGTTGTCCGAGGCTTTGTCGATCAGGTCGTCCACCACATCGGACACTTCATCCGGGCCCACCAGCGAGCGGCTCCAGATGTTCAAGGAGGCAACAGCGGAACGGCGTGAACCGATGTAGATCAGGTCCGTCCGCGGGTTGGAGCGACGCAAAGCGTACGCCAAGGTAACCAGTGCAACCGTCCGTCCGGCACCCGGAGGGCCGGCGAGGAGCAGCGAACCCTTGGCGGCGATGGCCGCCGAACCCAGCGTTTCGTCGTCGACGCCTATCACGGGGTTGTCCGGAGCGCCGGTAGGCAGGATGTCCAGGTCCACCAATTCCGGCAGGCGCTGGATCTGCGGTGCCTGCTCCAGTCCCTGGCGGACCATGGCTTGGCTGAGCTTGGCCACTTCGCGTGCTTGCAGGGCCAGGTTCGGGTTGCCACCGAGCACGGCGAGCTGGACTTCCAGCCCATCAAGCAGGCCTCGACCGGGAGGTGACGCAGCGTTGAGGACGTCTTTGGGGACGTCCAAGGTCATGTAGTCGTCTTCGGAGCTGAGCCGCAGGACCAACCGCTTCTGGATGGAGGCAAGGAGCGACGCCGGAACGGAGTTGGTGCGGTCACCGCTGACTACAAGGTGGATGCCCAAGGGACGCCCGTCGGTAGCCAGGGTCAGGAAGATGTCCCAGAGCGCGGACAGCTTGCTGTACTCGTATCCTTCCCGGAAGGAGGACATACCGTCGACCAGGATGAAGATGCGCTTCTCCTCCGGCCGGTTGGCCAGCTGCCGGTACTCGACAATCGTCGATGCCCGGACCTCGGCGAACCGGGCAGCGCGGTCATCGGCCACTTCCTTGAGCCAGCGCAGCAGGCGGCCCACCCGTTCTACGTCGTCGCCGTTGATGATTTCACCAACGTGCGGGAGTCCGTCCAGCATCTTGAGGCCCGAAGAACCGCAGTCGATGCCGTAAATGTGCACCGGACCACCCCGGGGGGTGACAGCGGCAGCGATGGCGATACTGCGCAACGCAGCCGACTTTCCGGATCCACCGGTGCCGTAGACAGCCATGTTGCCGTCTTTGTCCGGTTCGTAAAAAACAGTTGGCTGGTCCTGGTGGGCGGGATCATCCGCCACGCCCAGCAGGAGCCGCTCATCCGTCCGGGGGTTGGGCAACTTGGAGAAGTCGTAGGTGGTGGCCAGCTCGTTCAGCCACGGCTTCCGGGGAGGCTCGATGGACAGGACGTCGGCAGCGCGGATGATGTTTCCGGTCATCCGGGCAATGTCGTTCGGGCCGGCCGGTTCTTCCTCCACCTGGGAGACCAAAGGCGGCTCCCAGGTGGGGCCGGAACCGAAGGCCATCTCGACGATGTCGATCCTGGGACGCTGCGGCTTGTCGGTGGTCCAGCCTCCGGCGTAGCCGGTCTGGAAGCCCTGGATGCGGCCCGGACCGGTCTTCGCAGCGCCACGCCCCGGAATCGAGGGATCAAAGTAGGCAGCAGTGGGAACACCCAGGATGTCCACGGCATCCACTTCATCGGCCATGCGCAAAGCAACGCGGAGGTTGGTGTTGGCCCGCAGGTTGTCCTTGATGACGCCGGCGGGACGCTGGGTGGCCAGGATCAGGTGCAGACCCAGCGAACGGCCTCGGGCTGCGACGTCCACCACGCCGTCCACGAACTCGGGAACTTCGGTCGCCAGAGCCGCGAACTCGTCCACGATGATGATCAGGTAGGGCGGGGCCTCGGGATCGGCCTCGCGCTGGAGCGCCAGCAGGTCCTTGGCTTTCTTGCGGTTCAGGAGGCGTTCACGGTAGTGCAGCTCCGCGCGCAGGGAAGTCAGGGCACGGCGGACCAGGTGCGGGGACAGGTCAGTTACCAGGCCCACGGTGTGGGGCAGGTGCAGGCAGTCAGCGAAAGCCGCGCCGCCCTTGTAGTCCACGAACAGGAAGCTCACACGGTCCGGGCTGTATGCCGCGGCCATGCCCATCACCCAGGACTGGAGGAACTCGGACTTACCGGCACCGGTGGTACCACCCACCAACGCGTGCGGTCCCTCGTTCTTCAGGTCAAGGTAGAACGGCTCCACGCCCTTGGACCCCACCAAGGCCCGGAGGCTGCCGTTGTCCTTGCGGTTGGGCACTGCCGTGGCGTGGACCGAGTTGTTTTCCTGCCACCGCTCGGCCACGGCCTGCGGGTTGTCCATCAGCTCCTTGCCGATCAATGTGGCATAGGAGACCGCGCGCGGGAGGTCGGAGTCGTCGTCGAGCGGGTTGCCGACGTCCACCAGCGGGGACATCATGCGCGCCAGCTGCGTGGCGAGATCCGCGTCGAGGCTTTCACAGCTCACCGGGTAAGTGTGGCGGCCCAATCGAACCTGGCCGGTGGTGGTGCCATGATCGCCGTCGACTGAGAGGAAATCGCGGCACGCTGCGGGGAGCGACTGGACATTGGCGGCCACCCACATGATGTGGACCCCGCAATCGGGGCCCCGCTCCACCAGGCGGGTCAGGCGTCCGCGATCCACGGGGGCGTCGTCCTCAACGATCACCAGGACCGCCGGAACCACGGGGGCGGGGATCTCTTCGTGTTCGTCCTTAAGACCTGGCCGGGGCTGGGGGCCCGGTTCCTTGGCCATGGACTCGCGTTCTTCGACGAGGCTTTCCAGCCGGGACAACAAGGCAGCACCGGCACCAGGGCCGGCGGCGAGGTGGTCGCCGGAGAGCGGGCTGTGGCCCGAACCCACATGCGGGAGCCATTGCAGCCAGTCCCAGCGTTCGCGGGAGCGTGCCGAGGTCAGTGAGGTCAGGACCACTTCCGCCGGTGAGTGGAGGCCCACCAGTTGGAGCACCATCCCGCGGGCAACATCGTCCACCACGCTGCGGTCCCCCGCGACGCCGAACGAGCCGGAGGTACGCAGTTGGGAAACGATCGGCACGCCTTCAATCACACGGACCTGCTGAAGGCATTCCTGGATTTCGCGCATGTACTGCGGTTCGGTCTCGTTGGCGCCGGGCTCGTCGAACGGGATCCGCGACGGCGCGGAGCCCAGCCCAAAACGGACGCCAAGGAAGTGCTGGTGCTCTGGACGGTTGGTCCACAGCAGCGGGCCAAGCTTGTAGATCGCGTCCACGGTATCGCTGACCGACGGCGCTTCCTGGAGCCTGACTGCGCGCTCGATGTTCTGCTGCCGGTCAATGTCCTCGCGGAATGCCAGCATTGCGGCTTTGAACTGCTTGTGGCCCTCCTTGGCCTGTCGCTTGCTCTGCATCTTGTGGTCCACATAGTGCCCCACGATGAACAGCGGCATCATGGCCATGAAGAGCACGGACAGCAGGTTCTGGGTGACGGCGAAGAGCACCCCACCCATCAGCAGCGGCGCCACCAGCATGATGTAGGGGAAGGGCTGGTGCTCGGGGCGCTTGGGACCGGCCGGCGGCACGCGCTTGGGCGAGTCGAACCTGGGCAGCACCCGGGGCGAGCGGTTGAAGTCCACCAACGGCGACGACGGTCCCCCGCCGTGGTTGCGCGACAAAGCCACCACTCCCACCGTGGTGTCGCCCAGAGTGACCGTGTCCGAGGACTGCAACGTTGCCCGGGTGACCGGCAGCCCATCCATCAGGAGGCCGTTGGCGGAGTTCGTATCCACGATCTCCACGGTTTCGCCCACCGTAATACGGGCGTGGCGCTTGGAGGTCAAGGGGTCGGTAAGCCGGATGTCGGCGTCCCTGTCCCTGCCGATGTAGCTGGTGCCGAAAGGCAGCGAAAATTCGCGTCCGACGTCGGGCCCTGACATAACCCGCAGCGTCGCCGCTGCCGGTCCCCTGTTGGTGCCGTTGGCGTGGCCGTTCGAGGCGAACTGTTCACTGACCTGCGCGAGCGAAACCTTTGAACCAGGCCGCAGCCCGGACTCCAGCAAGTTGTCCGTGGGCCGCAGGACGTGCCCGGACAGGCCTCCTCCAACGAACGCTTCGTCCACGCTGATGGACAGGTTCGACGGCGGTTCGGTCCCCTTGCGTACGGGGTCGGCGGCCCAGAGTTCCGTGGCGATGTCAGCAACCGTGGCACGGCCATCCACCGTGACGGCGAGGTCCTTTGCTTCGGCAGGATCGCGCCGCAAGGTCAGGCGAAACTTCATCCTTCGTCGACTCCAGTCATTTTTTCAAGAAGGTGCAAATCCGCCGGGGTGACCAAATGCGAGGTCACAGCGTGCTCAACCAGGCGGGCGCGGCGATTGGTGGCTAGTTTTCCGGCGCCTCCGCGCAGGCCCACTACGCCCACGCGGTCCAGTTTGTCGCACACGTTGTCCAGCTTGCGGTTGAAGCGGGTCAGCGCCCATCCCAGGCGCTTGGCAGCCTCTGCCGAGGAAGGAATGGCGCTGAAGCCGGTGCCTTCGCGCCGCAGCATGGGCTCAGCCAAGGCCACGATCAAGGCCTTCTGCGAGTCGGTAAAGACCACGGGCCCAATGGTGGTGTCCCCGGCCTGGTCTTCTTCACGTGCCTCATGCCGGAACGATGGCGTCTTCAGGTGGACGGCGAACTCATAGGTGGTGGGACCGGCCGTGAAGATCACGTTGGTGTGGCTGAAGACAAGCGGGATCCTTGCTCCGGGTGCGAGCCAGGCCTGCATTCCGCCGGAACCATCGGCGATCGTGGCAGACAACATGCTGCCCACGTTGCTGAGCCACCACATGCCGTCGTAACGGGCAATCTGCAGGAAACGCCGGTGCAGGTACGGGTTGTCGTCGACCTCCAGATCACCTTCCCGACCAATGTCAAAGACGTCTTCGTCGGATGGTTCGTACCACTCCCCACAGAAATCTATTGCTAGATCCCCCATGATCTGTGCCTCCTATGTCGGTGATAAGTAAGTGTCATGCGCCGGTCAGCCTTCCAGGCAAGCAATGGATTCCGGGCCTTCCGGTGAGGCGCTGCCATCAGAGCGGACAATGATGACCTGGACACAAATGGGCGTTTCACCGAATCCGGAAACAAACGCCTTCTCGGTCTGGGTTGTCTCATAGGCGCCGTCGGCTTTGGCCGATTTGGTGCGCCACTTATAGGTGTCGCCCTCTTTTGGCTGCGGATTCTTCCAGGAGAAAACAATGATGTTCGGGTCCTTGGTGTCCCGCGCTGCGGACAGTGCTTCGACGTCGGGGACGCTTCCACTGTCCAGGGGATCGGCCGGGGGCTTGCTCGCCGTTTCTGTCGGTGCAACCTTTGGTTGCGCCGAGGAGCCCAGGACCACGCCAACAACGACGGCGACCACCAAGACTGCTGCTCCGGTGGCGGCGAGCCACAGGTTGCGTTTGCTGTGGTCGGCGGCCGGGGCGTCGTCGTCAACAGCCGTTGGCACCCCTGCGGAGGCAGAGGAGCGGCTGATGGTGGCATCATCCACAGGCTCAGGCGAGGACTGCCACCCCCGCAGCACTGTGGACTCTGCGACGTCCGGTTCTTGCACAGGGCTGTTGTCCCGGGCAGGCGCGTGAAATTGGGGCGGGGTTTGCTGGGCGGCTGCTTGCGTTGATTGGGCAGGGCTGGCTTGTTGGGCAGCGCTGGCTTGCTGGGCAGGGGTTGCTGGCTGGGCAGCGCTTCCTGGCGTTTGCTGTGCGGGCCTGAACTGGGCCGGCTGTACCGTTTGGGGCGGACCAGCCGACTGCGCAGGAGGCCGGGTGGCTCCTGGAACAGTGGAGGGAAAAGTCCGCGCCGGGAACGTGGGAGCCGAGCCCGTGGTGGCCGTTCCGGAGGCGTCCGGATCGATGGATGCAATGCTCCGGACCCGGGTTTCTTCGAAGTTGTCATCCGGATGCTGCTCGTCACCGTGCCCGGGCTCTTCGAGTACCTCGAACGGCGTCACGGACAGGTTCAGTTCTGTCTGGATCCGCTGGAGCGCCAAGGCAAAAGCGTGGGCCGACGAGTAGCGGGACCCTGGCGATTTCGCCATGGCCGTAGCCAGGACCAATTCCAGCGACTCCGGAACATCCGCCCGCCCCAGCCTGGGCAGGGGCGAATTGGTGATGCGTGAAATCAGCTCCCGCTGGGAGTTGTCCTGTCCGGGCAAAACGAACGGCGAACGGCCGGCCAAAAGCGTGTAAAGGGTTGCCCCCAGGGCCCAGATGTCCACGGGAACCCCGTCCACTGCGCCGCCACGGAACTGCTCAGGCGGCGACCACGGAATGGACATGCCGGCGTCGTCCTCGGTGTCCGCGCCAATGGTGCCGGAAATCCCAAAGTCCGTCAGGGCAGGCCGGTTGTAGTCAGTGACCAGGATGTTCGCCGGCTTGATGTCCCGGTGGACAATGCCGGCCCGGTGGGCAGTCTCGACGGCGGATGCCACCTGGATGCCGACGGCCAGGACCTCGTCCACGCTGAACCGCTGGCGACGGTAGCGGACATCAAGGCTTGGCCTGGAGCAATACTCCATGGCGAGGTAGGAATGGCCGTTCTCGGTGATCTCTGCTTCGAAGATCGTGACAATGTACGGGTGCGAGGACAACTGGGCCATCAGGTTGGCCTCGGACTCGAAGCGACGGCGTGCGCCCTCGGTCTTCAGGTCCGACAGCAGCACCTTGACGGCTACTTTCCGGCGCGGCCTGTCTTGCTCGTACAGGTAAACATCCGAGAATCCACCGGAGCCGAGCAGGCTGACGTACTGGAATCCCGGGATGGGTGGAGGCGGCGCGGGGGGCCTCTTGGAACTCAAAGAATCTCCTCGAAACGCAATGAAATATCGTCACCCAACTCTGCGATATCGCCATCGAGCAGGATGGCCATCTCGTTTTGGGCAAGCCTGCGGGGTGCCTGGCCTTCCCTGATCAACACGGTTCCGTTGGTTGCTTTCAGGTCGCACAGCATGACGTGCCAACCTTCCAACCTGACCTCGACGTGGGAGCGGGAGATGTCCCCACCGGGGCTTTCCACCTGCACCAGCTTGGGCATGGTGCCGCCCTGGACACGGGAAACGGAAGGTTGCCGTCCAATGATGAGCGACTGGTCAAGATCAATCAGCTCACCTGTCGAAAGGCGCATCCGGCCAAGACGTGGACGTGGGACCTGCTGCGCATCGCCGGACAAGGCGGTACCGCACACGGAACACTGCGGGTAGGTAGGCGGATTCGCGTGCCCTTGGGAGCACACCCTCGCCAGGACGCTTGGTCCGTTGGCAACCGCTGCCTCCGACGCGTCTTTCGCCGCATCCGACGCTGGTTTGGCCGCGTCCGTGGGATCAGCAGCAAGGCTGCTCTTCATGATGGTTTGGCCGTCATGATCTGAATCTTCGTCAACCGCGGGAGAAGGCGCCGCTGGCCAGCCGCCTGGAAGCTGCGGGGCAGCGTCCACTCCACGCGCTGAGGGAGCCTGCCCGGGAGCTGGAACCGACCCAATGGCCGGCACCGCGGGCATATTCGAAAGCGGTGGCGGAACGCTGCCCGTGTCCGGTGCAGTGGGATTGTTGCGGAGCCAAGGGACGGAATCGATCAGCCCGGAGCCTCCGGTGGCTGCCGGGGGTTGCTCGACGGATTCCACGGCGGGTTCCACGGCGGGGGGCAGCTCAATGGGTTGCCCATGGCGTTCCGGAGCGGAGGGTTGCTGAATCGGGGACCCGGGGGCATCCGGTGTCTTGGACGCCGGGGCACCAGACATCTGGGACACCGGGGCGTCGTGGTCATCGGAATCGTCTTCCACGCGGACAGCCGCGTCTTCAATATTCCGCATCACCGTCTTGTCCCACAGGTGATCGTAATTGGTGGTGGTTTCCAACGTGGGCAACAACGGATCGGTGGTGCTGGTGTGGACAGGGGCTTCCGACGCCTCCTGAACGTCCTCAACCGCAGGGCCATCTGCGGGTCCGTCCGCGGGTGGTGCCGCAACCGCCGCTTCCTTCGCGTCGTCGTTCGTTTCCGGACTCTGGAGGCCAGGGGAATCCGGAAGTGCGCCCGCTTGCGAAGACCCAGCCGCCGCGGTGCCCTCCCCTGCCGGGGCAATTGTCAGTGAAGCCGCTCGGGTACGGTCAGCCGCAACCCCTTCAAAAGATTGCTCGGCCACGTGGGACTCCTGGTCCACTGGCCGGCCAGCGGCCGGCAGGATATCAGCGTGCTGGTCATCAGCGTCTTGGTCATCAGCGTGCTGGTCATCAGCGTGCCGGTCATCAGCGTGCCGGTCATCAGTGGGTTGGCTGGCGGAAAGCTGGCCCGGTGCGATGGTCAGGCCCAGGTCTGCCTCGGTGTAACCGATCATGGTCTCGTCCGAAACGCTGTCCCGCACGGCAGACCCGGCGTCGCGTTCCTTGGCCGGCACCTCCACAGGAACGGCTGCAGCGGATATCACCGGCACGGCGGGCCCGGTGTTGCCGTCCTTTGCCGGCACCTCCACGGGAACGGCTGAAGCGGGTATTGCGGGCACGTCATCGCTGACGGGTTCGCCGGGGGCAGCTTCCAGTGCTGACAAGAGCACCACGCCCTCCGCCACGGGAAGGCTGTTCAAGGGCATGTCCGAGGCGGAACCGCCACCAATCCGGAGGCTGTAGGAAGTTGCGCCGGCGAGCCGGCGTTCGGTCCATGTAGTGACATCACGTCCGGTGAGCTGTTCGGCACCCGACTCGAACTGGACCAGCAGTTCAAGATCACCACGAAGGAACACACGGAGCGCATCCTTGGCGTCAATGATCCCGAACGGAGGGATGCGGCTCAGGGATACGCCAAAGGCGTCCGTTACCTCGTGGAGGACTTCGTGGGCCTCGGGAGCTGATTCCAGCAACCCCCAAACAGTATCAATCAGGGCGTGCGGCGTATCCGGGCCAAGGAGCACCACCGTTCCGTTCCGTACCACGCCGAACCAGTCACCCTGCTGGTAGCGGGTCTCCGACAGGTTACTGCTTGCCATCGACGCCTTCCTCCTGGTCCGCCGCGGGAAGCTCGTCTGTTCCATTCACCCAGGCCCTGGGAAGCGTGTCCTCTTCAACCTCGGCGGCAACCTCGGGGCGGGGTGCAGTGGTGGCGATGCCGGCGTCGTTCAGGACGTTCTTGGCGTCCACCACTATGACGGTGACGTTGTCACGGCCGCCGCTTCTGAGTGCGGCCTGGATCAGCGCGTCCACGGCGTCCTGCGGATGGGCCACGGTGCTGAGGATACGGAACATGTGGTCATCGCCCAGTTCACCGTTGAGGCCGTCGGAGCAAATCATGATCCGGTCGCCTTCCTGGATGGGAAGCAACCAGAAATCGGCTTCGGTCTCATCGCCGGTACCCAGGGCGCGGGTCACTACGTGCCGCCGGGGATGGACCGTTGCCTGCTCGGCGGTGATGTCCCCGGAATCCACCAGTTCCTGCACCTCGGAGTGGTCAACGCTCACCTGGGTGAACTCCCCCTGGCTGAGGCGGTATGTCCTGGAATCGCCGATGTTCATCACCAGCCAATAGGGCAGGTCCATCTGTTCCACCACCACGACGCCGGACAGCGTGGTTCCGGCCCGGGCTCCGGTGGCGTTTCGAATAGCCGCGTCAGCCCTCAAGAGGCAGGCCTGCAGATCCGCCGCGGATGCTGTGCGGACACCGGAAGCAAGTTCGGGGGCGCTGCCCAGGGCCCGGACGCACATGCCGCTGGCAATTTCTCCGGCTTCGTGCCCGCCCATGCCATCGGCCACCGCGAAGACGGGGTCGGCAGCGATGAACGAATCCTCGTTCAATTCACGGCGCAGGCCGCGGTCCGTACCGTACCCATAGCTCAGGCCAAAGGATGGCCCGCCCGGGACACCTGCTTCGGCGTTGGCAGGGGTGGCCGGCTGTGAATTCATGCTTGTCCTAGGTGGAAGGAACGGTCGCCAAAGTGAACGGTGGAACCGGGTCGGACCAGGACAGCCTGGCCCGGATGGAGTCGAGTCTGGAGGCCGTCGGGCGTGGTAACGGCACTGCCGTTGGTGGAGTTTCTGTCTGTGACCCAGACGCCATCGCCATCCACGCGCAGATGCAGGTGGGTTTTGGAGATGGACCGGCCGGGGTCCGCTACTGGCATCAGTTGTTCCACCGCTTCCCCTGGCTGCGGGGCAGGGTTGCGTCCCAGAAGAACCGAGCCACCAAGCTGGACGTCCTGGCCGTCGTCGATCCGGATCCGCAGGACCGCTTGCGCACGCTCGGCCCCGGGACGCATCTGGGTGCGCTCGACGTCGTCGTCGGGGTGCCCGGCAAAGCCGGGAACCGGTGCAGGAGGTTGTTGGATGACCTGGGGTTCAGGGGCGACCGGCGGCTGAATGACATGCGGCTGCTGCGCCACAGGGGCCGGGCGTTGTGCTGCCGCAGGGGGCCATGGAGCCGACGGCGGACGCCACTGGTTGGGGTCGTGGGAGGGTTGCTGCGCGGCCGGCACCGCAGGGGTCGCATGCACCTGAGGCCCCTGCGATTGAATCCCCTGGGCTTGAATCCCATGGGCTTTAGTCCCCTGAGCTGGGGAAGCAGTCCTCGGGGCGGACTGCCCTGCGCCGGACGGCACCGGAGAAGCCACTGGCTGCACCGGCGGCAGGTCCATTGGAGCGAAACTGTAGGGCCCCTGAATTCCGCCGGTAGCCACGGGGTTGCGTCCCGCGTGGACATCGAACATCAAGGATTTCGCTGCCTTGTCCTGCCAGCCGCGCAGTTTGCCGTCTTTATCCCAGGCATTGGAGACCACCACCAGGATGGCCCACACAACACCAAGGAATATCAAAGGAAGCCCGATCCACAGGACCAGGGAAATCAGGCCAAGCGCGGAAAGGACTACCGAGGTGATCCCGCCGAGGAGCAGGACACTGCCGGTGACGATGCCACGAACAAAAACGGCGCCTGCGCCGGGAGCGTACCCCTCGGCATCGGAGCTGCGGATTCCCATGAGCTGGTTGCCAATGGTGTTGCCGGATTTCGCCTCAAGGGCAAGCAGAACAAAGATGTAGACAACGGTGACGCCCAGGCCGATGCTGCCCAGGAGGACCAGCAGGCCGGTGTCATAAACAATGAAGCCGTTCCGGCGGGTTTGGGTGATGCCCGCGATGCCTATGGCGAAGGTGGTGGCCAGGACTGCTAGTGGTCCAAGCCAATCCAGCACAGCAGCGCCCAGCCTTTTGCCTGCAGATGCGGGCACCAAGTCGAGCTTGGTGGTCATGGTGGTCCCTCCCCCTGGCCCAGTGATACGGTCCGGCGCGTTGCTGGTTCCCGGTGGCACCGGGTGTGCCGGCGACGCCGCCGCCGACACTACCGAGATACTACCGGGATCGGGCACGCCCTGCCGGGTGGCGAACTCCAAAGCCGCTTTTTGGGCGTGGTTGATGTTCCCTTCCTTGCGGGCTCCACGGTTGCTCAGCGGGGAACCGCACTGGGTGCAGAACGCAGCCCCGGGACGGACCGCATGCTTGCAGGCCGGGCAGAGTTCGGCCTCATTACTCATTGGTGGTGTCCTTCTTGAACGGCCAGGTGAAGCGACGACGTGTCGCCGGATCAGTGGTTCCCAGCTCCCGGCGCCTCAAGGCGGCCCGGCCATCGGACAACAGGGACCGCGGCGAGAACCTGGCTTGCTGCCGTTTCCAGAAACCGACGCTTCCAGTGATGTCGGTCAAGGACGAGTCAACGATCTCCCAGTAGTCCTTGACCTCGTCCTCGCTTGGTTGACCGGCGCCAAAAACGGCAGCGTCGGCGCGGTGGGCCAGCATCGTGGTGGTGCCGCCCGCGTTCGGGAACGCCTCCGCGATGACCGTGGCCGACTCGCGGCGCGTGGACTTGGTATCGATCGAGGCACCCATGTCGGTGGCAAGGCTGATCACTTCGTTCCATCCGCCGCCGACCCGCTGCGCAGGGTGGCCGTCACGGAAACGGGCCTTCCGGCGTCGTGCCTTCAACAGGAGGATGAGCAACAGCGGCAAGGCCAGGATCCCCAACGGAATCAGCGCAACACCGATGGCTGCCAACAACGGACCCCAGAACAGCCAAGGGTTGTTCTTCTTCTCATCAGCGTCCAAGGCATCGGGGGTGGAGTCCGGCGGGAGGTCTGCCGGTTCCTGCGGCGGGGGCGGTGGCTGCAGCACCTGCGGCTTGGGCTTGGACTTGTTTTCCGGGTCCGGCGGAATGGGCACGTTGTCTTTGGGCGGGGTGGGATCGAACGCAACCCAACCCACACGGTCGAAAGCAACCTCAACCCAGGCATGGACGTCCTTGCCGGTGATTTTGATATCCCCGGCGCCATTTTCGGGGCTCTTCGGATCGGGGTAGAAGCCCATCACCACGCGCGAGGGGATGCCCAGGTGCCGGAGCATGAGGGACATGGAGACGGCGTACTGCTCATCATCGCCCAGCATCTGCTTGGCGGAGAGCATGTTCCGGATACGTGCGGCGCTGTGGCCGGGCAGGCTCGGAAGCTGTCCCTCCGTCACCAAGCCATTGCTGAACGCACCGCTCTTCTGGAAGTGAGCTTCAATCTGCCGCACGCGGTCAATGGCCGTCGGCGCATCCGCGGACAATTCGTTGGCCTGGGAGGCGACGATCGGCGGGACCTCCTGCGCCTCAGGCAGAGTGAGCTTTGCGAAGTCGTACTGCGTCAACTGCCCGTGCTCCAAGGTACCGGGGTCCGAGACCTGCACGGTGTAGTTCTCACCCTTGGACAAACCCTTGGTGCTTACAGCGGTGTCCGTACCGGCATTGAAGTAAAGCCCTGAGGCCGCGCCGGACGTGTCGGAGAAACTCATGCCGGTGGTGTGCCGGCCGCCCGGGACGAAGTACCCCTGGTAGTCCTCCACAGTGATGTCCAAGGTGTAGTTGGTGCCCTTCACCGGGCTCCCGGTATCGGCCAGCGTATTGAGCGAGCGGGCGTCGCCCACCTTGCTGAAGTTGCCGGAACTGTTGGGATCCATGGTGTAGTTCAGGCCGTTGAAGGCGTCCAGCGCAGCCAGGCGCACACGGGCATCCTTGGGCAAGCCCTTGACGGTAAAAAGCGTGCTGTCCTTCTCGTCCTTGACGAAGTTCCGGAAGCTCGCCAGAGGAGTGATGTAGTCACGCGGATCGAACGGCGGGACAATCGTGTTCCGCAGGACCTTCCGGTCATCGCTGGCCGTCACAATCGGCGAGGCGATGGCGGTGACACCGACGGCGACCGCGATCACGGCAGCAGCAGTCCCCAGCCTGCGAAGCTGGCCGCGGCGGGCCGCACCGGCGTCGGAATCCGGCCTGTTGGCCGAGACGGTCTTGGTGCTCCGCTGCCGAAGGACATCGCGGCGGAACGTCGCCCATACGATCGAAACGATGGTGAGGGAAACACCGCGCTCCACGTTGAGGAAGCTCGCACTGGTGCTGAAGGCGATACCTGTCACGAACAACACCAGGACGGGCAGCAACGGCCAGTACGGGCTCTTCAGGCGCCATGTCAGCAGGCCCGCGGCCAGCGCCGTGAGCAGCGAGCTGAGGAATGGCACAATGAGCGTCCCGTTGGCTGTGCCCACGGGAACGCCCACTGTGAGCATGTCCTTCCAGGAAAACACCACGCCCAGCAGCAGGGTCCGCAACGAATCGAGGCTCGGCAGGACGCCAAAGACCGCTGAATCCGGGACAGCCAGGGCAGAACCGAACAGCATGTAGGCGCCGAAGGTCACTGCTGCGGTGATCAGCAGCCCCAAACGAAGATGAGCGTTCAGGACCGCGATGCCCAGTCCGAGCAGCACACCGCCCAGACCTGCAACCAGATAGTGCGCGTCTCCGCCGAAGCTCAGGCTGAATCCGAGGACTCCAAGGAAAAGCAGCACCGCCAGGGCACCGCAATCCACGGCGAAGTGCCACAACGGGCGGCCGTCGGCAAAAATCGACCCGCGGGCGGCGCCACTGGCGCGGCCTGCGGACCTGGCTCCCTTGGCGGCGCGGGGACGCACGCGAAGATTGGGCGCGGTGCTCATGCTGCCGCCTTTCGAAGGACAATGGCGAGGTCGTCCAGGTCGCCCACCGTGAGGACCGTCAGGTCCGCGATGTTGGCCCTCGACGGCGCCGCGCCGGGTTGGACGCGCACCGCCAGGCTTCGGACTCCCGGAGGTACGGACGCGGCGCAGGTTCGGAGCTGGGTCGCGCTGACGTGGCTGCCCACGACGAAGAACACCACCGAAGCGTTCGGAACGGCGTCGGACAGGTTGCGTGCGAGGTCGACGGCGGTCTTCCGCATGGGTGCCCCGACAATGCGGGTGGCGTCGTCCAGCAGGTTGCGGCCGGTTTCGCAGCGGAGCGGTCCTCTTTGGGTCAGGACGTCGAGATCGCGCTGCTCACTGATGGCCTGGCGTCCGATGGATGCCGCCACTGAGATGGCCATTTCGAATTCAGGCTCGGAATCGTATTCGTCAGTGTTGATGGACAGGGCGATGGCAAGGTGGGCGCGGCGGGTTTCTTCGAACTGGCGGACCATGAGTTTGTTGGTACGTGCCGTGGTCTTCCAGTGGATATGGCGGCGGTCATCGCCCGGAACATAATCCCGAAGTGCATGGAAGGAGACATCCGCGCTGGACAGCTCCGTGGTGGGCATGCCTTCGAGGTCACGGATGAAGCCGGCGGCAGAGCTGCCCAGCGACACCGTGCGGGGGTGGACGAAGAGGTCCACCGGTTCCGTCCACATCACCCTACGGCGCAGGAGGTGGAGGGGGTCGGCGCGTACCGAGCGAACCGGACCCACCACGATCACGGCGCGCCGGGCCGTGGGGATGGTGAAGAGATCCTCGTGGACCTGCGCCGGCTTCATGCGGGGCAGATGGAACACAGCAGTATTGGCGCCGACCGGAAGTTCCAACGCGGCCGGCAGCAACGGCCTGGTGGAGACGTTGGACACCGCAATACTGCCCACCGCGTCATCGCCCACAGCCACGCGCGTGCGGGCAAGGTCCAGGACCACACCGTAGGCCGAGCGGCCAACGATGAAGGCAATCGCCAGGACGAACAGGAGGAAGGCGACCATTGCCGCGGACTTGGCTTCCTGCCAGCCCCAAGCCTGTCCGGCCCACCAGAGTCCGATCGCAGCAGCCAGGACCACCCAGCCCAGCAGGCTCACTACGGACAGGACCGGCCACACGAACTTCAACCAGACAACGCGGACCCTGGTCCACGCCGGAGAAAGGAACTGGGCGGCTGTTCCCGCGGCTTCGGCCCAGACGGCGGCCGGGTGAAGTGAGCTGGACTTGCCCGGTTTCCCGGTTCGGCCAGGGCGGTTGCCTGGTTCGTTCCGGGGAGTGCGGGCGCCGCGGATCTTGCCGCTCACTGCCGCCGTAGCGCGCTTGAACGAGTCAGCAGCCCGGGTCAGGGGTGTGCTGGAGGACATGTGGAGGCCTTTGTTTGAGCTGGGGTGCAGGTGGGGGTGCCAGGCGCCGGACTGGTTTGACCCGGCGCCGGCGCTTGTGCCGGAGGCTAGGCCGTGGCGCGTTGCTGCGGAGCCGCGACGTCTGCCAGGACCCGGGTAAGGACTACCTCGGGCGTAGCACCGGAGAACTCAGCCTCGGGATCCATCACCAGGCGGTGCGTCCAGACCACTGGGGCCAGTTCCTTGATGTCATCCGGCAGCACGAAGTTGCGGCCCTGCCCGGCAGCCCAGACCTTGGCCGCCCGGACCATGGCAAGTGCACCACGAACGGAAACACCAAGGCGGGTCTCGGAGGCGTTGCGGGTCTCCTCGCACAGGCGCGAGATGTACTCCAGTACGGCAGTGTCCACGTGGGTGGTAGCTGCGAGATCGGCCATGTCGGCCACAGCCTGGGTGGTGATGAGCGCCGTCAGTTCCTTGGACCGGTCCTTGAGGTTGGCCCCGCCCAACAAGCGCACTGTGGAGGCGTGGTCCGGGTACCCGATGGAGGTCTTGATCAGGAAGCGGTCCAACTGAGCTTCCGGCAGGCGGTACGTGCCTGCTTGCTCGATCGGGTTCTGGGTTGCCAACACCATGAACGGGCGGCCTGCCTCATAGGTGGTTCCATCCACGGTCACCCGGGATTCTTCCATGACTTCCAGCAGCGCGGACTGTGTCTTCGGCGACGCGCGGTTGATTTCATCGGCCAGGACGATGTTGTTGAACACCGGACCCTTGTGGAACTCGAACTTCTGGGTCTTTTGGTCATAGATGGTCACACCGGTGACGTCCGACGGCAGGAGGTCGGGCGTGAACTGGATACGGTTGTGCGAACCCTGCACCGTTGCTGCCAGGGCGCGGGCCAGCGACGTCTTGCCCGTTCCCGGCGCGTCTTCAAACAGGACGTGACCCTCGGCCAGCATCGCCGTGAAGGTCAGCCGGATGACGTGCTCCTTGCCGAGCACGGCCTTGCCCACGTTGGCCACGAGCTTCTCGAACGTTTCTGCAAACCAGGCGGCTTGCTCGTTTGTCATGGTCATCGGTTGATCCTGTTCCTTATGTATCGGTGGGGGTTTGACGTTGTTGTTGGCTGCCGCCCGGACAGGCTAGCAACCGCCGGGACGGCTGCCGTAGATGTCCACAGTGGTGGACTTCACGAACCAGCCCGGGTGGCTGCCCTCGGTGACGCGGTACCAGGGCGTGCCGTTGTTGTAGATGTTCTTGGTGCAATCGATCTTCAGGCGTCCCTCGGACCGTGAAACCCAGCCAACACCACAGGACGGGCCGCTCGGGTTGAAGGTATCGGGCTGCCCGGGCTTACCGGGACAGGTGTTGTTGTGCGCCTGGATTGTGGTGGACGGCGGGGGTGGCGGCGTGGGGTCAGCGCCGCTGGTGGCGTTGACATTCCCGCTCCCTGGACCAGCCACGACAGTGACTGCCCTGACCTTCAATTGCCGGGTCTTATCCCAGCCGCCGCCGGGGGCGTCATAGCTGTTTGCCTTACCTACGCTCGTCCATCCGCCGTTGTCGAGGCTGACCTCGTAGTGGTCCAGGGGTCGGCCGTTCATGGCCGGGTTGTTCCAGGTCCAGTGAACCTGGCCGTCACCCTTGGCAGACTTTCCACCACTGACATTCGGGGCGTTGGGCGGACCGTACGGGTTGCCAGTGCCGATGGCCTTGGCATCGCCTGCCATACCGTTCTTGACCGAGGTGGCAATGATGTTCACCACCACATTGGTGCCGTTGGGTTGGCCGCCGATACTTCCACCTCCACGGCCGATCGGGCCTGAGCCATAAGCCGTTTGCCAGCGATAGGTGATCTCGTTGTCCTGGGACCCGTTGCGTTCGGCGGCAGTCAGCGGTGTGAACGCAACAGTGAGTTGGCCACTGGTTCCGGTGGCTGTGACGGAGCCACTGCCCACCGTGCCGGGCTTGCCGGCAGCGCGGATTGCCGCAGACTGCTGGCTGACCCCGCTGACGCCTGCCTTGTTGGTAGCCGACACCGTGAACGTGTAATCAGCTTCAGCGTTGGCAACGGTGACGTTCTGCGAGGTCGCCCCCACCGACTGCGTTGCCACCACGGCACCGCCCCGGTAAGTGGTCAACGTGTAGGCGGACACGGCGTCGCCGTTGTTGTTCGGCGCAGCCCACGTGACCTGGAGCTGACTCTGGTTGCCAAGGGGTTTGGCGCCGGCTACTGAAGGCGCGGCAGGGGTTGCCGGTACGCCGGCCGGCGTTTCCGCCGCCGAGTAGGGGCTCCACTCGGAGGGTTCCTTGGCGTCGTTCCGGGCCAGGACACGGACCTTGTAGGCCACACCGTTGGTCAGCCCGGTCCAGACGTGGCTGTTGCCCGTGAGGTTCTGGATCTGGGGGTTCTGACCGGCCGGAGCCGGTGAGATTTCGAGATCGTAGGACTTGATGGGCGAGCCCTTGCTGCCAGGGGCAATCCAGGCCACCGAGAGTTGCTTGTCACCAAACTTCAGCGTGGGAGCAACCGGAGTGTCAGGCTTGACGTCCGGACGGACTTCGGCGGAAACCGGAGAGCGCTCGGATTCATTGATCGCATTGGTGGCGGTGACGGCAAAGTGGTACTTCACGTTGTTGGTCAGCCCGGTCAACGTACACGTATTCGCGGGACAGTCCTGCTTGAAGCCGTTCTCCCCGTACACCGTGTACTTGGTGATGGGTGAGCCGCGATCAGCAGGCGCGTTCCACGTCAGCAACGCCGTCTGGTCGCCCACGCTTTGGGCCAGCGGCGTGGTGGGTGCCGCCGGCTTGTCCTTGACCGTGAGTCGGATGCGGCCGGTCGCATACCGCGAGAGCTCACCTGTCTTGTCCTGCACTGTGTACGCCACAACCATGGTGCCGGTGAAGCCGCCTGCGGGAGTTACCGTGACGTTGCCGCCCCCGGCTTCGGCCGTTCCTTGTCCCGTTTCCGTCACAGCCGAAACGATCTTCAACGGCGTATCCGGGAACGGATTGGAGTCGTTCGCCAAGGCATTGACGGTGACGGGCTTTCCGGATTGCGCCTCCGGTTCAACATCGTCATTGGCTACCGGCTTGGGCCGGTTGGACGCCGTCAACCGCAGTTTGTACGTCGCAATCGCTTCGAGGCCGCGAGGGTCCTTGGCTTTCACCTGGACCGTGCCGCCTTGCCCGATTTGCACGGAGTCGTCGGCGGAGACCTTCAGGGTCTTGCCATCGACGTTCACCTTGAATCCACCGGGAGGGGCGCCAACCAGTTCGTACTTCATGTTCTGAACGTCCTCGGAGTCAGGATCGGACGCCAGCTTCTCCAGGTCCAGGCTGGCCGAGTCACCCTTGGGAACGTCCACGTCACTGCCAAGCAGCACCGGCGGGTTGTTCTTGTTCGGATCAGGCAGCACCTTGGTACGGATACTCAACGTGGACTTCAGGCCGTTGGGGTCATCAGGACCTGAACCATCAGTGACTTCGAAGCTGATGGACCCGGGGCCGACGTATTCGGCACCGGCGGTGTACTTGATGGCCGTTCCGTTGCCCGCAACGGGATCGCTGCCGTCCGCACCAATGAGCTTGATGCGGTCCGCCTGGGTCAACCGGGGCGACTTTCCATCGCGCACCTTGACCCATTCGGCCAGGTTAACGGTGACGGACTGGCCCGAAACCAGTTCCACCACTTCGTCCTTGGCAAGAGTCGGAACCTGCTGGCCGATGCCCGGAACCCAGATGATGGCTGTGGACTTCTGGCCGTCCACGTCTTCCACGGTGTACGGCACCAGTTGCGGCTGCTCGGTGAGGTCCACCACCACGTTTCCTTCGGAACCGGGGCGGGCCGTTTCCAAGCCTGTGGTGACCTTGAGGTTCTCCCCCACGCCGTCAGGATCCTCGTCGTTCTTCAGGACCGGAACGTCCACTGCGGTCTTACCCAGCGTTTGGGCGGACGTGACGCGGTCATCGCGTGCGATGGGTGCCTGCAGCGGAATGTCGTTCTTCACGATCACCCGGATGCTGGCCTGGCCCACGGCGTCCCGGTCATCGGCCACCGAATAGCGGACGTTGACAGTGCCCTCGGCTGCCGGCGCTGTGACCAGGACCCGGCCGCTGGTCTTGCTGACCTGTGCTTCAAGCCCTGCGTCGGCCTCGATGCTGTCCGTCAGGATACGGATGATGTCGCCGTCGGGATCGGTGTCGTTGGCAGTGGCATCCACGGCGATCTGCCGTCCGGGCCGAACCCGCACTTCGTCATCCACCGGGGCAGGCTTTTGGTTGTCTTCACCGCGGGGCGCGACGCCGACCGTCACCGTTCCGGTGTTGACGGCACCTTGACGGTCAATCACCTTGTACCGGAAGGTGTCGGTTCCCGCGCCATCACCTGCGGCGACGAAATCGATGAAGCTGCTGCCCGCCGTCGCGGTTCCCATGGTGGGGGTGCTGTCGATGCCCGTGAGCTGGACCGAGTCGCCGTCGGGGTCGATGCCGTCCAGCGGTACGGGAATCCGGACGCTGCCGCCTGCCACCACGCGTGCGGTGAGGTTCTGCGGCTGCGGACGTGAGTTCTGCGCACCTTCCAACGGCAGGATGTGGATGGTCACAGCCGCGGCGCTCTTCTGGCCCTGCGGGTCCACGGCGTTGTAGATGGCACGCACGGTCTTGGGGGTGGGGCCGGCGATGAAACGCAAGGTCTTTTCGGAAATGAACGCCTTGCCATCCTCTTCCGGAATGGTTTGCGCCAGTACGGGATCAACGGACAGTTCTTCGCCCTGCGGGTGTGTGTCGTTGTCCAGGACCGGAATGGTCACGACGTCGTTAACGCGGACGTTGACTTCGTCCGGTTTCGGTTGGGGAGCTTCGACGACGGCGGGGGCCGGCACCGGGACAACACCCACGGTGCCTGTGGCCGAGGCACGGCCGTTGGACATGGTGTAGCTGAAAACGAACGGCTCTTTCGCGCCGAGGACGTCGGTAACGCGCAGGACGCTGTGGTCAATCACGCTGACCGAGGCCGAGGAGCCATCCGGGACGGTAACTGACTGGAGAACCAGAACGCCGCCGGAAGGATCCGAGTCGTTGGCCAGCGGATCAACCAGGACGCTGCCACCTACCGGGAGCAGGGCGACGTCGTGGACCGCAACCGGCGCACCGGAGTCCTTGCCGGATTCGACGTCCACGCGGATCAGGCCTTGGCTGCTTTGGGGGCCATTGCTGGCGATATACGTCAAGTAGACCGGACCCGGTGTGGTGCTCCGGAAAGTGAACGTACCGCCGTCGGTCACTGGACCCAGTTCCGCAGGTCCGGCGGCCTCCACGTGGGCAACGCGCAAAGCGCCACCGTTGGGGTCGACGTCGTTCTTGAGGGGTGCGATGACAAGGTCCTGGCCCACCACTGCCGTGACGTGGTCGGCGTTGACCACCGGCGCCAAAGCGCCCGGCGGCTGAACGTTGACAACGATCCTGCCCGTGGTGGTGGCCCGGCCGTCCCATACCGTGATGGTGACGTTCTTCTTGCCCGGTGCTGCACCCGAGTCCTGGTACGTGAGCAGGCCGTCGCGGCGGACCTTCACCTGGTCCTGGTCGTTGTCCGTCTTGGCGTCCAGAAGCACGAGGTCGTCGCCGTCAGGGTCCATCCAGTCTGTCAGGATGTTCTGGCTGACGGACTTGCCCTGCTCCACCAGCATGGTGGTGGGCTCGCCGCGTTTGAAGAAGGGAGGCTTGTTGTCCTCCGGAGCGACCACGCGCAGCGTCACCTGGCCACCGGCGGACAAGCCACGTCCGTCCGAAGCGTTGTAGTCGAAGGTTTCCGTACCGGGCTTGGCGTCAGCGGGAACCTTGAGCTGGAACGCTGAGCCACCATAGATGTTCTCCAGCGCCCCCGATTTGGGTCCGTTCGCGCCCACCGCTGCGGTGAGGACGTCGCCGTCGGGGTCTGAATCATTGTCCAGGACGCTGAGGATAGTGGTTCGGCCAGGCCTGACACCGAACTCGTCCGGCTTGGTTTCCGGAGCACGGTTGGGTTTGGTGCGGTCCGGCAGGACGTTGATGGTGTTGTTGTCCGCGGACTCCTGGTCCTGGTCATCGGACTGGTTCTTGGGAGGGACAACATCGTCCCAGTTGTTGACGAGCTGCATGTTCTGGTTGACCAGCCACACGCTGCCCGAGTTCACGTCATTGAGGACTACGAGGTCGCGGTTGACGCGGAAAACGTAGCTGGGCGAAGCACTTGCCTTGGGGACGTCGTTCTTCTTGTCATCGGCATCGTTCTCGCAGTCGCGGACATACTTGTTGGCCCCGGACCAAGCTGCGTGAACACACTTGCTGACCTGCACTGGCGCTGCCGGGACACCTTCACCGTCGGCGTTGACTGTTGCCGCGGTGGCCCCATCCAAGGGCTGCTTCAGCAGGGCTTTCCGCGTGGCAATGGCAACGAAGCTGCTGTCCTCGCCGCTCTGTTGCAGCTTGGCTTCCCGTGCGTCCTGCAACTGGAGTTTGCGGCCACCGGGCAGGAACAGGTTGCCGGAACCGGCGTCGAGGACTACCGGCCTGTCCCCCACGACGGCGATCTGGAGGTCTCCGGCGCCTTTGAGTTCGTCAATTTTGGTGACCTGTGAGTCTGTCCGCTCGCCATTGGCATCAACCGCGGTAACGGTGATTTCGCCCTTCCCCGGATCCGCAGTGTAGATGCGGTTATCGGCACCCACAGCAGAAACCAATCCCTGTTCGCCGGTCAGGACCGGTTCGGTGCCTTCTTCATCGAAACCGTTGACGGTGGAGGGCGACAACGCCCAAACCTTGCCCCGGGCGGGATCGGTCACCGACAGGACGGTGGAACCGTAGCTCACCTGCGAGGACGACGGCAGCTGCTTGTCGCCGCCAAGCTTGAGGTTCGCGGCAGAGACCTGGTTGATGGTGGAACCGGATTCGTCGTCGACAAAGACGTTGCCGTCATGCTGCAGGACGTCAAAGGTGGTGGTTGCCGGAGTCACGGCACCATCGAGAACACGCGACGGGTAGTTCAACCGGCCCACGGCGTTCTTGGTCTTGCTCACAACCCACACGCCGCCGTCGTTCAAGTCCACCTCAGTGGTCTTGAAACCCGGGTACAGCACAGCCCCGGTGATCAACAACGCGCCCGCTGCCGTTGCAGCAGTTCCCGCTATGAACTTCTTGTTTTGACGCCTCGTCAGCCTCATCTTGCCGAAGAAATTTCTCACAGCCCCAAAATTCCCTTGATATACAGCCGCTCCCCAGCGGCGTCCGGGCCAACCGACACATGCCGGCAGCCGTGCATTCCGCAGTACCCCCATACGGCGGCGGAATTTTCAGTCCCTAAGACTATCCCACGCACCCCACGTCCAATCGAGGAAACCCGAGACCGGGCTATCCATTGGCTTTGACAGACTACGGCCTTAACCACTGGGCGCGCGATGGGGAGATGTGCCCCGTCCGTAACCTTGATGAAGCTCAGCACGGGGGCGCTCCAAGGCCTGCGGGATCCGGAAGGTGGGTGTGACCTGCGATGATGTACCGCCCTACGTTGCGGTAAGAGCCCGACTCGATGCGCCACCAGCGGTGCATACCGGTCCAGTTATCTGTTTGGTCAATGTAACAACGGACCACAATGGCGCCTTGGTCAGCTGAGGCCATCCATGGTGGCGTGTTGTTGCTTTGTCCGTCACACGTGAATTTCTTCGGGTCGTAGTTCGCGCCGCCCAAGGTAAAGCTGCAGGACCGCACCACGGCTCCTGGGTTCATGGTGGTGGTCCACTCCCCTTGGCGCCCGGACTTGGCACTGGCCGATGCCACGGGCCCACCGGTTCCCAGCGAGTTGAACGTCTGCACCGTGATGCTGTGAGCCTCTTCCCACCCGGCGGTGTTGATGGTCCGGCTGCCCGAGGCTCCCACAGTCTCCCACCCGCCGTTGTCGATGCGGATCTTCGTCGTCTTCACATCGTTGGTGGATGCCGATGGTGACGACCAAGTGAAGGTCACCGATTTCTGGTTCACGGCTCCGTTGGATCCCGACGCCGACGGCGTCCCCGGCGCACCAAATGGCGTGGCGGGTGGCGCGGCAGCGGCGTCGGAACTGGGCGCCACAGTTGAATGTGCTGTCACTGTCACGGTGGTGGCCTGGCCATTGGCGAAGCCTCCTACGGTCTGCCCGGGCTGGATGGCGCCGGAGCGTCCGCCTGCGGAGTAGGTATAGCTGACTTCGTTGGCCTTGGAGCCGTTGCGCTGGGTTTCGCCGAGCGCGGTGAAATTGATGGTGAGCTGGCCACCAGCGGCGCCGGTGTTGGCCGGCGTCGCGCTGACGTTTTGAACGGTACCCAGCTTTCCGGTGGCCCTGCGCGGTGGCGAAGCCGCGCTGACCAGGCTCTTGCCTGCTTTGTTTTCGGCCTGGACAGTAAACGTGTACGCCGATTGGTCGGTGGCAACCTCGAAGGTGGCTGTTCGGACGTTCCCAGGAACGGTTTGCGTCTGGGTGGTTCCGCTGCCGCCACTCATGGTGACGTAATAGCTCTTGATGGGGTCACCATTGATGCCCGGCTCGGCCCAGTCGACGCGGAGCTGGTTCCTGGATCCGAGGGCGGAGACCACGGTGGTGCTCGGCGGCGCCGGTGTTCCCGGGATGCCCGCCGGGTGGTCCTCGGCGGAATACAGCCCCCAGTCTGAGGGGCCGAGATCGTTGACGGCCTGCGCGCGCACCTTGTACTTCACACCGTTGGTCAGGCCGGGCCACGTGTAGCTAAGGCCGGTGACCTCGTTCTTGACGGCGATTCCGTTGGCCGGCGGCGGTGAGATCTCCAGGTTGTAGTGCTTCACCGGCGAACCCTCGGTTTTGGCGGGGGTCCAGGTGATGGCGAGGTCCTTGTCTCCTGCTTTGACCGTGGGGACGTCCGGGGGCGACGGCTTCTCATCCGGGGTGATCTCGTTGGAGGGCACGGAGGGCTGGGACTCGCCCACTTCATTGGTGGCAACCACGGTGAAGACGTACTTGACGTTGTTGGTCAGGCCAGTCAACGTACACGTCGTGGTCGGGCAATCCTGCTGGAACCCCGCAGCCTTAACCGTGTACTTGGTGATGGCTGCACCGTTATCCGACGGCGGCGCCCACTTGAGGACGGCCGTTTTGCTCCGGACGTCCGTAGCCACCGGCGCCGAAGGAGCGTCGGGCTTGTCCCGCACGGTGATCCGGACACGGCCCACGGCTTGCCGGCTGGGATCATCGGTCTTGTCCTTGATGGTGTACCTGACCACCAGGACCCCCTTGAAGCCGTCGGCAGGCGTCACCGTGATGGAGTCGCCTCCAATGCCAGGCTCACCTGATGCGGATCCGGTTTCCACGACGGCGGAAACCACGGTCAAGGGTTCGCTGAAGGGGTTGAAGTCGTTGCCCAGCACATTGATGGTTTCGGACTTCCCGGCGTTGGCTTTATCGAGGACGTCATCGTTGGCCGCCGGTTTGGGTCGGTTCGATGAGACCACGGAGACGGTGACGGCTGCCTTCACAGGCTCTGAGCGGCCATCTGTCACCTTGAGCGGCACGGTCCCGCGGGCACCGGGGTTGAGTGAGCCTCCGGGGGTGATTTTCAGGACCGTACCCTCCACTCGCGCGTCGAATCCGCCGGGCAGGTCACCGTCCACGCTGAACGCGAGCTTGCCTTGGTCCTGCTCATCAACGTCCGCGGCAAGGTTGGCCAGGTCCAGCTCGGTGGTGTCCCCCTTCGGCGCTTCAATGGCAGCTCCACTGAAGGTGGGAGCGTGATTGGCGTTGGGGTTCGGGAGCACCTTGGTTTGGATGGTCAGGGTGGACTTCAAGCCCTCGGCATCGTCCGGACCACTGCCGTCGGTCACTTCGAAGGTGATGGACCCGGGGCCAACGTACTCAGGCTGGGCCGCATACCTCAGCGCAGTACCGTCACCAGCAATGACGTTGGTGGAGTCACCGCCCAGGACACGGATCTTGTCAGCCACCGTGATGCGGGGTTGGCGGCCGTCCCTGACCTTGACATGCTCCTGGAGGGCCAAAGTGACTTCCTCCCCCGCTGTGACCTCCACGATCTCCGTGGTGGAAAGCGTGGGGTACTGGAGGCCCTGGCCTGGAATCCACATGACGGCTGTAGCTGATTGTCCGTCAATGTCCGTGACGGTGTACGGAATCAACTGGTCCTCGGGCAGGAGTGTCACCACCACGTTTCCGGCGGTTCCGACGCGCGCATTCGGGTTTCCGTCCGGCAGGGAAATGGTGAGGTCCTCCGCCACGCCGTCGGGATCGGAATCGTTCTTCACCACCGGAACGTCAACCGCAGTCTTACCCAGGGTCTCGGCCAGCGTGATCCTGTCGTCCACTGCCACGGGGGCATGGAGCGGCGCGGTCGGGCTTGTCTGGACACGGATGACCGCCGCGGCTTCTGCCTTCTTATCGTCCTGTATCCGGTAACTGATGCTGTCCGTGCCGGCGGCACCCGGAGCTGTGAGGACTACCTTTCCTGCCGCAGCTTCAACCTGGAGCTCCGGCTTGGCCTCGAACGTCGGCACCAAAGCGATGGGATCGCCGTCGGGGTCTGAGTCGTTCTTCAGCGCATTCACCGCCACCCGCCGGCCGGGTCGGACATCAATGACGTCGTCCACCGCGATGGGCTTCTGGTTGTCGGCTTCCGCAGGCGCGATGCCCACGATCACGGTGCCGGTGTTCTCCGCACCAATACGGTCACGTACGCGGTAGCTGAAGGTGTCAGTGCCCGCAGACGTGCCTCCGGCGGTGAACTCGAGGTACCCATCGCGCAGGATGGCCGTCCCCAGCTCGGGAGCTTTGTCGATGCCCATCAGCTGCACCGAGTCGCCGTCGGCATCGATGCCGTCCAAGGGAACAGGGATCCTGACCGTCATCCCCGCAACCACGCGGGCCGTCAGATTCTTCGGCTCCGGCCTGGTGTTGGTGGCGTCGTCGCGGGCGCGGATGCGGATGGTAACTTGCTGGGAGTCAGTTTGGCCCGAGGCATTGCTGACCTTGTAGATCGCGTAAACGGTGGTGGGTTCCGGGCCCGCGATGTAGCGCAACGTGTTGCCGGCAAGGAAGATCCGCCCGGCTTTCTCGTCCGGCTGCTGTGCCAGGACCGGGTCCAGCGTCAGTTCTCCACCATTGGGGTCCGTGTCGTTCTCCAGGACCGGGATGGTGACGACGTCGCCGGCACGGACGGAGACTTCGTCCGGTTTCGCCTGCGGTGCCTGGAGTTTGGTCGGCGCCGGGACAACCTGGACCGAGATGTCCCCGCTTGCGGAGGCTTTGCCGTTGGAGATCGTGTATTTCAACGACAACTGTCCTTGGGCACGGATGTCGGTGATCTTGATGACCGAATGGTCAAGGACCGCGACCGATACCGGGAGCCCGTCGGCTGCAGTGACTGACTGGACTACCAGGACACCCCCGCTGGGATCCGAGTCGTTGCCCAACACGTCAACCACGGTGCTGCCGCCGCTGGGCAGGAGCGCAATATCTCGAACAGCAACAGGCGCACCGTCGCTGTTTCCGGAAACCACGTCCACACGCACCAACTGCTGCGCGCTTGCCGGCCCGTTGGTCACCATGTAAGTCACGTAATGGGCGCCGACGGTGCTGGAGTTGAAACTGAAAGTCTGCTGGTCCGGCCCCACCACCGCTGTTGACTGCGGATCCGGTTGTGCCTGCGCAAGCCGCAACGTGCCACCCTGTGGGTCGGTGTCGTTCTTGAGCGGCGCAATCACCGTATCCTGGCCCGCCACCGCGACCACATGGTCAGCGTTCGCGATGGGCGGCAGTGCACCGGAAGCACGAACGTCGACGCTGATCTGCCCTTGGGTGGTCAGCGACCCGTCCGAAACACTGACGGTCAGGGTTTTGCGGCCCGCTCCCGCCCCTGAATCCTGAAAGGTGAGCAAGCCGTCGGGCCGGATCCGGACCTGGTCCGCGGGATCGCTGCTGGAGACGGCGACGGCGAAGACGTCATCGCCGTCGGGGTCCAACCAATCGGTGAGGACAAACTGGCTGGCGATCTTCCCGGACTGGACCACCAACGTGTTGTTCCGGTTCGGCTTGGGCTGGGGTGCGTTGTTTTCCTCCGCTGGCACAACCCGCAGGTCAACATCGGCGCCGCCCGTACCGCCACGGCCATCATCCACCGAATACTTGAAAGTTTCCGAGCCGGTGGTTCCTGCGGGAACCGCAATCTGGAAGCCGGTGCCACCATAGACGGCGGACAAAGCGCCTGACTTCAATGGCTCGCTGGTACTGACCGTGAGGACGTCGCCGTCGGCATCGGCATCATTGTCCAGAACGGGCAGGACGGTGGTCTTACCGGCCCTGATCCCAAACGCATCAGATTTGGCCACTGGGGCGGTGTTGGGTTTGCTCCTGTCCGGAAGGACAGTCTGCTGGACTTCGTCCGCAGAGTCCTTCTCGGCGTCGTCCGAGGTCTGTTGGGGCGGAATGACGTCATCCCAGTTGTTGACCAACTGCATGTTCTGGTTGACCATCCAGACGTTGCCGGAGTTGACGTCATTGAGCACCACGAGATCGCGGTTAACCCGGAAAACGTACGACGGCGATGCACTCGCCTTGGGAACGTCGGAGCGTTTGTTATCTGCCTCGTTGGTGCACTCCCGAACGTATTTGTTGGCGCCGGACCACGCGGCGTACGTGCAAGACCCCAGATGGACGGGGGCCGCCGGAATCCCCTGGCCATCTGCCGAAACAGTCTTGGCGGTCCCGCCGTCGAGGGGCTGCAGAAGCAGCGCTTTCGGAGTAGCGATGGCCACACTGTTGGAGTCCGGGCCGCTCTGCTGCAGCTTTGCTTCCCGGGCATCGTCCAGATGGACCCTCTTGCCCCCGGGCAGCACGATCTCGCCCGCGGCAGCGTTGAGTACCACTGCTTTGTCGCCGACAGTGGCCAACTGGACTTCGCCGTCGGCCTTCAAAGCGTCATCGCTCCTGACCTGCGAGTCCACGGCTTTGCCGTCAACGTCCACCTTTGTGGCCGTCAGAGTCCCCGCTTTAGGGTCCAGCGTGTGGATGGTGTCATCCACGCCCACCACTGAGGCCACGCCCGGCGACTGCTCGAACAAGGGTTCGGATTCGTCGCTGAAACCGCCAATGGACGTGGGCGAAACGGCCCAGACCTTGCCCTTGGACGGGTCTGTGACAGCCAGGACCTTGTTGCCCAAACTCACCTCTGCGGAGCCGGGAAGTTTTTGGTCCCCTCCGAGGCGCATGTTGGCGGCGCTGACGGGGTTGATGGTGCCGCCGTCGGCGTCATCAATGAAAATATCGCCGGCCTGCTGGAGGATGTCGAAGTTGGTACTTGCCGGAGTTACTGCTCCATCCAGCGATTTGGAGGGGTAATTGAGGCGGCCGGCCGCGTTCTTGGTCTTGCTGACCACCCATACACCGCCGTCGTTCAGGTCCACCTCGGTGGTCTTGAAACCCGGATAGAGGATGGCACCTGTTACCAGGACAGCTGCGGCGGCAGTGAAAGCAGTGCCTGCAATGACCTTCCGCCGGCGATTGTTGGCACGGCGTTTTCCGGACCCATCAGACAGAGCCATCCCAGATTCCCCCACAGTTCAGGCAGCACGGAGCCGCCATCGCCGACCCCCACGACGCAACAAGACACAATCACCCCACAGCCTACCGGGTTACTCCATCGATTAGCTAAGTCGTGACCTAAATCGCACCCACACGCTCGCTCACATAACACCCCTTAAAGCCGCACGCTCGCTCACATAACACCCGCACGCTCGCTCACATAACACCCCTTAAAGCCGCACGCTCTCTCCCTTTCTTGAAGAAAGTGAGAGAGCGAACGGTTCAAACCCGGGGGACGTGAACGAGCGTCCTGGTCGAACCCGGGGGACGTGAGAGAGCGAACGGTTTAAACCCGGGGGACGTGATAGAGCGTCCTGGTCAAACCCGGGGGACGTGAGAGAGCGAACGGCTTGGCGGTGGCCCGGCCGCAGGCGTCTAGTCGAGTACCAAACCCTTGCCGCGGCCACGGGCCAGCATGACGGGATGGATCTCGCCGAAACCGCGGACATTCTCAGACTTCTGCGGAACCAGGACGAACCGGTCATCCTGGCCCAACGCAGCGGCGGTCATGGCATCCACCAGGACAGTCCCGGGTTGGGCCAACGTGGTAAGGCGGGCAGCGAGGTTGACCGTGGGTCCGTAGATGTCCCCCAGCCTGGACAGGATGCGACCCCAAACCATGGAGACACGGCATTGCGGCAGGATCTCGTCTTCAGTAAAGGCCTGCGCCAATGCAAGGGAAATCTCGGCCCCCGCGGCTGGTGTCTCGGCAATGTAAAGGACTTCGTCGCCCACAGTCTTGACCAGACGGCCGCCACCTACGGAGATAATTTCTGCGCACTTGTTCTCAAACCGCTGCACCAACTGGGCAAGCGTCTTCTCGTTCATGCGGCGCGAAAGGCTGGTGTAGGAGACGAGGTCGGCGAAGCCCACAGCGCGCGCCAGGGGCAATGGCGAATCGTCCTCATCGCCTTCACGGCCTTCCTCGCTGGCCTGAAGTCCGGCCTCGGCGCGAACCGCGAGGCGCTGCACACCGGCGTTAAGTTGACGGCGGTAGGAGTACACAAGGATCTCTTCAAGCGAATCCACCAGGGCCGGCAACTGACCTACCAATTGCTTGCGCGCCACTGCATCCGGAATCCCCTGCTCGGAGACCATGTCTTCGACCAGCGCTTCGATCTGCCAGACCACCATCCGATCTGTCATCTGCCCGATTGAACGGGTGACGGAGATGGCGGCTTCCTCTGTCAGTATCCCGGCCCGGACGAGGTCCAGGATGGTGGACAGGGCGGCCTGGTCCCGTTCGGTGAAAGCAACGTCTTCGTCGCCGAAGTTCGGGAATCCCAGGGCACGCCAGATTTTGCGGGCGGACAGGATGGAAACGCCCGCCCCCGCGGCAACTTCTCGACGACGGAGCTTGCGTTCACCGCCCAGCAGCTTCGATTCCAGAGCTTTGATGGCAAGGCGCTCGGCGGACATGACACCAGTGGGGGGACCACTCTGCACCGCAACCGGAGCAGGGCCGGCGTCGGTGTCCTCATCCATGGAAGGCTCGGGGACGGCGTCGAACTCCTGGTCCAAGTCCCCGCCGGACTGCTGATCCTCAACGCTCATCTCTTCCACCTTCTCTCAGCTCCCATGGCAACTGGTCATAGTCCGTCAATACTTGGCCTTCAAAAACCTCACCTTGCGGGAGTTCATCCATGGCGTCAAGAATGAACCCCCGAAATTTTGCGACCTCGGGAACATCCGCCAGAACGGCCGTTCCGGAGTGCCCGGTATCCAAGGATATATTCCCGGAGTGCAATGTCCGTTGGAACATGCTCTGATGGACCCCCACATTGCGGATTGCCACGAGCGATACTTGCCAGTCCCGGCGTCGAAACATTCCGTATTTGGCAAGTATCCGCCTGCTCGTCAGGATGTAACGGACGGAATTCCAGCGCATCACCCGGCGCAGGCTGTAGCCAAGCACCAGCCAAGCTGCCAGCACCAGGCACAGCCCGATCAGCCATGGCGTCCATTCAACTGTAATGAAAGAAGCCAGGCGCTGGGGATTGCCTTTGACAATCCAGGCGCAGGCATAGCCTGTGAGGGCCGGAGCAGCAAGGAAGGCAAGCACGGGAAAGAAAAGGGAGCGGGCCTGCTGACGCGTGATGGTGATGACCTGCTCTCCCGGAAGCAACTCCTTACGCATAACCGCTTTCTGTGGCACGCAGGTGCACCACATCCCCAGCCGTCACCACATGCTCCCTGCCGCCGTGGTCTACCACCAGCAGGGATCCGTGCTCGTCCAGCCGCGAAGCATGGCCCACGAGTTCGAGATCTCCGGGCAAGTGGGCCCGTACTTCCCGCCCAAGGGTGACCATGGCCGACTCCACCCGCTTGTGCAGGGAAGCTCCGCCGGCCAAACCTGCGGCGGGGTCTCCTTCTGAATTGCAGAAACTGCGGTAAAGCCGTGCGAAGCGGGACAGGTAGCTTTTCAACAGCGCGGTACGGTCCGTCGTCGTGGCCCCTTCCAAGGCCAGCGACGTAGCTGTCTTGACCGGCAATTCCTCCTCAGCCAGCGTCACGTTGAGGCCCACGCCGAGGATCACTGCGGGAACCGAGCCATCGCTGATGTTGGTCATCTGCGCCAGGATGCCGGCGATCTTGCGGCCGTTCACCAGGACGTCGTTGGGCCACTTGATATCGGCAGTGACCCCAGCCGTTTCCTGCAAAGCTTCACGCAGGGCAACCGCAGCCAGGAGGGACAGCCACGAGTAGCTCTGGGTGGGTACCGGCATGCCTTCGGCTGTGACAGGACGAAGCACCATGGATACAGACACCGCTGAGCGCTCGGGCGACTCCCACTGCCGGTCCAGCCGTCCACGCGCCGCCGTCTGGTGTTCAGCGGTCAGCACGGAAAGGTCAGTCCACTTCTTGGGCTCAACGGTGACCGCCCGCACCAGGTCCTGGTTGGTGGAGCCCGTGGATTGGACGATGTTCAGTTGCGAAATGCCCGCTGCCGACAGGAACTCCGGCTGCAGCAATGCTTCACGGTCCAACGCGGGCCGCTCGGGACCGGCGGCCGGGATGTGGGGTTCGCTGCTGTCTGGCTGTTCGGCATCCATAGCTGAATCCTATCCATTCGCGGCGAACACAGATGGGCCGCGCCCTGAAAAGGGTCTGGGAATACACCCCGAGAACGCCGAGTGGAAATCAGAGGAAGATGTCCGGAACCAGGCGGTCTTCGGGTGCACCGAGGCTGTAGGTCGAAAAATCCGACACACCGGCTGCTGTCAGGACCTCCTCGTCCGTGAAGAATTTGCCTGTTGCCCCGGAACCGGTCAGGACAGCATGTGCGGCATCGGCCATGATTTCGGGGCCTCGTGCTGCTTGCACGATTTGCTGCCCGCCGGGCATGTTCCGGATCGCGGCTGTATCAATCAGCGTGCAGGGCCAGAGGGAGTTGACCGACACGCCGTCGTTCTTGAGCTCTTCGGCCAATCCCAGGGTGGTCAGGCTCATTCCGTACTTGGCCATGGTGTAGGCAAGATGCATGCCGGCCCATTTCGGGTCCAGGTTCAGCGGCGGGGACAGGGTGAGAATGTGGCCGTGGCTGGATTCCCTGAGCGCCGGCAGCGCGAGCTTGGAGAGCAGGAAGGTGCCACGAACGTTGATGTCCTGCATGAGGTCGTAACGCTTCATGTCAACAGCATCGGTCCGGGAAAGGTCAATGGCCGAGGCGTTGTTGACCACGACGTCGATACCTCCGAAACGCTCGACGGCGGCGGCTACAGCGGCGGCGACGTCGTCATCATTGCGCACGTCCCCAACGAGCGGCAAAGCCTGCCCACCGGCAGCGACCAGCTGATCGGCGGCGGTGAAAACTGTGCCTTCGAGTTTGGGATGGGGATCTCCCGTCTTGGCCATGAGCACGATGTTGGCGCCGTCCCGGGCCGCACGCGTGGCGATGGCCAAGCCGATGCCCCGGCTGCCGCCGGACATCAGGATGGTCCTGCCCTTGAGCGAGCCAGTAGCTACGTAGGGAGTCTGCGTCGGCGCAAGTGCGCCGGAAGCGTCGTTGCTTGAAGTCATGGGGACACTCTAACCCAACTATGTTACTGGCGGGTAACATGTGGGTGGCTTTGGCTTGGACGCGGAAAATTGTAGGGTTTCTACAGCGGTTCGCGGCAAAGGCGTCACTAGACTGGCCTGCGGGGCCTGTTCTTTGTACGGAAGCTACTTAAGCTTCATGACCAACACCGAATTGCGCCAGCGAAAATCAGCTACAGAGCCGGAGACACTTGATGAGCCACGATCTGACAACGACAGCGGGAAAGATTGCCGACTTCCGCGACCGCCAGGCCCGTGCAGAGCAACCTTCCGGCCCGGAAGCGATTGAGAAGCAGCACGCCCGGGGCAAGAACACTGCCCGCGAACGCATTGACCTCCTGGTTGATCCGGGCTCCTTCGTCGAATTCGACGCCCTCGCAGTGCACCGCTCCACCGCTTTCGGCATGGAGAAAAAGAAACCCCTCGGCGACGGCGTGGTCTCCGGATACGGAACCGTTGATGGCCGCCTCATCGCGATCTACAGCCAGGACTTCAGCGTCTACGGTGGCTCGTTGAGCCAGGTCAACGGCGAGAAGATCGTCAAGGTCCAGGAATTCGCCCTCCGCAACGGGTGCCCTGTTGTGGGTATCAACGACGGCGGCGGCGCGCGCATCCAGGAAGGCGTCGCCTCGCTGGCCATGTTCGCTGACATCTTCCGCAACAACGTCCATGCTTCCGGCGTTGTCCCCCAGATTTCCCTCATCATGGGCCCGTGCGCCGGCGGCGCCGCCTACTCCCCTGCTTTGACCGACTATGTGGTGATGGTGGACAAGACCTCGCACATGTTCATCACCGGCCCTGACGTCATCAAGACGGTCACCGGCGAAGACGTGGACATGGAAACCCTCGGTGGGGCACGCCAGCACAATGCCACCACCGGAACCTCCACCTACCTGGCCTCCGATGAGGCTGACGCGATCGAGTTCGTGCGCGAACTCCTGGACTTCCTGCCCTCGAATAACCTCTCGGAAGCACCCGTGGTGGAGCACGACCAGGAACTGGAACTCAACGACGACGACCAAGCACTGGACGCGCTGATCCCCGACTCCGCCAACCAGCCGTACGACATGCGCAAGGTCATTGAGCAGATCGTGGACGACGCACACTTCCTCGAAATGCAGTCCCTGTACGCCCCTAACGTGATGATCGGCTACGGCCGCGTTGAGGGACACACCGTGGGCATCGTGGCCAACCAGCCCATGCAGTTCGCCGGCACCCTGGACATCTCCGCCTCGGAAAAGGCTGCCCGCTTTGTCCGGCACTGCGACGCCTTCAACATCCCCATCATCACCCTGGTGGACGTCCCCGGCTTCCTGCCCGGCAAGGACCAGGAGTTCCAAGGCATCATCCGCCGCGGGGCCAAGCTCCTCTACGCCTACGCCGAAGCAACGGTCCCCAAGCTCACGGTCATCACCCGCAAGGCTTACGGTGGAGCGTACATCGTGATGGGCTCCAAGAAGCTCGGCGCGGACCTCAACCTCGCATGGCCCACCGCCCAGATCGGCGTCATGGGCGCCCAGGGTGCCGTGAATATCCTTTACCGCCGCGACCTTGCTGCCGTTGCCGAAGCCGGCGGCGACGTGGAAGCCAAGCGCGCCGAGATCATCCAGGGCTACGAGGAAGAACTCCTCAACCCTTACCAGGCAGCTCAGCTGGGCTACGTAGACGCCGTCATCGCTCCGTCCGACACGCGCCTCCAGATCATCCGCGGCCTCCGCGCCCTCCGCGACAAGCGCGCCAGCCTGCCCACCAAGAAGCACGGAAACATCCCGCTGTGACCACGCCCAAGCATCGCGCCGATTCGGCGCCGGACGCCGCTCCCGCAGAACCCGCCGTCCCGCTGTTCTCGGTGGTCAAAGGCGAACCGACAGCCGAAGAGCTCGCGGCACTTGCCGCCGTCGTGGTTTCACTCGGTACGCAGCAGGAGGCTGCCGCAGCCAAGCCGAACGTCCGGCATTGGGTGCGACGCCAGCAGCTGCGGCTGGACCCGTCACCAGGCCCTGGCGCATGGAAGCGCAGTCGCGGCTAGTTTTCCCGCACGTAGAAAAGTTCAACAACCCTTTCACGTAAGCGGTGTCGCGGCTAGGCTCTGTGGGTGACTACTGCAAACACTCCAGTACGCCCGAAGTCCGCCATCGATGCCGTAGCTGACGCGTACACAGAAAAGTTGATCGAACTCAATCCCGGCTTTGCCACCACGCTGGGCCTGCCGGGACACGAAACCGAATACCAGGACTACTCCCCTGCCGGTGCCGAGGCTCACGCGGAGGCCACAAGGTTGGCCCTGGATGCCCTGGCAGGCCTTGAGCCGTCGGACGACGTGGATGCCGTCACCCTGGACGCCATGCGCGAGCGGCTCGGCCTGGAATTGGAGATCCACGAGTCGGGTTGGGACCTCGCCGACCTGAACAACATTGCCTCTCCTGCCCAGGACATCCGCGCCATTTTCGATCTCATGCCTACCGAGACCGTTGAACAGTGGGAACACCTTGCCGGCCGTGCAGCCAACGTTCCTGGCGCCATTGCGGGCTACATTGAGTCGCTTCGCTCCGCTGCCGACGCCGGGAAAGTAGCCGCCGCCCGCCAGGTCCGGATCGTGATCGAGCAGACCGGCCGCTACGCCTCAGAGGATGGCTTCTTCGCCAAAATGGCCACCAACGCTGCTATTGGTGGCTCCCCGCTGCCCGCCGAGGTTCAGTCAAAGCTCGACGCCGGGACTGCGGCCGCGCGTTCTGCGTACAGCGCCTTGGGTGAATTCCTTCGGGACGAACTGTTGCCCCTGGCGCCGGAGAAGGATGCAGTCGGGCGCGAACGCTACGCGCTGGCCTCGCGTTCATTCGTTGGGGCCGAAGTAGATCTGGAAGAGACCTACGCTTGGGGCGTTCAGGAGCTCGAGAGGCTTATCGGCGAGCAGGAAAAGGTCGCGGCGCAGATCAAGCCCGGCGCCTCCATTGAAGAAGCCAAGGCCGTACTCAATAGCGACCCTGCCCGCCAGATCAAGGGCACCGACGCCTTGAAAGCCTGGATGCAGGAACTCTCCGACCGCGCTGTCTCCGAGCTGGCCGATGTCCACTTCGACATCCCGGACGTTATGAAGACCCTCGAATGCATGATTGCCCCCACCGACGAGGGCGGCATCTACTACACCGGCCCTTCCGACGACTTCTCCCGGCCCGGACGCATGTGGTGGTCAGTGCCGGCAGGCGAAGACACCTTCACCACCTGGTCCGAAACCACCACCGTTTTCCACGAAGGGGTGCCCGGCCACCACCTCCAAGTCGCCACGGCAACATACCGCCGGGAACTCTTGAACAACTGGCGCCGCAACGTCTGCTGGGTCTCAGGCCACGGTGAAGGCTGGGCGCTCTACGCCGAGCAGCTCATGCTGGAACTGGGCTACCTCAAAGACCCAGGTGACCACATGGGCATGCTCGATGGCCAGCGGATGCGGGCAGCCCGCGTAGTGTTCGATATCGGTGTGCACCTGGAACTGCCCGTCCCCGAACGCTGGGGCACCGGCACCTGGACGCCGGAGAAGGGCTTCGACTTCCTCAAGGCCAACCTCGACATCAGCGAAGGCCAGCTTCAGTTCGAATTCACCCGCTACCTGGGCTGGCCGGGACAAGCTCCGTCCTACAAGGTGGGGCAGCGTCTGTGGGAGCAGATCCGTGCCGAGCTGGAGTCCCGTGAAGACTTCGACCTCAAGTCCTTCCACAGCAAGGCGTTGAACATCGGCTCGGTCGGTTTGGACGTGCTGCGCCGGGCGTTGCTGGGCTGACCCGGCTCGAGTGCCTCCGGCCAGAAGCTGGGGGCACTCGATGTGCTGCGACGCTGGTTCAGTCAAACTCCATGAAATCCCGTACTGCCGCAATCAGCCACTCATCCATCGAGTGGTATTCCGCTGCCTGGTGGCGTACGGCCGCCCCAGTTGCGTCCCGCATCACGTCGTAGTCATCGACGACCACGACGTTCTTTCCGGTCCAGCAGGCCACATCATCGTTATCGGACCTGCAGGCAAAAGGAATCAGGTTCCAGCCAGGGAAAACCTCGTCTGTGTGTTTCATTCGCTGCGCCTGCTGTGCTCCTCGTAGGAGTTCCCAAGGTTCCAGATCCACTATGCCTCGCTCGATCATGCGGTCATAAAGAACTGGCAATGCAAGATTCTGCGTCAATGGTTTTCCTCCCAGTGGCCGTCAAGCACATCTGAATTCTCGAACAGACTCTACAGTTCATTTCACATCGTGAAGGAGCTCCCTCAACCGAGTTTCCGTAGCGTCGACGTGCGAGACGAGATCCTCATTATCAATGGTCCGCAACACTGCCGATATGGCCGTTCGTAAGACATCAGATTCTCCGTCATCGACAGCTGAGGAATGGCCCGGGAGGCACTCCTGAAGCAGCTCTTCACGAGGGTCGTCTACCTCGTATCCAGGTGTTTCAAGAATCCAGCACATTATCATCCATGTCCGGGCTGTTCCACTAGCTCAGTCGATTTGTTGAAATGAATAGACCATCGGCGTGATGCGTAACATCTCGTGCAACTTCCACGTTGATTGTGTTGTTGCGCCAATCTGGAAGGCGAAGCGTCCACCGCCGGCCAATTCGCTTGCCACGGCATCCCGGTTCGACTCGGTGATACCCCTTGTCAACGTCAGGGTTCCACAATCGGAGGTGCTTATCTGCACCCGCGACCAGGTCCCTCCCCCTGACCCGAGACCGCCCTCCGCACCCATAACCGTGCATTCAATGGACACTCTATGAGTCTCGTCATACGCATCCGAAACCGTCGCCACAATAAATATAGCGACAGGCACCAGTAAGGCCGAGGACACGATCGTCCAAAAAACCCATCGATCCCTCCGGAGTTGCCTCTGCGACTTCTCGGATAGATGGCCTGACACCTCCCGACCCGTTGATGCGCTCATGTTTCCTCCTTGAGATACGTGCCCTATTCATTGGCGAGCACCAGAGTCCCTACCGCGGCAACTGGTATCGGGTCGGGGGTAAGACTGCAGAATCGGCCCTATGGAAGACGCCCCCCAGCGATTGGGTAACCCCTGCAGCAATCGTGAAAACTGCGGGATGCTTGTCCCTCCCCCTACCCAACGCTAGGCTTTTTCGGCTGTCTCGGCCAGATGAGCATATTGCCGTCGCATAGGTAAGGTCCGGAAGTTACCCAACTAGCAAGGTCAACTTTTGTCTAATGAATAGAAAACGCGTTAAGTGAAAGAGCAGCTGTCTGGAAATATGTCACCACATTTTATTCAAACAAACTTTTCTGACCGTCAAATGTGAGGCCAGGCACTCGCATTACCCAAGGGAGAAGGTCCGTATCAGCGAAAACATGAATTGAGCATTCCCCCGTAAAATGAAAAACAAGATCCGAAGCCCCAGGGGTCGCCGCAGATATGGCCTCAAGTGAGCTACCGATTAACCTCTCTGCCTCAGCCTCAAGGTTTTCGGATTCCCAAGGAATCGTGCCTTCTGGTGTTTCAAGTTCCCACGGGCAGTTCAACGCAAGCGACCAATTCTCGCCCATTATGCACACGAATGGGTCGTTGGCCACTATGTGCGTTACCGACAATGGCAGAGCGTCCCTGAGAAGGGCGAAGCGGTGATTAGTCATGGCATCAGGTTGACGTGCGTGCGTTCGCGGACATAGAGAACCCGGTCAGACCTCGTAAGACCACTCGGCGGCTGCACTGGCTTTCCAGTAAAAGGATTGATCAAGCCATCATTCGCATTCGTAAATGAAGCCCTAAGTTGGGCAGCGCCTGAAGGTTCCATAATTCGCACTAGACTACCATCCGGCATGCTGTACATCATCCCTGGGGAAGTTGTCGGTACACCATGAAAACCCGCTCTTTGAAAACCTGTTTCCAAGGTGGTACGACTCGTCGGTATCACAACTCCGTCTGCGCTAGCAATGAATGCCGATCCAGCCGGATTAGACGAAACCATTGGTGAAGGCGGCAATTCGCCGAGGCGGGTCGTGGGCAGGGCCCGGAGGTCGACCCTGTTTGCGGCGCCTCCGATGGGGAGTGCGCCTGTTCCTCCGCCGAGGGCTGTTGCGCCGAGGAGGCCCGTTGGGGTGTGGGGTCCTGGGCCGGTAAGGTAGCCCCCGGCTCCGCTGATCGCCCCTTCAACTCCGTTTTCCACGGCCATCCGGGCCACGGGATTGTTGACGAGTTTGCCCGCCATCATCCCGACCCCGCCGCCGATCATGCCGAGGCCGCCGGAGATCGCTGCTTGGCCCCAGTTGACGTGGCCGGTGGTTGCTTTTTGGATGACGACGTCGGCGCCGAAGCTCATCAATCCCATGCCCGCGAGTTGTCCGCCGGGGACGAACATCAACACGGCCCCGCCGACCACAGCGGCCCCTCCCACGACGTATTCCCAGTTGTCTCCGAGCCAGTCCCCCGCTGCGGCGATGGCGCCGCGGGAGGACCCGTCGTAGGCTTTCAGGTCCGCGTCGGTCAGGGGCCGCAGGCCGGTGGGGTCGGTGGTGTTGAGGGGGTTGTTTCCGGCGTAGGAGTAGGGGTTCCCGTCCCAGCCCGCGCCGAGGACGGGGGCGAGGGGGTCGGTGGAGAGGAATCCCCGGGTGGCCGGGTCGTACGCGCGTTTGCCGAGCCATTCGAGCCCTGCGATGTCGATCCCGCCACCGGCGGTCAGGCCGATACCGGCGGGCAACACACCACCCAGACCACCAGCAATAGCAGCTAAGGGGCTGCCCGGGTTGGGTGTGGTGGGGGTGCCGAGGACGGCCCAGGGATCGTGCTGATCGGTGGGGCGGGCGGCACGCCACCCGGGCGTGGTCCACGCGTCGCCGATGCCGGTGACACCGCCGGGCAGGGACAACACCTGGGTTGTGTTGGCACCGGCGAGGGTCGGCACGGGCGCTGCGGTGTCCCACCACAATGGTGTGCCGTCCACGGTGGCGAGTTCACCGAGCGCGTCGACGTGGAGCCGGTGCCGGTTTCGTTCGGCCCCGTCCCGATCCTTCTCGATGGTGCCGGTGAGGTAGCCGGTGGGGCCCCAGGCGTATTCGGTCCAGGACCCGTCGGCCCCGATCACCCTGACCCGGCGGCCCAGCCCGTCATACACAAACTCGGTGACCGAACCGTCAGGTTCCGTCACAGACGACAGCTGACCTGCGGCGTCGTACTCAAAAGTGCGCGCCCCGGTGGGGGTGGTTTCGCGGAGAAGCCGCCCACCGGCGTCGTACTCCCACCCCACCACCGAACCCGACGCCTCCGAGCCAGTCACAGTGGTGGTGGCGGAGACCATTTGCCCGGCAGTGTCGTACCCGTACCGGGTCACGACCCCGCCCCTGGACAGACCGGTAATCCGGCCGCCGTCCTCACGACCGATCAACGTCACATCAGCAGCACCCGGAGGGTTGGTGCCGTTGTCGGCGGTGGTGGTGCGTGTGTGCTCGACGAGTGCCCCTCCCCGATACACCCATTCCTGTGAGTATTCCCCGGCGGTCGCGGTGGTGATCCGCCCGGAGGCATCGTGGGTGAAGGCCGCGTCCCCGAGCAACGGGTTCGACACCTTCACGACCCGGCCCGCGGCGTCGCGGATGTAACGGGTGGTGGTGCCGGTGGGGTCTGTGAAGGCGGTGCGGTTCCCGTCACCGTCATACTCCCACCCCAACACCTGACTCCCGGTCCCGGTCCCGGTCCCGTTGGAGCGGCGGGTGAGGAGGCCGCGGCGGTCAAAGCACAGTTCGCGCTCCACCGCATACCCCGCCCCGCCGGTATGGTCGGTGATGACCACCCGCCGGCCGGCCACGTCACGTTCAATGGCGGCGATCAGGGCACCGTCCACCGAGGTGGACGCTTCCCGGCCCGCGGCGTCGTAGGCCCAGGTGGTGGCGTGCCCGTCCGGGTCCGTCTGGGAGAGTTGCCGGCCTGCCGCGTCGTAGGTCGCCGTGGTGACCCTCCCGAGCGGGTCCGTCACCGAATCGACTTGGTCCGTGGCCGTATACGTGCGGGTCGTGACCCCACCATTGGGGTCGGTGATGCGGGTGAGCCGGCCGCGGGTGTCGTACTCGAAGCCGGTCCTGCCACCCACCCCGTTGATGGTCCCGGTCAGTTCCCCGGCGAGGTTGTATTCGAAGCGGCGGGTCCCGTACCAGGAATCCTGGGCAAAACTCAGCCGCCCAACCTTGTCGTACCCGTACCGGGCCGTCCCGTCCCCGGGGGTGTGCTTCGCGGTCAACCGGCCACACGCGTCGTAAGCGAACGTTTCGACCTCACCGGTGGGCAGTCTCCTCGCGGTGAGGCGCTGGTCGACGTCGTAGGACAGTTCCGTGACCGCCCCGACCGGGTCAATGCTCTTCCACGGGCGGCCGCAGTGGTCGTACTCGAACCGGGTCACCGCCCCCGTCGGTGAGGTAATCGAGGTAATCTTCCCCGCAGCGTCACGGCCCAGGACCGTCAACCCGCCCTCACCATCGACCAACTCGACAGGGTTGCCCGCACCGTCATACGTGATGAGTTCCGCGGACCCGTCGACAGATTCGATTTTCGTGGGCCGGCCGTACTCATCAAAACTATAAGTATTCGCGGCGAACGCGTCCGTCAGGGACGCCGTCCCGGCCGTCCGGTCGGTGACCGCCCCGGTCCGGACACCGGTCGGATCGATCACGGCGGTCAGGGCACCGACCGTGTCGTACTCCCGCACCCAGTCATGCCCGGCAGGGTCCGTGATACCCACCAGCCGGGAGAGGTTGTCGTGGGTGAAGCCCCACCTGCCCCCGTCCGGCAACACCGCAGCCGTGAGGTTACCCAGCTCATCAACCACCCGCTCCACGACCCGGCCGAGCGGGTCGGTGGTGCGGGACAGTTCCCCGTTGGGGGCGTACTCGAACACCGTCCGGCCCCCATCCGGGGCGACCACCGCGGTGGTCCGGCCCGCGGCGTCGTGCTCGAACGCCCACACCGCCCCGTCCGGGTCCACCCGACGCACCAACACCCCGGCCTCGTCATAACCGAACCGTGTCTCAGCCCCCGACGGGCTCACCGCCGCCACCGGACGGCCCGCCCGGTCCCGCACAATCCTCGCGGTGTCACCTGCGGCGTTGGACGTTCCGGTCAGGTCCCCGAACCCGTCGTACTCAAAACCAATCATGACCCCAACCGGGTCCGTGACCTGGGTCAGGAGCCCGTCCCGCCACACCAGCTCGGTCCGGCCACCCAACGGGTCAACCACCACGGACGGGTCCCGGGACAGCTCATCGGCGTACTCATAGGTCACGACGGACCCGGACGCGGTCACCAGGGTGGTGATACGGTCCTGCTCGTCCCAGCCGTAGCTCAGGTCCGCGCCTTCCGGGGTCACGGTCCGGATCTTCCGGCCCCGGGTGTCGTAACCATGGACCGTGACCGCGCCGTCACGCTCGGTCAAGGACACCAGATTCGAGTGCCCGTCATAAGACATGGACTGGCGCCGGTCCTCCGCGTCCAGCACCCCCACCAGGCGGCCCTTCGAATCAGCGACCCAGGAATTCGACCGGGACCCGTCCTCATCAGAGACCACCGTGACCCGGCCCGGTAAATAAGCGAACCGCGTCCGCCGCCCATGCTGAGTGACCTGCATGATGACCCGGCCGGCCTCGTCATACGTGTTTTCGGCCTCCACCACACCCGCGGCCGAGACCACCGACCCGATCAAGCCCTGCTCGTTCCACCCATACCTACGGGTGCCGGTCTCCGTGCCCACGGTGACCAAACGGCCCTCGGCGTCGTACCCGTACTCAACCCGGCGCCCATCCGAGGAACGGACCACCCCGACCACACCATCAACGTAATCAATCTCCACAAACCGGCCCCGCACATGCACCAACCGGCACACCACACCCGGCACACCACCATCGACCGCAGTCTCCGCAACAGATGCAGCCGCGGCTTCACGGTGGGCGGAGATGGTCCGGCCGGGCCCTGCCCCGGTCCCGAGCCACACCCCGGCAGTGGTGTAAGCCCACCAACCGCCCTGGTTATCAGTCACAACCAACACCTCGGTAACACCTTCGGGGACCGAGGTCAGCTCCGCCAACCACGGTTCCTCGACCGGGTGGCGGGTGAGCCAGTAGTTCTCCCCGACGGCGCGGGCCCAACCCGCACCCTCACGCGGGAAGTCCACCGCCCGGCCGTCGGCCATCACCCACCGGCACCCCTCATCAGTCAGGACCAGGTGCTGGTCCAGCACCGACGCCCACCCCGGACCAAACACCCCAACAGTGCCCAGGCCCGAACCGAGAGAGTTATACATCCTTGTGACCGCCAGGTCCGCGGCCGCCCCGGCGAACCCCAGATCCGTTTCCGGTTCAATGAAATTCCCCGTGGCCGTGTTCACCGGATCATTGGCATACCCGGACGAGGGCACCGCCCCGGCCGCCGTCGGCGGGTCAATGACCAACCCCGTCCGGGTCCCCGAAACCCCCGCCGCGGCCAACGCCTCGTTCACCGCCGCATCCGACAGGGTCGAGACCGCACCCTCACCCCCGGCAGCAGCAAACGCGTCCGCGACCACCAACGCCCACCCCGCGTCTGCCTCATTCGCCGCCAAATACTGCCGGAACGCGCTCACCACACCAGCAGCGTCGATCCGGCCCCACCCGCACCGGTCCGCGAACGAAGACAACTCCGACTCCAAAGACCCCGGCACCGACGCAACACCCTCATCCAGACCACGCGAACCCGCAGCGAAAGTCCGCAACGACTCCGGACGCGCCGAGGACACCCCGCCCCCAAACCCGCCACCCGGGCCAGGGGTCTCCCGCGACCCCGGCACCGGAGCCTCGGACGGGAACGACGGCCCACTCCCGGGCTCCATATTCGGACGCGCCTCCTCACCCCAAAGGCTGTCACCAAACTGCTCAAGCCAGTTGCGGTTGTTATGCCGCCGCACCCACTCGTTGTTCTCCCGACGCCGGTCATCCTCTTCCCGCGCACGCTCGATCATGGTGCCCACATACTCCGCGACTTTCCGCAACGCCGCGGCCAAGGACTCCGCGTCCCGGGACGCCGTCACCGCGTTCGCCGCGAACACCTCCGAAAAATGCCCCCGGAAATCCTCCCCCGCCCCGGTCACCAACGGCGTCCGCGACCCCAAATGCTCATCAACCCGCGACGCTGCGGACTCAAAAGCACCCTTCACCGACTCAGCAACCCCATACACAAACCGGCCACCATGGGCACCATCGGAATCCGGCAACAACGGCATCTCAACGAACTCGGTCACAACCACAGCCCCCCACAGAACAAGAACGCGAACAAAACCCAACAACCCACAAAAACCCGCACCACACCCACAAGGCACGACCCCGCACCACACCCACCGGCACCACAACAACCCGCGCTACAACCACCGGCGCTACAGCAACACAGTGCAACGGCCGGGCAACCACACCACGCATCAACGCAGCACGATCACCCGGCCCCCACACTCACACCAAAAAAGAATCAGGCCCCTCCACCAGCAGAGAAAATATCCTGCGAAATCTTCTGCAACTGACCCCGCAACTGCTCCAGCTCTTCCTTGGCCTTATCCAACGCAGCCTTCGTCTCCGGCCACGTCGAACCACGGAACTCAGCAGCCAACGGACCATCCCACACATTCGGATCCGACAACACACGACCCTGCGCATCCAACGCCGAAATCTGATCCGTAAACCCACCAGTAATAATCGACTGCACCTGACCAATAGCAGCCTTGGCCTGCTCAGTAGACAACACACGCGACATAGAACTTTCCTCCCAATAAGAACAATCGCAACACCCAAGCCAAACCAGCCCAGGCAACCAGACGCCCCCAAACTACCAACACCAACCAATAAATCCAACAAACAGAGAAACGATTGTGGATAAACGGGCTGGCGCACCCGAAGGGCTAATGCGAGACCTCTCGCGGCCGGAGGGAGTCGAACCTCTTGACTGCCGGGAGATCGGCGGCCGTCCTCACGCGCGGCCAACCGTCAATGACCGCAAGCTCCCCAAGCCACCCCGTGAGACCAACGTCACAAAGCTGCGGGAATAACTTTTGCGCACGTAACATTTCTCAACGTCCGTTCGCTATGTTATTGGCCATGCACCTAACGTGTTCCGGTGAGCACCTCAATCAACACTTCCCCAGCAGCTGGCAAGAGCGGCTTCCGGCTCCCCAAGTGGGCCGGTTCCTTCGGCGTCCAGATCATCGCAGCCCTCATAGTGGGCCTCATCCTTGGCCTCATCGCCAAGTACACGGGCAGCACCAAGACCACCCCCAACGGTCTGGGGGCTACCCTCCAAACGATCGGCTCCAGCTACGTCTCCTTGCTGCAGACCGCCGTCGTTCCTTTGATTTTCACCGCTGTGGTGAGCTCCATTGCCAACCTGCGCCAGGTCTCCAACGCTGCGCGACTGGCTTGGAACACCCTGCTGTGGTTCGCGATCACCTCGCTGGTATCGGTGCTGATCGGCATCGGCCTGGGCGTGCTCCTGCAGCCGGGCGCCGCAACCGGCATCACCGAAGAAGCCAAGTACGCCGGCAAGACCGGTGACTGGTGGGCCTTCCTGATCGGTCTCTTCCCCAAGAACTTCCTGGGTCTTGGCGCCAGCTCCACAGTGACCGAGAGCGCCAACGCTGCCACCACCGTCAGCACCGCGGTCAACTTCAACGTGCTGCAGATCTTGGTCATTGCGATCGCGATCGGTGTGGCTGCACTCAAGGTGGGCAAGCAGGCCGAAGCCTTCCTCACCTTCAACGCTTCCGCGCTGGCTGTTATCCAGAAAGTGCTGTGGTGGATCATCCGCCTTGCTCCGCTGGGCACCATCGGCCTGATCGGTAACGCTGTGGCCATCTACGGCTGGGACACCATCGGTTCCCTGGGCAAGTTCACCGCCGCCATCTACATCGGGCTGGCTCTGGTGCTGTTCGTCCTCTATCCCATCCTGGTGCGCATTCACGGGCTCTCCATCAAGCAGTACTTCTCCGGCGTGTGGCCGGCCGTGCAGCTGGCGTTCGTCTCCCGTTCCTCGATCGGCACGCTGCCGCTCACGCAGCGCGTCACTGAACGGAACCTCGGCGTCCCCTCCGGCTACGCTTCCTTCGCCGTGCCGCTGGGTGCCACCACCAAGATGGACGGTTGCGCAGCAATCTACCCGGCCATTGCAGCCATCTTCGTGGCACAATTCTTCGGCATCAACCTGGACTTCAGCCAGTACCTGCTGATCGTTTTGGTCTCGGTCCTGGGTTCGGCCGCTACGGCAGGTACCACCGGCGCCGTCGTCATGCTCACGTTGACCCTGTCCACGCTGGGTCTGCCGCTGGCCGGCGTCGGCCTCCTGCTGGCTATCGACCCCATCCTGGACATGGGCCGCACCGCGGTCAACGTGGCTGGCCAGGCACTGGTCCCGGCCATCGTGGCCAAGCGCCAGGGCATCCTGGATGAGTCGCTGTACAACGCACCCCGCAACGGTGCCGCCTTTGCCGACGAGTACGCCGCCGACAAGGCAGCAGCCGAAAGCAACGAGCGCGAACTGGCCGATACCAAGGCGTAGTCTCAACCTCTTTGGAAGTGCGCAAATCCCCCGGGGAGTTCTCCCCGGGGGATTTCCCCGTTAAAGGGGCCATCTCTGGATAGGCTCTGACCATGTTGATCGTCACTTCAAATGAAATCCCGGGCCACCGGATCGATGCCGTCTTCGGCGAAGTCATGGGCCTCACCGTCCGCTCACGGGACATCGGCTCGCAAATGCTGGCCGGCTTCCGTTCCCTCGGCGGCGGCGAGCTGCCCGAAATGACCAAGGCACTCTACGAAAGCCGCCAGGAAGTCATGGCACGCATGGTCAATGAGGCGCAACAGCGTGGGGCCAACGCCATCGTCGCCATGCGGTTCGACACCTCGGAAATGGGCACCAACTGGACCGAAGTGTGCGCCTACGGCACGGCCGTCTACGTACTGCCGCTCGGAGAGGGCGAGCCCGGGGCAACGGGACAGTCGATCTATCTGACCAAGTCGGCCGCGCAGCAGCAGAGCCAGCCGACTCCTCCCGCGCCGCCGGTGCCCCCGACCCAGTTCTAGTTCACGCTTCCGAGTCCCGCCCTGGTTCGCCCTCCTCCCTGTACAGGGCTGGCCGCGACGAACAAGGGCGGGACTTTTCGCATGCCCATCCGCCTCAAATTGCGCAGAGTGCAAACTTGCACTTAGTGTAAGTATGTGACACAAACCAGTAGCCAGGAAGCCGCTGCAGAGTCGCCCAGCACTGCTGAGTCAACAGCGCCCACCAGGCGCGAACTCAACAAGGCGGCCACCCGCAGCTCCATCGCATCCGCAGCCCTGGACCTCTTGCGCAGCAACGGGTCCGGCAATTTCACCGTAGAAGACATCGCGGCCGCCGCCGGTGTCTCGCGGCGAACCTTCTTCAACTATTTCCCAAGCCTTGAGGCGGCCCTGGCCTCCGTGGCCGACGGCTTCATGGACCACGCTTTGGAGCAGTTTCGGCTGCGTCCGGCAGATGAGTCGATCCTCGAATCCGCTCAAGCGGCCCTCATGGCGCTGGCCGATCCCATGTCCGTCGCCCCCATGGCCGAGCTGTTCAGCCTGACGCAGGACAACCGCCAGTTGGCCCGCTCCGAGCTTGAAGCCTGGGAACACTGCACCGGGCAGATCATCGACGCCGCCCGCAGCAGGCTCGGCGCCGGCGTCAGTGAGCTCTATCTCCACGCCCTGGCAGGCTCCGTGATTTCGTGCGGCAAAGCAGCCATGAACGTCTGGTTCGCCGACCGCGGGCCCGACCTCTCGGCGGAGTCCCTCGCGGTCCTTCGCCAGCACCTCATCGATGCGATGGGCCTCCTCGGAGCCGGCTTCGCGCCGCCGTCGGACGCGCCTGTCCCCACCTCCCCCTCCGCTCCAACCACCACAGATCGGTTCTGACATGGCCTCGTTCCTCTACCGTCTCGGCAAGTTTTCGTATCGGCGCCGCTGGCTGGTCATCTCCATCTGGCTGGCCGTCATGGTGGCAGTTGGCGGCTCGGCCGCAGCCTTCCACGGCACCATGTCCAACAACTTCACCATCCCCGGGACCGAAACCCAGCAGATGGCGGACAAGCTCAAGGAAGCGCTCCCTGATTCTTCGGGAGGCTCCGCCAGCGTGGTCTTCGATGCCGGGGACGGCGGATTCGACCAAGCCAAGAAAGACGCAGTGGCCGCTGCGCTGACCAAGCTTGAAGCCATGCCTGACATTCAGGGAGTGGTGAACCCGTTCACCACGCAGGAACAGTTGGACACGTCCGCCGGCGAGATCGCGGCCGGTGAAGCCAAAGCCGCCGCGGGCAAGGCACAGCTTGACGCAACCCGCGCGCAGCTGGAGGCAAGCGAGGCCCAACTGGCCGGGGCGGAACAGCAGCTGGCCGCCTCAGGCCTGACGCCTGCGGAGATTGAAGCACAGATGGCTCCGCAGCGCGCAGAGCTTGCGGCAGGCAAGGAAAAGCTCGACGCCGGAGCCAAGGAAGCTGCCGACGGCGCCACTGAACTCGCGCTGGGAAAGCGACAACTCGAAGCCTCCGAAGGCCTCCGTTTTGTCTCCAGCGACAACAAAGCAGCGGTAGCCCAGGTCCAGTTCAAGACCTCCATCAACGCCGTTGACCCCGCCGTCCGCGAACAGGTCCAGGAGATCGTCCACGGCGTCTCATCGGCCGGCGTCACGGCCTACGCCAGCAAGGAAATTACCGAGGACGTCTCGGAGATCTTCGGGATTGCTGAAATCGTGGGCGTCGCAGTCGCGGCCATGGTCCTGATCCTGATGCTCGGAACACTCATCGCGGCCGGGCTTCCCCTCCTGATGGCCCTGATCGGCGTAGCTGTAGGTGTCGGCGGAACGTTCGCACTGACCAGCGTCATCGACATGAGCTCCATCTCTCCAATGCTTGCCCTGATGCTTGGCCTCGCGGTTGGTATTGATTACTCCCTCTTTATCGTCAACCGTCACCGCACCCAGCTTCTGGCCGGCATGGACGCGGAGGAATCCGCTGCCTTGGCGACGGGCACTTCGGGCAATGCCGTGCTGTTCGCCGGTCTCACCGTCATCATCGCCTTGGCTGCACTGGTGGTTCCGGGACTTCCCTTCCTCGCCGTGATGGGTGTTGCGGCCGCAGCGACAGTGGCCGTCGCCGTCGTCGTAGCTTTGACCTTGACCCCCGCAGTTCTGGCCCTGATCGGCCGGAGACTCATTTCAAAGCGCGCCTGGGCCAAAGCCGCAAAGCACAACGCTGAGCCGGGCCACGAAGCGGCCGACCGTGAACGCGAAGAGAAGCGCAGCAGCGGGGGCTGGGGCGGTATGGTTACTCGTCATCCGTGGGTTGCCCTGGTTGCCAGCGTCGTATTGTTGGGCGCTTTGGCGTTGCCGGCCTCGCAACTGCGGTTGGCACTTCCCGACGGCGGTTCCGAGCCTGTCGATTCGCAGGCGTTCAAGGCCTATGACCTCACCCGCAGCAGTTTCGGTGAAGGCGTCACCGGACCGATCGTCGTCGTCGGCGAATTCCCTGAAGGCCTGAGCGAAAACGACGCCAAGAACAAGCAGTTCGATGTCGCGGATCAGCTTCGGAGCGTTGAGAATGTCATTGCTGCGGTACCGATCGCACTGAGCGACGATCGTCGCACCGCAGTGTTCCAGGTGATTCCCAAGGAAGGCCCGGCCAGTGCGGGTACCGTGCAGGTGGTATCCGATCTCCGCGCAAAGGGTGCTGTGATCAGCGATAACCTTGACGTGAAAATTGGCCTTACCGGACAAACCGCGGGCAACATTGACGTTTCCAACAAGCTCGGCGCTGCATTGCCGCCGTACTTGGCGATCGTCGTGGGACTTCCCCTGCTGCTCTTGCTGCTGGTCTTCCGCTCGATTGTGGTGCCCCTGCTGGCAACCGGCGGTTTCCTTCTGTCCCTCGCTGCTGCCTTCGGCGCCGTAGTTGCCGTCTACCAGTGGGGCTGGCTCGGAGGGATCTTCGACGTCGCCAATCCGGGCGCTGTCCTGAGCTTCCTGCCCATCATCCTCATCGGTGTGCTGTTCGGTCTCGCCATGGACTACCAGGTGTTCATCACCTCGGGCATGCGGGAATCGTTTATGCACGGTGAGACTGCCAAGCACGCGGTACGCTCCGGTTTCAGCCACGCTGCAGCCGTAGTCACCGCGGCTGCGATCATCATGGTCAGCGTGTTCTCCGGCTTCATCTTCAGCCACCTCACCATGGTCCGGCCGCTAGGCTTCGCCATGGCGTTCGGTGTGCTGATCGATGCCTTCGTGGTCCGCATGACCATAGTTCCAGCCGTCATGTACCTCTTGGGTGAGAAGGCCTGGTGGCTGCCCAAGTGGCTGGAACGGATCCTGCCGGATGTCGATGTTGAGGGCGCCAAGCTGGAGCGGACCGATCGTCGCAAGACCGACACGGGGGAACTGGTCCACTAACGCTCGATCACATAACAGCCGATATTCACGATCGCTCTCTCACTTGCTTGAGGCAAGTGAGAGAGCGATCGGTTTAAGCACGGGGGACGTGAACGAGCGTCCGGCTCAAGCACGGGGGAAGTGAGCGAGGGTTCGTATTAGGCTGGGGACCGTGACCCGATTGATTCTTGCCTCCCAGTCCCCCGCCCGCACCAAGCTGCTCACGGAGGCCGGAATCAGGCATGACGTCCTGGTCTCGGACGTTGACGAGGACGCTGTCCAGGCGAAGTATGGGGTCACTGACGCGCACGACACCGCACTCTTGCTGGCCCGTGCCAAGGCCGAGGCGGTCGCTTCCCTCCCAGAGGCTGAGGGTGCCTTGGTAATCGGCTGCGATTCGGTATTCGAGTTCGACGGCGAGTCCCATGGCAAGCCCTACACTGCGGAGGTTGCCCGGGAACGCATGCTGCGGATGAGCGGCTCGCAGGGAGTTCTCCACACCGGCCACTGGCTGATTGACTGCCGGGACACCGCAGCCGACGTGGACGAGGACGCTGAAGATGAGCCTGCCGAAGGCTCGGGTGCCACGGTCGGAGCCGTTTCCAGCGCGGAGGTGCACTTCGCTGAGATGAGCACCTACGACATCGACGCCTACATCGCCACCGAAGAACCCCTGCACTGCGCCGGATCCTTCACAATCGACGGCCTGGGTGGCGCCTTCATCCGCAAGGTCGACGGCGACCCGCACGCCGTCGTCGGGCTTTCCATCTCCACACTGCGCGACTTGCTGGTCCATGCGGACGTGCGGATCACCGAGCTCTGGGACAACGACGAGCAGTAGAAGCCGTTTGTAGCAACCCTACAAAGGAACATCGCCTCACACACGGAATCCCCCATCAATATGGGCGGAACCCTCACAATCGCGCTAGGCTCCTCAAGGACAGAAGGAGTCAACAACTTGTCAGCTAACCCGGCGCAGCCCATTTCCAGCCCTCTTACCAAGGTCTTGATTGCCAACCGCGGCGAAATCGCGGTCCGCATCATCCGAGCCGCCCGGGACGAAGGCATTGCCTCCGTAGCGGTGTATGCCGACCCTGACCGCGACGCACTCCATGTCCGCCTTGCCGACGAAGCCTACGCTTTGGGGGGCAACACCGCCGCCGAGTCGTATCTGGTGATGGACAAGATCATCGACGTCGCCAAGCAGTCCGGCGCTGACGGTATCCACCCCGGCTACGGCTTCCTGGCCGAAAACGCCGAGTTTGCGGCCAAAGTCATCGAGGCCGGTATCACCTGGATCGGCCCCTCCCCCGAAGCGATTTCAGCCCTTGGCGACAAGGTCCAGGCCCGCCACATCGCCGAGAAAGTGGGCGCTCCCCTGGTCCCCGGTACGGCCGACCCCGTAGAGTCCGCCGACGAAATCTTGAAGTTCGCCGAGGAATTCGGCCTTCCCATCGCCATCAAGGCTGCCTTCGGCGGTGGCGGGCGCGGCATCAAGGTTGCCCGCACCATGGAGGAAATCCCGGAGCTCTACGAATCCGCGGTCCGCGAAGCCATCGCCGCTTTTGGGCGCGGCGAGTGCTTCATCGAGCGTTTCCTTGATGCCCCGCGCCACGTCGAAACCCAGTGCCTGGCCGATGCTTTCGGCAACGTTGTGGTGGTTTCCACCCGCGACTGCTCGCTCCAGCGCCGCAACCAGAAACTTGTTGAAGAAGCCCCGGCTCCGTACCTGAGCGAAGAGCAGAACAAGCGGCTTTACGAGTCCTCCAAAGCCATCCTCAAGGAAGCCAATTACCTCGGCGCCGGAACGTGTGAATTCCTGGTGGGCCAGGACGGCACCATCTCCTTCCTCGAGGTCAACACCCGGCTCCAGGTGGAGCACTGCGTATCCGAGGAAGTCACCGGAATCGACCTCGTCCGTGAACAGTTCCGCATTGCCCGCGGCGAAGCACTCGGCTACGACGACCCCGAGGTCCGCGGCCACTCCTTCGAGTTCCGCATCACCGGCGAGGACCCGGGCCGCAACTTCATGCCCGCGCCCGGCACCATCACCACGCTGAAGAACCCCACCGGCCCCGGCGTCCGGATCGACTCAGGAGTTGAGCAGGGCGACGTCATCAGCGGCAACTTCGACTCCATGCTCTCCAAACTGATCATCACCGGCGCCACCCGCGAGCAAGCCCTCCAGCGTTCGCGCCGTGCGCTGGAGGAGATGGTGGTTGAGGGTATCCCCACCGTCATCCCCTTCGACCTCGCGGTAGTCACCGACCCCGCATTCGCACCGGCGGAAGGCTCGTTCAAGGTGCACACCCGCTGGATCGAGACCGAGTTCGTCAACAGCATCCCGGCATGGTCCGCCAACGCAGCAGGCGCTGAAACGCCCGACGCCGGTGAGCGCCAGCGCGTCGTCGTCGAGGTTGGCGGCAAGAGGCTCGAAGTGGTTCTGCCCTCCGGACTGGGTGGTGGCACCGCAGCAATTTCCAGCGGTTCAGGCACCAAATCCGGCAAGTCCAAGAAGCGCTCCCGCTCGGCCGGCGCCACCGCTGCTGCTGCGGGCGGCAATGCACTCACCTCCCCCATGCAGGGCACCATCGTCAAGGTAGCGGCTTCAGAGGGTGACGTCGTGGCAGAGGGTGACCTGATCGTGGTCCTGGAAGCCATGAAGATGGAACAGCCGCTGACCGCCCACAAGGCAGGCACCGTGCGCGGCCTCGCTGCCACCGCTGGCGAGACGGTCGCAGCTGGTGCGGTCATCGCCACCATCGAGGACTAGCGCAAAGCACCCGAACACGACGGCGGCTCCGCACCTTTGGTGCGGAGCCGCCGTCGTTAAGGGGGTGCTTAGGCTACGTTGTTTTCGTAGTCCGTGTCCTTGGTTTCGCGCGTCAGCCACAGCGCGATGAACGTCACCACAGCAGCGGCCGCCATGTAGACGCCCACCAGCCAAGTGCTTCCGTTCGCTGCAGACCAGAGGGCAATTGCCACGAACGAGGCAGGGGCCGCGCCGATCATGGAAGACAGGTTGTACGCCACCGCAGAGCCGGTGTAGCGGACATTGGCCGGGAACAACTCGGGAAGAATCGCTGCCATGGGGCCGAAGGTCAGGCCCATCAGGGTGAAGCCGACGATCAGACCCACCATTGCGGCTCCCTGGCCGGGACCAAACATGGTGAACCAGAGCGCACCGAACACGAAGATGCCGGCGGTGACGCCCAGCAGGAACTTGCGCCGGCCCCACTTCTCAGCGAGAGGTCCGGAGACCACGGTGAAAATGCCGAAGAATACGACGCCGATGATCAGCATCCAGAGGAAGTCCGAGCGGGTGATTCCCAAGCCGGGAACAAACGCCGCGATCTGATCTGCCGTCATGGGCTTGCCGGCCTTTTCCGCTGCCGCTTGGGCGCCGGCCAGCGTGGGCTTGGTGCCATAGGACAGGGTGAACGTGGTCATGATGTAGAAGAGCACGTAGGTGGCAAACATGATGAAGGTACCGGCCACGACGGGACGCCAGTGGCTCTTGAGGGTGGCTGCGAGCGGCAGCTTCTGCACCTTTTCCTGCTCGATGACCTTGGTGAAGGACACGCTCTCCACCAGCTTCAGGCGAACGTAAAGGCCCACGATGACCAACACTGCGCTGAGGATAAACGGTACGCGCCAACCCCAGGCGAGGAACTCTTCGGCACTCAGGGCAACGTTCATCCAGATGAAGATCACGTTGGCGATGATGAAGCCGATGGGTGCGCCCAGTTGGGGGAACGTTCCGTAGATGGCGCGTTTGCCCTTCGGCGCGTTCTCTGTGGCGAGCAAAGCCGCACCGGACCATTCGCCGCCCAAAGCGAGGCCCTGGAAGAAGCGGAGGACTACGAGCATGATCGGAGCCAGGACGGCCCATCCCGGCATGGAGGCCGTGGGCAGGAGTCCGATGAGGAAGGTCGCAATACCCATGGTCAGCAGCGATGCGACCAGGGTGCCCTTGCGTCCGATCTTGTCGCCGAAGTGGCCGAAGACCACGGCACCGATGGGACGGGCAAAGAAGGCAACACCGAAGATGGCGAACGCACTGAGCAGCGCATTGATGTCCGTGGCATCAGGGAAGAAGAGCTTCGGGAAGACGAGTACCGACGCGGTGGCATAGGCGTAGAAGTCGTAGAACTCGATCGTCGTGCCGATCAGGCTCGCGAAGATCACCTTGCCCCGCGAGTTCACTGGCTTAGTGGACTCGCCTTCCTTGGATGGTGCAGTGGAAGACATGTATTTGCAGCTTTCTTTCACGCCGGCAGATGCCTCTGGAGCCTACCCGGCGATGGATTATTCGAGAGTTCAATAATAGTTCCCGCTGTCCATTGACTGGACAACCAAGTCCAGCATGCGGACAATCGGAAAAATCCCACACTGTGGTCCGCGCCACATTACCTCACCAGCGTCTCACTCGCCGGTGACCCCGCCGATAGGGAAATGTCACAGGCCGTTTACAAACAGCGACAGTGCGCGAAATGCGCCAAACCTACCTTGGAAGAACAACGTCCCCCACCAAGGAGGCACTTCCGTGACTGTTGACCGCACCGCAGATGCACTGGCCCCCATCCAGTCCACTGCCACCGCCGCTCCCGCCCTCGAACACCGCCCCGGCCGCTGGATCGCCAACTGGGACGCCGAAAACAAGGGCCAGTGGGAATCCGAAGGCCGGTCCATCGCCAAGCGCAATCTCTACTGGTCCATCTTCGCCGAATTCCTCGGCTTCGTCGTCTGGCAGCTGTGGTCCATCGTGGTGGTCCAACTCCCCGCGGCCGGCTTCCGGTTCGATACCAACCAGATCTTCTGGCTCATCTCCATCCCCAGCCTCGTGGGCGCCACGCTTCGTATCCCCTACACGTTCATGGTTCCCAAGTTCGGTGGCCGGAACTGGACCATCGTCTCAGCGCTGCTCCTGCTCATTCCCACCACCGGGCTTGCCATCTGTGTCTCCAACCCGGAAACACCCTTTGGCGTCATGCTCCTGGTGGCCGCCCTCGCCGGCTTCGGTGGCGGCAACTTCGCCAGCTCGATGGCCAACATCACCTTCTTCTACCCGGCCCGCGAAAAGGGTTGGGCGCTGGGCCTGAACGCTGCCGGCGGCAACCTCGGTGCCGCCGTCGCACAGCTTGTTGTCCCCATCGCCATCACGCTCCTGGCCGCCGGAACCGTCAACCTGCCCATGGCAGGCATCATCTGGATTCCGCTGATCATCATCGCCGCCTTCGGTGCCTACAAGTACATGAACAACCTCACCAACGCCAAGGGTGACGTGGCCGGTTCGCTGGCCGCACTGAAGGAACCTCACCTGTGGATCATGGCGTTCCTTTACATTGGAACGTTCGGCTCGTTCATCGGCTTCGCCGGCGTCTTCCCCAAGTTGATCAAGGACTACTTCCCGGACTTCTCCTCCATCCACGTCGGAGCAGTGGCACTCTCGCTGGCGTTCCTCGGCCCCCTGGTCGGCTCCCTGGCCCGCCCCTACGGCGGACGCATGGCCGACCGCATGGGTGGCGCCCGGATGACCATTACCTCGTTCGCTTCCATGGCAGTCATCACGCTGACCATGATCTGGACGCTGCCCCTGAAGAACTTCTGGCTCTTCCTCACCCTGTTCCTGTTCCTCTTCCTGGCCAGTGGGTTCGGAAACGGTGCAACATACCGCATGATCCCGGTCATCTTCGCAACGTCCAGCCGGGCAGCACGCTCCGGAGCATCCAGCGCGGCCACTGCACGACTCGCCGCTTCCTCCCTGGGCCTGATCTCCGCGATCGGAGCCTACGGCGGCTTCGTAATCCCACAGGTCCTCAACGCTTCCAACTCGGCCAGCGGCTCCTACACCCCGGCGTTCTACGGATTCGTTGGAGCCTACGTCCTGATGCTCGCCGTCTGCTGGGTTTGCTACATCCGCCCGGCACAGAAGCGCAACACGATCGGACACATCTAGATGCCCAACGGCGCCGATACCCACTGCCCCTACTGCGCGCTCCAGTGCGCCATGACGCTGACCCCGACTGCCCTTGCAGCCCCGGGGACAGCGGCCACGAACGCACCCACCGCAGAAACGGCGAAGCCTGAGCTTCCCTTGGAAGTTTCCGGGCGCGACTTCCCCACCAACCGGGGCGGGCTGTGCCGTAAAGGCTGGACATCGGCGTCGTTGTTGCGTCACAACGGGCGCGTCACCGAGCCCATGCTCAAAGGTTCCGACGGCGTTCACCGGCCCGTCTCCTGGGACCAGGCCCTCATGCTCATCACGGCAGCGGTCAAGGAGACCCAGCAGCAGTTCGGGAATGACGCCGTGGGAGTTTTCGGCGGCGGCGGCCTCACCAATGAGAAGGCCTACCTGCTGGGCAAATTCGCCCGGCTGGCCCTGCGCACCTCCCGCATCGACTACAACGGCCGGTTCTGCATGTCCTCCGCTGCAGCTGCCAGCAACCGGGCCTTCGGCGTAGACCGCGGCCTCCCTTTCCCCGTCACGGACCTGGACACGGCCTCGGTGATCCTCATGCTCGGTTCCAACGTAGCCGAGACCATGCCACCGTTCGTCCAGCACCTTCAGGGCGCCCGGGACGCCGGCGGGTTGATTGTGGTGGACCCCCGCCGCTCGGCTACTGCAGCGTTCACGTCCGACGGCGGCGGCCTCCACTTGCAGCCGACGCCCGGCACTGATTTGGCGCTGCTTTTGGGCATCAGCCACGTGGTGGTGCACGAAGGGCTGGCAGACGCTGACTACATCGCCGCCAACACCAGCGGGTACAAGGCGGTAGTACGCAGCTTGTCTGCATTCTGGCCGGAGCGGGTGCAGTCCATCACCGGCGTCCCAGCCACCCTCATCCGGGAAACTGCCCGCCGCCTGGCGCAAGGAGCCCGCGGCCACGGCAGCTATATCCTCAGCGGCCGCGGCGTGGAACAACACGTTGATGGCACCGACACCGCAACTGCAGCCATCAACCTGAGCCTCCTCCTGGGCCTGCCCGGCTCCGCCCGCAGCGGTTACGGCACCCTTACGGGCCAGGGCAATGGGCAGGGCGGTCGCGAACACGGGCAGAAAGCCGACCAGCTTCCGGGCTACCGCAAAATCACCGACTCCGCGGCCCGCGCCCACGTTGCCCGTGTGTGGGGCATCGAGGAGTCGCTCATCCCCGGACCCGGGCTCCCCGCCGTCGAACTCCTCAAGTCCCTTGGCAAGCCCGACGGCGTCCGGTGCCTTTTCGTGCACGGCGCCAACGTGGTGGTCTCGGCGCCCGATACCAACGCAGTGATTGAAGGGCTCCGCAGTTTGGATTTCCTGGTGGTCTGCGATTTCTTCATGTCAGAAACCGCTGCCGAAGCGGATCTGGTGTTGCCCGTGACACAGTGGGCCGAGGAAGAAGGCACGCTCACCAACCTCGAGGGACGCGTGATCCGCCGTCGACGCGCACTCTCGCCTCCCCCGGGTGTTCGCAGCGAATTGTGGCTCATGGCCCGGCTGGCGGAGTTGCTTGAGGCTCCTTCGACGTTCAGCGATGATCCCGAGACTGTTTTCGAAGAGCTGCGCCTGGCCTCTGCCGGTGGCTTGGCTGACTATTCAGGCATCGACTACGCCATGCTGGATCGGGGCGAAGCCGCTTATTGGCCCTACCCTGCAGGCAGTTCCGGGACGCCGAGGCTCTTTGCCGATGGCTTTGCCCATGCTGATGGACGGGCCGTCATGGTTCCGGTGACCCCGTCCAAGCGGGCTGTCCGTTCGTTCGCGGATGACTCCCTGGCACTGGCAACCGGCAGGCTTCTGGAGCACTACCAATCCGGAGCCCAGACCCGGCGCGTCAGCGAACTCCTGGCGTCCCAGCCGCAGGCCCGGCTCCTCATACACCCGGGCACGGCGGCCACCCGCGGCATTGCCAACGGCGACTACGCCACCGTGACCAACGAACGCGGAGAAGTGCTCTGCCGTGCCGAGCTGAGCACCGCGGTCCGTCCGGATACGGTCTTCCTGCCGTTCCACTTTCCCGGCCAGGAAAACGCCAACCGGCTCACGGAAGCAATCACTGATCCCATCTCCGGCATGCCGGAGTTCAAGACCAGCCGGGTGTGGGTCCGGAGGGCAGTGGCTGCGCAAGCTTCACCGGCCATTCCCACAAGCAGTCCAGCCATGGCCGGTTTGCCGGTAAACGCCAAGGAGGCCTCATGAGTGAGCGCATTGTTGTTGTTGGATTCGGGCCGGTGGCCGCGCGTCTTGTGGACGAACTGCTCCCTGCCGTCCGCGCCGGGCTGGTGCAGCTTCTGGTAGTAGGTCAGGAAACTGAAGCGGCGTACAACCGGGTGATGGTTGCTGAGCTCGGCGTTGGACGCACCACTGCGGAGGCCTTGGCCATGGCCGATGTGTCCGAACTGGAAGCCGACGGTGTTGAGGTCCGGCTGGGCATCAAGGTCAAAAGGATCGACCGCGCCCGCCAGCTGGTCATCCTGTCCGACGGTTCCTCCGAACACTATGATCGTCTGGTATTCGCCACCGGGTCCCGTCCAGTGATTCCCAACCTCACCGGCCTCAACCCCGACCCGTCCCGGCCCGTCCTTCCATCCGGGGTTACTGCTCTGCGTGATTTGCAGGATGCTGCCGTGCTTCGTTCCGCCGTGGCTGAAGGTCAACGCGTGGTGGTCCTGGGCGGCGGGGTGCTCGGGCTGGAAACCGCGTTGGCTGCCGCGGAAGAAGGCGCCCAGGCCACGGTGGTCCACAACGGGCCCTTCCCACTCGGCAGGAGCATCGACCGCGGCAGTGGCTCCGTCCTGACCAGCAGCCTGCGTTCCCGCGGCGTCCGGGTGGCCGGCAACGCCCGCTCCACCGGCGTGGAGACGGCCGGACCTGGCGGCGCCTTCTCCGCTTTGCTGTTGGATGACGGCTCGGCAATCGACGGCGACCTGCTCGTGTTGTCCTGCGGTGTGCGCCCCCGGACCGAGTTGGCGGAAGGGTGCGGGCTTCCTACCGCCACGGGGATACTGGTGGACCACCACCTCCGGACCTATCACGAGCCACACATGTTCGCGATTGGTGACTGCGCCGAAGTGCACTGCCCGGATGCGTCGTGTGTTGACTGTCGGACTGCTTCCGGCCCCTCCGGTCTTGTTGGTCCCGGCTGGCGGCAGGCTGAGTGGTTGGCCGAGTACCTTGTGGTCCTTGCCCGTGACGGCCAGGAAGCAGCAGATACCTTGGAAGCCCTGCCCACGGAGAAGCCCGGAGTGGTTGTCCTGAAGGCACGCGGCATCAACCTGGCCGTGGCAGGCGATAACCAAGCGGATCCATGGGACGAGGAGTTGCTGGAGGCCGGCGCAACCTCCGGACGCCCCCGCCGCCAGATTTCCCAGTGGGCCGATCCCGAACACGGCCGCTACGTGAAAATGACCACCCGCGGCGGAGTGCTGGAAGGCGTGGTGGCCGTGGGCATGCCCCGGACCGCCGCCGAGTTGGTGGTGCTCTTTGAACGTTCCTCGGAGCTGCCTGCCGACCGGTCCCTGTTGCTCCGCCTGGATGGACCTGACCAGCTTGATGCCGACGCCACCAGCAACGACCCCCAGCGGACTGTATGCCGCTGCGCCGGGGTGAGTGCGGCCAGTATTTCGGAGTCCGTGGTGCACGGTTGCAGCTCCGTGGGCGAGGTCTCCAAGGCCACCCGCGCCGGAACTGGCTGCGGAGGATGCCACGAGGACATCAAGGGGATCATCGAGAAGCACTTCCAGGCAGCCGCCGCGTAGCTGTTGGCGGGGGTGCCCGGCCCCCGATTCGAGAGTCCCCTGCTCAGAGTGCCGCGCGCAGGTTCCCCACGGGGGTGCCCGGCCCCCGATTCGAGGGTCCCCTGCTCAGAGTGCCGTGCGCACGGCATACTTTGCAGCGAAGCCCCGAAGCGGCGCCTTAGACTGCTCGGGTGAACGTATCTGAGCAGGCACCAGGGGTATTTTTCGTGGAGGGACCTGCATCCAACTGGCTGATCGTGCGGGATGCTTCGGGATTCATGCTGATCGACGGCGGCTACCCCGCCGACCGTGACCTGGTCTTGGAGTCCGTGCGCGGACTGGGCCTGGAACCCGCCGATGCAAGGGCCATGCTGATCACGCACGGGCACGTGGACCATACAGGATCCGCGGCGTACTTCTCACGGACTTTCGGAACACCCATTCTGTGCTCCCCCGAGGAACTCGCCCACGTCCAGGGCAAGGAGAAGCATCAGGTCACGTTCGGCCAGGTTCTCCTACGTGCTTGGCGTCCCCAGGTTTTCCGTTGGATGCTCCACGTGATCAAGGCCAAGGCGCTTCAGGCAGAACCAGCCACGCGAGCCGAGGCCTGGATGTCTGAAGCACTCCGCCACCTGCCCGGAAAGCCGGAGGCCATCCTGTTGCCAGGGCACACCCCGGGCAACGTTGCTCTCTTGCTGCCGGATGCCGGCGCCATTGCAGTGGGCGACACTTTCGTCAGCGGACACCCCATCAGCCCGAAGTCCGGTCCGCAGATGTTGCACAGGATGTACCACTCGGACGCCCGCCGTGCCCTCACCTCGGCACTCTCGCTGGGCGCGCTCCAAGCCACTGAGCGCGCCACTGTCCAGGTCACCGCCCAAGCCAACGAGCCCGCCACCGCCCAAGCCACTGGGCAAGCCACTCCCCAAGCCACTGAGCCCGCCACCGCCCAAGCCAACGAGCCCGCCACCGCCCAAGCCACTGAGCGCGCCACTGTCCAAGCCACTGTGATCCTGCCAGGCCACGGTCCCGCACTGCACATGCCATTGGCTCAGGCAGTGCGCGCGCTGCGTACGTAGGAAGCAGAAACGCCCGTTTCGATGGCTTGCTGCGCAGGGTGCCGTGCGGACGGCATGATTGGCAGCGAAGCCCCGAAACGGGCGTCCACTTTGGCTGGCGGTTACATGTGAACGTGCAGGCGCCGCGCAGCTTCCGAGATGGATCCGGTCAACGACGGGTACACCGTGAAGGCGCTGGCCACGTCATCAACGTGGAGCTTCTGGGTTACCGCGACGGAGATCGGGAAGATGAGCTCGGATGCGTTCGGCCCCACCACTACGCCACCGATCACGGTGCCGGAACCCTTGCGGGCGATGATCTTGACGAACCCGTCCTTGGTGTTGCGCATCTTGGCGCGGGCGTTGCTGAGCAGGGACAACATCACAACATCGCCCTGGTATTTACCCGAGGCCAGATCGGCCTCGGACACACCCACGGAAGCGATCTCCGGGGACGTGAAAATGTTGGAGGCCACTTGGTTGAGCTTCAGCGGCTTCACGCCGTCGCCCATGAAGTGGGCAATAGCGATACGCCCCTGCATGGCCGCGACCGAGGCCAGGGCGAAGACGCCCGTGCAGTCGCCGGCAGCATAGATGTTGGGAGCTGTGGTGCGGGAAACGCCGTCCACCTTGATGTGGCCGGACTCCGTGAGGGTCACGCCGGCTTCTTCAAGCCCAACACCGGCAGTGTTGGGGATGGAACCAACACACACCAGGCAGTGGGTACCTGTCACGATCGATCCGTCACCCAAGGTGACCTTGACGCCGTCGTCCGTTCGCTCCACCGCGTTGGCGCGGGACTTGGAGAGGACGGTGACGCCGCGGCGTTCAAAGACGCCTTCGAGCAACTTGGCCGCATCCGTGTCCTCGCCGGGGAGGACCTGGTCACGGCTGGAGATCAGGGTGACCTTGGAGCCCAAACCGTTGTAGGCCGAGGCAAACTCGGCGCCGGTGACGCCCGAACCCACAACGATCAGTTCTTCGGGAAGCTCATCCAGGTTGTAGATCTGGGCCCAGTTGAGGATGCGTTCACCGTCGGGCTTGGCGGTGGGAAGTTCACGCGGATGTGCGCCTACAGCCAGCAGGATGGCATCGGCGTCAATGGTCCGGGTGCCCTCGAGCGTGAGGACCTCGATGGTGTTGTTGTCCAGCAACTTGCCGGAGCCGATCACGATCTCCACGCCCAGGCGCTCCAGGCCGGCACGGATGTCCTCGGACTGTCCATGGGCCAGGTTCAGCACGCGATCGTTGATGTGCTTGAGGTCTGCACGGGGCTTGGAAGCCGAGCCGTCGCCGTCAAACTTCACTCCGAGCTCATCCGCCTCGCCAACGCGGGTCATGAGGTCGGCGGTAGCAATGAGGGTCTTGGAAGGCACGACGTCGGTCAAGACGGCTGAGCCGCCGAGGCCTGCACGCTCAACGATGGTGACGTGGGCGCCGAGCGAAGCAGCCACCATGGCAGCTTCATATCCGCCGGGACCACCTCCCAGGATCGCGATACGGGGGGCACTGAAGTCAACTTGGGTGGTCACAATCCTCAATTCTCGCTCATTGCCGCTCTGGCTGCCACTCAGCCCACCCTCACCAGCTCGCGGGTCCCTACCAAAGTCCCGTGGCCGCAAGGTAGCTTGTACCAGTGAGTAACACTGAGCTGATGAACACAGACCCCTTTGAGGCCGCGAAAGCCGCCGCCGACTTCATTGCCGCGGAGACCGGCGTCGAGTCCCATGACGTAGCCCTGGTGCTCGGATCCGGATGGGCGGAGGCTGCGGATTTGATCGGTGAAACCACCGCCACCCTGAACGCCACCGAAGTTCCCGGCTTCCACAAGCCCGCCGTGGTGGGCCACGTTGGCACCATCCGCTCCGTCCTGACCAAAGAGGGCAAGCGGGCCCTGGTCCTTGGCGCCCGGACACACTACTACGAAGGACGCGGCGTGCGCTCCGTAGTCCACGGTGTCCGCACGGCAGCTGCCGCCGGATGCAAGACGCTGGTCCTCACCAACGGATGCGGCGGGCTCAATGAGGACTGGACCCCGGGCACTCCCGTACTGATCAGCGACCACATCAACCTCACCGCAGCATCTCCGCTTGAGGGCGCGACGTTCGTTGACCTCACCGACCTCTACTCCTCCCGCATCCGCGACCTCGCCCGTGAAGTAGATCCCTCCCTGCAGGACGGCGTGTACGCACAGTTCACCGGGCCCCACTACGAAACACCGGCAGAGGTCCAGTACGCCAAGCGGATCGGGGCAGACCTGGTGGGGATGTCCACGGCGCTGGAAGCAATCGCCGGCCGCCACGCAGGCATGGAAGTTTTCGGCATCTCGCTGGTCACCAACCTCGCCGCCGGCATCAGCCCGGTTCCCTTGAGCCACGCCGAAGTCCTTGAAGCCGGACACGCAGCCGGAAAGCGGATCTCCAAGTTGCTGGCAGAGATCATCGCCAAACTCTAGCTTTGCCCGGGCAACTCCGCCGGGAGTGGGATCCCGCCCCTTTAAGACCACTTTTAGGGGCGGGATCACACCGCCCGTTGCCCCTGAAGCGCTCAATGAGGATAGTTTTGACCCTATGACATCCAGCGATGCCGCATTTGACCAGCTGCTCACCGACGCCCGCCAATGGGCCTCCCAAGACCCGGACCCGGCGACGTCGGCTGCCTTGGAGGAGCTGACGGAGCTCGCCGAGGGTGGAGATGCGGCAGCAGTGCAGGAACTGGGCGACAGCTTCAGCGGCACCCTGCAATTCGGCACGGCCGGCCTGCGCGCAGCCCTCGGCCCCGGCCCAAACCGCATGAACCGCGTCGTGGTCCGGCGCGCAGCAGCAGGCCTGGCAGCTTTCCTCACGGAGACGGTTGCCGCAGCGGCCCCGGGGACCCGGCCGCGCGCCGTCGTCGGCTTGGACGCCCGCTACAACTCGGACATCTTCGCGCAGGAAACTGCCGCGATCTTCACCGCCGCGGGCATAGAGACGTTCCTGATGCCCGCAGCACTTCCGACGCCGTTGCTCGCCTACGCGGTCAGGAACCTGGACTGCGACGGCGGCGTGATGGTTACAGCCAGCCACAACCCGCCGCAGGACAACGGCTACAAGGTCTACCTCGGGCGGCATGCTGTTTCCGAGAGCGGACGCGGCTCCCAGATCGTGGCTCCCTACGATGCGCAGATCGCGGAAAAAATCGACGCTGTGGGTGCGCTGGACTCCATAGAGCTGGCCGATAGCGGTTGGACCGTACTGCCCGTGGCCATCGCCGCGGACTATCAAGCCGCCATGGCCGGGCTGGTTGACCGGGAACATTTCCCGGCCCGGGACCTCAAAATCATCCTCACCCCCATGCATGGCGTCGGCGGCGAAACAGCTGTCTCCGTCCTGAATGCCGCCGGATTTGGGGATGTCACTCTCGTGGCTGAACAGGCTGAACCCGATCCGGACTTCCCCACTGTTGCCTTCCCCAACCCCGAAGAGCCTGGTGCGCTGGACTTGGCGCTCGCAGCTGCCGCGGAGGCCGGCGCGGACATCGTCCTGGCCAACGACCCCGACGCCGACCGGGCTGCGGTGGCCGCCTTGGACCCGTCCACGGGAACCTGGCGGATGCTTCGCGGAGATGAAGTGGGCGCGCTGTTGGGTGCACACATCGTGGCGCGGCGGGCAGTCGGTGAAGGCGAGGAAGCCAGGGAGGGCGTCTTCGCAAACTCGATCGTTTCTTCGCGCCTTCTGTCCCGGATCGCCGCTGCCGCGGGGTACGCCCACGAGGAAACGCTCACTGGCTTCAAATGGATCTCACGGGTTCCCGGCCTCACCTACGGGTACGAGGAGGCCTTGGGGTACTGCGTTGCGCCCGAGCTGGTGCGGGACAAAGACGGTATCTCAGCGGCGGTACTGATCGCGGAACTGGCAGCAGCTGCCAAGGCCGAGGGCAGGACGATCTTTGACACCCTTGACGATCTCTACCTGGTGCATGGCCTGCACGCCAGTGACCAGTTGAGCATCCGGGTGGCGGACCTTGGACTGCTGGATGCCATGATGAACCGCCTGCGCGTCAATCCGCCCGAAGCGTTCGGAGGCTCCGCCGTCGAGGTCTTTACCGACCTCGCCGAAGGAAGCGAAGCCTTGCCGCCCACGGACGGACTGCTGTACCTGACCCGGGACCAAAGCCGGGTCATCATCCGGCCCAGCGGCACCGAGCCCAAGCTCAAGTGTTACCTGGAAGTCATCCAGCCCGTGGAGTCCGCCGCGGAACTTCCCGGTGCCCGCCAGGCCGCACGAACATCCCTGGACGATGTCCTCAGAGACGTCCGCGAAGCGTTGGGGCTTTAGAAGCGTCGGTCTTTAGCCGGGTTAGAGTTCAACCTCGATGAAGCCATCCACCAACCGGGTGGCGAACACATCGAGGGCGAGCTCGGGGTTGGTGAAGCACTCCCCGGTTTCGAGGTCGTAGACCTCTTTGTGCAGTGGTGATGAGATGGTCGGCCGGCTTCCGCGGGATCCGATGATCCCGCGGGCCATGACGTTGGCCAGTGTTGCCGGGTCCTGCTGAGCCACGGCGAAGACCTCGGTGGACGCGATGCGGAACAGCGCAACCTGTCGGCCTGCAACCAGTGCCGCCTCGCCCCAAGCCAGCTCGAGTTCATCCAGCGGGCAAATCCTGTGCCACTCGCCGGTAACGGCAACATCCACGGCACGGTCCAGAATTACGGTCATTTCAGCCCCTCTCACTCTGTCCGGGTGCTGGCATTTTCGCCGTCACTCCCCCGGACCGGGCCACGCTTGCGGCCACTCTTCCACGCTAGGACCCTGGTGTTTCATCAGGTGTCCGCGTTTGTGTCCAGCGCGTAAAAGAGACCTCACGCCTCACGAAATGCCGTTGTGATGCAGAAGTTAAGATCACGAAACAAAAGGGAAACTGACGCGAAACTGCCCATACCTAGTCTGGAACCACGAGTTGCAGCAGATCCGTCTGCAACGTCTGCGAAAGGCCCACCAGTGACCGGACACACTTCAAGCACAGAGAACCCGCGCCGCGTCGTCGTCGTCGGCGGCGGCCCCGCTGCCCACCGTTTCACCGATGCCATGGTCAACCGCGGTCTTGAAGGCTGGCAGGTCACGGTGCTGACCGAAGAGGCCCACCTCCCCTACGACCGCGTGGCGTTGAGCAAGGCCCTCACCGAAACCGGTGTGGACCTTACTTTGGGCGACGCGTCCATGTGGGACCACGAGGCGCTGACCCTGGTGACCGGCGAGCGCGCCGTGAAGATCGACTCCGCCTCCAGGAGTGTCCTTACCGCTGCGGGGAACACGTACGAATACGACCACTTGGTGGTGGCTTCGGGCTCGGATGCAGCCCGCCTCCCGATTCCCGGTGCCGAACACACTCACGTGTACCGCACGCTCGATGACGTCTGGGCCATCAACAAGGCCATCGCCGAGCTCCGGGAAAAGCTGGGCCGCAAGGTTAACGCGGTCACTATTGGTGGCGGCTTGCTGGGCCTTGAGTCCGCTGCCGGCACCGAACAGTTGGGTGCCACTCCCATTGTCATCAACGGAGCACCCTGGCTGATGAACACGCAATTGGATGAGGGTGCCGGGCAGTCGCTGGGTCGCCTGATTGAGGCCAAGGGCTTTGAGGTCCATGGTGGCGTGTTCCCTTCCGAAGTACTGACGGACGACGACGGCAACGTCACCGGCGTCTTGATGGCGGACGGCCGCACCATCGAGGCGGACATCGTGATCGTAGCCGTCGGGGTCAGGCCCCGCGACGACCTCTTCCGCGCAGCAGAGGGTGAGGAGCAGCTGTTCAGCCTGGGCCAGCGTGGCGGCGTGGTCATCAACGATTACTGTGCCACTGAGGTGGAGGGCATCTGGGCGATCGGTGAAGTGGCCAACTTCGGAGGCATGTGCCTTGGATTGGTGGCACCTGCCAACACCATGGCCGAGATCGTTGCCGACCGCCTGCACGGTGGCGAGGCGACATTCCCCGGCTTCGACACTGCCACCAAGCTCAAGCTGTCCGGCGTGGATGTGGCCAGCTTCGGTGACGCGTTCGCCCGGACCGAGCATTCCCTGGAAATTGTCTACGCCGACCCGGCACGCGGCGTTTACCAGAAGATCGTCACCACCGATGATGCCAAGACCCTCTTGGGCGGCATCTTCGTGGGCGATGCTTCCCCCTACATGAGCCTTCGCCCGCTCCTGGGCCGCGAACTGGCAGCAGAACCCGGCGCGTATTTGAGCGCCGCGGGTGGAGGTGAGGCACCTGAGACTGAACTGCCCGACGATGCCATCCTGTGTTCCTGCAACAACGTGGCCGCCGGAACCATCCGAGACACCATCAATGGGTGCGGTGCCTGCGAGGGCAACTCCCCCGTGCAGGAACTCGGCGAGCTCAAGGGCTGCACCCGTGCCGGCACCCAATGTGGTTCCTGTGTCCCCATGCTCAAGAAACTCCTCGAAGGCGAACTGACGAAGTCCGGCATCGAAGTTTCCAAGGCACTGTGCGAGCACATCAGCCTCTCCCGCCAGGAACTCTTCGACGCCATCCGGGTGCTGGAACTGACCTCGTTCGAAGAGATCATGGCCAAATACGGCACCGGCGCGGGATGCGATATCTGCAAGCCGACCATTGCCTCCATCCTGGCCAGCCAGCACTCGGCCTACGTTTTGGATGCCGGCCGAGGTTCGCTGCAGGACACCAACGACCGCGCCTTGGCGAACATGCAGAAGGACGGCACGTATTCGGTGGTCCCCCGCATCGCAGGTGGTGAGATTACCCCCAAGGGCCTTGGCGTCATCGCAGCCGTCGCCGAAAAGTACAACCTCTACACCAAGATCACCGGCGGCCAGCGCATCGATATGTTCGGTGCCCGGCTGGAGCAGCTCCCGGACATCTGGAAGGAGCTGGTGGATGCCGGTTTCGAGTCCGGGCAGGCTTACGGCAAGAGCCTTCGCACAGTGAAGTCCTGTGTTGGATCCACCTGGTGCCGTTTCGGAGTACAGGATTCGGTGGCCATGGCCATTGCGCTGGAGCTTCGCTACCGCGGCCTCCGCAGCCCGCACAAGCTGAAGATGGGTGTTTCCGGTTGCGCCCGCGAGTGTGCCGAGGCCCGGGGCAAGGACGTGGGAGTGATCGCCACCGCGGACGGCTGGAACCTTTACGTAGGCGGAAACGGCGGTGCCACTCCGGCACACGCCCAGCTGCTGGCCAAGGACCTGGACGACGAAACGCTGCTGAAGTACATCGACCGCTACCTCATGTACTACATCCGCACCGCCGACCGCCTCCAGCGCACCGCGCGCTGGCAGGAAGAGCTGGACGGCGGCATCAAACACGTCGAGGAAGTGGTGGTCAACGACTCCCTGGGCATCGCCGAGGAGCTTGAGGCCGCCATGGCCAAGCACATCGACACCTACGAGGACGAGTGGGCAGAGACTTTGAAGGACCCGGAGCGCCTCCGCCGTTTCCGCTCCTTCGTCAATGCTCCCGACCAGAAGGACGAATCCATTTCCTTCGTTCCGGAGCGTGGCCAGATCCGTCCGGCTACCAATGAGGAAAAGGGTGGCGTGCTCATCGCGTCGACCATTCCGGTCCGCAGCGAAACCGTCGGCGCAGGAAACTAGGGGTTCACCATGCAGCTCACCATTGATCTCACCGACCGCGACGTCCTTGTCACGGGCTCGGACACCTGTGCCCGCCAAGCCATCCGGCGATACCAGGCTGCCGGGGCCAACGTGTACCGCCTGAGCGCACCGGCGGGGGTACCAGGTGACGGGCTGCTCCCGGAGCGTCCGTTCCTGGTGGCCATGGTGGACGACGGCGACGACGGCTGGCTGCCGTTGGTGGAACGCTGCCGCGAGGCCGGTGTGCCCGTGGCTTTTGAGCCTGCCCCCGGCGCGGAGGGTCACGTGACTTTGGTGGGCGGAGGCCCGGGAGCCCTGGACCTCCTGACCGTCGGCGCCGTGGACGCCCTGCGTGATGCCGACGTGGTGTTCTATGACCGCCTGGCCCCTTACCAGGAGCTCGCCGATCTGACCTCTGCGGAACTGGTGGACGTGGGCAAGCAGCCTGGCCTTCACAAGGTAACGCAACGCGACATCGAGAAGCTGATGGTCGAAGCTGCCCTTGCGGGCAAGAACGTGGTCCGGCTCAAGGGCGGGGATCCCTACGTGTTCGGGCGTGGCGGCGAGGAGGTGGCTGCCTGCGTTGCCGCCGGGGTCCCGGTACGGGTCATCTCCGGCGTCACCAGCGCCATCTCCGTTCCCGCCGCAGCCGGCATCCCGGTCACGCACCGCGAAGTAAGCCACATGTTCACGGTGGTCTCCGGCCACGCACCCTTGACCGAGACGGAACACATGCATTTGGCCGGCCTTGGCGGGACGATCGTGGTCCTCATGGGCATCGGCACACTTCCGCAGCTGGCCGCCGGGTTGCGCCGGGCAGGGATGAAGCCGGAGATGCCCATGGCCGTGGTGGAACGCGGTTACCGTCCGGGGCAACGCACCACCATCGCTGACCTGGGTACGATCGAAACAGCTGCCACCGGCTGCAGCAATCCGGCTGTGCTGGTCATTGGCGAAGTGGTCAGGGTAGCCGAGGCCAACCGCAACCACGCTGAAGCATCCGCTGAACTGAGCCGCCTGGCGGCTTCGCTCCTTGAAGCCTGAGGGTAAAAACTTATGACTGTTGCACGCACCTTTGAAGTCCAGGACCCCGCTGCTGCACCGGAAGTTTCCGAGGCCGCCGATGCGCCGCTGGATGGATTCCGGATCGGAGTCACCTCGCACCGCCGTTCCCGTGACCTCATTGAGGCCCTGGAGCGCCGCGGTGCGAGCGTGTTGCACGCCCCCGCGCTGAAGATCGCCCCGGTGCAGGAAGACATGGTACTTATTGAGGACACCCGCACCATCATTGCCGCGAAGCCGGATATCTGCATCGCCACCACCGCATACGGCATGCGCCGGTGGTGCGAGGCCGCTGACTCTTTCGGCATCGGAGAACAACTCCTGGACGCACTCTCCGCCTGCCGCATGTTCGTCCGTGGACCCAAGGCCCGCGGTGCCGTACGCGCGGCCGGTCTTGCCGACGTCGGAATCAGCAGTGACGAAACCACTGCGACACTGGTGGACATGCTGCTGGCAGAAGGCGTGCGCGGCAAGACGGTGGCCGTGCAGCTGCATGGCTATACGGACGTCCGCCAGCTGGAACGGCTGCGCATGTCCGGCGCCATTGTCCTGACCGTCACCCCCTACCGCTGGGTGAAGCCCGACGGCGAGGACAAGCTCCCGCGCCTGATCGAGGCTGTGGTGGGCGGCAACCTCGACGTCCTGACCTTCACCAGCGCACCAGCCGTGGACGCGATGTGGAGCACAGCCCACGAAATGGGCCTTTACCGTCAGCTCATCGAAGCCCTGAAGGGCCCCGTGACGGTTGCCGCAGTGGGGCCCGTCACCGCACAACCACTGGTCGACGCCGGTCTGACGCCACTGATCCCTGACCGTTACCGCATGGGGGCGCTGATCCGGTTGGTTACCGAGCACTTGTCCCTGAACCATGTGCGCCGCTTGGAGACCAAGAGCGCCACCATTGAGCTGCGCGGGCGTTGCCTGCGGATCAACGGCGAGGTGATCGACCTGGCGCCCGCTCCCCTGCTGCTCCTGCGTGCCCTGCTCGGCGCGGGCGGGGCAGTGTTGTCCCGCGAGGCGCTCTCGGACCTGTTGGATCTGCGCGGCTCCGTGCATGCCCTGGACATGACGGTCAGCCGGCTGCGCTCCTCCCTGCCCGATGGCAAGCTCGTGGAAACGGTAGTCAAGCGTGGGTACCGGCTGCGGGCGTAGGTGTACTGCCCAGGCCGCCTGCCTGGGGTGCCTGCCTGAGTTGCCTGTCCGGGCTGCCTGCCGGCAGTTGTGGCGTCCAACCACCTCAGGCCGCCTTCACCAAGGGAAGTTCGTCCCAGTTGGTGGTGTACCGGGGACTGAGCATGTCCCGTTTCATGGACCAGTCGGGTCCTCCCTTGATTCCGGCGTGCCCCAAACCGATGGAGCCCCGGCCGTAGCGCTTGCTGACTTGCTCCAACAGGGGGCCGATCCCACGTTCCTCGTGCCGGTTCTCAAAGATCTCCAGCGGTTTCTGGTTCCCGCTGGGGCGGAGGTCAGTAACCATGATCCCGGCCTTGGCGTACCTGACGCCTTCCTGGATCCTGGGAACCAATGCATGGGCAGCCTTGGTCAGCAGCACGGGATCCGAGGTGGGTATGGGCAGCTTGACGTTAACCGTCGGAAAGGACTTGTCGTTGGGGTTATAGACCGAAGTGGCGGCAAAGGCCGTGAGCAATTTTGCTTGGAGATCGTGTTTGGCGAGCCTGGCACTTGCCATCTGGCCGTAGACGCTGAGCACCTGCCGCAGCTGCGCCGCCGTCGTAATCGGCGTTGAAAAGGAGCGGGAGAAGATCAGCTGGTCCCTCCCGATCCTTTCCTCCTCCATCGGGATGCACGGGGTGCCCTGCAATTCCAGCACGGTGCGCATCATGACAATGGAGAACTTGTCCCGCAGGGCCACAGGGTCGGCCCGGACCAGGTCAAGGATGGAGAAGATCCCCATGGCGTTCAACCGTTTGGTCAGCCTGGTGGCTACGCCCCAGATCTCAATCACCGACAGCCGTGCCATCAAGGCCTCCCGTTGGGCCCCAGGAACCGAGTCCCAACGGCACACTCCGTTGAAAGCCGGATTATGCTTGGCCCATTTGTTGGCCAGCTTGGCAAGCGTCTTGGTACGGGCAATCCCCACGCAGACCGGCACGCCCACATGCCGTTGGCACGCAGTTTTGATGGTCCGTCCCAGTTCGAGCAGCTCTTGCGGTTGACCTTTTACCCCCAGAAACGCCTCATCAATGGAGTACACCTCCTGCCACGCCGAGTAGCGGGCCAGGAGTTCCATGACGCGGGAGCTGATGTCCCCGTAGAGCTCGTAGTTGCTTGAGAGGGCAATGAGACCCCATTCCCTGGCCCGTGGAGCAAGTTTGAACCAAGGTTCCCCCAGTCCGATCCCCAGCTTCTTCGCTTCCGGAGACCTGGTCACTGCGCAGCCGTCGTTGTTGGACAGCACAATCACTGGCTTGCCCTCCAGCGAAGGGTTGAAGGCACGTTCCGCCGACGCATAGAAACAGTTGATGTCCACGTGGGCGATCTCTTGCATCCGGTGCATGAGTGCTGGCTTGGACATCGGTCTCCTCCGTTCGGCCTTAGCACGCGTGCCGCGATTCTGGAGCAGGACACGCCGCACATTCGAACATATATTCGAATACATTTACTGTACCGCCAGGCCCCGACAAATAGCTGAGCTCTTCCTACCCGATGTCCACGGCAGCGGTAAGGCATCCGTACGACTGGCTCCGTTGAACCAATCCTCGCCAACCATTTCGGTCGTTGTATTCGATGTTCGTGAACGGCGCTCCAGCAGCATCGAGTCGATCGGTTTCCAGTACAAACACGTTGTCGAGTTCGACGCATGTATGCCTGACAAATCCACCGTCAAAAGGGCTGTAGTCGTGTCGCGGGTTCAGGCTGGCGGTGCCTGTATCGTTTGGACCCAATGATGTAAACCCTGTCAGGTGTCAGAATTCCCTTCACGCGCTTCCCATCCTAACTATCGGAGTGCGTCACGGAGATGTTGTTGGCCAGTGTCCCAAACGTGGCATCGAGGCTCAGAGCATAAGCCTGTTGGCCCAAACCTATCCCGGCCTGTTGACCCGCGGTTCGCGAGGAGATGGAGAGATTGTTGTACTTGGACTTCCGCTTCAACCTCATGGCAGGATGGTCCGCCGGAGTGGGTCTGGTCGAAGCAGGACCGCCATTCCACCCAGCGTCGTTGACAAAATTGTTTGGAATCGGCCCCCAACCATCAACATTGGAGTTCTTGGCTGTGTCCGCGATCATGTTGTTGCCAGACGAAGCGATCTGGCCATTAACGCTCTCTGACTCCTCAAGCCAAAAGCCTTCGCCGCCGCAATTCTGCGCTTCGACCGAGGAGAATTCGCAGGAACCGTAAATCGTGGTACTCGGAATTGGAGAGGTTGAAAAGGCCTCGACCGGAGAACCGGACGAGGCCTTTCGTAGCCAGCAGGTTGAGGCGTGTAGCAGTAACTACCAGGTAACCAAATCCATCCCCGCGCTGTTCGCAATCGTGCGCGTAGACGTAAACCACACGTATCGACTGCAGTAGTTGGCCCCGCCGTCCCGAACGCTGCCGCAATTGCCGTAGTTATATAGGGGGCCAGCGACGGCCTGGATCATTCCGACAGCGCCGACGCTGCCATTGCCGTAGGGGGCAAGTACGGGCCCACCGCTATCCCCTTGGATTGCGGCACGCTGACCGTCCACTGTTTGGTAGCCCTCGATTTGGGAGGCGTAACCGTACCCGTCATTCCAGGAAAAATTCGTGTAAAGGACGCTGATATTGCAATGCACGCCGGAGTTCCCGCCGCTTGTGCAGATCCAGTCGCCCAATGAAACGTCGTGGAATCCAGCAACAGGTTTGGAATATCCTGCCGTGTTGTTCCACGCGCCGTCAAACATCCAACGGCTTCCGCCTTCGGACAGCATGGCGGCTTGACCATCGGGAGTATCCCACCACTGCATTCCTGCTGAGGATCCGGTATTGTCGCGGGCAGTCCACCAGCCAGATCCCTCACAGTGGCGGGCCGTATTGGTCCACTGCCCTGTTCCCGTTCTGGCTTTCAGCGCAAACCCAGTTGTGCAAGCTGTTTGGTTGCTGTTGAGTATGTACGCACCTGAGTTGAAGGGGTGGGAGTCATTCATGCGAGTGGCGGGGCGTGACTGGACTCCATCAATGACTTGGATAGGCCACTTGGTAATGTCGCGTGCAAGGTTCTCCACTGCAGCCCGTTCCGATGATGTGAGCAGGCCGCCTTCATTCTTGACGGCGTATCCGCGGATGGATATTTCACCTGAATCATCGCCGATGCCTCCGATGGAAGCTATCTTGAATCCCAGCGGTTCAAAGGCCTTGTCATTATTTATGAGGGCTTGAGTCGCCGAATCAATTTCGGGGACCGAATATGGACGCTCGGAGAATGTCACCATGATGCCTCGCTTTCGTCCTTCGTTGGCGACGGTTTCGCGAAGCAGGGATGAACCCTTCCACAATGCCTTTACAGAAAGGCTTTTTGCATCATTAACCTGTTCAACGTAGCCAGCATCGTAGATTCCCGGGACCTGTGTGATCCAGTACTTGAAGTCGGAGAGCTTCTTCTGGTTGTCCAAGAAGTCGACACCTACACTCTTGGAGTATTCCTCGATAGCGCCCTCCCCCGGCGGCGTGACCGGGGCATCCGATGCCGCCACGGCGGGGCTGATAATGCCGAGCAGCAAGACAAAAGTACCTGCTGCAATGGGTAGTGGTTTCTTCAATGAATCCCCGTCCAGTGCGGGCCGATTCGGTCTCGGTCCGTGTTTGATGAATTATTCAATGTCTTAAGACTGTGGCGGTCCGCAAGGCTATGCCCGAGCCGCGTATTGCTCCCTAATACCTGAATCCGGGGCAGTTCAGATCGCGCCGAAAGTCAGGGAGTCTTGACCTCTCGTCCATGTCAGCGCCCCGTTGGTGTAGTTGAGTTGAACGCCGTCCTTGAGGAAGTTGAGGGCCCAGGTCTGCTGTTCACCTCTCGCAGCATCAACACAGCCGGATGCGCCGATCGCGAGCTTCCCGGACAATGTCATGTTCGAGCCATCAATGGTGACGGGGGTGTTCACTGGTCCACATGGAAGAACAGCCGTCAGGTATGTTTCCTGACCAACTCGGTCCAACTGTGCTGTCACTTGTCCCTCGCTGACCCATGCCATGGGCTGACCTTCAGCAGTACCGGCTGTACTTTTGAACTTCCCGCACGGCGCATCAGGCAGGAATTTCGTGCACTCGCTCGAGGGCGACGCCGACCCGGTGCGCACCTCGGGACCTACGGCCGGCGTTCCTCCGGTTCCGCACGACGAGACGGTTATTGCTGCCAGCCCAACGGCAGCAATACTCAAGAACGACCGCAGTGTCTCCATAACTCCCCCAGCAAAATGATCAACAAAAGCGAATACTAATTGATTAAACGCAGAGCATACCCCGCCCAAAAAGTCCAGAAAAGGTAAGGCGTGCACAGGTCTCGAAGCATACGGTTCATTTACCTATTACACAAGCAATTTTGCTTGGAATTTTGATAGCAAAATTCAAAGGATGCTGATGACCATCCTTTGCCTCGGTAATTCCCGGAAGTTACTCAAACACAAGTAGACGGGCTGCCCTCTCCGGGTCAGTCAGCCTGCTTCAGGGAAGGCGACGCTGTTTGCCCCGAAGCTGGCCACCGCTGCCACAAATACAACACAGCGTCCTCGCAGAGATACTGCGGAGGGAAGTCGCTGAACGCTGTTGTCCTGACACTGTTCGAACGCGCTACGAACCCGCTATGGACTTAAAGATTCGCGACAACGATTTCTCCGCCTGAATGGTCACAAGGTGTCCCATTCTGCAGAATCAACGCCCTGTGGACCTGCTGAACACAGCGCAATCCACCGCGCTCATGTTGACGCTGGCCGGGTACCCCCCCCATGACGGGCAGCGTCCTTACGTCTGCAGATCATCTAGACGTTTCAGCCCAGACAAGGACCGCGTTTGACCACCGCCGACGAAAACTTCAAATTAGTCCAACCGCTTATCGGCACGGTGATTGACGGCGGCATAACCCTCCTGGCTGCCGCCATTCCGTTCAATCGAACAAACAAGGCCAGCAAGAAGCGACAGAAACGGATTGACCAGCTCCCGTCCCAAAGGATTACTCGACGGAGAGACGCATAGGGCGGCTCAACTCCCTGCCTGATAAAGAGTTGGCGACGGAATGTCCGCCACTTCCCAGGATTGGTCCGGGCATCGTCGTCCCCTCATTTCCCTCCCACCCCCGCTAAGGGAACGTCACGTCACCTGGACGACCGAATGGGACGGGACCATCCAATCGGCCTCCATCGTCCTGGACACTCAGTTCGCGTCAGGAGAAACCCTCGAGGTGTTTGGATCCTGGCTGGTATCCAGTCCGGCTCCGTTCGTCCCGCCAGTTATTCGTTCAAAAGCTATTCGGCAAGTTACCGATAGCCGCCATGAATCTGCCGCTTCCTGCGCCGAAGAAGTCGGCTGCCGATGATGGCTACAAGGTGTTTCCTGGCTAGTGAGTGGCGACCCTAGCGCGGCACCACGATCTCATCGACTCCGCACTGGAGCACAAGGTTGCCACTTCCGCCCGTCAGTATGCAGTCCTTGGGGTCGAAGAACTGTGTGGCGGACAGCCACGGGACGCTTCGCTGCCAGAGCCCCCACGATTTTTGTGAATAAATGGAATAGGTTTGTGGGTCGAACCCTGATTGTTCGACGATGACACTTTCTCCACTGCTGGCCTTGACTTCGGTGTAGGTTGCCGCCTTGGCGGCCAGCCCCATGCCAGCAGAATACATAGACCACGGCAGAGCCGCCGCGACACTGGCCAGAACTGCAAGTACAGCAGTCAGCCGCCGGAGCCAGCCACGGGAAATCCGCCTGACCAACGCCGGTACAAGCAGAGCCAGTGCCACCACGGCAGCAAATCCGCTCAGAAGGTGAGCGAACAGAATGAACGCCCACCCCGGCATAACGAGGTAGACCAGAACCTCAGGCCATGAGTCGCTGACCCACGCTGCGGAGGCTTGGGCGACCGCTCCCAGCAACACCGAGACGAGGGCCGATGCGATGCCCCACATGAGGCGCGAGGCAATAGATCGCCTCGAATCCGCTTCCGCGGAAACCTCTGTCCCTACTCGAGAAGCGCCCAACCGGGCCGCCGTTACGTCGTCTCCCGGCACCCGTTTCCGCACACCGCCATCCAATCACGCTTCTGACGTCGCCGTGGCGTCGCTGTCAGCGGAGCCAGCGAGGGAACCGGGCAATCTTTTCAGGTTTTGTTGCGCCCATTACCAATAGGCCGTGTGGTTCCTGCAGCGCGCCCGTCCCCTGGTCCGGATCCGAAGGAGCGCTCAAGGGCAGCGATGAGCGGGGCAGGCGCCAGCCGGTCCAACAGGTCCACCGGCCTGGCATCCCGCAGTCCTGGGCAGCCGGTGACCATCCAGGCCGAAAAGTAATTGTGCGGAATCCTCAGTTCCATGGCACGCGCAAACAGGCACAGCACCACGGGATGCAAGGACAAGTCTTCGCGGAATTGGAAACCGGGACAGTACGTGCCATCTGCGGAAAACACGCGCACCAGTTGTTGCATCACAGGTTCGGGATCCTCATGTAGCTTCGCGAGCCGATGACGGACCCTCTCCAGATCCGGCAAGCCGAATTCGGCGCCCATCCGTTCCCACAGTTCGCTGGGAACGGGCCCTTGCGAACGGGGCGGGCTCAAATGTGGTGCAGGCATGTGGTGGCAACTCCCCAGATGGTGAGTTCAGAAAGGGCCGGCACGCGGATGTCCGGGTACTTGGGATTGTCGGCCTGGAGGATCACTCCCGTGGGCGTGACGCGGAGCCTTTTGATGGTCAGTTCCCCGTCGAGGACAGCGACGACGACGGACCCATCCCTGGGCTCCAGTGCCCGGTTGACGATCAGCTCGTCACCATCACTGATCCCTGCACCTTCCATGGACTGCCCTGTCACCCGGACCACGAAGGTGCTGGTGACGTCCTTGATGAGGTGCTCGTTGAGATCGATCCGGCCATCAAAATAGTCCTGCGCCGGCGAGGGATAACCGGCCGCCACCGGGAGAGGCGCCAGCAATACTGACATCAGGGAAAAGCCCGCATCTATCACGCGGGGGCCGACTATCACGCCCACAACACACCTTTATTCGAATATATGTTCGATACTTGAGTGTACAGCGGATGACGGACATTGTGGTCACCCCCTTGGTTTCCGCGGCGCAGGAGGCCGGCGGAATGGGGGTTGCAGCCGTTTACGCGTCCTGGCAAAAGACCGGTACTTTAGGGAAGGTCAAGCCAACGGAGGCTAGGCAGGAGACTCAAAAAACCACCGTCTTCGACTGCAGGGTTCAATGCCGCGATGTTGTACCCCAGTCGCGCTGTGCATCGCGAATTGGAGAGCCATGACCGCCCGGAGCAAGGACGTAGCTGATGCGCTCAGCGCCGATGTCACCCGTATTTTCAAGGAACGCTACCCGGATGAGCTGGCACACGCACGGGCCGTCCACGCACGCTCTGAGAAACTGGTTCTCGTCTTGATGTTCTCCACGGTGGCGCTGTGGTTCCTCGGCCCCGCGCTGTTCCTGACCGGTCTTATCAACCAAGTGGTCGTCATCGTGGTGCCGGGTCTGATGACCCTTGCGTTCCTCACCGTCGCGCTCGTAGCAATCGTCCGCAACCGGGCTGCGGCGAGGCCCGTCGTCGAGTACGCAAAGCAATGGGGTCAGAACGTCACAAGCGTGACGACGAGGGGCATTACCGTCGCTGTTCCTAAGGGCGCTGTCACGGTGCCCGCGGAGTTCCGTGAGACGCGCAGGGTCACCCGCCAGCCCTGATGCCGCTATGGCGCCAAGCCCGGAACAGCGCTGCACGGCACCACCTGCACCTGGCCCGGGCGGTCTCCGCGGAGGTCTGTACGGCGGAACGGGACGAGTCATACCCTGAAGCTGTTCAGCAACGCGAAGACCCGAAAAGAGGGCGGCCATGGCACGGGATCCCAAACCTACGTTGGAGCAATTGAACATCCTCCTCGGCGAGTGGGAAACATCAGTTCCGGGCAAGGATGTGCCCGGCCGGACCGCCTTCGAATGGTTGGAAAGCGGCGGCTTCCTCATCCAGCGTTCCACGGTCCAGCGGCCGGAGTACCCCAATGCGGTCAGCGTCATTGGAGCCACCGGCTCGGATGGAGCCTTCCAACAGCATTACTTTGACTCCCGGGGCATGGCAAGGATCTACGACATGACGCTCAAGGACGGCGTGTGGACCCTGTTCAGGGATGGGCCCGACTGGCCGCAACGCTTCGTTGGCCACTTCTCCAAGGACGGCAACACCATTACTGCCCGGTTGGAACGCGGGACCTACCCCGGCGGGCCGCTGGAACACGACTTTGACATGATCTATACCCGCATTGCCTAGCGCGCGCTGAATCCACTGTCTCCACCTCATTTACAGATCACCTGCCCGGTGGGAACATAAGCCCCATAGTCCGCGGAGGCATCGCCCGGCCACGCCCGGCGCCGTCAGCTGCAGCTATGTAGTCAGCTTTCCTCTGAGAGGAACGGCCATGGGTCGTCTGGGGACCGGGAACAGTGGGGCTGCGGGACCTGAGCCCGCTTCTGATCAGGCACGCCGCCGCGATGGCATCGAAAAGGTCGACGCCGTGGTGGTGGGCTCCGGCTTTGGAGGTTCCGTTGCGGCGCTTCGACTGGCCGAGGCCGGGCAGTCCGTTGTGCTCATGGAACGCGGCAAAACGTACCCGCCCGGCAGTTTCGCGCGTTCGCCGTCGGAGATGGGACGGAACTTCTGGGATCCGGACCGCGGCTTGTATGGACTTTTTGATGCCTGGACGTTCCGCGGCACTGAGGGGCTGGTGTCCAGCGGGTTGGGCGGTGGCTCACTCATCTACGCCAATGTCCTCCTGCGCAAGGACGAAAAGTGGTTCGTCAACGAATCCCCTATCCCCGGCGGCGGATATGAGAACTGGCCCTTCACCCGGGCAGACCTCGATCCCTATTACGACGCCGCCGAAGCCATGCTCCAGCCCGTCCCCTACCCGTACATGGACACCGCGAAGACCCTGGCCATGGAGAAGTCGGCCTCGAACCTGGGACTGTCCATCACCAGGCCTCCCATAGCCGTCACGTTCTCGGCAGCACCAGGGACCGAACCGCGAACCAACCATGCACTGCCGCTGCCCGGCTACGGCAGTATCCACGGTCCTGCCACGGTGCGCACCACCTGCACGCTCAGCGGTGAGTGCGACATCGGGTGCAATGCCGGCGCCAAGAACACCCTGGACCACAACTACATCTCAGCGGCCGCCTTCAAGGGAGCCGATGTCAGAACGTTCCATGACGTCCGTGGCATCCGGCCCTTGAACCCCGGGTCGCCGGGTGGCGGATACGAGATCCGCTATGTGGTGCATCATCCGGATCATCACGGCGAACTTCTCACCGAACGCATCATCCATTGCCGCCGGCTCATCCTCGGTGCCGGCACATTCGGCACCAACTTCCTCCTGCTCCGAAACCGCGGTTCCCTCCCTGCGCTGAGCGACGCCCTTGGCACCCGTTTCAGCGGCAACGGCGACCTCCTGACGTTCATCATGGGTGCGAAGACGCCCCCGGCCAACGGCTCACGGCCCGGCGTCCGGAACCTGGCCGGCAGCCGGGGCCCGGTGATCACCACAGCCATCAGGGTCCCCGATTCACACGACGACGACGGCGATGGCCGCGGTTATTACGTGGAGGACGCGGGGTATCCGGCCTTCATGAACTGGCTCATCGAGACAGCGCAACTGGGCACCACCATCAAACGGACTGCCAAAGTGGCCGGGCAGCTCTTCAAGGACAGGCTGTTCGACGCCGGCCGGTCCAACGTCTCCGCCGACCTCGCCGCAGCGTTGGGCGATGGCCGTTTGTCCTCCAGTTCGGTGCCCATGCTGGGGATGGGCAGGGACGTCCCCGACGGTGTCATGACCCTCCGCGACGGGAGGCTGGCCATCGCCTGGACCATGGCAACCTCCAAGGAGTACTTCGGCCGCGTCCGCGAAACCATGGAGTCCATTTCCAAAGACCTGGACGGGGACTTCATCGACAACCCCCTCTGGTGGGCCAAGCGTGTCATCACGGTGCACCCGATCGGAGGAGCCCCCTCCGGGAGGCATCCGGGCGAAGCAGTCTGTGATTCCTACGGCGAGGTCTTCGGCTATCCCGGATTGTTCGTGGTGGACGGCGCCGCGATGCCGGGCCCTGTGGGTGCCAACCCGTCCCTGACCATTGCAGCGTTCGCGGAGCGCACCTGCGCCCACATCATCGGGAACGCAGAGGAACCTGGTGGCCGGGGCATCCGCCCGGCAGATGCCGCGGGCTCCGGCGGGTCCGGCGAAAAGGTGGCCGTCCAGCAGGAGGCGGCCGGCGCCGTCGTCGACGTCGCCGCGTCCGCTCCGCGTGCGTTGGCGCCGGATGCCACCAAAGGCAAGACCGCACCTGAGGAAAAGCCTGCGAGCGCAGTCTCTGAGGTGCCCCAGGCTTCCCAGGTGCGCAGCCGCGGACTGGGCAGGCCCGGCGCTGCAGGCGTAAGCGGCAAAGAGGCCACCTCCGTCCGGTTCACCGAACAAATGCACGGCTGGTTCAGTCCGGGCATCGCCGATCCGGAGAAGGGGCGGAGCCTGGGCAGGGACCGGAGCAGGAAGATCATGTTCGAGCTGACCATCATCGCCGAGGACATCGAGGCGTTCGCCTCCGACCCGAACCATCCGGCCAGAGCTGAAGGCTACGTGCTGGCGGACTACTTCGGTGGCCGGATGCCGGTGGAACGGGGCTGGTTCAATCTGTTTGTCCAGGACACCGCCGACGCCGCTGCACCAGCAAGGCGCATGCTCTACCGTTTGTGGCTGCGGGACCCGGGCGGAACACCCTTCACGTTCACCGGTCACAAATTGATCCGCAACGAGGCAGGATTCGACCTCTGGGCGGACACCACCACCCTGTATGCCACCATCCTGCGTGGCCACGTGCCACCGGATGCTGTGCCACCAGATGCAGCGCCACCAGACGCTGTGCCACCAGATCCAGGGACGCAGGATGCCCTGCCACCGGACGCCGCACAGCCAACTGCAGGCGGCGCCGCCCAAGCAGGCGTCGTCGGGGCCGGCATCCTCTACATCCGGCCCCTCGACTTCGCCAAGCAACTCACCACGTTCCGCGCCGAAGGACCGGCCCCGGCGGCAGGCTTGGTGACGTTCGGGAAGCTGTTTGCCGGCGAACTCTGGCAGGTCTACGGGCGGCGTCCCAGAGGCGTCCCCTTCCCGTTCACGTCAAAGCGATGAAAAGCCGGGAGCTCGCAAAACACCATGCCGTACTGGGGTTCACACCCCAGCCTGCGGTTCGTTGGCTCTCGCCGATGTCCTTGGCCAGGACTGCGTTGAAGGTCGCAGCGGCCACGGTCTTTGCCGATTTCGGCGATAAGCGCGAGCTTGAGGGCAGCTTCCCCTCGGATTCCCTGAGCTTGGACAAAATTCCCCTCCCGGGCCAACCAGCCCAGCCCGCCGTCAGCAGCCGCGGACTTCCCTCCCCTGGCGATCTCCGGGATGGGCGGGCCGCCGCTGCGGGGGCGACGGAGATGTGGCTCGACTTCGCGGCCGACCTCGGCGACGGCTTCGACGCCACGTACACAGTGGCGTCCTTGCTGGCCCAGGACACGCTGACGGTGGACGGGCATGAACTTCCCCGTGGAAGGGTCCTGGTCCTGGGCGGAGACGAGGTTTACCCGGTCGCATCCCCGGCAGCGTACGAGAACCGGATGGTGGGTCCGTACCGGGCGGCCTTCCCACCCGCGTTGCGAGGCCCGCTCAGCGCCCTAAAACACGTCGATTACGCGCACAGCGGGCCACCCAACGCGTCTCCGGTCATGCTGGCGCTTCCCGGCAACCATGATTGGTACGACGGCCTCACCTCGTTCATCCGAGTGTTCACCAGGCAGCGGAGCATCGGGGGCTGGCGGACCATCCAAACCCGCAGCTACTTCGCCCTCCGCCTGACCGGAACCCCTCCCGGTCCGGGCAGGAACGGCACCCCCGGCTGGTGGTTGCTTGGCCTGGACAGCCAACTGGGGCAATACATCGACGAGCCACAACTGGACTACTTCTACCGGAACGTCACTGTGCAACTGCAGCCCGGCGATGCGATCATCCTCTGCGTCGCCGCTCCGTTCTGGGTTGACGCCCCGCAACCCGGGTGGGGTGACTTCCGCCAGGTGAACTTCTTCGAGCAGGACTACCTGCGCCGGCGCTTCAACCCTGGAACGGGCCTGTTCGACGCCACCGGTGCCAGCGTCAGGCTCTGGCTCACCGGCGACCTCCACCACTATTCCCGCTACGAGGACTCCCCTTCTCCGGAAACCTCCGGCACCCAGCACCAGACCCCGGATCCGGGCAGGACCCAGATGATCACTTGCGGCCTGGGCGGCGCCTACCTCTCCGATACCCACGGACTGCCCGAACATCTCACCTTGCCTGCCGCGTCGGCCGCTCCCGGTGAATCGTCCAGCCTGCGGCACACACAGCAGACAACAACACAGCAGACGGGCACAGAACAGCCAAACACCGGCCGCGTCTTCACCCGCATGCCCACCACGTTCCCCGGCCAAGGACACTCCCGCCTGCTCGGCCCGCAACTGGCCAACCCCTTCTCGCAGTTCTGGCTCCCCATCCGCAACCCCGGTTTCGGGCTCTCGCTGGGCATCATGCACGTGGTGGCCGCCCTGACGTTGTGGACGGTCTTCAGTGCCTTTCGCGGTGAGGCCTTTGTGGACAGCCTGCGCAGCCTGGCCCGCGGAGACACCCCGGTACTTGTCATTGTCCTGATCCTTGCAGTGCCGCTCCTCCTGGCAGTTGCCTCGTTGTCCACACGTTCGTTGGGTCTGGCGCAGGCAGGCATCGTCGTTTTCGCCCGCGGCGCGCTGTACCAACTGTCCGCGCTCGCGGTGAGTACCGCCGTCGTGATCCTGATTCCCTGGCCGGAGAGTTGGCCGGACGTCGTGATCCTGCTCCTGGTGCTTGCCCTGGTACATCTGGGCGGGTGGGCGCTGGGCAGCGAGGCCTTTGCCCTGTACATCCTGGCGACGCCCAGTGGCGAAGTGGCCACGTGGAAGATGTCGGGCCAGGCGATCGAAGACCACAAGGGTTTCCTCCGCATCCATCTCTCCTCCGACGCCAACCTCACCGTCTACCCGTTGATGGTGGACACCGTCTGCCGCGATTGGAAATTGGCAACGAACGACGACGGCGCGCGGCCGGTACCGGTGGCCGGTTTGCCTGCCGTGCGGCTGCTTGAAGAACCCATCACCATCGCATGGAAGGGAAGCACCCCATGATCACCACCCGTGCCGAGCACAGGACAGAGGTCATCCCGATCCGTGCCCGCGACAACACACCCTTGAGCCTGGTCCACGTCACCTCCCCTGTTGAGGCCGTCAAAGGGCCGGTGATCCTGGTTCACGGCTCCGGCGTCCGGGCCGAACTGTTCAGGCCACCGGTCCGCACCACCATCGTCGACGTGCTCCTCTACGACGGATGGGACGTTTGGATGCTGAACTGGCGTGCATCCATCGACCTTGACCCCCTGTCCTGGACGCTCGCCGACGCGGCCGTGCACGACCATCCCGCCGCCGTCGAACACGTCCTGAACGCCACCGGAGCCGAAAGCCTGAAAGCCGTCATCCACTGCCAGGGCTCCACGTCATTCACTATGTCGGCAGTGGCGGGACTGCTGCCCCAAGTGGACACCATCGTGTCCAACGCAGTGTCCCTGCACCCCGTGGTCCCGGCGTTCTCACGACTGAAAATCGACTACCTCACGCCAGTGGTCAAAGCCTTCACCCCATACCTGTCGCCGGCGTGGGGCTACAAGTCCCAGGGCTACTTCACCCGCGCCATCCGGGGCCTGGTTAAAGCCACCCATCATGAATGCGACAACACCGTCTGCAAAATGGTCAGCTTCACCTACGGCAGCGGCCGTCCCGCCCTCTGGTCCCATGAGAACCTCGACGACGCCACCCACCGATGGCTCAGCGGTGAGTTCGCCGAAGTACCAGTAACTTTCTTCGAGGAGATGGGCCGCAGCATCAAGGCCGGGCACCTGGTGGCCGCCGGAAACCACCCGGAGCTACCTCAGAACCTGGTGGCCGAAGCCCCGCAGACCGATGCGCGGTTCGCCTTCATTGCCGGTCTGGACAACCGGTGCTTCCTGCCTGAAAGCCAGCAACGCACCTACGAATTCTTCCAAAAACACCGCCCAGGGAAGGACTCGCTCCACCTCATTCCCGGCTACGGCCACCTTGACGTCTTCTTCGGCGAGCACGCCTGGCAGGACACCTTCCCCATCATTGTCGATGAGTTGAACCGAAACTCCCCATCGACCACAGCCCCGGAGTCGAAGCCATGAAAAACCTCACCGAACTTGCCGTCCCCCTGCTCAAACTCCTCCCATCACCTGTGCCGCGCAGGCAGGAACGGCTGCGTGGGCAGCACGCTTTCGCCGACGGAATCAAGTACGTCATGCCCGTCAATTCCGATGACTCACCAGTGCTGATGGCCGCATTTCCCATCAACAAACGGGCCGCCGCAGCCGCACTTCCCGGTTCGGAAATGCGGCCCTTCATCCTTGGCGGCAAGGGGCTGCTGGTGGTGACGGTGGTCAACTACAAATCCACCGACATCGGCAAGTACATCGAGTACTCCCTCGCCATAGCGATCACCCACGGAAGCAGGCCCGCCCCACCCATCCTTCCCCTCCTCTTCCAAAAGACCTTCAAACTGGGCCAGTTCGTGGTGGACCTGCCCGTCAGCTCCGAAGTCTCGGTCAAGGGCGGCAAGGGAATATGGGGCATGCCCAAGCACCAGGCCAACCTGGACTTTGTGGTCACGGACTCCACCGTCTCAGCCCAATACGACAAGGACGGCCAATTGGGTTGCTACATCGAGATCCAACGCCCCGATCCCCTCAACCTGCCCCTCAAACTGGCCGCCTCCAACTACTGCGTCTTCCGGAACATGCTCTGGAAATCGGACATCTACTTCGAAGCCACCGGGGACATAGCCCTCGGTGCCCAAGCCAAGGCGCGGCTCGTCCTCGGTGACGCGCCCGGCGTCGAACCCTTGAAAAGCCTGCAGGTGGAGAGCAATCCGGTGTTCACCGCCTGGTTGCCCCAAGCCCACGGAGTCCTGGATGACCATTACGAAGCGTGGTTCCTCACCGCTCCAACCCAGCTCGAGGCTGTGGCCCTGCCTGGTGGGGACATGCTGGACAGCGTGGTGGACCTGGGCCAAGGGCAGGAATGGCTGGCACCGCCGGACCGGAGCCGGGTCTCCGGCGCTGTCCCAAGCCCGGCGCCCCGTGGTGGTGCCCAGTGAACTGGCTCCTCCTGCTGAACGCCCTCTACTTTCTCTTCGGCGCAACCATGTACGTGGGCACCATGTGGGTCCTGAAGTTCTTCCTCTACCCCACGTGGGAATCGTTGGCCCGCGATAACGTGGACATGCACTTCGGCATCCCCACCCGGGCGGCCACCAAGTTCTTCACCATCGTGGTGCCCGTCATGTTCATCTCCGGCGGCATCCTGGTGTGGTCCGAATGGGGCACCGTCCGTGTCATCCCCGCAGTGATCTGCCTGCTGGGAATCATCGTCCTGACCTGGGTGGGGCAAGGGATCATCATCCCCATCAACATCCGGATCCGCGGCGGCGACTTTGCCGACGACACCGAGCTGAGGTCATTGCTCAAACGCTGGATGATGCTCAACGACATCCGCTTCTACGTCTCCACCCTCACCTGGGCCGCCATGGTGTGGCTCCTGGTGGACCGTGGCCGGCTGCTCGAGTCATACGCGTGAACGCGCACCAGCCAACCCAACCCGGACATCCGGCACAAGCCCGGAAACCGCACCCGCCAGGTACCGCCGCCTGGGCGGCCGCCGACCCCCTCCGTGCGGTACTCGCCGTCATTGCCATCATCACGGTCCTGACCGGAGCAATACAGGTCCCTTTCGGCGGGCAAGTCCTGCAACTGATCGGCGCGGACTCCACACCCGTGACCCGCCAACTCTTTGGCACCGTGGGAATGTTCATGGTGGTGGTCGGCGGCCTTCTCCTCAACACCCTTCTCAACGACCCTCCCTCCCCCGAAGTGGTGCTGTGGTCCGCGCTCCAGAAAACCGGGGCCTTCGGAGCCGTGGGCATCGGCGTCCTCAACGGCGTCTTCGCGCCCATTGCCCTGATGGTGGCCTTCTTCGACCTCGCAACCGGGATCCTCCTCCTCATCCATTGGCGCCGCCTCACCGCCGCGCCGGCCACCATCGGGCTGCCAGGATGAAACACGCGGCAAAGCGTTCACTGGTCCTCGCCGGGGGCGGCATGCGGGTGGCCTGGCAAGCCGGCGTGGTGAAAGCGCTCGCCGAGGAAGGCCTGGAATTCCAGCACATTGACGGCACCTCCGGCGGGATCCTCACGGCGGGCATGATGCTCTCCGGTGTCCCGCCGGAAGAGATGTGCGCCCGCTGGTCAGGCGTTGACGTCAAGGACTTCGGCTCAGCATTGCCCGTGGGTGACTACCTCAAGGGCCCGTGGTCCCTGCCCGCCCTTGGCGACGCCGACGGCATCCTCGGCAAGGTATTTCCCGCCTTGGGCATCAACGACGCCACCATCCGTTCCCGCGCAACCCAAGCCGACGCCGTCGAGGGTTCCTTCAACGTGGTGGAGTTCACCGAAAAGCGCTGCCACGCAATCGACGCCGCGGACATTGACGCCGGGCTGATGGCTGCAGGCATGTCGCTTCCGATCTTCCTCAAACCCCTGCGCCGCGAAGGGAAAATCTGGACCGACGCCGTCTGGATCAGGGACGCCAACGTAGCCGAAGCCCTTCGGCGCGGCGCCGAAGAGATATGGCTGGTCTGGTGCATCGGTAACACCCCGTATTGGGGCGACGGGCCACTGGAACAATACGTCCACATGATCGAGATGAGTGCCATGGGCGCCCTCCTGGCTGACTTCGACGCTGCCGCAGCCGCAGGACAGGAGTTTGTGCTGCACGTGATCCGCCCCCGCCACCCCCTCCCCCTGGATCCGGAGTTCTACCTGGGCAGGGTCGACGCCGATGCACTGATCGGCATGGGGTACAGGGATGCCCGCGCCTATCTGGACACCATGACCTCCGCAGGGCTGGCCAAGGACGCCACATGCACGGCAATGACAGACCCTGCGCCAGGAGTCCGCTTTACCGACACGCTCCGGGGCACGCTGGATGGCTCGCCCCTGACTTTCAAAGCGGCGGTAATTCTTCCCTCCGATCCCGGGGATGAAGCGCCGCAACTCACGGGCTATCTGGAACACTCCCGCTTCGGACGGGCATTCCTGGCCGGCGGGCGGCTGGAAACCCATGGCGATGACCTCACGTACCGTGCCCGGATAAGGGTCGACGGCGGGTGGCAAACCCTTGCGCTGACACGGACCCTGAGCGATGACCCCGGGCCCGACGCCTGGGCTGATTCGCGTCACGCCCGGCTCGAAGTCGGCGGGCTCGCGGCCGATATGACCATGAGCCTGGGAGATGCTGCCGGGCTTCTGGCCTCCGTCGAACCAGTGGGCGCTCACGGATTTGTGGACCGCGCAGGAGCGGTGGCAGCTTTCGCGGGCAACGGGCTCCGTGAGCTGCTGCGCCGATATTGATCCCGTCCGCGGAGCTAATGTGACGCACGTTATTACCGGCCGGTAAACAGCGCGCTACGGATACGCCAAAGATGGCAACAGCGGGGAAACACCAGCGAAAAACCAGCCGCCTACGCTGATGATCAACAGCAGGTCATCTGAGCGAAAGGGCAAAACATGTCCGCCACCCCGTCCGCAGCTTCCCTCCACATCGTCATCGCAGGCGCAGGCCCCGCGGCCCAGGCTTTGGTGCGGCGGCTCACAGGCGGGTCGGACTCCCGGCAGGGCCCGTTCAAGGGCACCATCACCGTTCTCAGCAATCGCGACGACTGCCCCGACGCCTTGCTGGAACTCGCCGAACTCCCCCAGGTTTCGGTGCGCTTCGGGCAGCCGGCCAGCTTCATCGACTCCGGCGCCAAAATTGTCACTACCGTGGACGGCATGGAGTTCTCCTATGACCAGTTGGTCATTGCCACCGGCTCGGCGCCCTCCCTCCCGCCCGTAGTGGGAGCCGAATCCGGCCTGAGCTATTCCACCATCGACGACGCCGCCGCTATCGGTGAAGCCGTCAAAGACCTCACCAAACTGGTAGGCCGCCGTCCCTTGGGAATCCTGGTGGGCAATGGACCTGCCGCGGGCCAGGCTGAGGCAGTGCTGCGCGCCCGTGGAGTCCGTCCCGTCCGCACCACCCTCCGCCCTGCCGCCGTCGTTGCCGCGTCAGGCGTTGCCGCGTCAGGCGTTGCCGCGTCAGGCGTTGCCGCGTCAGGCGTTGCCGCTTCGGGCGTTGCCGAAGAGACCGCTTCAAACCTGCCGGCCACTGGCATCCTGTTCGAGGACGGCAGCAGCATGAAGGGTGACCTCGTGGTCCTTGCCGAGGAACGGACCGCCCGCAATGAACTCGCCGGGAGTGCAGGCTTGCTGGTTGCCTCCGACGGCGGCATTTCCGTTGGGCGCGACCTCGCAACCTCCGTCCCGGGCATCTGGGCGATCGGTGATGCTGCTTCATGTGATGGGCTCCGCCTTGGTTTGCTGCTCTCCGCCGAGTCTTCTGCGATGTTGTGCGCCTCCGGCATGCTGTTGGGCCTGCGGGGTACTGAAGATCAGCAGGTCCCGATGGCTGCTTAGCCAGCGCGGCGTGGCCGTCTTCCACGGCACCCAGTCCCTCCCTGCGGCAGGCAACCCATGTGGCAAGATGGTCCTTTGACGGGCAGTGACAACCCTGCGGCCACCGGGCCGGCCACGCCCTGCACGGAAGGATCCCATGAGCAACCAAGCGGTCGCCCCGGCGAACATCGCCTCCTACATCGACCACACCCTGCTGAAGCCGGAGGCCAGCGAAGCAGACGTCCTCAAGGTCTGCGCCGAAGCCATCGAATACCGGTTCAAGTCCGTCTGCGTGAACCCTGTCTGGGTCAAAACCGTAACCAAAGCACTCAAGGGCTCCGGTGTGCTGACGTGTTCGGTCATCGGGTTCCCGCTGGGCGCCACGCCCAGCGACGTCAAGTCGTTCGAAGCCCGCGGAGCGGTCCTCGACGGCGCTGACGAGATCGACATGGTGATCAACATGGCTTCCGCCCGGGCCAATGACAAGGGTGCGCTGGTGGACGACATCAAGGCCGTGGCCGAGACGGTCCACGCAGGTGAGGCCATCCTGAAGGTCATCATCGAGACGTCCATGTTGAACGACGAACAGAAGGTCATCGCCTGCGAAGCGGCCGTGGAGGCAGGGGCGGACTTCGTGAAGACTTCCACCGGATTCAACGGCGGAGGAGCAACCGTTGAAGACGTAGCGTTGATGCGCAAGACCGTTGGGCCGGATATTGGGGTCAAAGCGTCCGGCGGAGTGCGGTCCCTTGCCGATGCACAGGCTATGATTGCTGCTGGTGCAACACGTATCGGTGCGAGTTCGGGAATTGCCATTGTCAAGGGTGAACAGGGTTCATCTGCCTACTAGGGGCTTCCAGGACCACCAGAGATTTTGAGCCCTGCGGGGCCGAGGAGGAACGAATGTCGAAGAACGCAACCAGCGCCCCCATCGAGCGCGAAAACAACCTGGTCCAGAGCATTGTCCTGTTCCTGGTCATGATTGTGCTCTTCCTGGGCGCCATCTACTCGCTGTCTTTCCTCAGCCTCGAGAACCCGTGGCCCATGGCCGTTTGCCTCGGCCTTTTCGCCCTGGCTTTCTGGATCCCACAGACCATTCTTGGCCGCTCTGACTCCGCCGGCGAAAACTAAGCCTCTTATCTTCAAAGAAATGCGGCCCGGGTTCATACCCGGGCCGCATTTCTTTTTGAGCCAAACGAAGACAGCCGCCGGGCCGTCAGGGGACCTGCACTACGCCCCCCAAGGCCGCCAGAACCCCTGGCCAGTGCTGTTGCGCCAGCGTCCACGCCGCAGCTCCCATGCCCACCATGGCGTAACCGCTGACCGGTATCAGGACCAACCATTCGCGTCGGGAACCGGCCCTCCCCAGCAGCGGGATGGAGAAGGCTCCATTTGGCCGCCAGATCCCCCGGATCGGGGATTTCCGCAGGAATTTCGGCGGCTTGATGACAATGGGCCACAGGAGCGGTACACCACCCACAGTGATCATGTCCCCCACGATGTGCACCACCACACCTGTGAGCATGGACAGGGGCAACCAGCCCCACTGGTCCGGGGCAAACCAGGTGACCAAACCTGCCATCACCACAGCAAAGAGCCAGTTGGTGATCCACCCGGACTTCGGGAACAGGTTCAACGCCTTGGCCGCCAGATTGATCATGAACATGCACAGCAAACCAGCCCCGATGGAGAGCTTGCCCACCGGAGTGTCCATTTGGAACTGCGCCGCCATGGCTGCGAGCACCACAAATGCCGAGGCTCCCAGGAGTGAATGGGTCCCCTGCCGGTGACCGCCACTGGCTTTTTCGATCCCCACCGCAATCACATTGGACAATGGGGGCAGGGAGTTGGCGATGGTGCTGTGCCGGTGGTCCCAGTCCACCACCAAGGCAGTTCCCGCCGTCGCCATGGCTCCGATCAGGATTCCGGTGGAATCCAAGGGGTACCAGCCAAGGGCGTACGGGCCGGTTGAGGCAATAGCTATCCACGCCGCGGCTCCTGACGCGGCGTGATGTCCTCCCATCATGCAGTCAGCCGGCCTTCACGGGTGCGTCGGTGAAGATCGCTTCAATAACGGTGTTGGCCCATTGCAAAATCTCGGCATCCTGAAGATCGCGTCCACCGATTTTGGCCGTCTTGGGCTTGGGAATCAGGACGGCGTCCAGTGCCGGTTTCACCTGGGAACCCGGGTACATTCGGTTCAGGCGCATGGTTTTGGACTCCGGTAGTTGCGCCGGCGAGAAGCGGATGAAGTTGCCTTGGAGCGCGACGTCGGACAGGCCGGCTTCGCGGGCACCTACCCGGAAGCGCGCCACGGCAATGAGGTTTTGGGCGGGCAGCGGAGGCTCGCCGTAACGGTCCACGAGTTCAGCCAGGACCTCGTCGATGGCCTCGTACGTAATGGCAGCGGCCAGTTTTCGGTAGGCCTCCAGGCGCAGCCTTTCCCCTGGCACGTAGTCGTGCGGAAGGTGGGCGTTGACGGGCAGCTCGATCTTCATCTCCGCGGCCTTTTCTTCGGCCTCGCCGCGGTATTCGGCCACAGCCTCGCCTACCAGGCGGATGTAGAGGTCGAAGCCGACTCCCTGGATGTGGCCCGACTGTTCGCCGCCCAGCAGGTTTCCCGCACCACGGATTTCGAGGTCCTTCATGGCCAGCTGCATGCCGGCGCCGAGTTCGTTGTGCGCGGCTACGGCCTTCAGACGCTCCAAGGCTACCTCGCCCAATGGTTTTTCCGAGGGGTACAGGAAGTAGGCGTAGGCCCGTTCACGGCCACGTCCAACGCGTCCGCGGAGCTGGTGGAGCTGCGAGAGCCCATACTTGTCAGCGCCATCGACAATGAGGGTGTTTGCGTTGGAGATATCCAGGCCGGTTTCGATGATGGTGGTGCAGACCAGGACGTCGAACCGCTTCTCCCAGAAGTCCACGATGATTTTCTCGAGGCGGCTCTCGGACATTTGACCATGCGCCACCTCGACCCGGGCTTCGGGGACCAGTTCGCGGATTTGGGCCGCGATGCGCTCGATCGATGAGACCCGGTTGTGGACGAAGAACACCTGGCCTTCGCGCATCAGCTCCCTGCGGATGGCAGCGGAGGTTTGCTTGTTCGTGTAGGGACCGACGTAGGTCAGGACCGGGTGGCGTTCCTCCGGAGGGGTGGCCAGGGTGGAGGTTTCCCGGATACCGGTGAGCGACATTTCCAGCGTGCGGGGAATGGGTGTGGCACTCATGGCCAACACATCGACGTTGGTGCGCATCTTCTTCAGCGCTTCCTTGTGCTCCACACCGAAGCGCTGTTCCTCGTCCACGATCACCAGTCCGAGGTCCTTGAACTCGAAGTCCTTGGACAGGAGCCGGTGCGTACCGATCACCACATCCACAGCGCCGCTCTTGACGCCCTCGGCGGTTTCTTTCGCTTCCTTGCTGCTCTGGAACCTGGAGAGCGGCTTTACCCGCAGGGGGAAGCCGGAGAAACGCTCCGTGAAGGTTTCGTAGTGCTGCTGGGCCAACAACGTGGTGGGCACCAGGACAGCCACTTGCTTGCCGTCCTGGACGGCTTTGAAGGCGGCGCGGACAGCGATCTCGGTCTTGCCGTAGCCCACGTCACCGGAGACCAGGCGGTCCATGGGGATCTCGCGTTCCATGTCCGCTTTGACTTCGTTGATGGTGGTCAGCTGGTCCGGTGTTTCCACGTACGGGAACGCTTCTTCAAGTTCTCGCTGCCACGGAGTGTCCGGGGCAAAGGCATGGCCGCGTGATGCCATGCGGGCGGAGTAGAGGCGGATCAGTTCGCCGGCGATTTCCTTGACGGCCTTGCGGGCCTTGGACTTGGTGCTGGCCCAGTCCGCACCGCCCATCTTGCTCAGCGCAGGGGTGTCACCGCCGACGTAGCGCGTCACTTGGTCCAGCTGGTCAGTCGGTACAAAGAGCCGGTCCCCCGGAGCACCGCGCTTGGACGGGGCGTACTCCAGGACCAGATACTCGCGCAGGCCGGCATCGGAGGCCGAGGTACCGGTCACCTTGCGCTGGATGAGCTCCACGAACCGGCCGATGCCGTGCTGCTCATGGACCACGAAATCGCCCGCGTGCAGCTGGAGGGGGTCCACGGCGTTGCGGCGCTTGGAGGGCATGCGCCGCATGTCCTTGGTGGAACTTGCCGTCGCCCGGCCCAGCAGGTCGGCTTCGGTCAAGAGGCCAAGTTTGAGCCCGTCAAGGACAAAACCACGCCCGACGGCGGCGGTGGTCACCTCGATGATGCCCGGTTGGGGCTCCTTGTCCAGGGACTCCACCCGGGAGCAGGGAATATCGGCATCGTGGAACAGCTCGGCCAGGCGTTGGGCAGGTCCGGGACCATCGGTCACCACCACCACGCGCCACTGCTCGCGGACCCGGGATCCGATGAATTCCAGCATCTCGGCCACTTCGCCTTGGTATCCGCGAGGTTCGCGGGCCCGCATGTTCAGGACGTCGATATCCAGGACGAGGTCCTCGTCCGAGGCGAGCGAGGTGATGGACCACCAGGAGACGCCGTGGGCGAGGGCGGCCGAACGGGTATCGGTCAGTGACCGGAAACTGGCCGCATGCAGGTCGGTGGATGCCTGGGAAGACAAGTCAAGGGGCGCCGCACCGCCGTCGGACGCAGTTGACCACGCAGCTTCAAGGAATTCCTCGTTGGTGGCTGCGAGATCGTGCGCGCGGGTGCGGACCTTTTCCGGTTCGATGACCACGGAGAGGGAGCCCGCCGGGAGCTGGTCAACGAACGGGACCATGGCATCCACCAGGACCGGGGCAAGGGATTCCATGCCCTCAACAGCGATCCCGCCGGCAATCTTCTCGAGCATGTCCGCCGCTGCGGGCATGTCGGCTTTGAGCCTGGCCGCGCGGGACATGACTGAGGCGGTGATCAGGATTTCCCGGCACGGCGGGGCGTGCAGTTCGGTGGGGTGGTGAATGCCGGGTGCGGACAGCGAGCGCTGGTCGGCCACGGCGAACCAGCGCATCTGGTCCACTTCGTCGCCGAAGAACTCCACCCGGATGGGATGGTCCTCGGTGGGTGGGAAGACGTCGAGGATGCCGCCGCGGACCGCGAATTCGCCACGGTGCGTCACCATGTCCACACGTGCGTAGGCTGCGTCGGACAGGGCCCTGACAACCTCCGTGAAAGAACGCTCCTGCCCCACCTGCAGTGTCACTGGAACCAAGTCCCCCAAGCCGGCAACAATGGGCTGGACCACGGCGCGAACGGGAGCCACCACTACCCGCAAGGGGGCCGACGTCGAGGTTTCGGGGTGGGTCAGGCGGCGCAGGACGGAAAGCCGGCGCCCGACGGTGTCCGAGCGCGGGGAGAGCCGCTCGTGCGGGAGGGTTTCCCAGCTGGGGAAGGTGGCCACGGATTCGGCCGGAAGATATGAGGCGAGCGCAGCGGTGAGGTCCTCGGCTTCACGTCCGGTTGCTGTGACGGCGAGGACCACGGGAGCGCCGGCACCGTCGTCACCAGCGGAGGCCAGGGCGTCGGCCATTTCGGCGAGCAGCACAGCGCGCATTCCAGTGGGAGCGCTGATCTGGTAGTCGGTGTTGCGGTCGCTGAAGGGCCGCTGAGCTTCCGTTCGCACGCGGGCGAAAGTCTTGTCCTCCGCCAAGGCGCGGCGCAGACCGTTGAGGCTCATGACAGAAACTCCTAGGGTGGTTCCAAGGGCAGGCAACACAAATGCCCGGAAATTCAGAAGAACGCCGGGTCATTCCAGCCTACCTCTACCCCCAGCCCCAGGAGTTCCTTTGCAGCCTTCGGAAGCTACGCATTCCAACACACCGCAGGACACCAGGACCGTACTGGTAACAGGCGCCACCGGATACATTGGCGGACGTCTGGTCCCCCGGCTCCTTGAAGCCGGCCACAAGGTCAAGGTCCTGGTCCGCACGCCACAAAAGATCGCCGATGTCCCTTGGCATGATCATGTGGAGATCATCGAGAACAGCCTCTCGGACGCAGACGGACTCACCGAGGCCCTGGCCGGCGTGGACGTCCTGTACTACCTGGTCCACTCCATGGCATCCGGCAGCGGGTTCGAGGCCAAGGAGGAAGCCATGGCCCGGCTCGTGGCTGGAGCCGCGGCAGGGGCCGGTGTGGACAGGATCGTCTACCTCGGCGGACTGCACCCCGAGAACGAGGAACTGTCCATCCACATGCGTTCCCGCGAGACCGTGGGAAAGGTGTTCCTGGACTCATCAGTGGACTCGATCGTGTTCCAGGCCGGCGTGGTGATCGGCTCGGGATCCGCCTCGTTCGAGATGATCCGGCACCTGGCCGAAACACTTCCGGTCATGCCTGCCCCCAGTTGGGTGAACAACCGGGTTGAGGCCATCGCGGTCCGTGACGTCCTGCACTACCTCGTGGCTGCTGCGGCGCTCCCGGATAAGTTGAACCGTTCCTTCGATATCGGCTCCCGGGACGTCCTGAAGTACAAGGAGATGATGAACGAGTACGCGGTGGAGCGGGGGCTCCCCCGGCGCCTGGTCATCGCGCTTCCCGTCCCGGCTCCCAAGCTTGCCGGATTGTGGGTGGCCCTGGTGACGCCAATTCCCCTGTCCATGTCCCTGCCTTTGGTGCAGTCGCTGCAGCATGACGCAGTGTCGCGGGAGCACGACGTCGACCGTTACATACCCCAGCCCGACGGCGGCCTGACCCAGTACCGCCGTGCCGTCGCTTTGGCGTTGGGCAAGGAACGGGACGGACAGGTGGAGACCACCTGGGCCAACGCGGGGATCGACGCCGATCCGCTTCCCAGTGACCCCGATTGGGCGGGCTACAAAGTCTTCCTCGATGAAAGGACCTTCCACAGCGAGGCCCGGCCGGAGCACGTCTGGACCATCATTGAGGGCATCGGCGGTAAGAACGGCTGGTATTCACTGCCGCTGGCATGGCGGGTCCGGGGCTGGCTGGACAAGCTCCAGGGCGGGGCTGGTTTGCTGCGCGGACGCCGGCATCCCAAAACCCTCAACGCCGGTGAGGTAGTGGACTGGTGGCGGGTGGAAGCCATCGACCGCGGGCACCTGCTGCGCTTGCGGGCCGAGATGCGGGCCCCGGGCGGGGCCTGGCTGGAGTTGGCGGTGGAGCCCGACGGCGAAGGCAGCCTTTATAAGCAGCGCGCCATTTTCTTCCCGCGTGGACTTGCCGGGCGCCTCTACTGGCTGGGGGTGTACCCGTTCCACGGTTTCATCTTCCCGTCCATGGCCCGGAACATCTCGGCTGCGGCCATCACCCTCCAGGAGAGCTCCCCGGCAAGCACCGGTTCAGGGGTGGCCGGCGGAACCCCGTAGGATGTTGGGAGCTAAAAAGCTTCACCACCACCATTCACGGAGGACCCATGGCCCTGAGCGCATCCACCACCCTGCCGCACAGCGTTGACCGCGTAGCTGCCGTATTTGTCGACGAAGAATTCCTGCGTCACACGAGCGAACTGGTGGGCGGCTCCCTGGAATCGTTCACGATCGACGGCGACCCCGCCGGTGCGTTCAGCACCGTCACTGTCCGCACCCTGCCCACCACGCGACTGCCGGACATTGCCCGGAAGTTCGTCGGCGAGACCCTGAAGGTCACCCAGACCGAGCAGTGGGAAGCTCCCGCGGCCGATGGCTCACGGGCCAGCAACATCGCCTTGAAGATTTCAGGCGCGCCCCTGGACGTCACGGCTGTCCAGCGCCTCGTTGCCGACGGTGCCAACACCAGGATCGAGCTCGAAGGCAACGTCACCTCTTCGGTACCGTTCCTCGGTGGCAAGATCGCTGATGCTGCGGAGCCGATGGTTGGCAAGGCACTGAACATCCAGTCGCAGCAGGCCCAGGCCTGGCTCGAAAGCCACTAGCGTGGAGATCCCCGCGATCCTTGCGGTTGTCCTGATCGTCGCAGGGCTCTGGTCGCTGCTTGTGTGGCCACAGTTCCTCAAGCGCGTCATGAAGGATCCCCGCGCCCGCGATGCCGCAGGCAAGGCCACCCGGTTCCTCACGGTCCACGTTGTCCTGGTCACCATCTCCATGGTGCTGGGATTGGCGACGGCGGCCATTGGCATTGCAGGCTTGGTCGCCTGAGCTTCACCCGGCCAAACAGGAAGCAGCGCGCGCTGTGAGAACTCATTGCGCGCGCTGCTTCCTGTTTTAGGCGGTGGCCTGGTTGAGGGCATCCTCGGCAGCAACCCAGGAGATCATGGCGCATTTGACGCGCGCCGCGTAACGGGCCACGCCTTCGAAGGCCGCCGCGTCACCGAGGACCTCGGGGTCGGCCTGGACCTTGCCGCGGGACCGGAGGACTTCGCGGAAGTTCCCGATCACCGTGTGCAGTTCCTCCACGGACATTCCCTCGCCGAGGTCGGTCAGCACCGAGGCAGAAGCCATCGAAATGGAGCAGCCCGCTCCGTCCCAGCTGATCTGCTGGACGGTTCCGTCCGCAACGGCGAGCCGCAGCGTGACTTCATCCCCGCACACCGGGTTCAGTTGGTGTGATTGACCGGTGGATGCCCCTTCAGGGGCGGCCGTTTCAGCCAGGCCACTGCCGTGCCGCTGCTTGGAGTGGTCCAGGATGATCTGCTGGTACAGCTGGTCAAGACTCATGGTGGTTATAGCCTGTTCGGTGGTTGATGGTTGCCCGGCATGTCAGGGCTGCTGATGGTCAGGCCTGGAAATAGGCCCGGACCCCGGAAACGGCGTCGAGGAAAGCATCGACGTCGTCGGTGGTGTTGTAGAGGTAGGTACTCGCCCGGGTGGTGGCTGTCAGGCCGAGCCGGCGGTGCAACGGTTGGGCGCAATGGTGACCGACTCGGACGGCGATGCCTCGGTCATCAAGGAACTGCCCGACGTCGTGGGCGTGCACACCGGCGACGTCGAATGCGGCCAGGCCGATCCGTTCCGACCCGGAGGCCGGTCCGACAACCCTGATGCCGTCGATGCTTTCAAGCCCCTTGACGAGGCGTTGGCCCAGCGTGGCCTCCCATGCATGGATGCGTTCGATTCCGGTCTCGGTCAGGTAGTTCACCGCAGTTGCGAGCGCCACGGCCTGGGAGATGCGCTGGGTTCCGGCCTCGAACCGCTGGGGCGCCGGCAGGTATTCGGCACGTTCCATGGTCACGGTGGTGATCATGGAACCACCGGTGAGGAACGGCGGCATGACATCCAGGAGCTCCTGCTTCCCATACAACACGCCGACGCCGGTGGGGGCCAGCATTTTATGGCCGGAGAACACAGCGAAGTCGACGTCCAGTTCCTTGACGTCCACAGCCATGTGGGGCACGGACTGGCAGGCGTCCAGGACCACCAAGGCGCCCACCCTGCGGGCAAGTGCCACGAGGTCCGCCACCGGGTTGATGGTGCCAAGGACGTTGGAAGCGTGGGTGAAGGCCAGGAGCTTGGTCCGCTCCCCCACGAGTCCGGCGGCGGCGTCCAGCAACAGGGTGCCGTCGTCTCTGACAGGGATGTACCTCAGGGTGGCCCCGGTCCGGAAAGCCAACTCCTGCCAGGGAATGAGGTTGGCGTGGTGTTCCATTTCGGTGACCACGATCTCGTCGCCGGGACCAATGGCCAGCTCTTTCAGGCGCGAATCACCACGGCCCTGTGCCGCCCACAATCCGGCGTTGGAGAGTGCGTAGCTGATGAGGTTCAGGCCCTCGGTGGCATTGGAAGTCCATACGGTTTCTTCATACTGTGCACCGATGAAGTCCGCCACCGTCTGGCGTGCGTCCTCGAAAACCTCCGTAGCTTCAACAGCCAGGTGATGGGCGCCGCGGTGAACGGCAGCATTGCGTTGCTCGTAGTACTCCTGCTCGGCCTCGATGACACTGAGCGGATTCTGCGACGTAGCACCGGAATCGAGGTAGATCAGGGGTTTACCGTTGACCATCTGGTCCAGCACCGGGAAGTCGTTCCGGATCCGCAACACCTCCGCATTGTCCATGGCATGCACGGACCGAAGCAGTGAGGCTGGGGTTGATACGGCAGTCAAGGGGCGCTCCTTGGAAATCCTTCAGGGACTCCCCATTATCCCACGTGGGGCTGCACCGGGCGGTGTGCCGTTCAGCACGTCAGCCGCCTGCCCTTCCCGGGACCCAGCCCAGCGGCGGAACGGCGCCGCTGTCGAATGCGCTGCGCAGGCGCTCAACCAGGACCGAGGCACGCCGGCTCGCCGCACTCCTGGTGCGGGCTTCGTACCCACTGGCCGCAAGGGAGTAGCACATGGCAGCATGGGCAAAAAGCCTGTCGGCAGACAAGCTCCTCCCGGCCGTCTCGAGCGTTTTGGGGTCCTGGTTCAGCAGCGCCGACGCAAACGTGCCAAGCGCGGTTCCCCGGGCTCCGTGAATTCCTGCTGCCAGCCCTGCCAGGCGCCGCTGCAGCACCAGGTCCTCGACGGCGGTACTGGTGGCGTTGAGCATCAGGAGGGAGACCGCCTCGGCTTCCAACATCGTGTTGCCCTGGTGGCGGAGTTGTTCAGCCAACTCCATCAGGTGGCCGGGCCTGCCGGCAAGCTGGTCCTGTGCGGCTGCCAAATACACGGAGCTGAGTTGCGCGAGCAGACCCCCTGGATCCTGGACTTCCCGCAGGGCCGAGACACTCTGACCACACCGTTCCATCGCCTGCGCAGGGTTCCCGCGCAGCGCCTCGCAGTAGGCCAGCATGGCCGCCGCGAAGGCAAGGACCGGCGGAAGGCCGGCGTCGGGAAGTTCCGCAAGGACAGGTTCCAACGTTGTCGCCGCCGCGCGGGTAAGCCCTTGGCTGAGTTCTGCATACGCGCGGGCAACGTCCAAACACACAGCAAGGTAGGTGGGCAGCACAAAGGCGGAAGGACAGTCCAACAGCGCATCAACCTGGCTCCAGGCCAGGTTGTTGCGGAGGCACACCACGTGTCGGAACAGCACCGCCGGGCGGAACATGTCCAAGGCGGGGTTTGCATCAACTGCAGCCATGGCCGCTGTTGACCGCTCCAACGCCTCCGGCGCAGCCCCCGTCAGCAGCAGCCGTTCGGCTTCCCGGACGTTGCGGACCAGTTGGGCGGTCCCCTGTTCGCCTGAACCCTCTTCCTCCTGCCCGCTGCGCCACGCCCGGCCCGGAACGGCACCCAGGAGTTCGAGCGCCAGCAAGCGGTGACCGGCGTCGGCCTTCACTTCCGGCGATCCCCCGGCGGCTGCAAGTTCACTCAGTTCCGGAGCGGCTTCGCCCAACAAACCCTCGGCAACCAAAGCGCGGGCCCTCAGGAGCCTCGCCTCGTCCTTCCGCCCCGGGGCGGCCACTGCGGCGGCGGCACGGATGGCCAGTTCTGCCGTTGATGGCCTGTCGGCCGCCGGTGCTGCCGCGAGGAGAAGTTCGTCCGACAACGTCAGCCCGCAGTCCAGGGTCCAGTTCATCCAGCGCAGCAAGGTGGGAGCTGATTCCCGTGTCAGGACCGGCTCCTCAACGCCAAGGCGGAGGGCCAGGCTCCTGGGCCGGGGCACTGCCAGTCGGGTGCCCTCGCCGCGAAGCCAGGAACTCGTCCTGACCAGCGGCGGCCTCCCGGCCAACAGCCTGATGTGATGGTTTGCCAGGAGATGTTCAACGGCGGTGTGGCCGAAATGGTGCTCCACCACATCCACAGCCACCGGTTCCGCGAGCGCGATGAGTTCCAGGGCGTGCCGTTCCTCGGCCGGCCGTGCAGAGTTTTCCGCCTGCACCTGCGCCACCACGCCCGGCCAGTCACAGTGGGCGCGGACATCAATGGTCCAGTAGCCGTCCTTCTGCGCCAACAGCCCCGCGCTGCGGGCATCATTGAGGGCGATTCCCAGCAGCCCCACATTGAAACCGCTCATGGCGGCCAGAAGGCTGCTGGCACGGCGCTGGACCTTGCCGCCCAGGACAGCTTCGGCCAGCGCGTGCGCCTCCATGAAGCTGAAGGGAGGCAGGAAGAACTGTTCCAGGAAGCCGTCTTCCCAGAGTTGGTAAAGGTCCGGAGGCAGGGGCCGTCGGCTGTCGGCAGTAGCTACCAAGGTGGCGCCAAAGCCCGGAATCAGCTGCAGCAGGACAGCCAGTGAAGCGGGATCGAAGTAGTGGATATCGTCCACCAACAACACCAGCGGCGGACGCGCCGCCCGCACCTGGTGCTTGTTCCGGCGTCGGCCGCTGTTTGGCGTGTACAGGTACTCAGCGGCCCCCAAGGTGCTGGTCAAGGCACGCAAGACGTGAAGTCCCGGGAGCATGGTGCTGTCGCCAGCGCTTTCGGCAGCGGCGCCCAGTGCGCCATAGCTGATGGTTTTGAGTTCCGGCTTTCCCGCGAAAGTCCTGACGTCCATGGTTTCCGGGAGGCCCGCTTTGATGGAGAGCAACAGGTGGCTCTTACCGGATCCCCGGTCTCCCGTCACTACGATGCCGCTGGTGGAGGGGGAGGGTACTGCGGAAAGGATGATGTCCAGCAGCCGTGCCCGGTCTGCGAAGGGTGATGGCCTCAGCCCGACTGTGACGGTGTCTTCGTCCAGCCAGGGATCCGGCAGCATGCGCACTCCAATAGAAGCAGTCCCATGATCCGGGAGGGGTGGTTTTCCGCGAAGTGCGGGCTACCTGGCCTAGAAGCCGGCGGCGGCTGGGGGGAGAGTCTCGGTCTCAGAAGACTCTGTCGCCGCCGGCTTCGTCCAGGGCCGGAACACCTTCCGGTGTCCGGTGCATCGGCTCAAAGAGACCACCGATGCGGATGATGCGACTTTCGGAATCCCGGTGATGCTTGGGGCTGAACCGTTCTTCCAAGATCAATACTGCCGGGGCGGCGAACGCGGTACACCAGTAGTTGGTACTCGATTAGCTGGGGGCTTTTTCCGGGCCTCTACCTTGTTGTACTCAGTCCCCCAAGGGGCAACTACTTGGTTTGGGCACAACACGCCCGCGGGTTACTCCACTGATTGGCAAAATTCCCCGCGATGGCGGGCACAAGTGGCGTCAAAGGAGTGACTGAGTACTCAAACGGACACTGGTATCAGTGACGGACAGCAGCGCCGAGATCTTCCCGCCGGCGAATGCCCAACTTGGCGTAGCTGCGGTACAGGTGGCCCTCCACCGTGCGCACGGAGACCATCAGCTTCTCTGCGATTTGGCGGTCGGTAAGTCCCGAAACTGCCAACGCCACAATGTCCTGCTCCCGGCGGGTCAAAGGCACCGAGCGGTCCGCTTCGGCAGTGGGGTCATGGAGGAGGGCATCGCCGAGGCTGGCTTCGCTGACATCGCGCAGCACCGCCGCCTGGCGGGCCTCAGGGCGCTTCCCTTCGGCATCAAAGGACAGGGCGGCTTTGTCGAACGCCACGGCCGCCGGCCCGGGCATTCCCGCCGCAGCAAGGAGATTCCCTGCGTTGACGAAGCCTTGGCCATCAGCGCCCACATGTGCTTCCGCCAACGACAACCACCCGGCCGCCCACGCTCCGGACATAGTGCCGGCGGCTACCTTGATGGACTCCATGGCCTGCACGTCGCCAATCTCGGCCCGGAGCACCAGGTTCTGCAGCAGGACCCCTGGCAGGCGATGCAGGGACGCGGATTCCGGCAGCGTCCGTAGTTTGTCCAGGCCTGATCCTTTGGATACCAGTTCCTGGCCGGCCAGCGTGAAGAGCCCGGCCAGGGCCTCCACGTAGGCTCCGCCGGTGCCGGCCCGCCCATCACCGGCTGGGGCACCGGCAGGGGCGCCGGCCTCGCCGGCAAGGGCACCGGCCTCGCCGGCAAGGGCACCGGCCTCAGCTGCAAGTCGCTCGGCCAGCGCGGTATCGCCGGAGCGTGCTGCGGCGTAGAACGCCAGCGCATTGCCTAGGTTCCTCAGCTGTTGGGGATCCTTGACCCGGAGTGCCTCAACGGCGGGAGTCACCAGCTCCGCCGCTTGCTCCAGGCGGCCTTGCCGCAGCAGGGACAACCCTTGGAGGGTTTGGATATCGCCGCCAAAGACTATGAGTCCCAGTGCCGATCGTGCAGAGTACCGTTCAAGGCCGGACGCGGCAGCACCCCAGTCTCCAGCTCCCAGGGCGGCGAGGGTATAGCGGGCCAACACAAAGTCGCTGAAGTACAGGAGGTCATCATCGGCCGCGTCCAGCAGCGCCAATGCTTGACGTCCGGCATCCAGCGCTTCCACGGCCTGCCCTTCCACTGTCAGGAGCTCACACTTCATGGCCAGGAGGAACACCTGGTTCATGACGTGGTCCGGGTCCTCGCTGTTGAGAGCTTCCCCAAACCGTTCGATCCCCTCACGGAGTTCTGCATAGCAGCCATCGTGGGCAAGGGCGGCCAGCTCCAGTGCCGTAGCGTGCCGTCCCACGAGCCCCACCAGGGGGTCCGACTCAGGAAGGCCGCTGGTGAGCGCCGACGCCGCGGCCCTCGCATCGGCCACAATGTCCTCTGCGGTATCCCCCATGGCCGCCCGTGCAGCGGCCCACAACAGGCCTGTTCCCAGTGGGCCCGATGGATCGGCGTCCAAGTACCCCAGGTCTTCTTCCAACAGCCGTACGGCGTTGCGGAAGTCGCCGTCGTTGTAGTTGACCATGGCCATGACGGCACGGGCGCGTGGGCGCAATGCCTCGGAGCGGACCTTTGCCGCTGCTGCCAACGCAAGGGGGTTCTGCAGCAGTTTGGCGGCCAGGAATGCTGCTTCCAGCAGCTGTTCATCATCGACGTCGGCACCGCAGTCCAGCGCCCAGCTCACCAACCGGAGCAATCCCTCGGCCGTGGGTGGCTCCGCCAGCAGGTGCTGGACCATACGCTGGCGGATCTGGAGGCTGCGGGCCGGGGAGACGATCTGGCGCAGCGCCTCGCTGTACATGGGGTGCCACATTTTGAGTGGGCTTCCCGGCCCGTTGGTGGACAGGACCAACCGGCTGTCCATCAGCGACCGCAGCGTTTCCCTGCCCACCTGGGTATCGAGCACGGAAGCGGGGACCGGTTCGGAGAGGGCGATGACATACATCGCTTCCCTCTCAGCCTCGCTGGTGCGCAGAACCCTGTTCCGCACTACTTCCGCCAGGCCCTCGCCGCTGCCGGAGAGGGCGCGTGTCAGAAACCAGACGCCGTTACGCCGCACCAGGTTTCCATCGGCCTTAGAGTCATCCAGGAGGCATCGAAGTAGCAAAGGGTTGCCCTCGGAAACGGAATGCAGCACATCCACGGCGCTGGCCATGACGGTCCCGCCCAAGGTTTTCTCCGCGAGTTCAGCGACGCCCTCGTGGTCCAGGGGATGAAGCTCCAGGCGCTCGGCCAGTCCGTCATACCAAAGCTGAAGCAGAGCCGCGGGCAGACCGGGGCGTGGCCTGCCGGTGGCCACGAGCCTTGCCCATCCCGCGGTCACCAATTCGGCCAGGATCTGGGTACTGCCTTCGTCAAGATCGTGGGCATCATCGACAACCAGCAGGAGCCGCGCGCCCTCACCCCCACGGCGTTTCTCGAACTGGGCCCAGAACTCGCGCAGGATCGCCACGGGCGAGGTGGCTTGTTCCACGGGCAGATCCAGCAGGTAGGGCGCAAGGACACCGTAGGGCACAGCGGACAGGGCGGGGCTTCCGTGCACCCGCATGACCACCATTTCCCCTGCCAGGCGGGCCGCAATTTCAGAGGCCAGGGCAGTCTTGCCGATACCGGGGTCCGCCACCAGGAGCACGGCCCCCGCGCCTTCCTGACGCAGGATCTTCATGGCCAGTTCCAGCTCGGCGTCCCGGCCTACAAGGTGCTCAGCCCGCATGGGCACTCCGCACTTCTACGGCTTTGCCTGCTTCACAGCAGCCCATTGAGCTCGCCTCGAGACGAAACGCCCAGTTTTGTGAACACCTGGTACAAATGGCCTTCGACAGTTCGCACAGACACCCCGATATCCATCGCGATTTCACGATTGCTGACACCCTTCCCGGCGAGTTTAGCAATTTGGCGTTCCCGCTCCGTCAAGACCGGCGCGTCGCTGCGGGGTTGGATCGGCAGCGCGGACACGGAATGCTCCAGCCGTTCGAGCCTCAACTGAGCTGTGCGGGCAGCAGTTGTCTCGCCGGCGTCGCGGGCATAGTCCAAGGCCATGGCCACGCACCTGGCCTCAACCACCAGCAGGTCCAGGGATGCTGCGGCATCAGCGGCTTCCAGCATGGAACGGGAGTTTTTGCTCAATGCACCACGGGCGAGGTTCCCGGAGATCTGGGCAAGCGGGCCTTGTCGGCGCCCGGCAATGTCTTCAAGCAGCCGGTATTCCTCGTCAGTGCCCTCCACGGTGGCGCCGAAGAGGCAGATGCCGGCAGTGGTCAACCGCTGCTTCCCAACATCGTTGCGGACCCGGGCCAGGAGCCGCTGTTTCACGTCAGGGTCCCCCATCCAACGTCCGGCCATCTCAGCACAGAACTCCGACACGGATTCGGAGAAATACGTCCCGGTTCCCCGGCATGTCCTGTACAGGTCCAGGTATCGGCCTGCCTCCACGGAATTGCCCAGCTGGGCGTAGGCAAAAGCCGTCGCAGCGTAGGCCACCTTGTTCATGTTCATGGCCGGTCGGAGTTCCAGTTGGGCAACTGCTGACCGCAAAGGCTCAATGGCGCAGGCAGGTTTGCCGGCGTAGGCGTAGGCGAGGCCGATGCCCAGTTCGGTCAAAGCGCCCCTGTACTGAAGCCGTGAGGACCGGGAGGGTGTGCGCCGCATGAGTTCAATGCATTGCCGCCACTGTCCTGACAGCAAGAGCACCAGGAAAGCATGCTTCGCGAAGGCCTCTTCCAACTGGGCAGGCCTGTCCGTGTCCCCCAGATGCCGCGACAGTGTCCGCGCAAGTTCCTGCGCCTCAAGCTCCCGGCCAAGGATGCAACGGGCTTCCACCAGGAAAAACGCCGACCTCAACCAGTGCTCCCGGTCTTGCCCGGGGTCTTTGGCCAGTTCCTCTTCCAAGGCGTCGATGATCGAGGCGTACTCGCCCATGTAGGTGTTGTACTCGTAGTTGCACAGGTGGAGGCGGTTGAATGCCTTGGCCACCACATCAGCCGGGTAATTGCCCGCCATCGCTGCAAGAGTGTCCAGAGCGTCGGAAATGACCCCTGGGACCATGCCCGCCCGACCATCAATCCAGGTCATTGCCTGGCATTTCGCGGCACTTATTTCGGCAAACTCCAGCGGGTCCAGCGCGGCGAAGTGCGACTCGGATACCTCGTCCAGGGCCTGGGCTGCGTGCAATGGAAGGTCCAGCATGAGGTACGCCGCGGCCTTCAGGCGCTGGCCGGGCACCCACTCCTCGTCTTTGGGATCCAGGGACAACGTGCATTGGATGGCAAAGTTGGGGTCGAAGTCATCCAAAGCCGCGCGTCCGGCCGCAAGTGCAAGCGCCGGCGACGGTGTGGGCTCGTCCTCGCAGGAATGCATCCACGCCGCATAGCTCAGAAGATCCTGTGCAGCCAAACCCCGCAGTTCAGGTTCCTTGGGACCATGAAGCATCAGCCGCAGTTCACGCCTGCGGCGGGTACTGAGCCAGCCCTGGACTACCTCGCCCACGTAGGGATCTCGCAGGGACACCCAGTGGTCTTCGCCGCGTTCGACCGTGAGCAGCCCGGAATCTTCCATCTCCACCAGAACCTCGGTGCCGAAGATGGCTGCCAGGTCCACCAAGGTCGCGCGCTGCGCACAGGCCAGGATTTCGACGACGGTCCTGCTGGCCTGCGTTTCGCGCGCCAGTTTGGAACGGACAAAGTCCTCCACCACCGTGGCGCCTTCAAGTTTGATCCGGTCCCGGAGCGTCCAGACGGAATCGTTGAGCACCAGGTTGCCTGTGTGCCGCTGCTCTTCCAGGAGAGCGTGGAGGAGCATTGGGTTTCCGCCCACTGCCGAGTGCAGCGAGCCGACCAGCGTTGATGAAACATAGTGTCCAAGGACCGAACCCAGCACCTGCTTGGTCTGTTCTTCGCTCAGGGTGTTCAGGTGGACCTCACCCAACTCCCCTTCGAGGACCAGGCGATGGAAGTCGGCGGGGAGGTCGCTGGCACGTTGAACGGTGGCAACTACTTTGGCCGTACCGCTGGCCATGAGGTTCAACAGCACCCCCGTGCTCATGGGGTCCATGCCGCCGGCGTTGTCCACAATGAGCACGGTGTCCCGGCCCGCCGCTTCCTTCCTGATCAGGCTGGTTACTGCATGCAGGATTCCGGTAGGCGAACTCACGGCTTCCGACGGCAGCCGGGCCAGCAGGAAACCCAGGCAGCCGTAGGGGGTTTGTCCGTTGGCAACGGTGTTACGCAACTGGAGGCTGTGGACCTTGGGGCCCAGCGATGAGACCACGGCCCTGGCGAGGCCGGATTTACCAATTCCCCGTTGGCCAGTGAGGATCACCCCGTAGGACTCGGGAGACTCGAGGAACTTGCCTGCCTTCGACAGATCGTGGCTGCGGGCCAGCAATGACCACGTTTGCCTGTCCGTCGGCCCACCCACAAGATCGGGAGCCGCAGCCCTTGCTGCGCCTCCCCCGCCCTTGTTTAGCAACTCCGCCGACATTCGCATCCTTCGCTACACATCTGCGACAGTCCCCCACCGCTTACCTGCGTACCATGCACACTACCGTCGGGCGCCGACACTTTGTAGGCCTTGGGGTCGCTGGGACCGTCAGGCTTTCCTCAGGCTTTCCTCAAGATTTGCTCAAGTTTTTGCGGGGTGGTGCTTCTGCTGGGCTGACAACAAGCCTTGGTCCATGAGCAATTGCACGGCGTCAGCGGCTTCATCCAACAGGAACGGCAGTTCCTTCTTCTCAGCGGTGGCAAAATCCCTGAGGACGTAGTCGGCAGTCTCCATGCGGCCCGGAGGCCGGCCAACTCCCACCCGGACGCGCAAATAGTCCTTGGTGGCGAGTGCTTTGGAGATGTCACGGAGCCCGTTGTGCCCGCCCTCGCCACCGCCCAGTTTTAGCTTGACTGTGTTAAAAGGGATGTCGATTTCGTCGTGGACCGCAATAACGTGGTCGGGTGCGATGTCGAAAAAATTGCACAGTCCGGCAACAGGTCCCCCGGAGGTGTTCATGTAGGTCATGGGCTTGGCCAGCACTACCCGCGGGCCGCCGATGCCCAGCCGGCCCTCCACTACCTGGGCACGGGCCTTGTGGACCTTGAACTTCCCGCCCATGCGGGAAGCCAGTTCGTCCAGCACCATCTGCCCCACGTTGTGGCGGTTGTTGCTGTACTCGCTGCCGGGGTTGCCGAGGCCGACAATCAGCCAGGTCTCACTCATGGTCTCATCCTAGGAAAGGTTTGGTTGTTTCAGCGGCGGACGTGCCCAACCGACGGATTGGAGCAGCGGGGACAAAGGAAAGTGGCCGGGACCCGAAGGTTCCCGGCCACTCAACGGCTTGCGCCTCAAACAGTCAAAAGACTACTCAGCGGCCGGTGCTTCTTCTTCAGCCTCGGAAGCGGTCTCAGCGATGCGGACCACCAGGGTGTCACCTTCGGTGAGGAGGGTGGAGCCCTTCGGCAGCACGAGGTCGGACGCGTGGATGCTCTCGCCGGCCTTGAGGCCTTCGATGCTGACCTCGACGGCGGTGGGGACGTGGGTTGCCTCGGCTTCGAGGGAAACCGTGGTGGCTTCGAGGCTGGCAACAGCACCCGGAGCAACTTCACCGGAAACGTGGATCGCGATGTCGACGGTAACCTTCTCGCCGGCCTTGACGGTCTGGAGGTCAACGTGCTCGATGATCTGCTTTACGGGATCGCGCTGGATGTCCTTGACGAGCGTCAGGTGCTGCTCGCCGTCGACGTCGATCGCCAGGAGGGCGTTGGAAACGCGCACTGCCAGCGTGGTGGCGCGGCCCGGCAGGTTGATGTGGATCGGCTCTGCGCCGTGGCCGTAGATGACAGCCGGGATCTGGCCGGCCATGCGTGCACGGCGGGCGAAACCCTTGCCGAATTCGGTGCGCAGTTCTGCGGTGAGCTTCTGCTCAGACATGTTTACTCCTTGATTACTGTGGCGCCCGGGAAAATCCGGGCTGGTCTATCAGCAAGGGCGGAGGTCTGGAGACCTTCTACGCCCGGCTGGGATCGACCGCTGAGCAGCCGTTCCGCCTGTGTTGAAGGAGATGCAGACCCAGTCGATAACGGAGACCCGCAACCCAAGCCCACGCAATGTGGACCGGATGTGCTCTCCCTCGCCAAGGTATCCCCAAGAGTTTAGCAGCGGAACGCGTGCAACATGAAAACGGGCAGCAAAACGGGCCACCCGCAAGCTCGCAAGCTGCTGATGGCCCGTTTTGGAACAGACTTTCTTATGCCTTGCCGTCGAACAGGCTGGTGACCGAACCGTCGTCGAACACTTCACGGATGGCGCGGGCAATCAGCGGCGCGATCGACAACACCGTCAGGGACGGGAACCGCTTCTCGGCCGGAATGGGCAGCGTGTTGGTAACCACGACTTCGCGGGCACCGGAGTCGGCCAGGCGCTGCGCGGCGGGGTCGGAGAAGACCGCGTGCGTGCAGGCAATGATGACGTCCTTGGCACCGGCGTTCTTCAGGACCTGAACGGCGCCGGAGATGGTTCCACCGGTGTCGATCATGTCGTCGATCAGGACGCAGGTGCGGCCTTCCACCTGGCCAACAACAGTCTTGGAGACAGCCTGGTTGGGGACGGTGAGGTCACGGCTCTTGTGCACGAACGCCAGCGGGGCGCCGCCCAGTCGCTCGGCCCACTGCTCGGCAACGCGGACGCGGCCGGTGTCCGGGGAAACAACGGTGATGTTGTCGGCTTCAACCTTGGTGCGGATGTAGTCAGCCAGCAGCGGGATGGCCATCAAGTGGTCAACGGGACCATCGAAGAAGCCCTGGATCTGCGAGGTGTGCAGGTCCACGGACATGATGCGGTCCGCACCGGCGGTCTTGTAGAGGTCGGCCACCAGGCGGGCGGAGATGGGCTCGCGGCCACGGCCCTTCTTGTCCTGGCGGGAGTACGGGTAGAACGGCGAAACAACCGTGATCCTCTTGGCAGAGGCCCGCTTCAGTGAGTCGATCATGATCAACTGCTCCATGAGCCAGTTGTTCAGCGGCGCCGGGTGGGCCTGGATGACGAAGGCATCGGTGCCTCGCACGCTCTCGGCCGAACGGACGTAGATTTCCCCATTGGCGAAGTCGTAGGCGTCGATGGGCAGGAGTTCGGTCTCCAGCTCCTTCGCGATTTCCTGCGCCAGCTCCGGATGCGCCCTTCCGGCGGCGAGAATCAACTTCTTCTCTCCGTGTGCGGTAATTTCGCTCATGCCTGTTTGCCTTCTTCTATGGTTGCCGGGGATTGTGAAGATGTGGAGGCGTTTGCCGGTTCCTGCGCGGCTTCGGCCAGCTTGGCGGAGGCGGTGCCCGGGCGGTTGGCAGTGACCCAACCTTCAGCATTGCGCTGCGCGGCCAGGCTCAGGGCCAAGGCTCCTGCGGGAACATCCTTGCGGATGACGGCGCCGGCGCCACTGTAGGCGCCGTCGCCAACAGTCACGGGAGCCACGAATACCGTGTTTGAACCGGTGCGGACGCCCGAGCCGATCACCGTGCGGTGCTTCTTCTCGCCGTCGTAGTTGGCCGTGATGTTGCCGCAGCCGATGTTGGTGTCCTCACCGATTTCCGCGTCGCCGGCGTAGCCCAGGTGGGACAGCTTCGAACCGCGGCCGATGGTCACGTTCTTCGTTTCGTAGAAAGCGCCGATCTTGCCCGTCTCGCCCAGGACCGTGCCCGGACGGAGGTACGTGAACGGTCCGACACTCGCCTTGGCACCAATCGTGGAACCCGAACCATGGGTGCGGGTCACCTTGGCGCCCTCACCGACGTGGACGTCGGTCAAGGTGGTGTCGGGACCCACGACGGCGTCGCGCGCCACCGTGGTGGAGCCGTGAAGTTGGGTGTTCGGCAGCAGCCGGACGTCTTCGTCGAGGTTCACGGTCGAGTCGATCCATGTGGTGTTCGGGTCCACGACGGTAACGCCTGCGCGCATCCAGGACTCGATGATGCGGCGGTTGTGCTCGGCACCAAGCGCGGAAAGCTGGATACGGTCGTTGGCGCCCTCAACCTGCCAGCGGTCTTCAGTCACGACGGCGGCAACCCGGCCACCGGCGTCGCGCGCCAGTCCCAGGACATCCGTCAGGTACATCTCGCCCTGCGCATTGTCCGTCGTGACCTTCGCAAGGGCGGTGCGCAACACTGCGGCGTCGAAAGCATAGATACCGGAGTTGACCTCGCGGATGCTGCGCTCAGCCTCGCTGGCGTCTTTGTGCTCACGAATGCCGGTGACCGTGCCGTCCTCGGCGCGGAGGATCCGGCCGTAGCCGGTGGCGTCGTCCAATACGGCGGTCAGGACGGTGACTGCGTTGTGCTCAGCCTCATGGGTGCTGACGAGTTCGCCCAGCAATTCGCCGGTCAACAGCGGAACATCGCCATAGGTGACAACAACGGTGCCAACCAGTTCGGCCTCGGCGTCCAGGGCCTTGAGGGCCACCTCCACTGCACGGCCTGTGCCGGGAACATCGTCCTGGTCAACAATGAGGGCTTCGGGATCCAGCGCTGTGACGTGCCCAGCCACGCGGTCGCGTTCATGGCGGACAACGAGGGCGAGCTTCAGCGGAGAGATGGAGCGGGCTGCCAGAAGGGCGTGGCCCACCATGGAGCGTCCGCCAATTTCGTGGAGAATCTTGGGGGTCCGGGACTTCATGCGCGTTCCAGCGCCTGCGGCCAAAACTATGACCGCTGCGGGACCGTTGGATTCGGGGCTCACGTACTGGCTCTCCTTGCTCGGTATGTCCCGGGTAACCCGGCTTCGGAATGCTGCCATCCCATCGGACCCGGGCACCGTTTGAGCCGTTCCAGGTACAGAGAGGAGCGCATTTTCCGACCGTTCCGCCCATAGGATTCGAACCTATACTCCACGGCTCCAAAGGCCGGGGTGCTGCCATTACACCAGAGCGGACCGTGCATGATTCACACCCTCAGGCAGCAGGGCCTGACAGTTTCCCGGGCTACCGGGATGCACACACAAGAAACTAGTTTGCCATGACCATTGCGTGCTTCGCGACTTGACCGCCCGATCCCCCTTCCGCGGCGCACCACAGGACGTGTCCTGGACCCCTTTCCACCCTGCCGCACCGGGCCCGCACCCTGCCCTTAAGGCATGATGGTCACGTGAGCAAGCGCACTGAACTCCCCCGGCCCGAGGAAACCGCCGAGCCCTTGGAACAGGTTTCCAGCGGCCCCGCAGTACGCACCAGGATGACCGGGCAACAGCGCAAATCCCAACTGATCGGCATTGGCCGGGCACTCTTCGCGGCCCGCGGCCTCGATGGCACCACCATTGAGGAAATCGCTGCCAGCGCAGGAGTGTCAAAACCCGTCATCTACGAGCACTTCGGCTCCAAGGAAGGCCTGTACAGGCAGGTTGTGGAGACCGAATTCCGGATTCTGCTGGACTCCATCACCGAGGCCCTCAGCACCGAAGCCAAGCCCCGGGTCCTGGTGGAACGGGCAGCGTTGGCCCTCCTCGGCTACATCGAAGACCGCACCGACGGTTTCCGGATCCTGATGCGCGATGCCCCGCCCTCACAGCCCGAAGGCGCCTTCTCCACACTTCTCTCGCACGTCACGGCACGGGTGGAGCACCTGCTGTCCGACGAATTCGCCCGCCGGGGATTCAGCGCCGCGGACGGTGCCATGTATGCGCAGATGCTGGTGGGAATGGTGGCGATGACCGGACAGTGGTGGCTCGACAGCCGCACGCCGGACAAACGGGCTGTTGCCGCGCACTTGGTGAACCTGGCTTGGAACGGCCTTACGGGTCTGCAGAAGGAACCTGGACTGCGTTCAGAAGCCTGACTGCGTGTGAGCCTGTGGACACCTCCACGGCGCCAACGCCCTTCGCCGAGGCTTGGACACAATGCATAGGTGACCCTCCGCTCACGGGCGACCTTCATGCACCCTCTTCCACATCCCCCACCCTTCAACCCAACCCTCATCCACATCCCCCACCCTTCAACCCAACCCTCATCCACATCCCCCGCCCCTGAGCGGCGGGTTTGTAGGATGTGCACATGACAGCTCCCCAGCTCTACATCACCTTTCCCGGGACCGCGCGTGAGGCCCTGAGTTTCTACGCCGAGATTTTCGGCGGGGAGCTTTCGTTGCACAGCTTTGCTGAATTCAACCGAACTGACGGCCTCCCGGACGCCATCGCCCATGGCGTCCTGAGTGGCGTGGTCTCGCTGATGGGTTCAGATGCTGCCGGTGACGAAATGGCCGTCAGCATTCAAGGTGCCATGCTCTCACTGCTGGGAACTGCCGAACCCAAAGTTCTTCACGAATGGTTCGACAAACTGGCCGACGGAGGTCAAGTCCTGGATCCGCTGGCGCCAAAGCCTTGGGGTGCCTCAGACGGTCAAGTAGTTGACCGTCACGGTCTCCGCTGGCTCATAGGCTACGAAGGTGTGCGTTAGAGCCACCCAAACCCCGGGGATGTGAGAGACCGTCGCCCCCAAACCTCGGGGATGTGAGAGAACGTCGCCACCAAACCCAGGGGATGTGAGAGACCGTCGCCACCAAACCCAGGGGATGTGAGAGACGGTCGCCCCCAAACCCCGGGGATGTGAGAGACCGTCGCCCCCAAACCCAGGGGATGTGAGAGATCGTTGGAAACACACAGGCGCAGCGGCGGGCATCCGGAAGCGTGCGTCAAAGCGACGAAGGAGCAGCACGCGGAGGATGCGCGCCCCTGCGCCGCCAGCACGAGACACGAGCCAGCACGCGGAGGATGCGCGCCCCGGCACCCGCCAGGAACTACTCGCCGAGGATTTCGGCGGCCTCCAACCACTCGAGCTCAAGCCCCTCTTTTTCTTCGAGCAACTCCTGCAACTTGGCATTGAGCTCCCCCAGGGCGTCGAAGTCGCCCGATTCGGACTTCGCGGCCATCTGGGTGTGGAGCTTTTCTTCCTGCTGGGAGATCTTGCCGAGCTGCCGGTCGATCCTGTTGAGGTCCTTGCGGGCCTCGCGTTTTTCGGCTTCGCTGGCGCCGGACGGAGCGGCAGCGGAAGAAGAGCCGCTTGCAGAGGTCGGCGCACCGGAACTGCCACCGATGGCACCCGAGGCAAGGGCGGCTTCGCGCAGTTCGAGGTACTGATCCACGCCACCGGGCAGGCCGCGGAGCTTGCCGTCGCCGAGCAACGCCATCTGGTTGTCCGTGACGCGTTCCAGGAGGTAGCGGTCGTGGCTGACAACCACCAGGGTTCCGGGCCAGCCATCCAGGACGTCTTCAACGGCGGCCAACGTGTCGGTATCGAGGTCGTTGGTGGGTTCGTCCAGCATGAGGACGTTGGGCTCCCCTACCAGCAAGCGCAGGAGCTGGAGTCGTCGCCGTTCGCCACCGGAAAGGTCCGAAACGGGGGTCCACTGCTTTTCTTTGGTGAACCCAAGCTGTTCAACGAGCTGACCGGCAGTGAATTCCTTGCCGCCCACGCTGAAGGACCGCTTCTCGCGTTCGATCACTTCAATAACGCGCAGATCCGAAACGTCGTTCAGCTCTTTGACGTCCTGGGTGAGCACAGCAGTGACTACGGTCTTTCCGCGCTTCACTTTCCCGGAGCTTGGTTGGATCTCACCGTTGAGCAGTTTCAGCAGCGTGGACTTCCCGGCACCGTTCACACCCACCAAGCCCAGGCGTTCACCCGGGGCGAGCCGAAGCGTGATGTTGTCAAAGAGCTTCTGTCCGCTCTCGCCGCCCAAGAAGTCCAGGCTGACGTTTTCCAGGTCCAGCACGTCCTTGCCCAAGCGTGCGGTGGCCATTTTGCTCAGCGCCACGGAGTCGCGGGGATCCGGCACGTCGGCGATGAGGTCGTTGGCAGCTTCGATGCGGAATTTGGGCTTGGCGGTCCTGGCGGGGGCGCCGCGCCTCAGCCAGGCCAGTTCCTTCTTGACGAGCTGCTGGCGTTTATTTTCGACGACGGCGGCCGTGCGGTCACGCTCGGCGCGGGCCAGAACGTAGGCGGCGTATCCGCCGTCGAACATGTCCACCATGGCATCGTGGACTTCCCAGGTGTAGTTGCAGACTTCGTCAAGGAACCAGCGGTCGTGGGTGACCACGAGGAAGGCGCCCTGGTTCGCGCGCCAGCGGGTCTTCAGGTGCCGGGCCAGCCAGGCGACGCCTTCGACGTCGAGGTGGTTGGTGGGTTCATCCAGCATGATGACGTCGTGGTCTTCGATGAGGAGCTTGGCCAGCGCGACGCGGCGCTTTTGCCCACCGGAGAGCGCATGGACGTTGGCGTGCCAGTCGACGTCGCCCACCAGGCCGCCCATGACTTCGCGGATCTTGGCGTTGGCGGCCCATTCGTGGTCCGCACGGTCGCCGACGATCGCGGCGCCCACCGTGAGGTCGCCGTCGAGTACATCTCCCTGGTCCAGGTAACCGACGTTGACGTCACCACGTTTGGTCACACGGCCGGAGTCCGGCGTGGAGCGCATGGCGAGCAGGCGCATGAGGGTGGACTTGCCGTCGCCGTTGCGCCCCACCATGCCGATGCGGTCGCCATCCTCCAAACCGAGGGTGACGCCGTCGAGGACTGTGCGGGTCGCGAACGAAACGGTGAGGTTTTCGCCGCCGAGCAGGTGGGCCAATGGGTACTACTTTCTACTGCTGGAATGCGGAGGTACAGGAGTTGGAGGGGTTCTAAAGCAGGGTATCGGAGATGATCCGGGCGCCTGGCACGGGGCCATGGACAGCCAAAGCTGTGTGTCCGCGGTGACCCAGTTCTTCGGCAAGAACCGTGGCTGAAACCGAATCCCGGGCAAGCAGCGCGATGGTGGGCCCGGAGCCGGACACCATGCCGGCAAGTGCGCCGCGGGCCTCGCCCAGTCCAATGGTGTCCCGGAGCTGTGGGGCCAAAGCTATGGACGCCCGCTGGAGATCGTTGATGAGCACCCGGCTGAGGGTCTCCGGATCACCGTTGCGGAGCGCCTGCAAAATGGTGGGATCCACGTCAACAGGTTCAGGAATTTCGACGCCTTCCGAGTCCCGAAGGCCATCAAGAGTGCGGAACACATCCGGCGTGGAAAGTCCGTAATCCGCGAAGACCAGCACCCAATCCATTTGCGCCTTGGCCAGGGCCGGCGAGAGTTTGTCGCCCACGCCAAGCCCAACGGCGGTGCCTCCCAGGAGCGAGAACGGTACGTCTGCGCCCAACTCGGCTGCCAGATGGGCAAGTTCCTCGCGGGAAAGGCCGCTGTTCCAGAGTGCATCGCAGGCCAGGAGCGTGGCAGCGGCATCCGCTGAGCCGCCTCCCATGCCACCGGCGACCGGCACCCGCTTGGTGATTTCAAGGTGGACGCCGGTCGGCTTTTCGGACATTTCGGCCATGATCGCCGCTGCTTTGTAGGCAAGGTTCCGTTCATCCAGCGGGATGTCCACGCCGTCGAGGTCCAACGCACTGTCCGGGCTGATGCTGATGGTGATGCCGTCAGTCTCCGTGCTGGTGGCCGCCACCTCTTCATACAAGGAGACCGCAAGGTAGACGCTGGCCACGGAGTGGTATCCATCGGGCCGCAGCGGGCCGACGCTCAGGGAGACGTTGACTTTCCCGGGCGCTTTGACGCGGACTGTCCGGGCATGGAAGCGGTCCCCCGCGAACGGGAGGCTGCTTGGTTTTCGGATGCCCGGGTTCATGCGTCCACGGGGTGGCGTGCTTCGGCGATTTTGACGTAGGCGGAGATGTCCAGGACCTCGCCGCGGGCGGTGGGGTCCACGCCGGCCGCAACCAGGCAGCGCTCTGCTTCTGCAGCACTGCCGGCCCAGCCGGCCAGGGCTGCACGGAGGGTCTTCCGACGCTGGGCAAAGGCGGCGTCGATCACGGCGAAGACCTGTTCGCGGGTGGCATGGGTTTGGGGCGGGTCATGGCGGGTGAAGGCCACAAGCCCGGAATGGATTTTGGGTGCGGGCCAAAAGACGTTCATGCCGATCACGCCGGCTTTTCGCATATGCCCGTACCAGGCTGCCTTGACGGAGGGAACACCGTAGATCTTGGAGCCAGGTGTTGCAGCCAGCCGGTCTGCTACCTCGTCCTGGACCATGACCAAGCCGTGCTGCAGGCTCGGGAAGTGCTGCAGCAGGTGAAGCACCACCGGGACGGCAACGTTGTAGGGCAGGTTGGCTACCAATGCCGTTGGGGGCACGGGCAGTTCGGTGACCTTCATGGCGTCGGAAAGCACCAGGTGGAAGTTCTCTTCCGCCCCGGGCCGCCACGCCCGGACGGTTGCCGGCAGCTTTTCGGCCAGGACGGGGTCGATCTCCACCGCCACCACGGTCTTGGCGGCATCCAGCAAACCGAGGGTCAGGGATCCCAGACCTGGGCCGACCTCCAGCACGGTTTCACCGGAGTCGATGTTTGCGGCAGATACGATCCTGCGGATGGTGTTGCCGTCGATGACAAAGTTCTGCCCGAGGGTCTTCGTGGGGCGTACACCGATTTCCTCGGCAAGCCGTCGAATGTCAGTGGCACCCATCAAAGGCGCGACGGCGGCGGGTTCGGAATTCGGTTCAGTCACCTAGGTATCGTATCGCCTGTGAGGGGTCAGGCTGCGTGCGCGCAGCCCCAGTCGCGGAGCCCGTTCTTGGCGTAGAGGCGGTTGGCGATGTCGATCTGCTGGGCCTTGGTGGCCAGGCTGGCGTTCGGAGCATAGGCGCCGCCACCGTTGGCAAGCCAGGTGGGGCTGGAGAACTGGAGGCCGCCGTAGTAGCCGTTGCCGCTGTTGATGGACCAGTTTCCGCCGGATTCACACTGGGCGATCCTGTCCCACATTGCCTCGTTCGGGGCGCCGGTAGGACCGCTGGAGGTGGGGGCCGAAGCCTTGGCCGGAGCCGCAGCTACGGGGCGGGCTTTGGTGCCGACGCTGACCTTTTCGGTGACCGGCTTTGTGGTGACATTGCTCGAAACCAGGGCACGTGATGCTTCGCGTCCGTCAACCAGGACCAACTTGAAAGTCTTGACCAGGGAACCGGCTACGCCTTCCTGGGTCACCTTTTCTTCGCCCTTGTACAGATCGGCGGATTCGGTCTTCACGCTTTCGAAAGGCACCTCTTCGGTGGCTTCGGCGGTCTTGCTGAGGTCCACGCGGGAGACCTTGATCACCATGTCCTGGACGATGGGCGCGTTGCCAGGCTGTGAGATGCGGTCGTTGGCGCCGACGGTGATGCCGGAGTCCTTGAGGACAGTGGCGACGTCCGCCGCCGTCGTGGTGGTGCTGGTGTCCTTGCCGTCAGCCACAAGGCTGATGGTCTTGGGCGTGGAGATGGAAACGAAGGATCCGGTGACTTCCAGCGATGCTTCCTTGGGCTGGGAGATCTGGGAGGAGCTTGCCACGCCGAGTTCGCTGACGAGCGCGGCAACGTCCGGGGCGTTCGTGTTCACGGTCTTGCGTGCACCGTCCAGTTCAATGGACACGGCCTTGGCGAGGTTGATGTTCACCACGGAACCGTTGTCTACGCGGGCGTCGAGGGCCGGTGAAACCCTGTCTGCGTCCTTCAGCTCGACCTTGGCTGCCTTGACCACCTGGTCAACGGTGCCGCCAAAGGTCTGGATGGAACTTACCTTGCCGTCCACGTTGAGGGTGACGGTCTTGTTGTTGCCCACGAAGGCGACAACACCGACCACCAGCGCTGCAACAACCAGCAACTGGGCACCGACTTTGAGGAAGCTGAACTTGCCATCCGTTGTGAAGAACTTGATCACGATTGCCCATAACTCTCAGACCGTCCGGGCACGGGGAAAAGCACAGAAATAATGCCAGCGGCAAAACGGAGGGGCCAGGCACAAAGCCTGGTCCCACACTTGCTGCCGGCATCTGCGCCGCCAATTACATTCAACTGATTCAGGCCGGTGTTAAGCGGGCCCAGTTGTCCGAAGGCCTTCCCCGACCCCGGCTACTTGTTTAACACAGTAACCGATCTGTTATAAACGAGCCAAGACTTCTGCATACCCGGTATTCATCCCGAGGTGCTCCAAGGACCTCGCCAGCACAGCCCTAGGCCCATGAACCGTAGGCCTGGAGCGTGTTTTCCGCCAGGCGCGAACAGAGCTCGGAGAGGTCATCTCCTGTCACTTCAGCCATGGACCGGACCGTGTACGGAACCATGTAGCTGGCATTGGGCCGTCCACGGTGCGGGTGGGGCGTGAGGAACGGTGAATCGGTTTCCACCAGGATCCGGCGTGGTTCGGCGATCGCCAAGGCTGCGCGAAGGTTCCCGGCGTTCTTGAATGTCATGGTGCCGGCAAACGACATGTACCACCCGTTCTGGTTGCAGGTCCGGGCCAATTCTTCGTCCCCGGAGAAACAGTGGAACACCACCCGTTCCGGGGCGCCTTCTTCCATCAGGACCTGCACCACGTCGTCGTGGGCGTCACGGTCATGGATTTGCAAGGTCAATCCCAGCCGCTTGGCAATATCTATGTGTCGCCGGAAGGAGTACCGCTGGGCCACAAGCCCTTCCCCGTGGGTCCGGAAGAAATCCAACCCCGTTTCGCCGATGGCGCGGATTCGGGGGTGGCCCGCCAGCTCTTCGATCTCGGCCAGGGCCGAGTCCAGTTCGCCGCGCCCCGCGTAGACCGGGGCATCGTTGGGGTGGATCGCCACCGCCCCAAGCAGGCGGGGGTCCGCGTCCACAGCCTGGACGGTAAAGCGGGAGGAGTCCAGGTCGCAGCCCACCTGGACGGCTCCCTGCACCCCAACAGCCTCGGCCGAATCCATGGCGTCCTTGACGGAAACCTCTATCAGCCCGTGCCTGAAATCCAAGTGCGTGTGGTTGTCCATGACGGGGACGGGAAGGGGTTCCGGTGGGGGCGGGTACTCCTTGCGGGAATCTGTATCCCCGGATGGTGCGCGGTACGGAGCAGGAGCGAGCGAATTACACATGCTCCCACCTTAATCGGACCGCGGTCCCCCTGAGTGGTGGCCGGGCCCGCGGAGATAAATTCCACTTGGCACATAAATTCCCGGGCACTATGTCAGAGGCGACCAATGTCTGGGTAGTCTGGAACGGACAGACGGTCAACAACAGCAACACATCACCATGATTGCTGATGCAGTGGCCACGGCTGAAGGGCAATCCATGGAGTCCAAGCGACAAGTATCCGTTGAACCTACCCCGTTCCAAGGGGAGGCTTACAGTACGCTGCCACGGGATGGTGCGGCACTGAATGGACACAGGCCGCAGGTCATGGACGCGGAGCGCTTCCACGATGCCAGCGAACGCATCCTGGGATCCATCAGCAAGGTCATCGATGGCAAAGCCGATGCCGCCAAGCTCGCTTTGACAGTGTTGCTCGCCCAGGGCCACCTCCTGCTGGAAGACGTTCCCGGCGTAGGCAAGACCCTGCTGGCAAAGACTTTGGCCCGGACCGTGGACTGCACGGTCTCCCGCATCCAGTTCACGCCCGATCTCCTGCCCTCGGACGTCACCGGTGTCTCCATCTACAACCAGTCCTCACGGCAGTTTGAGTTCCGGCCCGGCGCAGTGTTCGCGAACATAGTCATCGGCGACGAAATCAACCGTGCTTCGGCCAAGACCCAGTCCGCGCTGCTGGAGTGCATGGAAGAGCACCAGGTCACCGTTGACGGGCATTCCTACCAGCTGGGACTTCCCTTCATGGTGGTCGCGACACAGAACCCCATCGAAATGGAGGGCACCTACCCGCTGCCCGAGGCCCAGCGCGACCGTTTCATGGCAAGGATTTCCATGGGCTATCCGGACAAGGAAGCCGAAATCGAGATGCTGGAGACGCACCAGGCGGCTTCTCCCCTGGTCAACGTGACCCCCGTGGTCTCGGCCGCCGACGTCGCGGCCATGATCGCCGCCGTGCAGCAGGTGTATGTGTCCACGGCCATCAAGGAATACACCGTTGCCATCGGGCGGGCTACCCGCGACTCCGCACGCCTCCGCCTCGGCGCGAGCCCGCGGTCCTTGTTGCAGCTGCTGAGGGCAGCCAAGGCAACTGCGGCATTGGACGGCCGGGACTTCGTCCTGCCCGATGACGTGGTGGACGTGGCCGAATCCGTATTGGCGCACCGGATCATCCTGGACCGCAAAGCTGCGAGCTCCGGTGATACGCCGCAGAGCATTCTTCGGGGCATCCTGGCTGCCCTGCCGGTTGCCCAGGAACCACCCGGCGCATGGCGCAGGGACAGGCACACCGCCTAGGAGGCAGTAATGGCGCTCGTGGATCGGCTCCCCAAGCACTTGTTTACCAATCGCGGCTGGGGCTTGCTGGCGGCCGGAGCCGTCTCCCTCGGGTGCGCCTACGTCATGGGGAGGCGGGATCTGCTGACCCTGGCGGTCTTGTTGCTTATCCTGCCGCTCGTGGCCCTGGCCGGGGTACGGGTGCTGAAACCCAAGTTCCAGGTGTACCGGGAGTTCAATCCCTCCACAGTGGAGACTTCCAGCACCACCACCGTTCGATTGGCTGTTGCCCGGTCCTCGTATTCCACGGGGCACGTCATCATGGAGGAGCAGTTGCCTCCCCGCTTCGGTTCGCCCCCGGCATTCCGCTTCCCGGCCCGCTCCGCGTCCGGAGGAACCAGCCGTTACGAATACCATCTGCGCTCCGGTAAGCGCGGACAGTTCCGCATAGGTCCGGTCACGGCAGAGTTCAGCGACCCCTTCGGTTTGTCGCTGCGGCGGCATGCAATCGACGACGGCGACATCCTCACCGTGACGCCGGCCGCCGTCGAACTTCCTGTCACCGGGCTGGCAGGTGCGCGCGGCAACGACGGTGTGACAGCCACGCGCATCAGGGCCAACCCCAGCGACGATGACATCATGACCCGCGAATACCGGCACGGCGATCCCATGCGCCGCGTGCATTGGGCGGCTACCGCACGTCACGGCCAACTCATGGTCCGCCAAGAGGAATCGGTGACCACCCCCGAGGCCACCCTTATCCTTGACCAGCGCTTCACCGCTTTTGCAGCAGGCTCGGGTTTCATGTCCGGAGGCCATGACGAGGACTCGGACCTGGTGACCAGCCCCGGCTTCGAATGGGTGGTAACAGCGGCAATGTCCATCGCGGCGCATCTGGCGGAATCAAACTACTCCTTGCGTGTACTGGATGTTTTCGGCAGCCCCGCGTTCATCCGTTCGCGATCGGCGTCGGAGCCGGATACCGAAGAATTCACCGGCATCGGCGGGCTGCAGGCCATCGCCGAAGGGCTGGCCGCCATTGAACTCAGCGGCCCCAGGCACCCCCGCGCAGAGCACCATAAGCCGGACCACCATAAGCCAGAGCACCACGGGCCGGACCAGCGCAGGCCGGACCAGCGCAGGGCAGACAACCACGGGCCCGACCGCGCCGCTGGCCCCGCAACGGCCCCCGTAGCGGCCCCCGCCAGCTCGGATGCCTCCGATTCCGCCTTCGATGACCGGCTCATGGACAAACTGGCCGCCCACCGCCTTCGCGGCCCGCTTCTTGCCCTGCTGGGCACCCTGACTCCTGCCGAGGCCCGGTCGCTGGCGCCCGCGGCAGCCTACGGTGCCAACGCGTTTGTCCTGATGGTCAGTGATGCCAACCGGAACAATGATGATGTCCTGGAGATTCTGCGCCTGGCAGGTTGGCGTGTGGCCGTGGTGACCTCCAGGACCCAGTTGGCCGCTGCCTGGTCTTCCTTTGACGAAGGCGGAATCGTGGCCGCGGCAGGAGCAGCCATGGACGTTCGCCGTGGAGCGGCGGTGCCCCGATGACCGCAACATCCCACAGGGGGTCCCCTGCCCCTGTTCTTCCCGGCGGAACCACCGGGCCGAAGCCGTCGGCGTCCCCGCGCCCACGGACCCCGGGCCCCGGCCCTTACCCCTGGGTCATGGCAGGGTCGATCGTTGTTGCCGTCCTGGGCGCTGCCTTGTCCTTGAACGGTGTCCTCAGGGGGTGGGCCTGGTTCATGCCCTTGATCACCACAGTGGTGGTCGTTGCGCTGACGTTGGCCCTCCTCCGGGCACTCCGGGCCAAACCGCTGTTGGCTACCTTGGGTTCGTTCGCCTCGCTCGCGGGGATTCTCAGCTTCACATTCTTCCGGCAGGAAAGCCTGGCGGGCTTCATCCCCACTCCGGGGACCTTTACCGCCGTCGGACGCCTGGTCAAACGCGCTGCCGAGACCGTGGTTTCCGAAAGTGCCCCGGTGGCTCCCAATGCGGGGATCGTCTTCGTCATGTGCGCGTGTTTGGGTCTCCTGGTGATCCTGATCGACGCTTTGGCAGTGCCACTTTCGATGCCCGCGGCCAGCGGTATCGGCCTTCTGGCAGTGATGGTGGTTCCGGCCACCATCAAACCGCAGAGCGTGGGCGTTGCCGGTTTCATTGGCGCCACTGTTGGGTACCTCCTCATTTTGGGATGCAGCCACTGGTTTGCCCCTGATGCCAGGCTCCAGTCCGGATCCGGCAGGGGCTCGGGCCAATTCCGGCGCTCCTTGGTGACCGGAGGCTTGGCGCTGGCCTTGACCATGGTGGTTCCGCTGGCCATTCCGGGGTTCGAGACCGGGACCTTTCCCCAAGGATCGCGGCTGAGTCCCTGGGGCACCTCCAACGGACTCAACCCCATGATCACGCTGGGCAACAGCCTCCGGAGCCCCACGGGATCGGGCCGCATCACCTATGCAACCAGTGCCAGCGGCCCTCTTTACCTGAGGTCAGTGACCATTGACCACTTCGACGGCGAAACCTGGGCCCCGGATGACCGTACAGCGCAGCGGCGCGCGGGTGCCGACAGGATCGAAACCGGATACGCGGTCCAAGGCGAAGTGGTGAACACAGTCACGTCGGTCAATGCCGGCCTGTTCACCAGCCCCTACCTTCCTGCTCCCTTCGCGCCAGCATCGGTCAACGGCCTTAATGGGCGCTGGACCTGGGATCCTGCCACGTTGAGCATCATGAGTAACGAGACCACCACCCGTGCCCAGCGGTATGTGGTGTTTTCCGGCGCCCCGAAAATCACGGCAGAATCCCTGTCCCGTGCCACCGCGGCTCCCCAAGGCATCTCAGAGGACTTCCTGCGGATTCCGGGCAACCTTCCCGACATCGTGCGGCAAACAGCCGATTCCGTCACTGCCTCCCAGAGCAGCAACTACGGCAAGGCACTGGCCATCCAGAAATACCTGCGCTCCGGTGAATTTACGTACTCTTTGCAGGCTCCGGTGCAGAACGGCTACGACGGCAACGGTCTCTCAGTCCTGGCCGACTTCCTTACCGTCAAGAGTGGCTACTGCGTCCATTTCTCTTCGGCAATGGCCGTCATGGCGCGGGCTGAGGGTATTCCCAGCCGCATTGCCGTGGGTTACGCACCCGGCCGGCTGACAGGCGAGTCCGTGGCGTTGGTGGGCCAGGGTTCCTTCCCTGAGTACGAGGTAGATGCCCGGGATGCCCATGCGTGGCCCGAGCTCTACTTCGAGGGCCTCGGCTGGGTTCCGTTCGAGCCCACTCCTTCGCGCGGCGTCGTCCCCCAGTACGCTACGGAAACCTCCGTTCCGGGCAACCTCAGCACCAATGCGGACGAAAAAGAAGTCCTGACCACCCCGGCCCCGGCCACGCCGGCCCCTGTTCCGTTGCCGGGCGTGGAAACTCCCGCTGCGGGAACAACCAACGCGAACCCGCTGCCGGTCATCGGCGCGGCGGCTGCAGGCGTGGTATTGCTGCTCGCGTTCCTGTGGTCACCGCGGCTGAGCCGGACCATACTGCGGCGGCGCCGCTTGAACCAAAAGCCTGCCGACGACGCCGATGCCCTGGAGCCCGGCTTCAAGGATCCCGTCCCTGAGCTGGCGTGGGCGGAGCTGCAGGACCTCGCTGCGGACTACGGTTTGCCGTCGACGCCCAGCGAAACGCCAAGGCACTTCTCAGCAAGGCTTCGCTCCAGCACAGCCCTCGGGGAAGCTGGAGGAATGGACGACGCCGCTCACGTCGCGGTTGCCTCACTCACCTCGGATTTCGAGCGGCAGCGCTATGGCCGTTGGAGCGCACCGTCGGCGGCGCCAGCGGCCGCGGCGCGCGTCGCCGTCGTGCGTGAATCCTTACGTACCAATGCCCGCTGGCTGGTGCGCTTCCGCGCCGACTGGCTGCCGCCGTCGATGATGCGTCGGTGGGTGCACGCGCTGGGCGCACCGTTCCGGGCCATAAGTTCCCTCGGTACTGCTTCCGGGCGGGGGGTTGCCCGGTGGTGGCGGACGCTGCGGGGAGCGCTCCCCCAGCGGCGCTGACGCCACAGCTGCGCCGACGCCACAGCGGCACTGACGCCACAGCTGCGCTACGCCACACCGGCGCCGACCTCACACCGCCACCGACCTCACAGCGGCGCTGGATCCTGCAGACAGCAAAAGGCCCGGCCCCAGGAACTTGTGGTTCCCGGGACCGGGCCCTTGCGTTTACCGGCCGTTCTTGTTGCGAGAGCGGCGGGCGTGCTCCTTGGTGGAAAGAGCAGGCTTAGTCGGCGTACGGGTCCGCGATACCTACGTACTGGGTGTACAGGTACTCTTCGATGCCTTCGGAGCCGCCTTCACGGCCCAGCCCGGACTGCTTGACGCCACCGAACGGTGCCGCCGCGTTGGAGATAACACCGGCGTTCAGGCCGAGCATGCCGGTTTCGATCCGCTCACTGATGCGCAGGCCACGGTTGAGGTCCTTGGTGAAGACGTAGGCAACCAGGCCGTACTCGGTGTTGTTGGCCAGGCGAACGGCGTCGTCCTCGGTGGAGAAGGTGATGATCGGCGCTACCGGCCCGAAGATCTCTTCCTGGAGGATACGGGCGTCGGCCGCGACGTTCTTCAGCACGGTGGGCTGGTAGAAGTATCCGGGACCGTCGACGGCGGCACCACCGGTGACGGCTGTGGCACCTCCTGCTACGGCTTCAGAAACCAGGGCGTGAACGCCGTCGCGGGCCTTGCCGTCGATCAGCGGGCCAACCTTGGACTCGGGCTCGGTACCGCGGGCAGTGGTGAGCGAGCCGATCTTGGCGGCAAACTTCTCGGCGAAGGAGTCGGCGATGGACTCGTGCACGATGAAACGGTTCGCAGCGGTGCAGGCCTCACCCATGTTGCGCATCTTCGCTGCGATGGCACCCTCAACGGCCTTGTCCAGGTCAGCGTCCTCGAAGACCACGAACGGGGCGTTGCCGCCAAGTTCCATGGAGGTGCGCAGGACCTTGTCGGCGGCTTCGCGGATCAGTGCCTGGCCCACCGGGGTGGAGCCGGTGAAGGAGATCTTGCGGAGACGGTCATCCTTGATCAGCGGGCCGGTGACAGCACCGGCGGTGGAGGTCTGGATGACGTTGAGGACACCGGCGGGAAGGCCGGCCTCCTGCATGACCTGTGCGAACAGCAGGCTGGTCAGCGGGGTCAGGTTGGCGGGCTTGAGCACCATGGTGCAACCGGCGGCGACGGCCGGGGCAACCTTGCGGGTAGCCATGGCCAGCGGGAAGTTCCACGGGGTGATCAGCAGGCAGGGGCCCACCGGCTTCTTCTGCACCAGGAGGCGGTTCTTGCCATCGGGGGCTGCAGAGTAGCGGCCGGACACGCGGACGGCTTCCTCGGAGAACCAGCGCAGGAACTCTGCGCCATAGGTGACTTCACCGCGGGCCTCGGCCAAGGGCTTGCCCATTTCCAAGGTCATCAGCAGTGCGAAGTCCTCGGCGCGTTCGGTGACCAGTTCAAAGGCGCGGCGCAGGATCTCGCCGCGTTCGCGGGGGGCGGTGCGGGCCCAATCGGCCTGGGCGGCAGCAGCGGCGTCGAGGGCGGCAGCGCCGTCTTCAGCACCGGCGTCGGAGATGCTGAGCAGGACCTTGCCCGTAGCCGGGTCCTCAACATCAAAGGTCTTTCCGGATCCGGCCGGGCGCCACTGACCGTTGATCAGCAGGCCGGTGGGGACGGAAGCCAGCAGTTCGCTTTCGCGTTCAACCGTGACAGTCATGGCGACTCCTTCGTCTTGGGTGCTTTGGAGAATTGCACCACTGGGGTTCGTTGCCGGAAGTGGCGTGAATTACTGCCACCGTACTGCCCCGTGAGAAGGAGTGTCTACGCCTTCACGCACTGCCATGCAGGCGCTGAATTGTGCAGCTGCACAGCGTCGATCAGCGCGCTGCGAGTACCGCCGAGTACAGTTCCCGCTTGCTGACGCGGGCGTCCTCCGCCACTGCTGCCACGGCTTCCTTGAGGCGGATGCCCTGGGAGATGAGTTCGTTAACGGCTGCGACGTGGTCCTCGGGTTTGCCGGGCTCCTGTTCAGGCGCACCACCGACTACCACGGCGATCTCGCCGCGGACTTCGTTGTTCTCTGCCCACTGGAGCAGGTCGCGCAGGGTTCCGCGAATAACTTCCTCATAGGTCTTGGTCAGCTCGCGGCACACCGCTACGCGGCGATCGGCACCCAAGCGCTCGTGGAGTGCCCGGAGCATCACTTCGAGCCGATGCGGGGCCTCGAAGAAGACCATGGTGCGGCGCTCGTCCGCGAGGTCCGCGAGACGTGAGTTCCGCTCCCCCGCTTTACGCGGCAGGAACCCCTCAAAGCAGAAGCGGTCGGTTGGCAGGCCGGACAGTGCCAATGCGGTCAGAACGGCCGAGGGGCCAGGGACGGCGGTGACGGTCAAGCCCGCGGCAACGGCGCCTTCCACCAAACGGAACCCGGGGTCCGATACGGCGGGCATTCCGGCGTCGCTGACCATCAGGATGGTCTTTCCTGCCCGCACATGGTCCAGGAGCTCGCCGGTCTTGGCTGCCTCGTTGTGCTCGTGGTAGCTGATGACCCGTCCGGAGACTTCCACTCCCAGGGCCGTCACCAGCCGGTGCAATCGCCTGGTGTCCTCTGCAGCCACGATGTCTGCGGTCCCCAGGAGTTCAACCAGCCTCGTGGTCGCATCACCCACGTTTCCGATGGGAGTGGCAGCCAACACAATCCGGCCTACGCCAGGAGTTGCGCCGGCGCCGGCTGCAGGAACGGCCTCGTCCAGTTCGTCGCTGTAAGGTGCCTCGTCCGGGGTGCTGCGCTGTTCGTCCACCTGCCAAGCCTAATGCCGCGCTGCCTCCAGCGCCGCACCTCAACGCTGCGGCAAGGATGGAAAGGTAGCATGGGCGGGTGAACCAGTCGCCCGTTCCTGCCAGCACTTCCGGAACTCCTGTGGCGTCCCCAGCAACCACCGGAGCCGGTGACGCGGCTGCAGCGGACACCATGGAGCAACCGTCCGCCCCGGTTCCCGGGGACTTAACGCGGCAACGGCGGACCCTGCCTGCCAATCACACGCAGGCCACGACGCTGCCCGGCCGCGGGCTGGAAGGCCACCGGTGGATAGCCCGGCCAGCAGAGGCTTACACCGTCCAGGCCCTCAAGGAGCGCCTCATCGGCGGGATCCAGAGCTGGCGGGACTACCCGCCGTCGCTGCGCCTGTGGTTCTGGCTGATCCCCACCATCACTGCCGTGCTGGGCGGCATCCTCCGCTTCTTCCGGCTGGATGCTCCGCACAGCCTGGTGTTCGACGAGACGTACTACGTCAAGGACGCGTACTCCTATCTGGTGAGCGGCTACGAGCGCAGCTGGCCGGCCAACGCCAACGACTCCTTCAATGCCGGCAACCCCAACGTCCTCCTCAACACCCCGGAGTATGTTGTCCACCCGCCGGTAGGCAAGTGGATGATCACCTTTGGAATGTGGCTGTTCGGTGGCGACAACCCGTTCGGCTGGCGTTTCTCCGCAGCGCTGGCGGGAACAGTGACCGTATTCCTCGTCTCGCTTATCGCCCTGAAGTTGTTCCGCTCCCACACGCTCGGCGCCGTTGCCGGGCTCCTGCTGGCCATTGATGGCCATCACTTGGTGCTCTCCAGAACTGCTTTGCTGGACGTTTTCCTTGCGTTGTGGATCCTTGCCGCCTTCGGTGCCCTGCTGTTGGACCGCGACGACGGCCGCCGTCGTCTGGCTTCACGGCTCGCCGCGCAGGCGGCTGCTTCCCCGCGGGGCCGCCCCTCCCCTACGCAGTTGGTGGCCGGCCCATGGCTCGGAATGCGCTGGTGGCGGCTGGTTGCGGGGATCTGCCTCGGTTTGGCCGTGGGAACCAAATGGTCGGCTTTGTTCTTCGTAGCCGCCTTCGGCGTGATGACGGTCCTCTGGGACCTGAACGCCCGGCGTATCGCGGGTATCCGCAGCTGGTTCAGCGCCGGCATCCTCAAGGACGGCCTCCTGGCCTTCGTCACCATTATTCCGGCAGCAGCGGTCACCTATGCAGTTACATGGACGGGCTGGTTCCTGTCCAAGGATGCCTACTACCGGCAGTGGGCGGCCACCAACCCTGCACCGGGATGGGATTGGCTGCCCAATTCCGTGCGGTCCCTGGCCCATTACCATTTGGAGGCGTACAAGTTCCATCAGGGACTCAGCTCGGACCATCCGTACGAGTCCAGCCCCTGGACCTGGCTCGTCATGGGCAGGCCTACGTCCTTCTACTACCAGACCCCCAAACAGGGCACCCCTGGCTGCGTGGTGGAAACCTGTTCCTCGGCCATCCTGCCCGTCGGCAATCCGGTGGTGTGGTGGGGTGGAACCATTGCGCTGGTCGTCCTTTTGTTCTGGTGGGCCGGCCGCCGCGACTGGCGTGCAGGTGCCATCCTGGCTGGAGTCGCCGCCGGGTACCTTCCGTGGTTCATGTATCCGGAACGCACCATGTTCATTTTCTATGCGGTGTCCTTTGAACCGTTCCTCGTCCTTGGCCTGACCTACGTGCTGGGCCTGGTCCTGGGCCGCAGCAGCGACCCTCCGTGGCGGCGTCGATCAGGGCTCTACGTGGTGGGATTTGTGGTGGTCCTGGCAGTGGTGGCGACCGCGTTCTTCTACCCCGTCCTGACCGCGGAAGTGATCAGCTACCAGGAGTGGCGGATGAGGATGTGGATGCCGTCGTGGATCTAGGAGGCAAGCAGTGAGGGAAGCCAGCACGGAACTTCTGGTCGAGGCCGACCCCGACTCCAACGTGACCGACCTCCTCCTGGAACGCTGCGCCAAGGATCCGTTCGGCACCCTGTATGCCCACAAAACGGCCAATGGATGGCTCAACGTTTCAGCCGCCAGATTCCTCGCAGATGTCACCGCACTGGCCAAAGGACTGATTGCCGGAGGCCTCAACCCCGGGGACCCCATTGCGGTGTTGTCCCGGTCCAGCTACGAGTGGACGCTGGTGGACTTCGCCATCTGGATGGCCGGAGGTGTTACGGTGCCCATCTACGAGACGTCCTCGGCAAGCCAGATCGAGTGGATCCTGGCCGATTCCGGCGCCCGGCGCATCTTTGTAGAAGACACAGCCAAAGCCGGACTTGTGCACAACTTGGTGGACCGGTCTGCGGCCATCGGCGATGATCCCGTGACGATCATCCGGATGGACCACGACGGCGACGCCCCCAACCTGACCAGCGTCTCCGCCGTCGGAGTCGGCATTATGGACTCAGAGCTGGAGCGCCAGCGCAGCGCAGCGAACCTCTCCGACATCGCCTCGATCGTGTATACCTCCGGAACCACCGGCAAGCCCAAGGGCTGCGAAATCACCCATGGCAACTTTGTCCTGGTGGCACGGAACGTCATCCCGTTCCTCCCCGAGCTGCTGATGCAGCAGGGTGCGCGGACGCTGATGTTCCTGCCACTGGCGCACGTCCTGGCCAGGGCAGTCCAGGTAGTCTGCCTCACGGCTGGCATCACGCTTGGCCACAGCGCAGGAGCCAGTGGACTGATGGAGGACCTCAGCACTTTCAAGCCCACCTTCCTGCTCGCCGTGCCGCGCATTTTTGAAAAGGTCTACGCCGGCGCCGGCCACAAGGCCGCCATGGGCGGAAAGGCAGCGCTCTTCTCTGCGGCGTCGGCTACCGCCGTGGAATATTCGACGGCGTTGGACCTCGCCGCACGCGGGCAGGGACCGGGGCCGGGGTGGCTTCTGGGCATGAAGCATGCCGCGTTCAACAAGCTCCTCTATCCCAAAGTCCGGGAGGTTTTCGGCGGACAGGTCGGCTACACGGTCTCCGGAGCCAGCCCGCTGAGTCTTCGGGACAACCATTTCTTCCATGGTGCAGGCGTGCCTGTGCTGGAGGGATACGGGTTGACGGAGACCACTGCCCCGTGCACCGTCAACACTCCCAGCATGACCCGAATAGGTACGGTGGGGATCCCCCTTCCCGGCACCACCATCCGGGTGGCCCAGGACGGTGAGGTGCTGGTCAAGGGCATCGGTGTCTTCAAGGGCTACCATGCCAATGAGGAGGCCACCGAGGCTGCGTTTGTTGATGGCTTTTTCCGTACCGGTGACCTCGGCGAGCTGGACGCCGACGGCTTCCTGACGATCACCGGCAGGAAGAAGGACCTCCTGGTCACTGCCGGCGGTAAGAACGTGGCGCCCGCACCTTTGGAGGAGAAGCTCCGCGAGCACCCACTGGTGGGCCAGGCCGTGGTGGTGGGAGACGGCCGTCCCTTCGTGGCCGCACTGGTGAGCCTGGATCCTGAAGGACTTGACGACTGGTGCGCCGAGAACAAGATCGGTGCTTTGTCACCTGCCGAAGCGGCCGGTGATGACCGGGTGAAAGCGGCCGTTCAGTCCGCTGTGGACGAGGCCAACAAGCTCGTTTCTGCGGCTGAATCGATCCGTAAGTTCGTGTTCATCACAGCCGAACTCAGTGTCGAGTCGGGGCATCTCACGCCGTCCCTGAAACTGAAGCGGGCTTCGGTGGTCAACGACTTCCGGGCCGCTGTGGAGAAGCTCTACGAGAAGTAGCGGCACGTGTTCTGGCGCCCCAGGGCACGCCGCGCAGTGGGCCCTGCTAGCGCCTGGCGTCAGTTGATTCCCTGCTGAGGTTGTCCGTATCGTCTGTGGCCGCGTCGTCGTCCAAAACCTCGGGCTGATCAGCCGTTGTGTCAGCACCCCGGCGCCGCTTGGTGGGCCAGGTGAAGATGAACGTCACCGTAGCCACGAGGAACACCAACGCGCCGATGACGATGCCGGCGTCGATCCAGAATTGTCCCGGGAAGAGCCTGATAAGAGTGTCTTCCAGGGAGAACGTCCACGTTCCATTGGCGAAGAAGATCCGGTGGAACTCGGTGAAGAACTGCTCCCAGCTCAGGGCCGCCAGGACTGCGAGGCCAATGATGATGACCAAAGTGACGATCGACCCTGCAAAGAGACCTCGGCGGATGCCGCCGTTGCTGCGCTTCCGCAGGTACAGGATGGCGATGATGCTGAGGATAATGAGCAGCAGTCCGGCACCGAAGGAGGACAAAATGACCAGCTTCACGTCGGCCATGTGCGCCACTTCGCTGTCCTGGAAAAGCTTGGTGCCATCCTGGTTGACCAAACCACCCAGGTATCGCGGACCAGCCCAGTTGCTGAGGTAGTCCACGGCGTATGAACCGTAGGTCATGCGGTCATCTGTGCTGAATCCGTAACCATCGCCCGGAAAACCGGGACGGTTGTACTCCACCCACAGGAACAGGGGGCTGGTAACAGCCCTGACGGCGAGCACCAGGAGGATGACCGGGTAGAACACAGCCAACAGAACCTGGAAGACGCGCGGTCCGATCGGCTTGACCTTGGCGGCCTGCTCACGTTCAGCGTTGCGGCGGGCTACTTCTTCTTCGGGCGGGCGGACCTGAAGGGCCGACGTCGGCAAGGGTTCCGAATAGTGCGAGGACTCTTTCTCCGAGGCGGTATCGGCAAGAGTGTCAGCGAACAGCGGGGGTTCGGGCTCGGCGTCGGCCGCTTCTGCAGCTTTGCGATCGGCACGGCTTCCGGGCTGGCCACCGGCAGGCGTAGCTGGTGTCGCGGTAGCGGGCGTCGCCCCTGTGGCAACCGCCGGTGCGGAGTCAACCGCACTGGAAGTCGTCGTCGTGGGGGCCGCCTTCGGGTCAGCCGCCGGAGAGGCACCGCTGGAGGTCTTCGGCTTCATCCAGTCGAAGGCCGGCTCGTTGGGGTCCTCATGGACGTCCGTGTCCGGTTCTTGTGGTTTTGGGCTCTTGTCGCTCACAGCGGTTTCACTTCCGTAGGCATCCACCGGCGAATGCGTACTGCCGGATCTCTTGTCTGCATTCGAGCCTACCGCCCGGTCCGAGGCTGACACGCTGTGCCACCCCGGCTGGGACCGGATCGAAACGTAACTGTAAGGTCTACGCGGCGATGCTGCGATATCCGGCGTCGTTGGCGTCCAGGTCCCCGGTGACACCTGTCCGGGCGGCCCTTCCGCCGAGCACCAACGTGTAGACCCAATAGGCGGCCAAAACCGCCGCACCTATGGCGATCTTGGCCCACACTGGCAAAGCACTGGGCGTCACGAAACCTTCCACCATTCCAGAGACCAGGAGGACAAGCACCAGCCCCAAGGCAACGGTGATCAGCGAACGCCCTTCGTCAGCAACAGCCTGCAGCCGGGTCCGCGGACCTGGCCGCACCATGGCCCAAAAAATCCTGAGGCCGGCAGCACATGCTATGAACACCGCCGTCAGTTCCATCAGTCCGTGCGGGAGGATGTAGCTGAAGAAGACATCCATTTTCCCCGTAGCCAGGAAGAGGCCGGCTGCCACGCCCACGCTTTGGGCGTTCATGAACAGGATGTACGGGACCCAGAATCCGGTCACTCCAAACGCCACGGCCTGCGCTGAGATCCAGGCATTGTTGGTCCACACGGCACCTGCGAAAGAGGCCGCAGGGTTCTCCGAGTAGTAGTTGATGAAGTCTTCCTCTACGTACTTCTGGACCTTGGCGTCACTTGCCACCGCCCGCAGCGCCTCCGCCGACGTTCCAATCCACACGGCGTACGCGCCTGCCACCAGGACGAAAGCCACCCCGCACCAAAGGGTCAGCCAGCGGATCCGGTAGAACGCGGCTGGTAAGGAGATCACAAAAAAGCGTGCCAGGTCCTCCATGAAATTCGAGCGCGCCCCGGTGAACCTGGTCCGGGCTTGCGCCAGCCCTGCAGATAGGGTGGCGGACAACGCAGTCTCCGGAGCAACCGAGCGGATCAGGGACAAATGCCCGGACACGGTCTGATAGAGCCGCAACAATTCGTCGGCTTCAGACCCCGTGAGGCGGCGCTTATGCGCAAGGAAATGCAGCCTGGACCATTTGTCCCCATGTACGGCCGAGAAGGCGTCGATGTCCACGGCACCACCCTAGCGCCTCAGTCCGCCCAAGAGGTGGGTCCCGCCGCTAGACTCGATGATGCGGGCACGCCACGCGCCTGCACCGTTGGGAAGGCATGGGGGCTGGCATGAGTTCAATCATCACAGGCGAGGCAGTGGTCCTCGAACTGCGCCCGGCATCCTTCGCTGCCCGCGCGCTGGGCCTCGTCATCGACGTCGTCTCGCACATTGTTCTGGCCATACTCCTCATCATCCTGGTGGGCGTTGCATCAGAGGACCTCGACGACGCCGCAATTCGCGCACTGATCCTGGGCAGTGTTGTCCTCTCCATCGTCATTGTTCCCGTCACAGTGGAAACCCTCACCCGTGGACGCTCCCTGGGAAAGCTCGCCACCGGGCTACGGATTGTGCGCGACGACGGCGGTTCCATCCGCTTTCGGCAGGCGCTCATCCGTGGACTGCTTGGCGTCCTGGAAATCTATTTGACCTTCGGCGGCCTGGCGACCGGCGTGGCACTGTTCAACGACCGGTCCAAACGCCTCGGCGACATTGTGGCCGGAACCTACTCGCTCCGCCAACGCGTCCCCTCCAAACCCCGCATCATGCCTGTGGCGCCGCACTACCTGCAGGGCTGGGCCGCTATGGCAGATATCGGCAGGGTCCCCGACGCCACCGCGCGCAGGGCAGGTACCTTCGTGCAGCAGGCCTACCTCATGGCCCCGGCATCCCGGGTCAACATGGCTACGGCCATTGCCTCCGAACTCGCCAAATACGTCGCCCCTCCCCCGCCCGGCGGGACAATCCCCGAGGACTACATCGGAGCAGTCCTCGGGGAACGCCGCAACCGTGAACTTGTGCGCCTGCGCCAGGCGGAGAAGCGGAACGCGTCAATCGGCGAGCGGCTGCAAAAGCTGCCGTTCACTGACGGTTAGTGCCTGCCACCGGCTTGTCCCGGTTGCAGGCTTTAGCGCCAGTGGTCTGGTCTAGTGAGTCTGTGCGGCAGGAGGGTGGCGGGGTTTCCTTCGGCGGCGTTGACTTGGGGTTGGGTCAAGTAGAGGGCCTTGGAGAGGTCCGCTCCGTGGAGCTGGGCTCCGCGTAGATCGGCTCCCAGGAGGTCTGCCGTAGTGAGGTCGCTGTTCCTGAGGTTTGCTCCGATCAGGTAGGCACTCCGGAAGTTGGATCCGCAGAGGCGTTGGTTCGCCAGGTCCGCGCCCATCAGGTCGGCGCCACTGTGTTCACCGTTCCGGTGAGCACCGACGTCGTGCGTTTGCGTGTCCTCGGCTCCGTAGGAGGCCCGTAGTTCTTCGCTGACCTCCATCAAGAGGACCCGCACTTCCATATGCAGGGTCTCGACGTCGGTGTCCAGGATCGCGGTTGCGTCGCCTTGGGCGATGGCTGCTATGCGCCCGGACAGGCTCTCCGCTGCCATCGCCAGGTCCGGATCGAAGGTCCGTTGCCGGGCTTCGACCAGGTACCAGAGCATTTCGTGGAGTTGCCTCACCACTTTGAACACGGCGAACATCGACTGCCCCAGGGAAGGGCTCTCCTTCCAGCTCGTGCCCCCAAAGGTTTGTTGGGACACTACCTGGCCTGCGCCAAAGCAGTCGAAGACGGTGCAGCCGCGGAATCCACGGGGCCGGAGCCGTTGGTGGATTGCGCAGGAAAAGTCGGCGGCCATGTTCGGGCACGGCGTCGCGGCCGGTTTATCGATGGCGAAGTCAGCCGAACGGGCGAATCCGAGCGCCGTGCAGCAGAGGGCAAAACAGTTACTGCAGTCCGGGCTGAGGGTAGGTGAAAGTGTCATTTGTGCTCCATGTGATGAAAAAGGGTCCGGTGGAAAGGGCCGGGGAACCCGTGCGTGGGTTCCCCGCAGGGACACCCGGAATCACCATGGAGGGCAGCACAAAGTGAAGGGCCGACGCGTGGTCGGCACAGTGTGTTTTCGTCAAAGCGCGCAGGAGATAATCACTGCGGCCAATTATAACGCTGGGCTAGCGCTGGGCGTAACTTGCCCAAGGGATGTTCCAGTCGCCGAAGCCTTCCAACGGCTCTACTGCCGGCGCTCCGGTGTTCAGGATCTGGACCACGTCGCCGGTCTTCATGTTGTTGAAGAACCAGGCTGCGTCGTCCGGCAGCAGGCCCACGCAGCCGTGGGAGACGTTTACGCGTCCGATGGCTCCCCACGCCGATTCGAGTGCTTGGTGCACGTACACGCCGGACCACGTCAGGCGGTTTGCGTAATCCACCACCATCGGTGCGTAGTAGCCCTTATCGCCTGGCTTCAGCCCGATGCTCCCGGCGTTGAAGTTGGACTTTCGCTCCTGCTCCAGGATCACTGCATAGCCCGTGGGAGAGAGCCAGTCCTCGCCTCCGAGCGACACAGGTGCAGTGTGGACCAGTTGCCCGTCGGAGTACACGTTCATGGTCTTGGTGGTGTCGTCCACAACGGCCACGCGCTGGGGACCGGTGGTGAAGGTCGAGACTACGTCGGCATTGCCGATCATCTTGTTACCGAAATCGACGCCCAGGAGTTTCATGTCCACGGTGACAGTGGTGCCCGAGGCCCAGAACGCCTCCGGCCGGATCCTGGCTTTCTTGTCTGAATACCAGTGCCAGGCAACCGGCTGGCCGGAAGAGACCGTTATGGCAACGCGCTTCTCCATGGCAGCTTTATCCACCACGGGCTCGCTGAAGTTGATCTCGATGGGCTGGCCGGATCCGGCCGTGGTCCCATTCCGGGGATAGACGGAAGCGTCCGCCTCAAAGGCAGCCGATACGGTGGTGAACGATTGGGTCTTCTTGGTTTCCTTCCCGGCGGTGTCCACCAGAGTGAAGGAATAGCTGTACTGGGTCTTGAACTTCAGGACTTCCTGGGTGGTCCAGGTGCTCCCATCCGGGCTGGTCTTGCCCTGGACAGGGGTGCCACCGTCCACGGGAGCCAGAACAACGTCTTTGACCTTGCCGTTGACAGCCTTGATTTGGGGTCCCACCACCGGATTCCACTCAAGTGCGCCGTCCAGCGGGGTGATGCCCAGCTCTACGGGCTTGGCTTCCACCGTAGGCGTGGGAGAGGGTGCAGCGCTGCTGTCCTGGGAAGAACCGGCAAGGAGTCCAGGCACCACAACCACGCCAATGCCGCCCACCGCAATAGCTGCGCAGACTCCTATGATGGCAAGGATTTTGCCCTTTTTCCGTGTGGCGACTTCCGTCATGGTTCCCATCATCCTGTCCCCCGCAAGCATTACTGAACACCCAATTCTAGCCGAAAGGCCGGCAACGCTGATCGCGCGCCGGCCTTTCACCATCGATTTGAGTTGCGGTGGAACCCTTTAGTAGCGGTAGTGCTCCGGCTTATAGGGGCCGGCAACGTCCAGGTCAAGGTAGTCGGCCTGGTCCTTGCTCAGTTCCGTCAGCTCCACGCCAAGTGCGTCGAGGTGGAGCCGTGCGACCTTCTCGTCCAGGATCTTGGGAAGCACGTAAACCTGCTTCCCGTATTCGCGTTCGCCCGCGGGTTGGTCCTTCTTGGTCCAGAGTTCGATCTGCGCGATGGTCTGGTTGGCGAAGGAGTTGCTCATCACGAACGACGGGTGTCCCGTGGCATTGCCCAGGTTGAGGAGGCGGCCCTCTGACAGCACGATGATGGAGCGCTCGGAGTCCGTGCCCTCCTCAAACACCCATTCGTGGACCTGCGGCTTGATCTCCACTTTCTTGACACCCGGGATCTTTGCCAGGCCGGCGATGTCGATCTCGTTGTCGAAGTGGCCGATGTTTCCCACGATTGCCTTGTTCTTCATGCCCAGCATGTGCTCGGCCATGATGACGTCCTTGTTGCCCGTGGTGGTGATGAAGATGTCGCCCTGGGCGAGCACCGTCTCCAGCTTGGCAACCTGGTATCCGTCCATGGCGGCCTGGAGGGCGCAGATGGGGTCAATCTCGGTAACAATGACCCGTGAGCCCTGGCCACGGAGGGCCTCGGCAGCTCCCTTGCCGACGTCGCCGTAGCCACAAACGACAGCAACTTTGCCGCCCATGAGGACGTCCGTTGCCCTGTTGATGCCGTCCGGCAGGGAGTGGCGGATGCCGTACTTGTTGTCGAACTTGCTCTTGGTGACGGAGTCATTGACATTGATGGCCGGGAACAGCAGCTTGCCCTGCTCGGCGAGCTGGTACAGCCGGTGGACACCGGTGGTGGTTTCCTCGGTGACACCCTCAATGCGGGCGGCCAGGCGGGTCCACTTTTGCGGATCAGCGGCAAGGGTCCGGCGCAGGAGGTCCAGGATGAGGACGTACTCCTCCGGGTCATCCTCGGTGGCCGTGGGAACGGCGCCTGCGGCTTCGAAGTCGACGCCCTTGTGCAGCAGCAGCGTGGCGTCGCCGCCGTCGTCGAGAATCATGTTGGGACCCAACTCCGGGTTTGCATCAGCCCCGGGCCAGGTGAGGATCTGCTCCGCAGTCCACCAGTACTCTTCCAGTGTCTCGCCCTTCCAGGCGAAAACCGGGACACCCTGCGGGTTCTCCGGTGTGCCCTTGCCAACAACGACGGCGGCAGCGGCTTCGTCCTGGGTGGAGAAGATGTTGCAGGAGGCCCAGCGAACTTCCGCCCCCAAGGCAGTGAGGGTTTCAATGAGCACAGCCGTTTGGACCGTCATGTGCAGGGAACCGGCGATCCTTGCACCCTTGAGTGGCTGCGAAGCACCGAATTCGGCGCGGAGTGACATCAGCCCCGGCATCTCGTGCTCGGCGAGCCGGATCTGGTGGCGGCCGGCCTCGGCAAGGGTAATGTCGGCAACTTTGAAGTCAAAAGTCATGGAAATCCTTAGGGGTACCGTGCGGAATGAGTGAAGAAGCGGGGGCTAAGCCTTGGAATCGTGCTGGCCGGAAGTGGCAGCATTGGCCGCGGCAAGGAGTTCCGGGGGCAGGAGCAACGGGATGCCGTCCTCTATCGCGTAGCGGAGCTTCCCGCCATTGGAGTCTTCAGGAACGGTGACCAGTTCCTCGCCCTCCTGGACCAGCGGTGAACCCGTCACGGGGCAGCGCAGGATGGACAACAGTTCAGGACTGACCTTTGGCATGAATGATGCTCCCTGGGTGGCGCCTACGTGGCGCAGCTGGCGGATGTTATCTGCAGATTCCAGACTACCGCGCAGGATCAGTGGGTTTGCAGCGCGGCGTCGAATTGCGTCCGAAGCCCAAGGCCCGGACCTTCGGTTACCGGGTCAGGAGGGCTCGCGGAGGATGCGAAGGTGCCCGCGACGGGTCCCCTCGATTGCTGCCGGTGGCTCCATCTGCGGGTGGCTTTGCCGTGCAGGAGTTTCAGGGGCTGCCGAAGCCGCCTCACGGACAGCATTGGCAAGGGCCAACAGGTCATTGGGGCCGGGTTCGGGCGGCGTGGCAGGCATAGCCAGCCGGAGCACTTCCCAGCCCCGCGGAACGGTCAGGCTCTCGGCGTGCTGTGAGCAAAGATCGTAGGCGTGCGGCTCGGCATAGGTGGCCAATGGACCAAGGACAGCGGTGGACTCGGCGTACACGTACGTCAAAGTAGCCACCGCTGACTGGCGGCAGGCTGATCTTGAACACTGACGAATGGCACCCACAACATCCCAGATTAGCGCCACTTGGCTCCATCCTGTGGCATTGGATGCCCGTGGCCCCGCGAAGATGGCCCCTCTGCCGGTAACTCGCCGCTGTGCGGGCCATGATGTCGCGCAGACGGGTCGCCGGGACTAAAGTCGATATATGCAGTCACAGCCACATGTTCCCGGATTCAACATCCGGTGGACTGACGCCGATGGCGATCAGGCAGAGCAACACGCCGGTCCGGGCGCGAGGGGTTTCCGGCGGCGCCGGCGCAACCGCCATGGCCGGGGACTGCGGGGAGAACTCATGCTCCCCAGCCTTCCCGGCTTCCGAACCCGCGCAGAGCGCTTTGATGACATGGTTCTGGACTCTGCGGAGCGGCTCCAGGACATGTGGGGCAAGCAACTGGACGGTGTCCTGTTTGCGGTCGACGAGATCCCGCCCAACCTTGAACAACTCGTTGCCCAGGGAAGCCGTGCCCCCTTGGGCTCCTATACGCCAGGCGGCCGCGGCGAAGCACCCATGATCACTGTGTACCGCCGCGTGGTGGAGCAAGGCTGCGGCAGCCGGGACGAACTGCAGGACCTGGTGCACGACGTCGTGGTGGAGTACACCGCTGAAATGCTGGGCGTGCCCCCGGAGACCCTTGATCCCGTCTACCGCCGCCGGTACCAGTAACACCGGCCAGTAGCCGACTAAAACCCGCTAGTAACCGACGGAGACCGGGACCTTTTCAAGTCCGGCAGCCGCATCCTGGATAGCTACTACCGAGATGTCCGCGCGCCCTTGGGTACCGAGGACCAGTGCACCGTAGATGGGGTCGCCGGAGGCTGACACTACATACCCCGCCACCACCGAATCACCGGACTTTGCCGGGAGTTCGATCAACGATGTGGTTCCACCGGACATGTCCACGTCAACTGCTTTCCCCACAGCACCGTCAGCGGTCACAGGAGCATAAGTCACCGTGCCGCGCCCCTCGGGAACTCCGAAGCTCAAATACCGCTGCCCGTTCCGGGGTACGGCCACCAGGTGTTGGCTGCCGAGGCGGGCCGAGGAAGGTGACCAGGCAAAATCGGTGGCTTCCTCAGCTTTGGCCCCCCGCGTAACCCGGGCCGAGGCCACAAAGGCAACATCGGAACTGGCCTTGACCGTGTAGGTGCCGGCCGGTATGCCCTCGAGATCCACGGTGGCTACGGATCCACCTTTGACCGTGACCACTCCCCCGCTGGGTACTTTCCGTTCGCCGTTGGCCCCGTAAAGGCTCACCTGCACTACGGCATCGGTGGAACCCGGGACGGCGATCTGCAGCGCCGGCGAGGCATCGGCGAAACCGGATTTAGCCGCCAGCGCTTTCGTAGCCGCCGGGTCCTGGATGTCGACGCCGGACATCACCTGCAGGTTCGAGGCACCGGAGCCAGGGGCAAGGTATTCGACACCGCCGGGAGCGAGCCCGCGCAAGACACTCTGTTGGATGGTCGCAGCAACCGGGCCACCAGTACTGCGCACGTGGACTGCGAGTTGCGATTCACTGGGGGCAAGTCCTGCAAGGTTCACAGAGCGGGTGGTTCCGGGAGCTACCAGGAGTCCCCGCGCCCCGGGTGCCTGGATCTGGCCCTGCTCCCCGAAAAGGTCAAGGTTCACGGTGGCCGGAGTCTCCGAGGCATTGCTGAGGTTCAGGACTGCCGTGCGTCCCACTGCCGTGTTGGCGCCCAGGAGCCAGGCATCGTTTCCCGGCGATTGGCATTGGGCCGAAGCGAGGCCGCGCAGGTCTCCATCGGTGGCGGAGTAGCTAAGGTTGGCAGCCATTGAGGCTTGTTCGTTCCCCAGCGGATCTGCCCCCACCACGGCCGGAGCCGTCACTGGAGAAAGAGATGCCACTGCGGCGGATAACACCGGAGGTCCGGCAGTTGGCGTCGGAGTGCTGGTGGGAGCCTTCGCAATCTCAGCAACAGCGGCTCCATCCAACGTTGTCACCTTGCTTCCCGGAACCGTACCGGCCGGGTTGCTGAGTACCACCGCATTCAGGGCACTGGCGGCTGTAGTGGACACGGGACTGAACTCTGCATCGGTTCCCACCACGGTTCCATTGACAAGCCGGGCAGGCTCCGGGCACACGCCCAGTGCCCGTCCCGCTGGAACATCGGCCTGCCGGATGTCCATGGTGGTTCCGCCGGAAGGTTCGGGCATCATCGAGGTCGCCGCGACGGCCCCACCGCCGGCTGCCAGGATGGCTACCGCGGAGAGGACCCCGGTCACAACGCCCCGGTTGGAACTTCGAGCCCCTTTGCCTGCACTACGTGACGACTTACCTCCAGCTGGCTGTTTACCTTCAGCTGGCTGTTTCTGGTCCTCAGACACTGCTGTACTCCTTACGGAGGGAGACTTCGTCCCTCGACATGCCGGTTCGGGTGCGTCGCGCCGGCACAGGTATGGCCAGCAGCAGCGTCAGCCCCATCACCACGGCCTGCATCAGGCCGAACCACAAAGCCCAAGGGTTGGTGTAACGGATTTCCAGCTCACCACCGTTGGCGGGGAGCTCAAAGGCTTGCGACCATCCGGACGTAGCGGCTTTGAGCTGCCTTCCATCCATCCAGGCCGTCCAGCCGGGGTCGGAGCGTTCAGCCATCACCAGCTTGCGGCCCTCCCCACCTGCAGGAACGGTCGCATCCACGGATACTTCTTCGGCCGGGAGGTTGGCAACCGTCGTCCCTTTGGAATCAACGATCCGGATGCGGTGCGTGGTCTCTGCAGCCGCGGCGGCCGGCTGGTTCCGCGGCGAGACCCGCCACAGCCATCCGGCGTCCGTCTGTCCAACAGCCACCAGGCCTGGGACGGCGTCAATCCTGCTTGCAGTCAGTTGGGCTGCGTTGTCGGCGGCCTTAAGGACTACGAATCCCGCTCCAAGTTGTTCAAGGTCAGCGCGCGGGTCCACTCCACTGCTTGCCACGATGGTGGCCACTGCCCGCCGAAGCGATGCCGTGGCGGCGTCATCGTCCACAATTTCCTCGCGGCCCGGTGCGCCGATGATGGTGCGGGCCGAAGCGATGGTGGACAAGCTGTCCAGGGTCGTGCCGGCTCCGCGCATTAATGAGGACGTAAAGGCACCTTGTTCTCCACTGGTGATAACCAGCGTCCGGGTACGCTCAGGCCCCTGTCCGCGATCGACCGCGGTGGCCGGCAAAGTGCCGGTGTCCACTGCCCATACCTGGCGTTCGGTCCCCAAGGAGGACGGTTTCTTTTCGGCCGCGTTGGCTGACGTGGACGCACCAGGGGCCGGCGAGGGCTGGAGAACGTTCTGGGCCGCCCAGGCGCCCATGCTTGCCAGCGGCCCGGCCACGAGGAGCGTGAGGACAAGCCCGGAAGCCACACGCTGCAAAGGAATCCTAGGGCCGCTGGTATCAGTCGTGCGGCGAGGCGCACCAAAGAGCTTGTCAGCGCCTGTAACGGCAGCACCGAGCAACAACATGCCGGCAGCTGATACCGCCGGGCCGGTGAAGGGCCCCACGATGACGTCGTTGTTGACGCCGGTGGCGACATGCCCCACCAACCAACTACTCGCCAAGGTAGCCAACGCTGCCAACCAGAACACCCTGGCCAGCGCCGTCCGCTTGCCGGGCAGGAACAGGGCCGCCACAGCGAGGACCAGGACCGGCGCACTGACCAGCAGCGCAAGCAGCAAAGCCCAGGGTGCTGCGCCCGGGCCGAAGATCGCCAAGCCGGTCAAGCCGCCGTCGATGTCGAATGCCAAGGGCTGCCCCAGCAGCTGCTGCCAGATCGGCGCGGCGTCGAAGGTCAGGGGCAGTCCGGGATCAGCCAGGAGGGCACGCGGCCTGTCCAGGACCGAAATTCCGTACGGCACGAACAGCGCAACAGTGGGAAGAAGAGACCACCACAGCGTCTTGCCGCGCTGTCCCAGGATGACGGCGGACAGGACTACCGCAACAACAACGGGTCCTAGAAGCGACGGTGCCGAGGCGGTAACAATGGCCATTGCAAGCCCGCCGGCGGCGGCGGCGGTCCACGACGGTGTCCCATTGATGCCCGGCTTTCCGAGAACGGGAGCAGGGCGCCGGGTCAGGGCTGTTCCCTGATGTGAACGTCCTTGACCGATCGCGGATCCTGAGGCACGCAGGAGTGCCAGCAGCAGCAGCGGCATCATCACATGGGCAATCAAGGCACCAGCGCGGCCCTCATTGATCGCGACCAGCAGCGCAGGAGCGGCAGACCATGCCAAGGCAGCAACAGTCCGGAAACGGCGCTTCGTCGTCAAAGCCCCGGCAGCAAACCATGCGCCAATGGCAGAGAGTGGCATGGCCAGGACCAGCAACCAAGCCATGGCCGGGTTGCCGTCCCCTCCGCCAAAGAGGGACAACAGCCACAACACGTAACCGAAGGGATCGCCGTGGCCCGGCAGGCCTGCGCCAAGGGAAATCCACCATGTGGAGGCATTGGCCCAGATGTCTCCGGGCGTTTCAGACAGCGGGATGAGGCCGCCACCGGCCACAATTCCGGAGCGCACCAGGCCCAGCAGGCCAATAAGGGAAGCGGCCAGGGCCAGCAGGGCTGCTGCGGCTGCACCTGTTCCTACCCACCCGCGTTCATTGGTTGCCAGCGCAACAAAGTCGTCGGCGGCATCCCCGCTGGGTTCCGGTGCCAGGAGGTCCGAGACCGCTGACGATTCATCGCCGGGACGGATGGCCTCCAACAGGGACCGCCTGTTGGCACGGACTTCGCGGGTTGACTTTTGGAGGCCCCGGACCACGGCACGCCGGACGCGGCGGGTTCCGGCGGCAACACGGCGGCCCCGAGCGATGGCTACAGGACGCATCAGGGCGGCAAAGGTTGCCGTGAACTGCGAGAAACCGTACCCCGGTTCCTTGACCAGAATGCTCAGCATCAGCCGGACCACGGCACCGAAGACCGCACCCAGCGCTTGGAACGGAACGTTCCACCAGGGGGTGTGCTTGAGACGCAAATGAATCTGGGCTTTACGTGCCGCAGATGAAGTGCCCAGGCCATGGGGCCGGTGCTCCACGTGGAACATCCGGGCGCTGGGAACCACTACCACCCGGTTGCCGGCGAGCCAGTTGCGCCAGCAGAAGTCCACGTCATCGCCGCTGCCGGGCAACGCGGGGTCAAAGCCCTGCAACAACTCCCACACATCCCGGCGGATCAACATTCCGGCGGAATTCACCGCGAAGGTGTCCGTGCGGGCGTCGTATTGTCCCTGATCCACTTCGTCGGCGTCGATCAGTGTCAGGCGCTCGGCCCAGCGGCTGGTGGAAAGCCCGGCATCCACGAGGTGCCGCTCATTGTCCCAACCGAGCTGCTTGCAACCGGCCACCGTTACCGACGGCGCCCTTTCCACGGCATGCAGAAGCTCCGCCAAGGCGTCAGCCGCCGGGGCGGCGTCATCGTGAAGGAGCCAAATCCAGTCAACAGTGCCAGGGCGGTTTCCAGCATCATCGCCGGGCACGCCCCTGTCAGGTGCCAGCTCGTGCAAGCCCGCTTGAACAGCTGCGCCGAAGCCGGATTTTGCCTGCGCGAAAGTGGTGACATTGGCTTGGCCGAAGGCTTCGCGAAGCATATCCAGCGAATGATCCGTGGAGCCAGTATCAATGCCAATGGCGGCATCTGCCGGACGGGTTTGGTCCGACAGTGCCGCCAGTGTCCTGGGGAGATAGTCGCCGCCGTTGTGGGAAACCACAACGGCGGTAACGTGAACTTCCTTGAGAATTAGACCGCTCGCTTCCTTAGCCGACGACGTTCCCGCTCAGAGAGTCCGCCCCAAATCCCAAACCGCTCGTCATTGGCGAGGGCGTACTCCAAGCACTGCGAACGGACGTTGCACGCCCCGCAGACTTTCTTGGCGTCCCTGGTGGACCCGCCCTTTTCCGGGAAGAAAGCCTCCGGATCCGTTTGAGCACAGAGCGCATCAGTCTGCCAGCCAAGTTCACCTTCGTCATCGAAGTCACCCTGGCCCGGAAGGCCGATCCATACAGGCTGGCCCGGTGTTTCCAGCGGGCGACGAACCTCCATGGGAGGATCGTCCAAGTCTTCTTCCGGCCCTGCAGGCAGGTCCCCGATCAGCGCCTCGTGTGCGGCCAGGAGGGCAGTTGCCTGATCCTCCAAGGAGTCCTGCACATTTTGGTTGTAGCGGTCTGCCGCTTCCGGATCCGCTGGGTCGACGTACCAATCCCCCGGCACTTCCCGCGAACGGTATTTCACCGACGCATGTTCTGCGACGACTGCATCTTCCTGGATACGCAACGCTTGCCCCATGGCGTCCCTCCTGATTTTGCAGCTGCTGCCTGGATGTGTTTCCGATTCCCGGCGACGTTCCGGTCATCTGTGCAGCGGCGTTTGATTACTAATTACACGCGTGTAACTACCCGTCAGTCAAGCCGCGCCGGAATAATAATCAAGAATCCGGAGAAACGTGGGATGCGCCACGCCCAACATTTTGCCCGTGCCGCCGCCTGCCTGCCGGGGAAATGGGAGGGTTGGATCAATTTACGTGAACTTTCATTGAATTTCCGCGGAAAATTAAGCCCCCGCCCCAAAGCGCCCACCGACTGGACAAAATGGCATGTGTCGCAATTCACAAAGCCGGCCCTAATCCCAAGCCCGGCGCCGGACCACCGTGGCAAGATTGACGCATGAGCATCCCGGCAGCAAACCTGATGACTACCCTGCGATCCGGCCATTCAACCTCGCCGCGCCTGACCTGGTACGGGCCGGATGCGGAGCGGGTTGAGCTTTCCGGCCGCGTCCTGGATAACTGGGTGGCCAAGACCAGCAATCTTTTGCAGGACGAACTTGATGCCGAGCCAGGCATGGCCGTCCGCCTGGACCTCCCGGCGCACTGGAAGTCGTTTGTGTGGGCGCTGGCTGCATGGCAGCTGGGAATGGAGGTGGTCTTCGACCAGACCTCCGCGGACCTTCTCGTCACGGACACTCCCGACGGCGATGCCGGGGCCGGCTTCGACGCTGTCGTTGCCGTGCCGCTGGCCGCCCTGGCCATGCGATGGCCGGGCGAGCTGCCATCCGACGTCGTGGATTACGCGGCGGAAGTTCGCTCCCACGGCGACGTCTTCATGGCACACAACGAGGCCGCTGCGGAGCTCCCGGCAGTGCGCGGCACCTCAGAACTCACGCACGAAGCGCTCATGGAAGAGTTCGCGACCGGCCAGGAACCCGGCGTCCGCCTGCTGGTGCGGGCCAGCGAGGGCCTGGAAACCTGCCTGGCAGCTTCACTGGGAGCGTGGCACGGCGACGGTTCGGTGGTTTTGGTCCACCCGGACCTGGAGGTGACTGAGCACCTGCTGCAGAACGAGCGGGTCAGCCGTTCTTAACGGACGGCAACTCGCCGGTGCCGGGGTTGGCAGCTCCGGCCTCGCTCCTGGCCTTGTGGTGAAGGTCGATGATCTCGTGGTCATGCGAGAACTCGGGCTCAGCGTCCAGCTCTTCGTTGAACACCCAGAACCGGTAGGCAAAGAACCGGAAAATGGTGCCCAGAATGAGGCCCACCACGCTGCCGGCAATGAACAGGGACGGCTTGTCGTTCAGGTCCAGGATGTACTTGGCGAACCACACACACCCTGAGGCGATGAGGAGCCCCACGAGGTTCATTACGGCGAACAGCACGGCCTCACGGACCACGTTGGCCTGCTTGCGGTGGCGGAACGTCCAGAAACGGTTGGCGACCCACGAGAAAACACTTGCAACGATCGTCGCAATGGCCTTCGCCCAGACCTCGCTGCCATGCATCGGTCCGGAGAACAGCCAGATGAAAACGGCCGAGTCAATGACAAAAGCGACACCGCCGACTGCGCCGAACTTTGCTACTTCACGCCAAAAAAGCGAGGCAAGTCCGCGGATGCGATCTGCAAGTGTGGTGATCATGACCCTCCATGGCCGTTGAATAGGTGGGCCGGTGGGCCGATTCCATTTTAGCGCCGTTTTCCGCGCGCTGCCTTTGAGCAGACTGTGAGAAGGCCAAAATCGGCTCCCGCACCGAGTGTAACGCTGTGGAAAAGCGGTCTTATGGGCGGCAGAATCCGTGATCGTGCTGCCGGTTCGGTAGGCTGAACCTTGTGACTTTTCCAGTAATTGGCGTTGTTGGCGGCGGCCAGCTCGCACGAATGATGGCTCCGCCCGCTACCGCCCTGGGCTTCGAACTCCGAGTTTTGGCTGAGGGTGTGGACGTTTCGGCTGTTGCCGCCGTGGCCACAGCCCCGATCGGCGACTACAAGGACTTGGACGCCCTCCTCGAGTTCTCCAAGGGCCTGGACGTGCTGACGTTCGACCATGAGCATGTCCCCACGGAACACCTGAGGGCCCTTCTGGATGCCGGTGTCAACGTCCAGCCCGGCCCTGATGCGCTGGTGAACGCCCAGGACAAGCTGGTGATGCGGGCAGCGATTGACCGCCTGGGCCTGCCCAACCCGGAGTGGTCCGCGGTCAGCAGCGTTGAAGAGCTCGTGGCATTCGGCGACAGGATTGGCTGGCCCGTTGTCCTGAAGACCCCCCGTGGTGGTTACGACGGCAAGGGTGTCAGGATCGTGGACTCCGCTGCGGACGCCCAGGACACTGCCGATTGGTTCCAGGCAATGAGCCCCCTGCTGGCAGAGGCCAAAGTGGACTTCAGCCGCGAACTGTCCGCGCTGGTGGCGCGAACCCCCAGCGGCGAATCCCGGGCCTGGCCCGTGGTCCACACGATCCAGGTGGACGGTGTCTGCGACGAAGTCATTGCACCGGCGCAGAACATTCCCGTTGAGGTGGCCGCAGCTGCCGAAGAAGCGGCACTCCGTATCGCCAACGAGCTTGGTGTCACCGGAGTAATGGCCGCGGAACTGTTCGAAACCCCGGGAGTCGGAGCAGGCTTCCTCATCAACGAACTCGCCATGCGCCCGCACAACACTGGCCACTGGACGCAGGATGGATCCATCACCAGCCAGTTCGAGCAGCATCTTCGGGCAGTGCTGGACCTTCCGCTCGGAGCAACCGACGCGCTGGCACCCGTGGTGGTCATGAAGAATTTCCTCGGCGGGGAAAACCAGGACCTCTTCAACGCCTTCCCCATGGCCTTGGCCTACGAGCCCGCAGCCAAAGTCCATTCCTATGGCAAATCCGTCCGCCCCGGCCGCAAGATAGGCCACGTGAACCTCGTGGGCAGTTCGGTCTCCGACGTCGACTCCGTCCGCCGGCGCGCAACAGCAGTGGCCAACATCATCCGCGACGGCCACAAGCCCGAGCAGACCACCCTTGAGGAGAGCGCATGACGTCAGAAGCAACAGCCCCGCTGGTAGGGCTCGTGATGGGTTCGGATTCAGACTGGCCGGTGATGGAAGCCGCAGCCGATGCCTTGGCCGAGTTCGGTATCCCTTTTGAAGCCGACGTCGTGTCCGCGCACCGCATGCCCACGGAAATGATCCGCTACGGCCAGACTGCGCACGAACGCGGGCTGCGTGTCATCATTGCCGGCGCCGGCGGCGCCGCCCACCTCCCCGGCATGCTTGCCTCGGTGACACCGCTTCCTGTCATCGGCGTCCCCGTTCCCCTTAAGACCCTGGATGGCATGGATTCCCTGCTGTCCATCGTCCAGATGCCTGCCGGTGTCCCCGTGGCTACGGTCTCGATTGCCGGAGCACGAAACGCCGGCCTCCTTGCTGTGCGCATGCTCGCTTCGGGAACGGACGAACTCGCCGCGAAGCTCCGCGCTGATCTGGTGGACTTTGCCCAGGAACTCAATGACGTCGCCACCAAGAAGGGCGAAAACCTGCGCCGCAAGGTAGAGGAAGTCTTCTCCCCGGCCAACGCTTCAGCCCGGAGCCCCCGCTAGGAAGGCACCGGTTGACCACCATGCACAAGACTCAGAATCAGCCCGGTTCCGCCCTGACTGATCCCGTTCGCTATCCGTCCGGGGCCAGCGCCCCGGTGCGGACCAAACGCGCCTTCGTGCTGGTCCTGCTCACCCTCTTCATTCCCGGCAGTGCCCAGATCGTTGCCGGCGACCGGAGGCTTGGCCGGGTGGCGCTGCGCGTGACGCTCGCGGTGTGGGCCCTGGCGCTGGTTACCTTGTTCATCGCCATGGTCAACCGGACCCTGTTGCTCAGTGTGTTCACCCACCCAATCGGTTCCCTGTTGATCATTGTGGTCCTGGTGGCCCTGGCCTTGGGGTGGGCCTACCTTTTTCTTAACACTTTGAGGATCATCAGGCCGGCCCTGCTGGCACCTGGGATGCGGCCCATCATTGCCGTGGTCCTTGCAGCCTCAACGATCCTTGCCAGCGGTTCGCTCGGTTATATCGCCTACGTCCTCAACGTCAGCCGGAATGCCATCGGCAGTATCTTCGATGCCGGCCCCGCCATCGAACCCGTGGACGGACGTTACAACTTCCTCATGATGGGTGGGGACGCCGGGGACGACAGGACGGGACGCCGCCCGGACAGCCTTTCGGTCATCAGCGTTGATGCCAAGACGGGCGAAAGCGCCATCATCTCGGTCCCCAGAAATCTTCAGAACGCCCAGTTCAGCGAAGGTTCGCCTATGCGGAAGATCTACCCGGACGGCTACAACTGCGGCGACGAATGCCTTATCAATGCGGTCAATACCGAGGTCACCAACAACTACAAGGACCTCTACCCCGGTGTGGCCGACCCCGGAGCGCAAGCCACTCTGGAAGCCGTTTCCGGCACCTTGGGAATCACTGTCCAGGCCTACGTGCTGGTGGACATGGATGGTTTTGCCAAACTCATTGACGCCATGGGTGGCATCCGCATCAAGGCCGGCGGCTGGGTGCCCATCAGCGGCCCTGTGACTGACGAAGCCAACGGCATCCATGGCATGCCCGACGGCTGGATACCGGCCGGCGACCAGCACCTGGATGGCTTCCATGCCCTGTGGTACGGGCGGTCCCGTGAGTTCGTGGACGACTACGCCCGCATCGCACGCCAGCAGTGCGTGCAGCAGGCCATGCTCAAGCAACTTGATCCGGCCACCCTGCTGACCAAGTTCGAAGACATCGCCAACGCCGGAACCAAAGTCGTCGACTCGAACATTTCCTCCAACCAGTTGGGGAGCTTCGTGGACCTCGCCTTGAAGTCCAAGAATCAGCCTGTCAAACGGCTCACCATCGGACCACCGGACTTCGACGCGTCATTCTCCACCGTCCCGGACTTCGACCTCATCCACTCCAAGGTCCAGGAAACCCTCGCCGGATCCAACGGCCCCAGGGCCGATGACGCCCTCGTGACCGGCAACGGCGCAGCTGCTGGAACCATCGTGGCGGCCGGGCCTGTTGCAGGCAGCCGCCCGGCTGGCCAGCTTCCCTCACCGTCGGCCGATTTCACTCCTGTGACCACCACACCGGACGGCACCCCGATCACCATCGAACTCTTGAACGGCCTCAAGGCCCAGGGCGATGAGCAAGGCATACGTGACCTTGTGGCAACCAACGGGCAGTGCGCACCACTGTAGGCTTGCAGCTCCGTTCAACCCCACGTCCAGCGCAACGATAAGGACTTTCTTTCGTGTACCAGATTGAGAATGTTTTGCGACCCTATGCGTGGGGTTCGACGACGGCGATCGCAGACTTGCTGGGGCGGCCGGCCTCCGGTGGCCCCGAGGCGGAAATGTGGATCGGAGCCCACCCTGACTCCCCCTCCACGGCTGTTCACCCCAACGGTGTTACCCAGCCCCTGAATGCACTGATCGAGTCCGATCCCCAGCGGTTCCTGGGTTCGGAGAGCCTGGCGGAGTTCGGCCCCCGCTTGCCGTTCCTGGCCAAGTTGCTCGCTGCCGAACAGCCGTTGTCCCTGCAAGTCCACCCCAGCTTGGACCAGGCGATGGAGGGGTTCGCCCGCGAGAACGCCGCCGGCATCCCCGCTGATGCGGCAGAACGCAATTACCGGGACGACAACCACAAGCCGGAGATGATCTTTGCGTTGACTCCGTTCAAGGCTCTGTGCGGCTTCCGTCCTGCTGCCGGGTCCAAGGCCGTCTTTGAACACTTGGCCCGCGTCCTTGATTCCGCTGCCGTCGCTGTCCCGCCCGTGATTTCCAGCGTCATTTCCGATCTCGGCCTGCCCGAGGAGCCCGCTGCCCTGAAAGCAGCCTTCAGCCGCCTCATTGAGGGTGGCAGCCAGGTTTCCGATGCCATCAACGAAGTAGTTGCCGTCTTCTCAGCCGGCGCGCCGTTGGAACCGCATCGTGGGGTTCTTGCTGCGATGCTGGATATCAACGAAGCCTTCCCCGGCGATCCCGGCGTCCTCATCTCCCTGCTCTTGAACCACCTGTCCCTTGAGCCCGGCGAGGCCGTGTACCTGCCGGCCGGAAATATCCATGCGTACCTCCATGGCTTGGGCGTGGAAGTCATGGCTTCCTCCGACAACGTGCTCCGTGGCGGGCTCACCCCCAAGCACGTTGACGTACCCGAACTCCTCAAGACCGTCCGGTTCGAAGCCTTGGGAGTTCCTCGTGTGCAGGTCAGCGGGACGGAATTCGGACAGGAACTTTATCGCCCGCCATTCAAGGAATTCCAGTTGCAGCGCATCGAACTTGCCCCTGGCGCCGAACCGGTGCCTTTGGCACAAACCGGGCCAGCCGTCGTCGTGGTGGTTTCAGGTTCGGTGCTGCTTGACTCGCCCAAGAGCGACCTCCGGCTTGGGCGCGGTGCAGCCGCTTTTGTTCCCGACATTGAGGCTCCCGTCAACGTCCACCCCGTGCAGGGCACCACAGAGGTCAGCGTCGCCTTTGCGGTGACCACCGGGCTGGGGAACTGATCCATGGAGTTTTTCCTGCAAACGCCCGCTTGGGCTGCCGTCCAGCGTTCCCTGGGCCGCCGCGTCCACGAACAGTCCGGTCCTGGCTGGAGCTTCCTGGCCATCGAGGAGAAGAACCCTGCGGGCAAGGTCATTTATGCTCCCTACGGCCCTGTGGCAGAGTCGGTTGAAGCCTTCGACGCCGCTACTGCAGCTTTGGTGGCTTTGGCCAGGAAGGTCCATGCGGTCTTCGTCCGGATGGAACCTGCCGCTTCCGGTTTCAACGCCTCCGACGCCGGTCCCCTCCTCCGCTCGCGCGGCATGCGTCCCGCGCCGGTAAACCAGCAGCCCGAGCTCAGCTGGATCGTGGACCTCGACGGAGATTTCAAAGAGGTCCTGGCAGGCATGAAGCCGACCAACAGGAATCTGTACCGGAACATCCACAAAAAGGGTGTGACCTTCCGGGCTTCACAGGATCCGGCCGACATCAGGATTCTCCTGCACTTCCTGCACCTGACTGCTGCGCGGAACGGCTTCAAACCCCAAAGCGATGAATACCTCACCCAGGTGGCTGCCTCCCTGCTGCCTGTAGGCTGCGGAACACTCTTTATCGCCGAACTGGAGGGCGAGCCGATCGCCGCCGCCTTCGCCTACGACTCCGCTGACACCCGCGTCTACGCCCACGCTGCCCTGGACGATACCCACCGCAAGCTCAGTGCCGGCATCCCCCTCCTGGTGACGCTGATGGCCGATGCCAAGGAGAAGGGCTTGAAGCACGTGGACCTCTGGGGTGTGGCTCCCGAGGACCAGCCTGACCACAAGTGGGCGGGCTTCACGGCGTTCAAGAAATCCTTCGGCGGCCGCGAAGTGTCCTATCCCGGCACCTGGGACCTCCCGCTCAACAAACTCCGCTACGGGGCATACCAGCTGGCCAGAAAGCTCCGCGACAAAGTCCGCTAGGCCCGGACCTCCCCTAACCCTGACCGCCGGCCTCGCGCACTAAATCAGGTGTCACTGCCACCACCCACTCTGGGCCGGCTCCGACCCCGACACACCCTGCTTCCCGGCGCGCACCGAGGAGTACGCAATCAAACTAGGTGGTGAAGGCACACCCCGGGCACACCCTCCCCCACCCTTTAGCAGCGCGAAGCCGAACGTGGCCGGACACAGAGAAGGACGGCGAGTATCGCGAAAGCGGCATCAAATCGACGAGGTACGAGGAGATAGCCGCCGAGCGATGCTCGCCGTCCTTCTGTTAAACCCGGGGGTTACGGCTTGCGCGCGTACGTCTCCCACTTGGATGCGTGGTGCTCAGCCTCGACGAAGCGCACAGTCCCGGACTTGGAGCGCATCACGATGGACTGCGTCATGACGCGGTCCTTCTGGTAGCGCACGCCGTGAAGGAGGTCGCCGTCCGTGATGCCGGTGGCTGCGAAGTAGCAGTTGTCCGAGGTCACGAGATCGTTGGTGGACAGGACGCGGTCGAGGTCGTGTCCGGCGTCGATGGCCTTCTGCTTCTCGTCGTCCGAGGTGGGCCACAGGCGGCCCTGGATAACACCACCGAGGGACTTGATGGCGCAGGCGGTGACGATGCCTTCCGGGGTGCCTCCGATGCCCATAAGGGCATCCACGCCGGTGCCGGAGCGGGCCGCTGCGATGGCGCCGGCGACGTCGCCGTCCATGATGAACTTGGTGCGTGCGCCTGCTTCGCGGATTTCTTCGACGAGCGGACGGTGGCGGTCGCGATCCAGGATCATGACGTTGAGCTGGTTGACCTTGACACCCTTTGCCTTGGCAATGAGGTGCAGGTTCTGCTTGACGGGCAGGCGAAGGTCCACCATGTCGGCTGCTTCGGGGCCGGTGACGAGCTTCTCCATGTAGAACACAGCGGAGGGGTCGAACATGGATCCGCGCTCGGCCACTGCAAGCACTGCGAGGGCGTTGTTGATGCCGAGGGCGGTCAGGCGGGTTCCATCGATGGGGTCGACGGCGACGTCACACTCGGGACCGGTGCCGTCACCAACCTGCTCGCCGTTGAACAGCATGGGGGCTTCATCTTTTTCGCCTTCACCGATGACCACGACGCCGTTGAAGTGGACGGTTTGAAGGAATGAACGCATGGCATCGACGGCGGCGCCGTCTGCCTTGTTTTTGTCACCGAAACCTACCCAGTGGCCACCGGCAATAGCCGCGGCCTCGGTGACGCGGACGAGTTCAAGCGCAAGGTTGCGGTCGGGTTCGTCGATGCCGACGGCGAGCGACGGCGAAATCGTGGAATACTGCTGGGTCATTGGTGCAGGAGACACTTGAACCTCTTCTTCGAGTGACGATTCACGGGACCGGACACGGTTGCGCGGGGCAACCCGGGGTTCCTCTAACAACGATCATAGTCGCCGCGTCCACCGGAGGTCGTTGGATGACCACGGCCCGCAATACCGCCGGTGAGGTCCCGGATGTGTGTTCCCCGCTGCCATGGGGGATCATGGAGGGGTGAGTGAAACGCAGGACAAGCCCGCAGCTGAGAACCAATCCGACGCTGCACCGGCCACCGAAACCGATGCCCAGGCCATCCCGGATGCCCCGTATAAACCCGTGATTGCGGCGAAAGCTGCCAAACGGGCCAATGCTTCGGTCATCGGCATGGTCATCGCGCTGCTGGTCTGCGTTCTCGCTTTCCTTCCCATCGTCTTGATGAACCCGGCTCCCAAGGGCGAGGGCTTCAGGCCCGATATTGATGTCACCGCGATCGCCCGCAACGCCACCGGTGTGGCGGGATTCACACCCGTGACCCCAGATACAGGCGACACATTCAAACCCAATTACGCCCGGTGGGAATCGGGTTCCGGAAGCGGTGTCCCCACCTGGGAGATTGGTTTCCTGACCCCCAAAGAGGGCTTCATTGGCCTGACCCAGACCAATAAGGCCAACCCCACCTGGGTCCTGCAGCAGACGGAAAACCTCCCCGTCACCGGCACGCGCAACGCCGGGGGCCAGGACTGGGAACTGCGCGATTCCGGCAAGGAAAAGCGCAGTATGGTCCTGGACTACCGGGGTACCACCCTGATCCTGAGCGGCACGGCAAGTCTTGACGAGTTCGCTACGCTCGCCGCCGCCGTCGTGAAGTCTGCAGACCAGGCCCCGGACGCAAGCGCTCCGGCCTCAGGCACGGCTTCGTCGCAACCGTCCGCGTAATCGCCGCAACAGTTTCACGGACTGCACTCTCCGCGTCGTAAAGTAAGGCTCGTGCCTACTTACCTGACTCCAGCCCTGGCGTGGCGCCGTCTCCGCGAGGGCAACGAACGTTTTGTTTCCGGCGAATCCCTGCACCCCAACCAGGACGCTTCGCGACGATCGTCACTGATTGAGAACCAGAATCCGTTTGCCGTGATCTTCGGCTGCTCGGACTCCCGGCTCGCTGCCGAAATCATTTTTGACCTGGGCCTCGGTGACGCCTTCGTGGTCCGAACCGCCGGCCAGGTCATTGATGACGCAGTCCTTGGTTCCCTCGAGTACAGCATCAGCGAACTCCGTGTCCCGCTGATCGTGATCCTCGGCCATGACAGCTGCGGTGCGGTGAAGGCCACCAAGGCTGCTGTGGAAACCGGCGAGATGCCTCCCGGCTTCATCCGCGACCTCGTGGAGCGCATCACGCCCTCGGTCTTGACGGCCCGGCGCAATAACCAGGACGACGTCAACGACATGGTGGTGGAGCATGTGAAGCAGACAGCCGCCCGCCTGGCTGACAGCTCACGTGTGATTTCCGACGCCATCGACGACGGCCGTGTGGCCGTGATCGGCCTGTCCTACAAACTCGATGAAGGCCGCGCGGCCCTCGTTTCCGGGATCGGCAAGCTCTAAGGAGTCGTGCTCCGGCCGCCGTGCCGGAGCACGTAGCACTCCCCTCCGGGTTTTCTGTGAGGCGTCCAACCGCCCTAAGCTAGCCCCATGACTTCCACCACTGAGTTCCGTATTGAACATGACACGATGGGCGAAGTTCGCGTCCCCGTGAACGCCCTGTACCGCGCCCAGACGCAGCGTGCTGTGGAGAACTTCCCGATCTCCGGCAAGACGCTTGAGCGCACACACATCGAGGCCCTGGCCCGCGTGAAGAAGGCAGCTGCACTGGCAAACGCCGAACTGGGGGTGCTCGATGGTGAGCTCGCCGAGGCCATCGCCGCCGCTGCCGATGAAGTTGCCACGGGCAAGTACGACGGCGACTTCCCGATCGACGTTTTCCAGACCGGTTCGGGCACCTCGTCCAACATGAACACCAACGAGGTCATCGCCGAGCTCGCATCGCGCGCCCTCGCGGCCGCCGGGAGCGAGAAAGTTGTTCACCCGAATGACCACGTGAACGCTTCGCAGTCCTCCAACGACGTCTTCCCGACCTCCGTCCACGTTGCCGCGACCTCCGCCCTCATCAACGACCTGATCCCGGCCCTTGAGTACCTGGCAGCTTCGCTGGACCGCAAGGCCGTTGAGTTCAAGGACGTCGTCAAGTCCGGCCGCACGCACCTCATGGACGCTACGCCGGTCATGCTGGGCCAGGAGTTCGGTGGCTACGCAGCCCAGGTCCGCTACGGCATCGAGCGCATCAACGCCGCGCTCCCCCGCGTTGCCGAAGTTCCCCTCGGCGGCACCGCTGTAGGCACCGGCATCAACACCCCTGCAGGCTTCCCGGAGCGCGTCATCGAACTCCTGGCTGCCGACACCGGCCTGCCGCTGACCGAGGCCCGCGACCACTTCGAGGCACAGGCCAACCGCGACGGCCTGATCGAAGGCTCCAGCCAGCTCCGCAACATCGCCATCTCCTTCATGAAGATCAACAACGATCTCCGCTGGATGGGCTCGGGCCCCAACACGGGCCTCGGCGAAATCGCCATCCCTGACCTTCAGCCGGGCTCCTCCATCATGCCGGGCAAGGTCAACCCGGTCATCTGCGAAGCGTCCATCATGGTCTGCGCACAGGTCATCGGCAACGACACCGCCATCGCCTGGTCCGGCACCAACGGCGCCTTCGAGCTGAACGTGGGCATCCCCGTCATGGCCGCCAACCTGCTCGAATCCATCCGCTTGCTGGCCAACACCAGCCGTGTCATGGCCGACAAGATGATCGATGGCATCACCGCCAACGTTGAGCGCGCCCGCTTCCTGGCCGAGGCTTCCCCGTCCATCGTGACCCCGCTGAACAAGTACATCGGGTACGAAAACGCGGCAAAGATCGCCAAGATCGCTGTCAAAGAAGGCCTGACCATCCGCCAGGCAACCGAGAAGCTTGGCTTCGTCGGCGAGGGCGAAGGCAAGGTCTCCGAGGCCGACCTGGACAAGGCCCTGGACGTCACCACCATGACTTCCCCCGCCCACAAGGCTTAGCACTTAGCGCCCTTACTCACCGCACGACGACGGCCGGTACCTTTCGCACGAAAGGTACCGGCCGTCGTCGTACCCGGAGTTTTTGTACAGCAGACGCCCCTAAGACCCTCCCTCAAGGGCATCTGCTGTACAAAAACTTCTGGCTCTTTTTGCACTTTGTAGCTTAGAGTGCAAAACTTTACTTTGTGAGCAATAGTGCAAATATCGACGGCGGCCTCCGCGAGCGCAAGCGGGCCGCCACGCGGACGGCAATTACCGCCGTCGCGCGTTCCCTGACCGCTGAGCATGGCCTCAGCGGTTTCACGGTTGAAGAAGTCTGCGAAGCGGCGGGGATTTCGCGCCGAACCTTCTTCAACTACTTCCATTCCAAAGAAGATGCCGTGATCGGTTCCTTCTCGGATGAATTGCCCGCCGAGGCCTTGGAGTCGTTCAACCAGAACCCTTCGCGCACGCCGGACAGCATCTCCGGGACTCTCCTGGCAGCCCTGCATGTACTCACCGTGACCCTGATGGAGCGTTCGTCCATCAGCCGTTCCGAAGTCCAACAGTTCATCGCTGCCATCACGGCTGAACCACAACTTCTGGCGCGCCTGACCCTGGAAGGGGAGGCGCGCGAACGGGAATTCGCCGCCCTGGTGGCCGCCCGCGAAGGGCTGGATCCCGGGCATCCCGAAGTCATGACTGCGACGGCGTTGTTCGGGGCGGTCTCCAAGAAGACAGCCCAGCAGTTCTTCTCGGAGGAAAACACCCGCCCTTACCGCGGGATCCTCGAACAGAACCTCAACGCCGCACGGAAACTCTTCGCCCAGCCGTTGGCCACGAACCAGCAACTGGGCCCCAATCCCCTTGAAACCTCGAAGGACCCCGCATGAGTACAATTTCGAAAGCGGCAGAACCATTGCTGCTGACCCAGAAACGCATCTGGATCATCTTCTCGGCGCTGATCGCAGGCATGCTGCTGTCCAGCCTTGACCAGACCATCGTCTCCACCGCCATGCCCACCATCGTGGGCAAGCTCGGCGGGGTGGAACACCAGGCGTGGATTACTACCGCATATCTGCTGGCCACCACCATCGTGATGCCCATCTACGGCAAATTCGGTGACATCCTTGGGCGCCGCAACCTGTTCCTGGTGGCCATTGCGCTGTTCACCCTCGCGTCCGTGGGCTGTGCGTTTGCCACAGATTTCTGGGGCTTCGTCATCTTCCGCGCCATTCAGGGCCTGGGCGGCGGCGGCCTCATGATCCTTTCCCAGGCGATCATCGCTGACATTGTTCCCGCCAAGGAGCGCGGCAAGTATATGGGCCCGCTGGGCGCCATCTTCGGCCTCTCCGCCGTGGCCGGACCCCTGCTGGGCGGATTCTTCGTGGACCACCTGACCTGGGAGTGGGCTTTCTACATCAACATCCCTATCGGCATCGCCGCATTCATCACCGCCTGGTTCACACTGACCCTGCCGAACAAAAAAGCCGAAAAGAAGATCGACATCCTGGGTGTCCTCTTCCTCTCAGCCGCCACCACCTGCCTCATCTTCTTCACCGACTTCGGTGGCAAGAAGGACGAAGGCTGGGACTCGCCCCTGACATGGGCCTTCGGTGCGGGCATGGTCCTGGCAGCGTTCGCTTTCGTCATGGTTGAACGCCGCGCCGAGGACCCCATCATTCCCCTCAGCCTGTTCAAGAACCCCATCTTCATCAACGCAACGGCCATCGGCTTCACGCTGGGCCTGGGCATGTTTGCTGCCATCGCCTTCGTCCCCACTTTCCTGCAGATGTCCTCCGGAACGTCCGCCGCCGAGTCCGGCCTGTTGATGCTGCCCATGATGGTGGGCCTGATGGGCACCTCCATCTACTCCGGTATCCGCATCTCCAAGACCGGCAAGTACAAGATGTACCCCATCCTTGGTGCAGCACTGACCATCGCGGCCATGCTCTGGCTGACTACCTTGGCAGCGTCCACCCCCATTTGGGTGATCTGCGTCCAGCTCTTCATCTTCGGGGCGGGCCTGGGCCTGATCATGCAGGTGATCGTCCTGGTGGTCCAGAACTCCGTTCCTGCTGACCAGATCGGCACGGCAACCAGTACCAACAACTACTTCCGCGAGGTAGGTGCATCCCTGGGTGTCGCCGTCTTCGGTGCGATCTTCACCAATCGGTTGTCGGAGTCGTTGACGGAAGCATTCACCGGTGCCGGCGCTTCAGCGGAGCAGGCTTCGCAGTCCACCAGCACTCTGGATCCGCAGGCACTCTCACAGTTGCCGGAACAGTTGCGGGACGCGATCGTCAACGCCTATGCCAATTCCCTGGCGCCCGTGTTCTGGTATTTGGTGCCGTTCATTGCCATCGCACTCATCCTGGCCATCACCCTGAAGCAGATCCCCCTCTCCGACACCGCCGGAATGGTGGCACGCGGCGAGGCGGTTGGCGGCGAGGAAGCCATCCGGCTCGAGGCCGAACGCCTGGAGACGGCACGCTTGGAAGCCGAACTGGCTGCTTCCGGCGGAATCGAAGGCACCTCGGACGGGTTCGACAAGGACCGCGCCGGCGCCGGACGATAGCGGTATCAGTCCTCCACTTGGTATGCCACGGGGCCTTCGGGCTCCGTGGCAAGCCTGATTGCTTCGAGGTTTCCAGCGCTCATCTCCGGAAGCTCATCCAGCGCGAACCATCCCACGTCCAGTGATTCATCATCATTCACGCGGGCTTCCCCGGAGACGTACCGGCAACGGAACGTGATGTCCAGGAAGTCACATACGTCGCCGTTGGGAAAGGTCACCGGGCCTACAACCCCGACGCCGATGATCCGTTCAGTTTCGGCCACGACTGCCGTTTCCTCGAAGATTTCCCGGACCAACCCGGGAGCCGGGTGCTCACCCGGCTCCAGCATTCCGGTGATCAAGGCCCAGTGGCCGTTGTCGGCGCGTTGGCCCAGCAGCACCCTGCCGTCGTCGTCGAACACCACTCCCCTTACTGCCGGAAGCCAAAGGGGATCGTTACCGATCTTTTCCCGCAGTTTCAGGACGAATTCCGGTGCACCCATGTGTCAGCTTTCCTTCACTTCGATGGTCGCGTGTGAGTTCTTCAGGGCGAGCATGTAGCTTAAACACCTGCTGGCCCAAGCATGCCGCAGCCCGGTGAACGCGAAAATACGGGGTGGGTTGCAGTTTGGCCGCAGTTCCCTTTCTTTGGAATTTTCAAGAGGGCAGGACCACCATCGCAGCCGCCGCTCCGGCCAACATGAAAGGGCCGAAGGGGATGGCCGAACGCAAGGTGCCGCGGCGTGAGACCAAAATCACGAGGCTCCACAGCCCACCCAGAATGAAAGCGGCGAACGTCCCTGCAAACACGTGGCTCCACCCCAGGTAGCCCAGGTAGAGCCCCAACACACCCGCCAGCTTGACGTCGCCAAAGCCCATGCCGGGTGGGTGGATGAGACGCAGCACGAAATAGAAAAGCCACAGCACAGCGCCTCCCGCGAGGAGCCGGAGTCCCGGTACAGCGAACAGCGTGGCTGAAAGCTGCTGGCCCTTGCTTCCGCCGTCCAAGAACGACACGAGGGATGCCGCCAGCAGCAACACCCCGGCCACGGCGTAGGAAGGGAAAACGATGCGGTTGGGCAACAGGTGGCTCCGCACATCGATTACCGTGAGCCGGACAGCCATCACCACGAAGTACAAGCAGGCGGCCATCACCAGCCAGAAGCCCAGCGGGCTGGCATCCCAGAGGTCGGAGAGTCGTCGGATCACTCTCGGATGCTATCCCGCTTTGGCCGCCGGGCCCGCTTGAAGGGCTGCGTAAACTGTGGATATGGGGAGCTACAGTGCAGGAGGACCGGGTTTCGACCTCTCCTCCACATTTCGGAATCTTTGCCGTTCTTCGCCGTGGAAATGGACGAGCCTCCGCTTCGAGTACCTGGAAAGGCCCGGGACGGGCTCCAACATGGTCCGCGCATGGCTGAGGCGGCCAGGCGCTCTTCGCATGGAAACTCCGGACGGCCAATTGCTGCACAGCACCACGGGCATCAACGACTCCCGGGATGATCTGTACGTCTCCTCAACACGCCGCTCATGGTTGCTTCCAGCCCATCTGGTGACGCCCGTTTACGACGACGCCGGCTTGGTCCGCCGCCGACCGGAGGCTGCCTACGGGGAGCCCTCGTTCGGCAACGGCCGCCTCGCGGCAGCACTGGATCCCGTGGAACTGGCCGGCAACGCTCCGGTTCCCCTGGAGTTCCCCGACACCAACCCGGTCTTCCTTGAGCAACCGCGGGAGGTTTACCATGAGGGCCGCCTGGCTTTGGAATCCATCGTCACGCCGAGCCGGACCTACGTTCCCTCTGACCCCTCTGAACCCCTGGCCCACCCCGGGAGGACGTTGATCAGGATCGACGCCGGTACCGGCGTCTGTGTGGCCAGCCAGAGCCTGGATGGAGACACCTCGGGAAAGGGCCACTGGCTGAAGATCCTTGCGGTGGACGAGTACATGTTGGACGACCTGTTCCTGGCCGAGTCCATGAACCTCACCGACGTCCGACGCCACATCCCTTGGGACATAGGCCCCGCAGCATGACACCCCCGCCGCCGAGGGGCGAGCTCCCGGCAGTATCGACGTCGCCAAAGTCCCGAGATCCAACCCCTCGGCGAACGTGACGGAACACCCCAGCCGCCGAGGGGCGAGCTCCCGGCACTATCGGAGCCACCAAACCCCGAGATCCAACCCCTCGGCGAACGTGACGGAACACCCCCGCCGCCGAGGGGCGAGCTCCCGGCAGTATCGCAGCCACCAAACCCCGAGATCCAACCCCTCGGCGAACGTGACGGAACACCCCCGCCGCCGAGCGGCGAGCTCCCGGCACTATCGAAGCCACCAAAGCCCCGAGATCCAACCCCTCGGCGGGCATCACGGGACAGGACAGGCTGGAATGAGCCTCCCCGGGCGTGACTCGCGTGGTTCCTCCTGCCGGGCTAAGCTACGGCGATGACATCGCTGGCAGACATTTGGCCCCCGTTCGGACTCGTCCTCACCACCCCGAGGCTGAGCATCCGTCCAGTCCTCGACGACGACATCCCGGCCGCCGTCGCCGCGGCCCGTTCCGGCGTCCACGAGCCCGGCAAGAGCCCGTTCAGCACCCCGTGGACCGATCTTCCGGACGATGAACTCGCTCCCAATATGGCCCAGTGGTACTGGCGCTGCCGCGCTAACTTCACCCAGGAATCCTGGACCCTTCTGCTCGCGGTCTGGAACGAGGATGAGTTCCTCGGCGTCCAGGACATCGGCGCCAAGAACTTCTCAACGCTGAAAACCGTCAGCACCGGCTCTTGGCTCAAGCAGTCCGCACAAGGCAAGGGCTTTGGCAAGGAGATGCGGGCCGCCGTCGTGAGTTATGCCTTCGACTACCTGAACGCCGAAGTGGCCGAATCCGAGGCCGCCCGCTGGAACCAGAAGTCCTTGGGCGTCTCCACCAGCCTCGGCTACGAGCTGAACGGCATCTCCCGGGAGGGCTGGGGAGACACAGCCCAGGAAGTCCAAAAAGTCCGGCTCACTCCCACCACTTTCAAACGCCCGGACTGGACCCTCAAAGTCCAAGGCCACGAAGCGCTGAAAACCTACCTCAAGCTCTAACGGGCACCCGCGGCGACAGCGTGGCTTCGGTCTCCCGCGAAGGAGCGCATCGCGACGCATCGGACCCCGAAGGTCGCCCAGCGACCTTCGGGGTCCTTTTGCGTTGTGTCTAAGCGACGGCGGGAGTCCGTTGCCGCGCGGTGGTGACCACGGTGCGGAAATGAACCTAGATTTCAGCCCCTTCGAGCAACTCCGTCACCAGCGCAGCAATCGGCGACCGTTCCGAACGGGTCAGCGTGATGTGACCGAACAAGGGGTGGCCCTTGAGCGTCTCGACAACAGCGGCCACACCGTCATGGCGCCCAACCCGGAGGTTGTCGCGCTGGGCGACATCGTGGGTGAGGACGATCTTTGAGTTTTGTCCGATGCGGCTCATGACGGTGAGGAGGACGTTTTTCTCGAGGGATTGTGCTTCGTCGACGATGACGAAGGCGTCGTGCAGGGAGCGCCCACGGATGTGGGTCAGGGGCAGGACTTCAAGCATGCCCCGGTCCATGACTTCCTCGACCACTTCCTGGCTCACCAAGGCTCCCAGGGTGTCGAACACGGCCTGGGCCCAAGGGGTCATTTTTTCGGACTCGGATCCGGGCAGGTAGCCAAGTTCCTGGCCGCCCACTGCGTACAGGGGCCGGAACACTACAACTTTGCGGTGCTCACGGCGCTCCAGGACAGCTTCCAGGCCGGCACATAGGGCCAGCGCGGACTTGCCTGTGCCTGCACGTCCGCCGATGGAGACGATCCCCACGGCTGGGTCCATGAGCATGTCGATGGCCAGCCGTTGCTCGGCGGAACGTCCGTGGAGGCCAAAGACATCACGATCGCCTTTGACCAGGCGAACCTGCTTGTCCGCCCCGACCCTGCCCAGTGCGGATCCGCGGTTGGACAGAAGGACCAGGCCGGTATTGACCGGGAGTTCGGCGGCAGCTGGAATGAAAACCGGCTCGTGGCCATAGAGCGTGGTGATTTCGTCGTCGTTGGCCTCAACCTCGGCCATCCCGGTCCAGCCGGAGTCTTTGACGAGTTCGTTGCGGTACTCGTCGGCTTGCAGTCCCATGGCAGAGGCTTTGACACGCATGGGGAGGTCTTTGGACACCACAGTGACGTTGTCGCCCTCGTTCGCCAAATTCTTGGCTACGGCCAGGATGCGGCTGTCGTTGTCGCCTCCACGGAAACCGGCCGGCAACACGTCCGGGGAAATGTGGTTCATTTCCACCCGCAGCATTCCACCGTCCGTGCCGAGGGGGATGGATCGGTCCAGTCCTCCGTGTTCGATCCTCAGATCGTCCAGGAGCCGGAGTGCTTTGCGGGCGAAGTACCCGAGTTCTGGATCGTGGCGTTTTCCTTCGAGTTCGCTGATGACCACGATGGGGACTATGACTTCGTGTTCAGCGAATCGCAGCAACGCGTGCGGATCGGACAACAGGACGGACGTATCGATGACGTAGCTGCGGCCTGTGGCGGATTTTTTGGTCCGCGCTGTTTGAGGGACGCGCTTGGCGCGAGAGGTAGCTGCACTTTCCCCGTCGGAAACCATTGCGGGCAGTTGCTCAGAAATAGCCACATCGACTCCAGCCCCGGGCAGTTCGCCCGGCCTAATGGTGAAGCGGCTCGGCCGGAAGGCCGGGCGTGGCCTCCCATGTAACTGGTGCGATGTTCCGCTCCATGTATTGGCCTCCCCGATCAGCGGGCGGTTTTGCCTGCTGATGTGATTAACGTAATCCCGGACACATTCATTTCCGCAACCCGCGCCCGGCAAGTCGCATGTCGGGGGCGTTAATTTTTGGTGAACCTGCCGCCTCTAGGTTCCGTAGCGGCGCTGACGTCCGGCATAGTCCCTAAGCGCCCGCAGGAAATCTACCTTGCGGAACGCGGGCCACAACGCCTCGCAGAAATAGAACTCGCTGTAAGCGCTTTGCCACATCAGGAAGCCGGAGAGCCGCTGCTCGCCGGAGGTACGGATGACCAGGTCGGGGTCTGGCTGTCCCCGCGTGTAGAGGAAACGGGATATGTCGTCCACCGAAAGTTCATCTGCCACTTCCGTCATGGTCCGGCCTTTGGCAGCGGCGTCGTGCAGCAGTTCCCGGACGGCGTCGACGATTTCGCGGCGGCCGCCGTAGCCGACGGCGACGTTGACATGGATCTTCTCGTGGACCGGCGTGCGGGCCGTGAGTTTGTTGAGCCGTTCGGCGAGGTAGTCCGGCAGGAGTTCAGGAGCACCCATGGCGTGGACGGAGACGTCCTCGTCTTCGTCCAGGCGGTCCATGGTGTTGGCGATGATTCCCATGAGGAGGTCAAGTTCCTCACCGGAGCGGTTCATGTTGTCAGTGGAGAGCATGTAGAGCGTCACTACTTTGACGCCGAGCTCCTGGCACCACCCGAGGAATTCGTGGATTTTGTCCGCACCGGCCTGGTGCCCCTGGCTGGTGGGTGCGTTGAACTGGCGCGCCCAGCGGCGGTTGCCATCCACCATGACACCAATGTGTCCCGGGATCTGGTCCTGCTTCAGGGATCTGAGGAGTTTGCGCTCATAGAAGCCATAAAGGAAACCGGGCAGCTCCACCGGACTCTCACCTGACTTCCTTGCTTGTACGACGACGACGCACATCCTAGGCTACCTTCCCCAGCTGGGCAGCCGGTGCAGCAGGCGGTCAAAAACAACCCCGCACTTGTTACCCTGCGGTAACTTACCGGAACGTAAGTTATTGTTTAACCATGGCTGAGCTCGTTGAAACCAAGCCCCTTTGGCGCGGCTGGATCCATGCTGTCGCGGCTCCTTTTGCCCTCGCTGCGGGCATTGTCCTGGTGTCGGTGGCACCCACGGCGGACCGCAAGATCACCTCCGCCATCTACGCGTTAACAGGCTTCCTGCTGTTCGGTGTCAGTGCGGTGTACCACCGGGGAAACTGGTCCCCCAAGGTCCGTATGGTCCTCAAACGGCTGGACCACACCAACATCATGCTGGTCATTGCCGGCAGTTACACTCCGCTGGCCTGGTCGTTGCTGGAACGCTCCGAGGCCGTCACCCTGTTGTGGCTCGTGTGGTCCGGCGCCATCGTGGGGGTGCTGTTCCGGGTTCTATGGACGCATGCTCCCCGATGGCTGTATGTTCCCGTCTACATCGCCTTGGGCTGCGGGGCGTTGTTCTACTTGCCGCAGTTCTTCAGCGCCAACGCGGCCGCGGCGATCCTGATCTGCGTGGGCGGCGCCCTGTACATCGCCGGCGCGGTGTTTTACGCCATCAAGAAGCCCAATTTCAGCCTCAAGCACTTCGGCTTCCACGAACTCTTCCACGCCTTCACCGTACTGGCCTTCGCTGCCCATTTCATCGCCATCATGATGGCTGTGCTGAGCTAGTTCGCGCTCTTTCAGATGCCCGAGGCCATCGCCGGCAAGCAAACGGGCATGTCAGCGGCTGCAGCGGCCTGAGGCACACCACTGAAGAACCCGCGACGGCGGGAACTTCGGCGCGGTGCTGAACCCACCGACGTCGGGTCTTCAGACGGGCGAGCCGCCTTCACCGCTCATTAGCACCGGTTGCAGCCAGGTAGCTCAGCGCGCCCCGGGCGCGGCATCGCCATTCTCATCTGCTGTGGGCGCCGCGGCGTTCCCTGTCGGCGCGGCGTTCCCTGTCTCCGCGTCGCTCCCTGACTCAGCGGCCAGCCGGGCTTCCTCCACCTGGGCCCGGTAACGGACGCGCCGGATGCGGCGGACCATGTCCACAATCAGGAACGTGGTCAGGATGACGATGAAGGCCGTGAGGACGAAGCCCCATGTACCGGGCGTCACCTGGTCCTCGGACAGGCCGGGCCGCAGCGTGCCCGAGGGGTTGGGCGACGGGGTAACGGTCAGGGCGAGAATCAAGTGCTGCACGTTCAAACCTTCTATGGGAGCTGATGCATTGCCGACGAGCGGCAGGTAGCCGGAAACTGGGTGGCCCGGCAGCAATTTCTACGGACGATAGAAACTGCCGGAGTTCTTATCTTATCCCTGCGAACAGGTCCTTCTCCGGCAGCTCGGATGGCACCGTGGACTTGACCAAGGTGTAGTCCTCCCATGGCCACGCCGTCCTCTGCAGATCCGGCGAAACTGCGAAGAAGAAGCCCAGGGGATCGATCTGGGTACGGTGGGCCCGGAGTGCGTCGTCGCGCGCTTCGAAGAAATCACCGCAATCAACCTGTGTGGTGGTCTGGTGTCCGGGAGGAACGGGCGTGTGGCCCTCGGCGTCGGCCTCCAACCACGCAGCAAGCCGTTCGGCGTACGGGGACTGCAGCCCCGCCTCTTCCAACGCGAAGTGCAGCGCACGGAATCGTTCAGGACTGAACGCCCGGTCGTAATAGAGCTTGGTCGGAGCCCACGGCTCTCCCATGCCCGGGTAGCGGTCCGGATCGCCGGCGGCATCGAACGCTTCCACGGCAACCTTGTGCGCCATGATGTGGTCCGGGTGCGGGTATCCGCCGTTTTCGTCGTAGCTCAAGATCACGTGCGGCTTGAAACTGCGGACCAGCCGGACCAGGGGCGCCGTGGCGCGTTCGAGCGGCTGGAGCGCGAAGCACCCCGGCGGCAGGGGCGGAAGCGGATCGCCCTCCGGCAGGCCCGAGTCTACAAAGCCGAGCCACCTTTGCTGGATTCCAAGGACAGCAGCTGCATTGGCCATTTCGAGCCGCCGGGCGCCGGCCATATCCCGTTTTGGATGGGGCGCATCCTCCATGGCCGGATTTTGGATGTCACCACGTGAGCCATCAGTGCACGTAGCGACCATCACATCCACTCCCGCAGCGGCGTACATTGCCATGGTCGCTGCGCCCTTGCTGGACTCATCATCCGGGTGGGCGTGGACGGCGAGCAGCCGCAGCTGCTGGTCGGAACTGCTGGACGCTGTCACGTGACGGCTCCTCTTTCGTGGATCAAGCTGTGTGGGCGGTGATGGGGCGCCGGGATCGGCACTAAACTGGACGGGTGACTTCAGAGGACCTATCGGCCACCCAAGTACCGGCAAGCACCAGCCTAGCCAATCGCTACGGCGGTCAAAAGCGCGCCATGACCCGCAAAACCAAGCGGAACATCATCATCGGCGCCCTGGTCATCGGGATTGGGTTCGCAGGCTACGTCGCAACCGGCTCCGCGCAGGCCCCGGTCACGTTCAAGGACATCGGCTACAGCACCGTGGACGGCACCCAGGCAGAGGTGGATTACCAGGTCACCAAATACCCCGGAGCCACCGCCAAATGCGCCATCAAGGCCTTGGATTCCAAGTTCGCCGTAGTGGGCTGGAAGGTTGTGGAGGTCGGTCCCAACGATCCCCAGGACGACCCCGACGGCGGCAGCACCACCGTCCAGCGCACGGTCCTGCGTACCGAGTCGCCGGCCGTCTCTGGAGTGGTGGACAACTGCTGGATCACCGACAGCGGGAAATAACGATCATGTGACCCATGACTCAACCGGTTTGGGTTCGTCCAAAGGATTTACTACAATGGATGAAACCTTCACCCCGTTAAGTTGGTTACTGAGTTCCAAAGTGGCCACCTCGGCGGGGTCTTTTGCATTGTCAGATCTAGAGGAGAAATCCGTGTCTACCACCAATAGCGCCACTGCGGCTTGGCTCACCCAGGAAGCTTTCGACCGCTTGCAGGCTGAGCTGGACCACCTTTCCGGCGCTGGCCGGGCGGAAATCGTCCAGAAGATCGAAGCTGCCCGCCAGGAAGGCGACCTGAAGGAAAACGGCGGCTACCACGCAGCCAAGGAAGAGCAGGGCAAGATCGAGGCCCGCATCCGCCAGCTCACCGCACTCCTGCGCGACGCCCAGGTGGGCGAGGCCCCTGCCGATGACGGAATCGTTGAGCCCGGCATGCTGGTTGTTGCCCGCATCGCCGGGGATGAAGAGACGTTCCTGCTGGGTTCCCGCGAGATCGCAGGGGATTCCGATCTGGACGTCTTCAGCGAGAAGTCACCCTTGGGCGCTGCAATCATCGGCCACAAAGAAGGCGACAGCCTGAGCTACGTCGCCCCGAACGGCAAGGAAATCCCGGTGGAGATTGTCTCCGCCAAGCCTTACGTCGCCTAGGCTCCGGCCCACAAGCCCGAAATACACGACGCCGGCCCACCCCTTAGCGGGGCGGGCCGGCGTTTTTCGTGTGGTCACCCGACTGGGTCGCGGTCCAGCTCGTTCCCTGCGCAGGGAACGACCTGATCCGGGACCTACGGGTTAGAGATCCACGGCCTTGGATTTGGGTCGCAGCAGGACAGCAGCGATGATCCCGCCAACAGCACCGCCCAGATGCGCCTGCCAGGAGACGAAGCCCATCACGGTGGGCAGCACGCCGAAAAGAATGCTGCCGTAAGCCATGAACAGCACCACTGAAAGCAGGATTTGCCACCAGCTCCGGTTGAAGAATCCGCGCACCAGCAGGAATGCGAAGAATCCGAACACCAGCCCGGACGCTCCGACGGTCACTCCCCCGCCTCCAATGAGCCACACTGCAAGGCCCGAGCCCAGCCAGCTGAAGGCCAGTGCCGTGATGAACACCCGGACCCCGGACAGGAAAACCAGGAACCCGAAGATGATCAGTGGCAGCGTGTTGGAGAGCAGGTGGTTGAAGTTCGCATGCAGGAGCGGGAACGTCAGGATGTCCAGCACACCGTCCATGGAGCGTGAACGCAAGCCAAAGGTGTAGTTCAGGCCGTGGCGCATCAGGGTGTTGACCATCTCGATGACATAGAGCAGGATCACGAATCCACCCATGACAAGAAGACCACTCTTCGCCCGGCCGGCCAGCGACTCCCGGTCTGCTTCCTTGGATCCTTCTGGCATTCCCAGCACCATGGGCGCTCCTCCCGTCAGTGCACCACAATCGGCTGGAAGCCCTCGGCCCGCAGTGCGCCGAGAACCTGTTCGCCGTGTTCGTGGCCCTTGGTTTCCAGGTTGATGGTGATGGAGACGTCGCCCATGCTGATGGAACCGCCCAGACGGGTGTGGTCCAGGCCTGTGACGTTGGCGTCGTTTTCGGCAATGATGCGGGCGATTGTGGCCAGGGAACCAGGGCGGTCGTCGAGCATCATGCGCACCGTCATGAATCGTCCTGCGGCTGACAGGCCACGCTGGATGACTTTGAGCATGAGCATGGGATCGATGTTGCCGCCCGAAAGCACGACGGCGGTGTTCCCCGGGTTTTCGATCTTGCCATCCATGAGTGCGGCTACTCCCACCGCACCAGCAGGCTCAACCACCATCTTGGCCCGCTCCAGGAGGAAGATCAGCGCCCGCGCCAGGGAGTCTTCGCTGACGGTGACAACATCGTCCACCAACTCACGGATGATGCTGAAGGGCAACTGTCCCGGGCGGCCCACGGCGATGCCGTCAGCCATGGTGGTGACCTTTTTGAGCGGAACCAACGCATCAGCGGCCAGTGACGGCGGGTAGGCGGCTGCATTCTCCGCCTGGACGCCGATCACGCGGATTTCACGTCCGAGCTCTTTGGCCCTTGCTTTGATGGCCACCGCCACGCCGGCCAGGAGTCCACCGCCGCCGACGCCCATGAGGATGGTGTCCACGTTGGGGATCTGGTCCAGGATTTCCAGGCCGATGGTTCCTTGGCCCGCAACGACGTCCACGTTGTCAAAGGGGTGTACGAACACTGCACCGGTCTCATTGGCGTAGCGCTGCGCTTCAGCCAGGGCTTCGTCAACGTTGTGGCCATGCAGGACAACTTCTGCACCGTGGCTGCGGGTGGCCGCCAGCTTGGGCAGTGCCACGCCGAGCGGCATGTAGATGCGGGCGTTGATTCCCAGGCTCTTTGCGGCCACCGCAACGCCTTGGGCGTGGTTGCCTGCCGAGGCTGCAACGACGCCGCGCTTCTTTTCGTCCTCGGTCAGCCGGGCCATGCGCACGTAGGCGCCGCGGACTTTAAAGGAGCCTGCGCGCTGCAGGTTCTCGCACTTGAAAAAGACGTTGCCGCCCACGAGGCTGCCAAGGGCACGGGACGACTCCACCGGAGTCTTGGTAATAATGCCCTCGAGCAACTCCTGCGCCTTGAGGACATCGTCCAGCGTGACGGGCAGGGTTTCGAGGGTATTCACTGACTATTCTCCTTTGGTGGTGTCGGCGGCCGGGCCCTCAACAGAGGTGCTCCCTGCAGCCTTGTTCTTTCCTGCGATGCCTTTACCAAGGCGTGACTCGGGCTTGGGGAGGCGGACCTCCTTGAAGTTGGCGTCTCCATCCGTCCCCGCAGAAGCAGTTGCCGGCTGAAGCTCCGTGCCACCCAATCCTTCATCATGTTCCCACGTCCGGCCGGCAATGTATCGAACGGCCGTATTTACTACGGCGAGCAACGGGACCGCGAACAGTGCACCCGGGATGCCTGCCAGGTAGGAGCCCGCAGCCACGGAAAGGATCACGGCCACCGGGTGCAGGGCCACAGCCTTGCCCATCACCAGTGGTTGCAGGATGTGGCTTTCGAGCTGCTGGACCAGCAACACAATGGCCAGCATGATCAGGGCGTTGATGGGTCCATTGGCAACCAACGCCAGCAAGACGGCGATCGCTCCTGTCACCAGGGCGCCAACTACCGGAATGAAGGAGCCGATGAATACCAGGACAGCCAGCGGAAGTGCCAGCGGGACCTGGATGATGGCCGCACCAACACCGATGCCGACAGCATCGACGAAGGCCACGAACATCTGGATGCGCACGTAGCTGACCATGGAGGTCCAACCGCGGCGCCCGGCACCGTCGGTGGCCCGGCGCGCGGACTTGGGCAGGAGCCGCACCAGGAAGCCCCAGATCCGGCTGCCTTCGAGCAGGAAGAAAATCAGGATGAACAGTGCCAGGACCAGGCCTGCGGCAAAGTGCCCCGCCGTACTGCCAAAGGAGAGGGCGCCGCTCAGGATACTGCTGCTGTTGTTCTGGAGAGCGTTCGCGCCATCGGCAATGTACTGGTCAATCTGGTCCGCTGTCAGGTGGAGCGGGCCATCGGCCAGCCACGTCTGGATCTGCTGGATTCCAGCGAGTGCTTCCTGCCAGAGCTCCCCAAACCCGGACACCAGTTGCCTCCCCACCAGGGCCAGGGCTCCGGCGATGACGCCGATGAAACCCACTACCGTGATGGCCACTGCAGCCCCATTGGGCAGACTGCGGCTGCGGAGCCAGGCCACTACCGGATAGAGCAGTCCTGCCAGCAAGGCGGCCACCATGACCGGGATGATGAGGAAGCTGACCTTCCCGAGCAGCCATACCAGCGCGCCGATCATGAGCAGGATCAGCCCCGCCCGCCACGACCACGCAGCAGCAATTCGCACCCCGTAAGGGATGTCTTCGGCAATTTGTCGGTCAGAGCGGGATTTGGCGTCCGGTGTTGGCGTCATGAACCCATAATTCCGTAGCCCACGCCGTATGGGAAACCGGCCCGCGCAGGAGGTACCAAACGCAGTCGGGCCTGGACCACCGGCTTAGAGCGATGCGCTGATCCCCCAGCCCATGGTGGAGGCCTCCCGCGGGTCCAGCCAGCGCAGTCCGTCACCGCTGTTGAAGGCGTTGGCCGGGCCTGTCATCGGCTCGATGGCCACGGCTTTGGAGCGGCCAGGGAAAGTGTCGGTGACAAAGACATGGACGTAGGGGCAGGTCTCGTCCTGTTCCAGGCTGACGCTGCGGCCATCCGGCGCGGTCAGCGTGTGGCGGGCAAGGCCGCCGTCGTACTTAAGGTCCGTCAAGGCGACATCAATCAACAGGTCTCCCACCGCGGTGCCACCGGAAAGATCATACTGGCCGTCTGCAGCGGCTGTGCTGCGGGGAATCAGCCGCTCATCGGCCACCAACCTGGTACGCGCGTTGACCGTCAGCACCAGGTCCTCGGGCGCGACGTCGCCCAGCCGCAGGTAGGGGTGCGCCCCCAACACAAAAGGCGCCCTGTCCTGGCAGTCGTTCACCAGGGTCTGTTGCACGCGGAGGTCCATGTTCTCGTCCAGCTCATAGCGGACCGTATGCCGGACCAGGAAGGGGTAACCGTGCTGCGGAAAGACGGTGGCTTGGAGTGTCACACTGAACTCGGACTCGTCCACCAAGGCGTAGGCGGCGTTTCGCAGCAACCCGTGGCTGGCGTTGTTGCGGGAGACCTCGGTGATGTCGAGCTGTTGCTTCTTCCCCTCGAGGTACCAGACACCGTCCTCCACCCGGTTGGCCCACGGCGCCAAGGTGATGCCTGTGGCGCCCGGAGGAATCTGGTCGTCGCCGTAGCTTTCGGTCAGCTGGATGCCGTCGCGGGAGTAGAGGCGGAGCCCGGCAGCGAGTTCGGTGATGACGGCGAGCGCGGCACCCCGGCGAAGCTCGAATTGGCGACCCGTGGCGAAGCGGCGCGTTTCGGAAGGTCGGGCACTATCGGCAGGTGATGACGAGGCAGGCATGGCAATACCGTACTTCATCCCCTGCAGGGAAGCCGCTCACAGAATGTTAGCTTTTGTTAGAATCTATGCGTTTTTGATCACTTGTGGAATAATGATCCTATGAGTCGCATCACCAGCACCCGCCTTTCGGACAGCCGCGAGCTGATCTACTTCGACGACCCCGGAACACCGGAACGAACACCGGAATCCTTGGTAGACCACCGCGGGCTTCCTGCCAGGGGAGAGCCCGGCGAGGTCCGGTATGACGCCTTGTCCGGCGACTGGGTGGCAGTTGCCGCCCATCGCCAGTCCCGCACCCACCTGCCGCCGGCTGACCAATGCCCCATTTGCCCCACCACAGCGGCGAACCCGTCGGAAATCCCTGCAGCGGACTACGACGTCGTAGTGTTCGAGAACCGTTTCCCCTCCCTGGGCCCGGCTTTGGGTGACATTCCCCCTCTCCCTGCCCCGGGTACCAGCGGTCATGGGATGACAGGTCCGGCGTTCGGCCGCTGCGAAGTAGTTGCTTTCACCCCACAGCACACCGGCTCGTTCGCTGAGCTCGGCGAAACCCGCGCACGCACGGTGATTGAGGCCTGGGCACAGCGGACCGAAGCCCTCAGCGCAATGCCAGGCATCAAGCAGGTGTTCCCGTTCGAGAACCGCGGCGCGGACATCGGAGTCACACTGCACCACCCCCACGGCCAGATCTATGCCTACCCGTACATCACGCCGCGCGCCGCCCAGCTTGGTGCGGTGGCCCGGAAGTATTACGACGACGTCGACGCGAAGGAAACGCTGGCGGCCTCACTCCTGAAGGCCGAGCGCGAAGATGGCAGCCGCATGGTCCTGGAGGCCGAACACTTCAGTGCCTACGTTCCCTTCGCAGCGCGGTGGCCCCTGGAAATCCATCTGGTCCCCCACCGCAGTGTTCCCGATCTCGCAGCACTCACGGGCGCCGAACGCGACGAACTGTCGCACGTCTACCTCGACCTCCTCAAGCGCCTCGACTCGCTCTACCCCACCCCAATGCCGTATATCTCCGCTTGGCACCAGGCTCCACTTGACCCGGTCCTGCGTCCTGCCGGCCAGCTCCACCTGCAGCTGACCTCGCCCCGCCGTGCAGCCGATAAGCTCAAGTACCTGGCTGGCTCGGAGGCCGCCATGGGAGCGTTCATCAACGACACCACCCCCGAAGCCGTGGCTGGGCGCCTCCGCAGCGTCGCTGCGGCACCGGCTTCACCCAAGACCCTGGAAGGCACCCGCGCATGACCACCACCACCGACACCAGTGTCCTTGCTGCCCGCTTCCAGGAAACGTTCGGAGCAGTTCCGGACGGCGTATGGCAGGCACCCGGACGGGTCAACCTGATCGGCGAGCACACGGATTACAACGAGGGCTTTGTGCTGCCCTTCGCCATCGATAAGACCACCAAGGTGGCGCTCCGTGTCCGCGAGGACTCAACAGTGCGGATGCTTTCCACCTTTGGCGGGCACGGCCTGGTGGAAGCCGACCTCGCCGGGCTGGAGCCGGGCACCGGTGAGGGCTGGTCCCGCTACCCGCTCGGTGTTGCTTGGGCCTTGAAGGACCGCGGCATTGAAGTCCCCGGCTTTGACCTCCTCCTCGATTCGGATGTCCCCTCGGGGGCAGGCCTGTCCTCCTCCCACGCCATTGAGTGCGCCGTCATCAGCGCCCTCAATGAGCTGACCGGCGCCGGGCTCGAAGCCAAAGACCTGGTCCTCGCCACCCAGCGTGCCGAGAACGTCTACGTCGGTGCGCCCACAGGAATCATGGACCAGTCCGCATCCCTGCGCGGAGCCAAGGGACAAGCTGTCTTCCTGGACTGCCGCGATCAGCACGTGGACCTGGTCCCTTTCGACGCTGAAGCCTCCGGCCTGGTCCTCCTGGTCATCGACACCAAGGTTTCGCACTCACACGCCGACGGCGGTTACGCATCCCGCCGGGCGTCCTGCGAGTTGGGTGCCGAGATCCTCGGCGTGAAAGCACTGCGCGACGTCGGCGTGGAACGTTTGGAGGAAGCGTCCGGACTGCTGGATGAAACCACCCTCAAGCGCGTCCGCCACGTTGTCACCGAAAACGACCGCGTGCTGCAGACCGTGGAAGTACTGGGAAAACAGGGACCCGCCAACATTGGTGACCTGCTGGATGCAAGCCACGTATCCATGCGGGACGACTTTGAAATCTCCTGCCCTGAACTGGATCTGGCTGTTGACGTCGCCCGCGCCCATGGCGCCATCGGTGCCCGCATGACCGGCGGCGGGTTCGGCGGCTCAGCCATAGCCCTGACACCGGTGGGCCAGGAGCAACAGGTGCGGGACGCCGTCGTGCGTTCCTTCGCCGACGCCGGCTACACCGCACCCGACATTTTCACGGTGACTCCGGCAGCAGGTGCCCGTCGTTTGGCCTGACCTTCCGCGACTTTGATGCAACCGCCCGGCGCCGTTACCGGCGCCGGGCGTAAGCTGTGGCCATGACTGAGGCTGTCATTGTTTCCACTGCCAGAAGCCCCATTGGCCGGGCTTTCAAAGGTTCCCTCAAGGATGAGCGCCCTGACGATCTTGCCACCGCCATGGTGCAGGCCGCCCTGGCCAAAATACCGGCGTTTGATCCGGGCAGCGAGGATGGGCGGGGCCTGGACGATCTCCTGCTGGGCTGTGCCGAACCCAGCGGCGAGGCCGGCTCCAACATGGCACGCGTGGTGGCCGTCCTGGCCGGGATGGACCGGGTACCGGCGGCCACAGTCAACCGATTCTGCGCCTCGAGCCTGCAAACCCTGCGGATGGCCTTCCACGCCATCAAATCCGGGGAAGCCCAGGCAATCGTATCCGCCGGAGTGGAGAGTGTTTCGCGCTACCAGAACTGGGCCGGCGCCGGCGAGACGGACACCGCCAACCACAACCCGCTCTTCGCCGCGGCGGCGCAACGCACCGCCTCCCGGGCGGCGTCCAACATACCGTGGACAGATCCCCGCATGGGCGGACGCTTGCCGGACATCTACATCTCCATGGGCCAGACTGCCGAGAACGTTGCCACCACCTACGGCATCAGCAGGGCCGAGCAGGATGAATGGGGTGTCCTGAGCCAAAACCGCGCCGAGGCCGCCATCGCCTCAGGCTTCTACGCCCGGGAGATCACCCCTTACACCCGTAAGGACGGCACTCTAGTAGAGCGCGACGACTCTCCCCGGGCCGGAGTGAGCCTTGAAGGCGTATCCGCACTGCAGCCGGTGTTCCGCCCTGGAGGCACTGTCACCGCAGGGAACGCCTGCCCGCTTAACGACGGCGCGGCGGCGGTAGTGGTCATGAGCGACTCACTGGCCCATGAGCTGGGCCTCCAGCCGCTGGCCAGGGTGGTCTCCACCGGGGTGAGTGCACTGTCCCCCGAGCTCATGGGCATGGGCCCCGTCGAATCCACCAGGCGGGCTTTGGCGCAGGCCGGACTGACCATGAACGATATTGACCTCGTGGAGCTCAATGAGGCGTTCGCCGTTCAAGTGGTGGCCAGCGCACGGGAGTTGGGCATCGATCCCGCCAAGCTCAACGTCCATGGCGGGGCCATCGCCCTTGGACACCCGTTTGGCATGACCGGTGCGCGGATGACCACCACGTTGTTGAACGGATTGAAAGAGCGCGACGGAACCCTGGGGCTTGCCACCCTCTGTGTTGGTGGAGGGCAGGGAATGGCTGTGGTTTTTGAGCGCCTGAGTTAGTTTGCTGCGGGGTACTCCTGCGCCGAGGGGTTAGATCCCGGCACTATGAACCCCCGCATACCGCCGAGACGTCGCCCCTCGCGGGCGTGGACAGCGCACTATGAGCCCTCACCCAAACTCCCGAGGGGTTAGGTCTCGGCACTATGAACCCCCGCATACCGCCGAGACGTCGCCCCTCGCGGACGTGGACAGCGCACTTTGAACCCCCGCATACTGCCGAGACCTCGCCCCTCGCGGACGCAAAAATGCCCCCGAAGACTCTTCGGGGGCATTTCCGCGTTGGCTTACTTTGCGGGGTGGGACTGCAGCAGCTAGTCGTCGCCTCGCAAGATGGCCAGGAGACGGATGATTTCCACATAGAGCCACACCAAGGTGACCGTCAGGCCGAATGCCGCAACCCAGGAGTAACGCTCCGGGGCGCCGGCGCGGACGCCTTGCTCAATGCTGGTGAAGTCCATGATGAGCGAGAAAGCTGCCAGGCCGATGGCCAGGATGCCGATGAAGACACCCAGCGGGATGCCCGCAATCGTCATGCTGGTGCGAAGGCCGAACGGTTCCTGCACGGCACCGGTCCACATCATGACCATGTTGATCAGCGCGAAGACGGCGTAACCGATGGTGGCAATCATGAAGAAGCGCACCATCTTGGGGGTGGCGCGGACCTTGCCGCTCTTGAAGAGCACCAAAGTGACGCCGAAGACTGCAAGAGTTCCGATAACAGCCTGGAGACCGACACCCGGGTACATGCCGTCGAGGATGCGGGTCAGGCCACCAAGGAACAGGCCCTCAAGGCCGGCGTAGGCAAGGATCAGGGCCGGCGAAGGCTGCTTCTTGAACGTGTTGACCAGTGCCAGGACGAATCCGCCCAAGGCACCAACGATCATGAGCATGGTGGAGAGGGCGGGAGCTACGAAGAGCGTCACGCCGGCACCGATCACCAGGACCACAAGGCAAGCGACGGTCTTCATGATGACGTCGTCATAGGTCATGCGGCCGGTGTCGGCGGGGCCGGCAGCCGGCTGGTTGTACATCTGCTGCAGCTGCTCATTGGTCATGTTCTGCTGCTGTGCAGACCAAGCGGCCTGGCCGTCCATCACCTGGCTCGGTGCCCGGCCAGGTGCTTGGTTAAACTGCTGGCCGTACGGGTTCTGCGGTACAGGCGGGGCCTGCTTTGCTCCACGGAAATTCTTTCCGTTGAAGACTGGGTTTCCGCCAAGTGCCATTACGGGTGTCCTCCTGAAAAAGGGCTAAGTGATATGTCACGGTACCAAGTACCACGCGCGCGCGGCAGGGAAAGTTCCTTTGTTCACCCAGACGAAACGCAACCGTGACCCTAAAGCGGCAGGGTGGTGGTGGCCGGCACTTCGCCGACCGTTTAGAAACACCCGTGAACAACAAAGGTTTACTTAACTGCAGCTACATCATTAGTTGCCTATAACTTCACAGTTGTTATCCGATCGCGATGTTTGCACCCCCGAACAGGGCATTTATTCCGCTCACCGGGCGGTAACATAGGCCACACATGGGTGACTTAGATCACAATCGAGGCAGCTAGGCAAGAACTGTTCACAAGCCCCATTTACCGTTCGCACCGGCTGCAATGGCGCAGCCGGGACCACCCCCACTGTGGAGGTTTCCATTTTGAGAAGCACACTGCGCGACCCGTCCATCAGACGGTCCAAGGGACTACAGAGAGTGGTAGGGGCATTTTTTGCGTCCCTCATCGCCGCTCTGTTGATCGCCGCCCCCTCGGCACAGGCAACCACCCCTTCGCCTTCGCCGTCACCGACGACATACCAAAACAACATCAGCGGGTTCCTCCGCGACGATGCCCGGGCACCCATACCCGGCGTCAAGATCAAAGCCACCGGCAATGGATTCGAAGGTGACGCCACCTCCGGCGCAAACGGAGCGTGGAACATCGGTGTCCCTGTCCAGGGCACCTACACCATCGAGTTGGACACCTCTACTTTGCCGGAGGGCATAACCCTGGCCGAGGGCCAGGACAATCCCCGTGATGTCACGTTCAGCCAAACCTCCAACCTGTCCGTGATTTTCGCCTTTGGTAAGGGAATCGTGGTCCAGCAGCAGGACTTCGGCCAGAACCTCCTGAACCGCCTCGTCGCAGGCTTGAGCTTCGGCCTCCTGCTTGCCCTTGCCTCCGTTGGCCTGTCGCTGATCTTCGGAACCACGGGCCTGACCAACTTCGCCCACGGCGAGATGGTGACCCTGGGCGCCGTCCTTGTCTTCATGTTCAACGGCTTCGGGCTCCCCTTCTGGCTCGCGATCCTGCTCTCCCTCATAGGTGGCGGCCTCTTCGGCTACGTCCAGGATGCCGGGCTCTGGCGTCCGCTGAGAAAACGTGGTTCGGGCCTGGTTCCCATGATGATCGTCAGCATCGGCCTTGCTTTGGCCATCCGCTACGTCATCCAGTTCTTCTTCGGTGGAGCCACCCAGCAGCTGCCCGGCGCGCAAAGCGCGGAAATCCAAATCGGGCCGGTTTCCATCTCCCCGAACAACCTCTGGTCACTCGTTATCAGTGCGGTGGTCATCGCCCTGATTGGCATCGTCCTGCTCAAGACCCGTCTCGGCAAGGCAACGCGTGCTGTGGCGGACAACCCCGCTTTGGCGGCCGCCTCCGGCATCGACGTCGACTCCGTGATCCGCATCGTCTGGATCGTCGGCGGCGTCCTGGCTTCCCTCGGCGGCATCCTGTGGGCGTACTACCGTCCCGGCGTCACGTTCGATATGGGCTCGCAGATCCTGCTGCTCATCTTCGCCGGTGTGACACTGGGTGGTTTGGGAACTGTATTCGGCGCCCTGATCGGTTCGATCGTCGTCGGCATCTTTGTGGAACTGACTACTGTGTTCGGCCTTCCCGCCGACCTCAAGTATGTCGGTGCACTCTTCATCATGATCGTTGTTCTTCTGTTCCGACCGCAGGGTATCCTCGGCCGGCGTGAGCGTGTGGGTTAGGAGCGGGCCATGGACTTCGGATTCATTTTCTCCAGCGCCCTTGGCGAGTTATTCAGCCCGACGACGGCGGCGTACGCACTTGCCGCTTTGGGCCTTGCAGTTCACTTCGGCTACTCAGGCCTGTTGAACTTCGGCCAGGCCGGCTTCATGGCCGTTGGCGCCTACGGCTTTGCCATTTCCACCCTGACCTTTGACGCTCCGTTCTTTGTCGCTTTGGTGGTTTCCATCCTGTGCTCGGTAATCTTCGCGTTCATCCTGGGCATTCCCACCCTCCGGCTGAGAGCCGACTACCTGGCTATCGTCACCATCGCAGCCGCGGAAATTGTCCGCTATGTGGTGACCACCAACCAGCTCACCGGCGTTACCGGATCCGCCAACGGGCTGGCAGCCTTTGAAAACACGTTCTATGCCATGAACCCCTTCCCCGAAGGCTCCTACATGGGCATGAACAACCGCGACTTCTTCATCCGCGTAGTTGGCTGGGGATTGGTGATCGTCTGCTGCGTGCTGGTATGGCTCCTGATGCGCAGCCCGTGGGGCCGTGTCCTGAAGGGTATCCGCGAAGACGAGAATGCCGTGCGATCCCTCGGCAAGAACGTCTACGCCTACAAGATGCAGGCACTGATCATCGGCGGTGTGCTGGGCGCTTTGGCGGGCATGATCTTCACGCTCCCTCGCGGCGCCGTCCAACCGTCCAACTACGGCACGGAACTGACGTTCTTCCTGTGGACCTGCCTCCTCCTCGGTGGCATGGCCACGGTGTTGGGGCCGGTCATCGGGGCAATGATCTTCTGGGTAGTCCTGTCGCTGACCCAGAGCCTGCTCTACGGCCTCATCGAATCAGGGGCAGTCACCTGGCTGACAACCGTCCAGGCCGGCCAGTTGCGCTACATCCTGGTGGGCGTGGCGCTGATGCTCCTGATGATCTTCCGCCCGCAAGGCGTCTTCGGCAATAAAAAGGAGCTTGCTTTCGCATGAGTGAGACCAACGAACACAACAGCAACACAGCAAACACAGCAAACACAGACGACATCGACTACATGACCGATTCGCGGCCCATTGCAGTCGGGGATAACACTCCGGGCTGCAAGAAACGCGATCCCATTGTGGTGGCCGAGGATGTCACGAGGTCCTTTGGTGGCATCAACGCCGTGGACGTCGAATATCTCGAGATCCCGCGGCACAAAATCACCGCTTTGATTGGTCCCAACGGCGCCGGAAAGACCACGCTCTTCAACCTGCTGACCGGCTTCGACACTCCCAATACGGGCAAGTGGCAGTTCGAAGGCAACAGCTTGGCCGGCGTCTCCTCCTACAAGGTGGCGCGCATGGGTATGGTGCGCACTTTCCAGCTGACCAAGGTCATGGGCAAGCTGACCGTCATGGAGAACATGCGGCTCGGCGCAGCGGACCAGCCGGGCGAACGGCTTTCCAAGGCCCTGTTCAAGGGCATGTGGGGTGGACGCGAAAAGGAAATCACGGCCCAAGCCAACCTGCTGTTGGAGAAGTTCAAACTCGATGCCAAGAAGGACGACTACGCTGCGTCCCTCTCGGGCGGCCAGCGGAAACTGTTGGAAATGGCGCGGTCCTTGATGGTCAAACCCAAGCTGGTGATGCTCGACGAGCCCATGGCCGGTGTGAACCCGGCGCTGACTCAATCGCTCCTGGACCACATCAAGAACCTCAAGGCTGAAGGCATGACCGTGCTCTTCGTTGAGCACGACATGAACATGGTCCGGCATATTGCCGACTGGGTGGTGGTCATGGCCGAAGGCAAGGTCGTGGCCGAAGGTCCCCCGGGCGAAGTCATGAAGAACCCCGCCGTGATCGACGCTTACCTGGGCGCCCACCACGATGTGGATCTCGGCGACGCGGAAGGCATCAAGGTGCTTGAGGCGGAGCTTGAAGCCGATGAGGAGTCGGTGGTGGGTACCGAAGACGCAGGCATCCTGTCCGAGATCGTTGAAACCAAGAAGGAGGACGGGAAATGAGCAGCAGTGTCAGTGAAATGCCCTCGGCGGCAGCCGCACCGGCAAGCGATTCCGTCGTCAAGGTCACCAATTTGGTGGCCGGGTATATCCCCGGGGTCAACATCCTCAACGGTTGCAGCATTGAGGCCCGCAAGGGTGAGTTGATCGGAATCATCGGCCCCAACGGCGCCGGCAAGTCCACTCTCCTGAAGGCCATGTTCGGCCTGGTGAAGGTCCATTCCGGCACCGTAGTAGTCCGGGGCCAGGACCTCACCGGATTGAAGGCCAACAAGCTGGTGACCCAAGGTGTGGGATTCGTGCCGCAGACCAACAACGTCTTCGCAGCGCTGACCATCGAAGAGAATCTCCAGATGGGCATGTTCCAGCGTCCCAAGGCCTTTGCCGAGCGCTTCGACTTTGTTGCCGGGTTGTTCCCGGAGCTGGCAAAGCGGCGGGCCCAGCGGGCGGGGTCACTTTCCGGTGGCGAACGCCAGATGGTGGCCATGGGCCGGGCTTTGATGATGGACCCGGCAGTACTGCTCCTGGACGAGCCGTCGGCAGGCCTCTCCCCCGTCAAGCAGGACGAAACCTTCCTCCGGGTCCACGAGATCAACCGTGCCGGTGTCTCGGTCATCATGGTGGAACAGAACGCACGCCGCTGCCTGCAGATCTGCGACCGCGGCTACGTCCTGGACCAGGGCAAGGACGCATATACAGGTACGGGCCGTGAACTGATGAAGGATCCCAAGGTCATTCAGCTCTACTTGGGCACCTTGGCTGACGAGGTCTAGTTCCAACCACAACGACGCGGGGTCACATCCGGGCCATGTTGGGTCTCCCAACGCCCAGGATGTGACCCCGCGTTGCTGTTTGCTGGCATGCTGGATTGATGCCGGAAGGGATCACTGAAAGACAACGGAATGTTCTGACGTCTTGGTTGGGCCCCTACGCGGTGGTGCAGGACCATTCATGGCCGCTCCAGGACACCACAGTGCTGCAGCTGGAGGCAGCCGGCGGAGATCACGTCATGGTGAAGGCAAGCACGGCCAGCCACCATATCCGCCGCGAAATTGCAGCCTATTCCCGTGGGATGCCGGGCCTGGACGGACGGGTCCCGGTCCTGCTGCATGCCTCACCGGAGGCAGGGCTGCTGGTGACCCGCTACCTTCCCGGAACGGTTGTGGCGGGCACACCGTCCGAAAATGAGCCGGAAACGTACCGCCAGGCCGGCTCGATCCTTGCCGCACTGCACCAGCCTGCCGGGACGTCCCACAGTTATGTTCGGGCGTTGAAAACCAAAACCGGCCACATCATCGAGCGCGCAGCCTCGCTGCTCCCCCGGCAGACCCTGGAAAATCTCACAGCGGAACTGGAGGGGGTCACGCCCGGCCCGGCGGAGTTGGTCACCACCCATGGCGACTACCAGCCCCGGAACTGGTTGAACGACGACGGCGACACTAAAGTCATCGATTTTGGCCGGGCCGACCTCCGCCCCTGGGTCCACGACCTTGTCCGGCTCAGCCATCAGCAGTTCCTGGGGCAGGAACGGCTTTCACAGGCCTTCTACGAAGGATTGGGCCGGGTCATTGAATCCCCGCAGGACCGCATTCTGTGGAGGCTGGAGAACCTGAACCAGGCCGTTGCCACGGTGGTCTGGGCGCACGGGATCGGTGACGAGGATTTCGAGCAGCAGGGCATCGCCATGGTGGCGAGGGTGCTGAGCCGCGATTTCGTGCCGGAGACGATCCAAGGGTGGCCCACCCGAGGCAGTTAGTGAATTGGCGTTTAGTGAATCGGCCTAAGAGTTAAGCAGACAGGCCCCCTTCCAGCGGGAAGGGGGCCTGTCCTTGGTGCGGTCTGGATCAGAAGCGTTTAGAGCTTGCCGAACTCTTCACGGACCGGCTTGTAGGTGTTGTCATCCTGGTACTCGTAGATACCGATGTACGCCTCGGTGGGGTCACCTGCGTCGGAGAACGTGACAGGACCGGACTGACCGTCGTAGTCAATGTCCTTGCCCTGGCGGAGCAGCGTGACACAAGCAGCAAAGCTGGTGCACTTCTCGCCGCCTTCAGAGACTTCCTTCAGCTTGGCTGCGATCTCGGTACCCTTGGTGCTCTTGGCGGCTTCAGAAGCCAGCGAGATCAGGTTCACGGCGTCGTAGGACTCGCCTGCGTAGCTGTAATCCTTCAGGGCGGGATCGATCGCGAGCAGCTTCTTCTTGAAGTCGTCCTTGGCGAACGTACCGGGAATGGTTCCCTGTGCGCCCTTCATGGTGCCGGCCTGGAAGTCCTTGCTGTAGTCCGAGGTGTTGCCGTCAACCATGAACAGCTGCGTGGGCTTGATGCCCTTGCCGGTGATCAGGGGGACGATGCTCTTGGCCTGGTCGAAGGTGATCAGGGCGATCGCATCCGGCTTGGCTGCGAGGACCTTGTCCACCTGGCTGCTGAACTGGGAGTCGCCCTCGTTGAAGAGTTCTTCAGCAACAACCTTGCCGCCGGCTGCCTCGAAGGCTTCCTTGACGTTCTTCTGGAGGCCGGTTCCGTAGGCGTCATTCAGGACGATCATGCCAACGGTCTGGGCTCCACAGGTAGCCATGTAGTTGCCCAGGACCTTGCCCTGCAGGACGTCGGAGGGTGCAGTGCGCCAGTAGAGGCCCTTGTCGTCCCACGTGGTGAAGTCAGGGGAGGTGTTCGCAGGCGAGAAGTGGATGACTCCGGCGCCCGTGATCTGGTTGATGACCGTCTTGGAGACGCCTGAGGATGCAGCACCGATGACCGCACTCACGCCCTGGCCCAGGAGGGCCGTGGTGGACTGGGTAGCGATGTCCGTCTTGGTGTCGCCGGAGTCGCGGTGGACCACAGATACAGGGGCACCCAGGACGCCGCCGGCGTCGTTTACTTCCTTGATGCCGAGGTTGACGCCGGCAATTTCCGGCGGGCCGAGGAACGCCAGCGACCCCGTCGTCGGCAGGAGCGATCCAAGTTTGAGCGGTGCGTCAGTGGTGGTGGTCGAGGGAGGTACTGGTCCCGTGTTGGTGGCAGCCTGGCTGTTGCCGGCTCCCGCCCCGCCGCTGGGAGCCGGGCAGGAGATGCCTGCGGCTGCGGCAGAAGACGACCCGGTCTGGGTAGGGGTCGAAGACCCACCACAAGCCGTGGCCAAGAGAGCGACCCCAATGCCAAGCGCTGTTAGCTTGGCGGCTCGGGGCGCCGCTGGGGAAAGATCAAACATGCGTTGTCTCCTCGATCGAAAGGTGCGAACTGCCTTTGATGCGATTACTCAGGTGTTCCTGATTAAGACTCAAACTAATGCAATTGCGCGGCGAACATAAGTGATTCAGGTCACATCCCTATAACACTCGTTGCCTGTGGGGAATCTACGAGCCAGCTGGGAATTTCCGCGGAAGACTTCACACGCACGGGGAAGGGAGCATCAGCTCCTACCTTCCGCCGTGCCCCAGGTGGGACTCGAACCCACAACACGCGGATTTTAAGTCCGCTGCCTCTGCCAATTGGGCTACTGGGGCGCCCGGACCATGGTATCCCAGCTACAGCTCATTGAATGGCGCTGCGTAGCGGAACGTGCCTCCGACGTCGTCGGGCCATTCAGGAAGCGTCAACAACTGGAAGTGATCGCCCCACGCCTCCTCCGGCGGCTGGACGCCCAGGGAGGCGGCCGGCACGTATCCGAAGCGCGGGTAATACAAGGGGCTTCCGAGCAACGCAATCCCTGGCTCTCCGGCCACCGCGGCCCGGGCAGCGGTCTCACGCATCAAGGCTGAACCGATCCCCCGCTTCTGAAAATGGGGAAGCACGCCGATCGGGCCCAACCCCAGCAACTCCAGGTCCCCGATCCAGCCACGGGTGCTGATCGCATGCCCCACGATCTCCCCACCCATTTCGGCGACCACGCTGAACTGCGGCAAGTACTCAGGGCATTCAAACAGCGAACGCAGCAGCCCTACCTCAATCGGCACACCGTCCACGGGCTCGCCGGTCACCGGCGAAATGGAAAAGGCCCGGGCCGTCAGTTCCAGGATCTCGTCACGGTCCCCGGGCCGCTCAGAACGCAGGACCACGCCTTGCGCAAGCAGCCTGAGCACGTCCATGGCCCGGCCGGCATCTGCCGAAGGGACCAGGAGGTGGTCGTGATGGAAACCCGCCAGGACGTTGCAGCTGATGCCCGCATGGGTCAGCGCGGCACTCACGGCAGCCGTGAGTCCCACTGCCTCCAGGGCCGAATGAACCTGAAGCGTGATCCAGGCAGCCACGAAGTCGTAGCTGAGGCCCAAAGCATCGGCTTCGTCCCTGCGCATGACCACCGTAAGGCCCTCGGCCTCGCGGACCGCGGCCTCGATCCCGCCCTCCAGTGGCTTTCCGTGCGGCCACAGTGCGTAGACGTAGTCACCCTCGCGGGCCACGGGATGGAGGGATTCCAAAAGAGTCTGCAGATCGGTTTCACCGGGCATGAGGACAGTCTAGGGGCGCGGGCGATGGGGCCGAGGCCACGCGAGGGGTTAAACGCCGACGGCGGCCACTCCCGAAAAGGGGGTGGCCGCCGTCGTGCGTGTACTAGCCGTCGTGCGTGTACTACTTGGCGTCGGCAGTAACCGGGGTCTTGACTTCCTCGGCAGCCGGCTTCGCCTCAGCCGGCGCCGGAGCGGCAGCAGGCTTGGGAGCCGGAGTTGCGGCGGCCACGAAGGCGCCGCGTGGGTTGTCGAGGTCGATCAGCTGCGTAGTGTCGCGGCCGGCGAAGAAGGCCAGGATCCAACCGAAGACCACGCGGAACTTGCGCTCCACCGTGGGCATGGCCATGCCGTGGTAGCCACGGTGTGCCAGCCAGGCCAGGCCGCCCTTGAGGCCGATGCGGCCGAGCAGGTTGATGTTGGCAACACCCTTCCACTCGCCGAAGCCGGCCACAGCGCCAAGGTTCTTGTGCTTGTAGTCGTGCAGCGGCTTGTCCCAGCGGGAAGCCCAAAGGTTCTTGGCGAGCTTCTTTGCCTGGCGGAGTGCGTGCTGGGCGTTGGGAACGCAGGTGCCGTCCGGCAGGCCCTTGCCCGTGAGGTCCGGAACAGCGGCGATGTCGCCGGCGGCCCAGGCGTTCTCCACGATGCCTTCGTCGCCTGCGATGCGCAGGTCAGGGAGGACGCGGACGCGGCCACGCGGTTCGAGCGGGAAGTCGGTGGAGCGGATCATCGGGTTGGCCTGCACGCCGGCAGCCCAAACCAGGGTATCTGCTTCAACTTCGCCGGCGGGGGTCTTGTCCGGGAGGTTGATCAGCTTGAGGTTGCCCTCTGCGCTGTCAAGGGAAGTGTTCAGGAGTACTTCGATGCCACGGCTGCGGAGGTGCTCCACAACCCATTCGGCCTGCGAAGCGGTGACCTCGGGCATGATGCGGCCCATGGCTTCAACCAGAATGAAGCGGACTTCTTCCTGGCGGACGCGCGGGTTGTTGCGCACGGCAGCGCGGGCGAGGTCTTCCATTTCGGTGAGGCACTCGATGCCGGCAAAGCCGCCGCCGACCACTACGAAGGTCAATGCCTTGGCGCGCTCTGCGGGGTCGGTCATGGTGGACGCGGCTTCGATGCGCTCGAGCAGCTTGTTGCGCAACGCAACGGCTTCCTCGATGGTCTTCAGACCAATGCCCTTGTCCGCGAGGCCCTTGATGGGGAAGGTGCGGGTGATGGCGCCGGCGGCGATCACGACGTCGAAGTACGGGATTTCGAAGTTTTCGCCGCCATCGGACGGAGCGATGACCGCGGTCCGGTTGGCGTGGTCGATGCTGGTGACGCGGCCCTGGATGAGCTCAGTCTGCTTCAGGTGCTGACGGTGGGAGACGACGGCGTGGCGTGCCTCGATGTTGCCACCTGCAACTTCCGGGAGGAAGGGCTGGTAGGTCATGTACGGCAGTGGATCTACGACGGTGACGATGCCGCCTGCGTTCGCGATCTTCTTCTGCAGTTTGAGTGCTACGTACAGGCCGACGTAGCCGCCGCCGACGACGAGAACCCGGGGACGGTCAATGAGCTCTGGGGTGGTTGCCATGAGTCCAGAGTACAGCACTTTGTGAAAATCTTCACTAACTACTTCCGGGAGGGTGGATCCACTTTCAAAAGTGCACCCGTTTCGGCCTCCTCGGGCACTGTCGGCGGGTTTTTGGAGACCCTCCGCAACTGGATCGCCGCACCGGTCACCAAGGCAAGGAACAAGGCTCCAAAACCAAGCACGACGGCGGCGGGCAAGGCGTCGTCGACCGTCGCCGGAGTCTTCGCGGCCGGTACGGTGGGATCGGCGAGTGTGGGCGCCGCACTGGTGGGACTCGCTACCGGAGCCTGGGACGGCTCGCTGAAATCTCCACGGCGGTGGACCCGGATCCAGTCGGCGATCGAACCCAGCGGGTTGCTGCCGGCCGCGGGCACGTCATCCTTCAGGGCCGCATCCGCGTTGAGGATGCCGTAGCCGTACAGCGGATCCTTTCCCGGAGCTCCTGCGTCCTTGGCCGTGCTGACGATCCTGTTGATGACCTGGTTGGCGCTCATCTCCGGCCACTTGGAACGGATCAGGGCCGCCACGCCGGAGACGATGGGCGCCGCACCGGAGGTACCCGCCCACTCGGCGTAGGATCCCCCCGGGATGCCACCTACAAGTTTCTCAGCCGGAGCTGCCACACCGATGCTGATTCCCTGGGACGAGGAATCAACGCTGGCGCGCCCCTCGCCATCGAGCCCGGCCACAGTGAGCACGCCGGGGATGGTTGCCGGAGCGCCCACCTGCACATTGCCACCCACGCGGTTTCCGGCAGCGGCCACGATCACCACGTCCTTCTGCTCCGCGTACAGGAACGCCGCGTCCCAGCTTTGCGGCCAATCCGGCGAAGTACTGCCCAGGGAGATGTTGATGACTTTGGCCCCATTGTCCACGGCCCAGCGGACAGCATCCGGAATCTGCTCCTGGTCCGTTTTCCCGCCCGGGTTGGGTGAGCCAAGCCAGGTGGAGACTGCCAGGATTTCCGCTTCAGGGGCGACGCCGATGATTCCGTCCGGTCCGCCGACCGGTGCCGCGGCGGGTGGCCCGGGCGGTGTGGCCGACGCCGTCGGTGACGGCGAGGCCGTAGGAGTAGTGTGGCCCCGGCCGGCCAACATGGTGGCTACCAGGGTGCCGTGCTCGGTCTTGGCACCAATGCTCTTTTGTCCGTTGGGGGCTCCGGCGCCCGAAACGTCCGTTCCGCCTACTACAGCGCCCTTCAGGTCCGGGTGGCTGCCGTCAATGCCGCTGTCAATGATGGCCACCTTGACTCCGGCTCCCTTGGATACCTGCCATGCGCTGGTGACACCGGAGTCCTTTAGCCAGAACTCCTTGTCGCGCCATGCGTCCGCGCTGGCAGCCGGGGCCGTCAACAACGCACCAGCCAACGCCCCGCCTGCCATGGCGGTAGCCAGGGCAGCGGAGAGAGTGCGGCGGAAACGCAGAGTCATCCGGCGTCCCTGATGCTCAGGGCGATGCCGTCCAGGATGTCGTGCTCACTGGCAACGGCCGCTTCAATCCTGCTGTTGCTGACGCCGCTGTTGCCTACACCGGACAGGCGGTCCAGGATTCGGCGCCAAACCAAGGCACCGGCACCTATGACATCCACACGGCCCGGATGCATGTAAGGCAAGGCAGCACGTTCATCCCGCGTCATTTCCAACAGGTTGGTGCAAGCATCGCTGATGGTTTCCAGGCTCAACGACGCACCATGGATTCGTTCAGGGCGGTATTTGTCCAGGCCCAACGCGTGCGCGGTGACGGTGGTGATGGACCCTGCAACGCCCACCACAGCTGTGGCGCGGTCAAGCGGTACCGCCTGCATGGCCAGGTCCAGTGCGGCGTCGACGTCGGCCTCTGCTGCGGCGATTTGCGCCGCCGTGGGCGGGTCGCTGCGAAGGTGCCGTTCAGTCAGCCTGACGCAGCCGATGTCTACCGAACGTGCCGCTATGACGCCGGTGGAGTCGCCCAGGACAAACTCAGTGCTGCCACCTCCCAGGTCCACTACCAGGATGGGGTCCTCCCCCATGGCCGGCAGGACGCTGCCGGCACCGGCGAAGGACAGCGCAGCTTCCTCGTCGCCGGTGATGACTTCAGGCTCCACTCCCAGGAGATCCCGGATGCCGTCCACAAATACCTGGCGGTTACGGGCATCACGGGTGGCGGACGTGGCTACGAACCGGACACGTCCGGCGCCGTGCACCTTGATGAGTCCGGCGTATTCACGTGCTGCTGCGAACGTTCGTTCCAAGGCCTCCGGAGCCAGCTCACCTGTGGCATCGACTCCTTGGCCCAGACGGACCACGCGCATTTCACGAACGACGTCCCTCAAGGGGCCCGGCGCGCCGTCTGCTGAAGCATCGGCGATGAGCAGGCGGATGGAGTTGGTTCCGCAGTCGATCGCTGCAACGCGGCTCATGCAGTCCCTTCCTGTGGGCCCGGAGTTTCTGTCCTGGATTGACGCACCGGCGCGGGCCGGCCCACGATCTCCGGCAGTCCCTGGGGCCCGTGGCGGCTCAGGTCCCGGGAGGGAGCCTCGCCGGAAGTGTCCCACGCACCGTCGCAGTAGCAACGGTCCTTGGTCCACCACTCGGCGATGGCGTCCAACGCTTCATCTCCCAGCGGGTTGACGCCCGGGCCGGCAGCCAAGGAATGCCCCACCAGCACGTGGAGGCATTTCACGCGGGTAGGCATGCCACCGGCGGAGATTCCGTCAATTTCAGGGACAGCACCTGTTCCGGATCGACCGGCAATGTCGTTGCGCGCCTGCAGGTAGGACTCGTGGGCACCCTGGTAGGCACCTGCGAGGTCCTGGTCAGCGGTCAGTCGGGAGTTCATCTCGTTCATCATCCCGCCGGCTTCCAACCGCGACACCGCGGAAGTAATGACCGGGTGGGTCAGGTAGAACGTGGTGGGGAATGGCGTTCCGTTGCTGAGCCGCGGCGCCGTGGCGGCAACCAACGGATTGCCGCAAACGCACCGTGCAGGGATCTCAACGACGTCCCTGACCGGCCGGCCGAGCTGGCGGCTCAGGACCTCGAGATCGTGTGCTGATGGCCGGCGGGATTCCTGCGGCACGGCTGCGGTGTTCTCTTCCACTTGCGCTGCCACCCTTCCTGCCCTTGGTGCCGTGTCCAGTGCGGACACGACGGCGGTGGGCACCGCGTCTAGTCAGTTGCCGATCGTCTGATTGACTCCCAGAGGGCATCCACCCATGGCAGGTTCTCCGGGTTTGCAGACGATCCGGAGCCGGTGCGGCCTCCTGGCGTGCCGGCGGCTTCTTCTCCCCCAAACACCCAGTAACCTGTTTCACCCGGCATAACCATGTTAATGCGGTCGCGGGCCTGCTGCTTCACGTAGTTGGGATCCTGCCACCGGGAAAGCTGCTTGTTGAGCTCCGTCTGCTCCGCCTTCCGCCCGGCAATTTCGGCTTCCAAGGCCGAAATCTCGGCGCGCTTCTCCAGGAAAACCTTCACAGTGGGGGCCAGCATGATGGTGATGGCAATCATGACCACAGCCAGTGCCAGCATCCTGCCGGAGAACGCCTTTGCCGGAACCGGGTCCAGCTCATGTTCCGCTGCGGCCCTGGTGCCCTGTTTCCCTGAAGACTTGTCCGACGACTTGCCTGAAGTCTTGTCCGCGGCCTTCGAATTGGCCGCTGTGGGCTTCTTGGTGGAGGTTTTTCCGGCCACAGGAGACTTCGGACCGAGGGTTCCACCACCAGGAGCGGGCGCTTTGGTGGCCCCTGCCGGCGTCGACGTCTTGGCAGTCGTCCGCGCACCACCGAACTCGGCTTTGATGACGTCGCCGCTGCCGGAAACGCCCGTCCGTGCAGCCGCAGCAGGGTCTTTGGGAGCAGTTCCGGGAACGCCGGCGCTGGTCCGGGATTCGCTGGGCCGGCTGCCGCTTGGACGGGTTTCGCTGGGACGGGTTTCGCCGGCTGGCGTTCCGCTGGCTGGGCGGGCCGTGGAGGAGGAACGGCCTGCACTGGACGGGCCCAAGGCGTCAGCCCTGGGTACCTTTGGACGACGGGTGGCCATGACACTCCTGTAATGCCCGGTGCTTGCCTGGCGGGTTGCTGCGCTTGCTGGTGTTGACCTGGCCCACTTCAAACAGAAACTGCGCTAAACAGAAACTGCGTTAAACAGAAACCGGTGGCCATGGTCTTTCCACCATAGCCACCGGTTACGTGTTTTCGCTGAAGGCTAGCCCTTGAAACGCGGGAACGCGCTGCGGCCGGCGTAGCGTGCTGCGTCGTCGAGTTCTTCTTCGATGCGCAGCAGCTGGTTGTACTTGGCAACGCGCTCGGAGCGGGCCGGGGCACCGGTCTTGATCTGGCCCGCGTTGGTGGCAACGGCGATGTCAGCAATGGTGGTGTCCTCGGTTTCGCCGGAGCGGTGCGAGGTGATGGTGGTGTAGCCGGAACGCTGGGCCAGGGAAACGGCGTCGAGCGTCTCGGTCAGGGAGCCGATCTGGTTTACCTTGACCAGCAGGGAGTTGGCCGTAGCCGTCTCGATGCCCTGCTGCAGGCGGACCGGGTTGGTGACGAAGAGGTCATCGCCCACCAGCTGGACCTTGTCACCGATGGTGTCGGTGAGGGTCTTCCAGCCTTCCCAGTCGTTCTCATCCAGCGGGTCTTCAATGGAGACCAGCGGGTAGTCTGCAACGAGTTCAGCGTAGTAGGCGCTCATTTCGGTGGCAGAGAGTGCCTTGCCTTCGAACTGGTAGGCGCCGTCCTTGTAGAACTCGGAGGAGGCAACATCCAGGGCCAGGGCGATGTCCGTGCCCGGGGTGTAGCCGGCGTTCTTGATGGCTTCCTGGATGAGGTCCAGAGCAGCGCGGTTGGACGGCAGGTTCGGGGCAAAGCCACCTTCGTCGCCGAGGCCCGTGGAGAGGCCCTTTTCCTGGAGGACAGCCTTGAGGTTGTGGTAAACCTCAACGCCCCAGCGCAGGCCTTCGGAGAAGGTCTCGGCGCCGATCGGAGCGATCATGAATTCCTGGATGTCCACATCGGAGTCGGCGTGCGAGCCGCCGTTGAGGATGTTCATCAGCGGAACGGGCAGGACGTGGGCGTTCGGGCCGCCCAGGTACTTGTACAGCGGCAGGTCTGCAGAAGCAGCGGCAGCGTTGGCAACGGCCAGCGAGACACCCAGGATGGCGTTGGCGCCGAGCTTGCCCTTGTTGGGCGTGCCGTCCAGGTCAATCATGGCCTGGTCGATGCTGCGCTGGTCGGTGGCGTCGAAACCAATCAGGGCCGGGGAGATCTCGTCGATAACGGCGTCGACGGCCTTCTGGACACCCTTGCCGAGGTAACGGCCCTTGTCGCCGTCGCGAAGCTCAACAGCCTCGTGCTCGCCGGTGGAGGCACCGGAGGGAACTGCTGCGCGGCCGATCTGGCCGTCGGAGAGCAGAACCTCAACTTCTACGGTCGGGTTTCCGCGGGAATCAAGGATCTCGCGTGCGTGGATGGCATCGATAAGCGCCATGGATGTGCTCCTTATGGGCAAATTACAGGAATGAGGAGGGAAATTCTCAACGTCCTCGTCGCTACTAGCGTAGTCGAGAGTGGCTCAGGTTACGGCACAATTTCCAAAGACCCACGTCATGAAGGCTGTGCCCTGGTGCTCTGGAACGATCGGACAGCGGCACGAAGGGCCCGTTCGGCGTCGAGTCCTTGCTCCCGGGCACCCGCGACAACGGCGAGAAGCAGCTCCCCCAGGGCCTCTTCCGAGGCAGGGATGGCAGGAAGTCCGACGGCGGCCAACGCACCTTGTGGATCGGCCATCCCTGCGCGGGCTGCCCTATCCAGGGACTTCTGGGCCGCAGCCAAGGCAGGAAGGTGCGGCGGGATGCCCTCGAAGGGATCCTTCCGTTCCGGCTTCTCGGCGCGTTTAGCGGCGTCCCACTTGACGATGATTTCCTCGACGCTGGCCGGGAAAGAATCCCGCAGGGAACCGTCCGCCCTGAACACGTGCTGGTTTCGCCGGACCATCTTGGCGTTGATGCCCCGGGCTACGGCAGCGAAATCAAAGCTGCCGCGCTCCTCGGCGAGCCGGGCGTGAAGCACCACTTGCAGCAGTACATCGCCCAACTCGCCGCGAAGCTCGTCGTCAACAGCGCCGGCTTCGATCGAGTCCACTACTTCGTAGGCTTCCTCAATCAGGTATTCCACCAGCGACTCGTGCGTCAGCGCACCCATCCAGGGGCAGTGCTCACGCAGTGCTGCGATCGTCCGGATGAGCTCTTCGAGCTCATTGGAGTCCTTAGCCGAGGTTGGCGTAGGCATCGTTGATGTACTCAACCAGGGCTTCACGCTCGTCCAACGGCAGGAAGGCAGCCTCGGCAGCATTGAGCGTCAGTTCGAGGAGATCATCGAGGTCGTAGTCGAAGGTCTCCACCAGGAGCTCCAACTCATCGGTCAGGGTGACCCCGCTCATGAGGCGGTTGTCGGTGTTGATGGTGACATTGAAACCGAGCTGGAAAAGCATGTCCACCGGGTGGCTCTCGATGCCATCACCAAAACCGGAAATGGCGCCGGTCTGCAGGTTGGAGGAAGGGCAGATTTCCAAGGCAATGCCGCGGTCGCGGACCCAGGCGGCAATGCTGCCAATCGTCACCATGCCAACGGTGTCCTCGCCGTCGTCGTCGGAGTTGTCTTCGAACTCCACCGAGATGTCCTCGGCGATCCGGACACCATGGCCCAGGCGCAAAGCGCGGCCGTCAACCAGCGCGGACTGGATGCTGTCCAAACCTGCTGCTTCGCCGGCATGGACGGTGGCCGGGAAGTTGTTTTCGGCGAGGTAAGTGAAGGCGTCCTTGAAACGGGACGGCGGGAAGCCGTCCTCGGCGCCGGCAATATCAAAACCAACAGCACCGTTGGCACGGTGGCGGACGGCGAGCTCGGCGATTTCCTGGCCACGGTCGGCGTGGCGCATGGCGGTGATGAGCTGGCCCACCTGGATCTGCCGGCCGCGTTCGTCAGCGGCGTCAACACCGGCTTCGAGACCGGTCTGGACGGCCTCAACAACCTCGTCCAGGGTCAGGCCCTTCTGCAAGTGCTGTTCCGGCGCCCAGCGGACTTCACCGTAGACCACGCCGTCCTCGGCAAGGTCTTCGACGAACTCCTTGGCGACCCTGAACAGGCCTTCCTTGGTCTGCATGACGGCAATGGTGTGGTCGAACGTTTCGAGGTAACGGACCAGGGATCCGGAGTCGGCTGATTCGCGGAACCATTCGCCCAGCGCGACAGGGTCGGTGGAGGGCAGGGTGTGGCCGACCTCCGCAGCGAGCTCAATGATGGTGGCGGGTCGGAGGCCTCCGTCCAGGTGGTCGTGGAGGGAAACCTTGGGCAGGCTCTTCAGGTCGAAGTCAAGGGCAGGGGCGGCGTCAAGTATGGGCTCAGTCACGTACTAAGACTAGTCCCCACCGGGGCCTTGGCCAGTACTGCTCTTTTACCTGCCGGCCACGACTAGCTGGCCGGCTTGGAGAGGTCGACGCCGGCGACAGCCTTTTCGGTGGGACCGGAATCAGGACCGGAAACCGGTGATTCGGCACCGGCAGCAGTGTCCTTGGCCAGGTCCTTCTTTTCAAGGTACTTGTGCCACCAGCGCAGGGCGTGGTCCACTACGATGCCCAAAATTACGGCGAAGGCGACTGCGATGCCGACTCCAAGGAGCGGGTTGTTATGCACCCATTGACCGGCAAGGAGGCCGATGCCAATCGAGTAGGCAACCCAGGTGACGCAGGCGAAGGCGTCCAGCCAGAAGAAGGTCCGGTGGCGGAACCCGGTCTGCCCGGCAACGTAGTTCACCGCGACCCTTCCCCAAGGGATGTACCGGGCCGTGAAAATGAGGACTGCGCCGCGCTTGTCGAGCTCATACTGTGCCCAGGCAAACATTTTCTGGACCTTGGGCCTGCGCATCCACTTCCAGCGGGTGAGACCGATTTTCCGGCCCAGCATGTAGGCCATGTTGTCACCGGCCATGGCACCTACCAGTGCCGTTGCGCCCAGGATCCAGAGGTTGGGTTCTCCGCTGTGAAGGGACAGCGCCGAGAGGCCGACAATGGCTGTTTCGCTGGGCAGGATGGTGGCAAATCCGTCAATGAAAAAGAAGACCAGGAGTACCGGGTATATCCATGGCTGCCCGGCTGCATGCTCGAGCATTTGGTTCAAAAACTCCACGCGGCGGTAGCTCCTAGGCGAATATGACTTGACACTGTGACGGAAGTCGCTCTTAGTGTCCCATGGCCGGGACGTCGTTCGCTACGCCCCAGCCTCGGGATCACACGCTTAACGCTATAGCTGCCGGGATGGTGCCGTCGTCAACCGCGGGGCTGATCTTCCGGGGCTCCCGGCGTCATACCGTGGGTGGAGCCGGGGCGTCTTCGCCGGGTATGTTCTTACCGTCCAAAGGCACCGATCCCCGGACCTTGCTGATGATCCGATCAATGATGATGCCCAGGATGACGGCCACCACGATCGCTATGACGGCACCCAGAAGGTGGTTGTCCTCGAACCAGACACCAAAGAAGTAGCCAAGGATCACCGAATACGTGGCCCACAGGACAGCGGACATGGCCGTCAGGGCGACAAAGCGCCGATGGTGGAAATGCGTGGCGCCTGCCGTCAGGTTGACGGCCACCCTGCCGATGGGGATGAACCGGGCCACCATGATCAGCGAGGCAGACCGGCGTCGAAGTTCCTTCCCGGCCCAGCGGAAGGCGCCTTGCATCCGCTGGGTACGCATCCAACGCCAACGCTGGATGCCGATGCGCCGGCCGATGATGTACGCGATGTTGTCCCCGGAAAAGGCGCCAATGGCAGCCATCAATCCCAGCAGCCATACGTTGGGCAAGCCGCTGCTTCCGGAAACCGCGCTGAGGCCTACCACTACCGACTCACTCGGGATGGGCGGGAAGAAGCCATCAATGACGCAGCAAGCCAGCACCAGGAACAACACCCATGGCTGCCCGGCCGCGGCGAGGATGAAATCGTTGATGGCCTGCACGGTTTCCTTAAGGTAGCCGGCTCCCAATGGCGCCGGATGACTGGTGTTCCGGGCTGCTCTTGGCAAACAACCCGGAACACTTAAGCCTAGGCGATGCGGTCGATGATGAGCTGGTGCGCCGGGCGTGAACCCTCCGGCGCAATCACCACGGCCTCCTGGAGCGCTTCCTTGGCCCGCTCGAATTTCCCAGGGGTATCCGTCAGGAGCGTCATGAGTGGCTCACCCGCACGGACCAAGGCGCCGGGCTTGGCGTGCAGCCGCACACCGGCCCCTGCCTGGACCTGGTCTTCCTTGCGGGCCCGCCCGGCACCGAGGCGCCAAGCGGCCACGCCCACAGACAGCGCATCCAGTTCCATCAGGACACCATCCGCAGGTGCATAGACAACCTCGGATTCCTTTGCCACCGGAAGGGCGGCACGCGGGTCGCCACCCTGCGCTTGGATCATCCGGTTCCAGACGTCCATGGCACGGCCGTCCTTCAAGGCGGCCGCGGGGTCGGCGTCGTGGATCCCGGCACCGGCCAGCATCTCCTCGGCCAACCGGACAGTCAACTCAACGACGTCTTCCGGACCGCCGCCGGCAAGGACCTCCACGGATTCCTCGACTTCGATCGCATTTCCGGCGGTCAACCCCAGCGGCGTGGACATATCCGTGATCAGCGCAACGGTATGTACGCCGGCGTCCTTGCCCAGGGCCACCATGGTCTCTGCCAGTTCGCGGGCCCGCGCTTCGTCCTTCATGAACGCGCCCGAACCCACCTTGACGTCCAGCACCAGGGAGCCCGTTCCTTCGGCGATCTTCTTGCTCATGATCGAGGAAGCAATCAGCGGGATGGCTTCCACTGTGCCCGTGACGTCACGCAAGGCATAGAGCTTCTTATCCGCCGGGGCGAGCCCGGAGCCCGCGGCGCAAATGACAGCGCCAACGTCCTGGAGTTGGGCCATGATTTCGTCGTTGCTGAGGTTGGCCCTCCACCCGGGGATGGCCTCGAGCTTGTCCAGGGTTCCGCCGGTGTGGCCGAGTCCGCGGCCCGAAAGCTGCGGAACGGCGACGCCGAACACGGCCACCAGCGGTGCCAGCGGCAGCGTGATCTTGTCCCCGACTCCCCCGGTGGAGTGCTTGTCGCTGGTAGCCTTCCGGCCGCCGTCGGGCCTTGTCAGGGACGAAAAGTCCATCCGCTCCCCCGAGGCGATCATGGCCGAAGTCCACCGCGAGATCTCTGAGCGGTCCATTCCGTTCAGCAGGATGGCCATGTTCAGCGCAGCCATCTGTTCCTCGGCAATCACACCGCGGGTGTAGGCATCAATGGTCCAGTCGATCTGCTCAGGCGTGAGCGTGCCCTTGTCCCGCTTAATGGAAATGATCTGGACGGCGTCGAACGCTTCAGTGCTGGTCACGTGGTTTCCTCCAGGTGTTCGGGACCAAAGGCGTCAGGCAGCACCTGGTCCATGGATTTGATTCCCTGAGTTGTCATGAGCTGCATTCCGGGCGCCCTGAATTCGTAGAGCAACTGCCGGCAACGCCCGCAGGGCATGAGGATGTTGCCTTGGCCATCCACGCAGTAGAACGCGGCGATCCTGCCGCCCCCGGTCATGTGGAGCTGGCCCACCAGGGCACATTCGGCGCAGAGGGTCAGGCCATAGCTGGCATTCTCCACGTTGCAACCACTGATGATCCGGCCGTCCTCGGTGAGGGCCGCAGCCCCCACCGGGAACTTCGAATACGGGGCGTAGGCGTTGAGCATGGCCTGCTTTGCAGCAACTTCCAGTGCCTGCCAGTCAATGTCATTCGCAGGCATCGTCAACCCTTCACATACGGTATGCCGCTGGCCGCCGGTCCCCGTGACTTACCCACCAGCCCGGCGACGGCGAAGATGGTCACCAGATACGGCAGCATGGCCATGAACTGGCTGGGCACCGGAGTACCAATAATGCCCAGGATGGACTGCAGGTTGTACGCAAAGCCGAACAGGAGCGATGCAAGGAAAGCGCCGATCGGGTTCCACCGGCCAAAGATCAACGCTGCCAGGGCGATGAAGCCACGGCCGCCGGAGATGTCCTTGGTGAAGGAGTCGATGGTCACCAGGGTGAACACCGCGCCGCCGATACCAGCGATGGCACCACCCAAAGTGACATTCCAGAAACGGGTGGCGTTGACGTTGATGCCCAGGGTGTCGGCAGCCTGCGGGTGCTCGCCGACAGCGCGGACACGCAGGCCCCACCGGGTCTTGAACAGGCCGAACCACACCACAGCCACAGCCACGTACATGAGGTAGCCCGCGATGGATTGCTCAAAGAGGATGGGACCAATGATGGGGATGTCCGAGAGCAGCGGGATCGGCAGGATATCAAGCCGCCCCGGGGTGTTGAACTGCTCCTTGTTGGGCACCATCAAAGTGCCGTAGAGGAAGCCGGTCAGACCCGACACGAGGACGTTGAGGACAACGCCCACGATGATCTGGTTGACCAGGTACTTGATGCTGAAGACCGCCAGGACCATGGATACAGCGGCACCGGCAGCAGCGGCTGCAATGAGGCCAATGTACGGGCTGCCAGTCATCGTGGCCACCAGGGCAGCAGTGAATGCGCCACCCAGGAGCTGGCCCTCGATGGCGATGTTTACTACGCCTACACGCTCACAAAGCACGCCTGAGAGAGAACCAAAGACCAGCGGCACCGCCAGGGTCACCGAGCCGGCAACCAGGCCGGCCAGTGAAATGGAGGGCTGCCGTGCCCCTGCCACGATCCAGACAAGCAAAGCGAAGACAAAAACCACGGCGAACACGATCGGAAGCCACTTCGGTGAGCGCTCCCCCTGCGTCCAGAGGTAGATGGAATAGGCGGCCATGGCCAGGAGCAGGATGCCAAAGACCACACCGCCCACCTGCCCGGGAATCATAAGGGCGGGTACGGCGACGGCGTCACCGGCGTCGCTGATCTTCATTTCGGCGGTCTGGTCCGGGCCCAGGAAGCCGAAGAACACCAGGGCTATGAGGGCAAGGATGCCGAGGGAGAGCGGGACTTTCATGGATGGCCGGAAGGCCGGCAGGGCCGTTGATCCCGACGTCGGAGCGGTGGTTGTCGCGCTCATTTGGCACCTCCGGAGGCGTTGACGAGGGCAGCCTTGGGAGCCGCTTTCGGTGTCTTGTTCTTCTTCTTTTGCTCAAGCCGGAAAATCGACCTGATCAGCGGCGGTGCCGCGATGAAGAGAACGATCAGGGACTGGACCACCAACACGATGTCGATTGGCGTCCCCGTCTGGATCTGCATCTGCACGGCCCCTGCACGGAAAGCTCCAAACAGCAGGCCGGCAAAGAACGTCCCCCAGGGCGTGCTCCGTCCCAGCAGTGCAACGGTGATGGAGTCAAAACCGATCTGGGCGGCGACGCCGCCGGTCAGCACTTTCTCGGTGCCGGCCACTTGGGCTACTCCGCCAAATGCGGCGAGGGCGCCGGCCATGGCCATCACCAGGATGGTGGCGCGGGGTACGTTGACACCGGCTGTCCGGGCTGCGATGGGGTTGGCCCCCACTGCCCGGAATTCGAAGCCGATGGTGGAACGGTTCAGCAACCACCACACGCCAAAGGTCAGTGCGATGGCCACCAGGAACCCAAGGTGCAGCCGGGATCCCGGGATGAGCACCGGATATGTCGCCGACTCATCCAGGCGCGGCGAGATGGGGCTGCTGTCGCCTGGACGGCGGAAGGCAGCTGTATTGAGGAGGAAGTCCAACAGGAACAGCGCCACGTAGTTCAGCATGATGGTCACGATGACCTCATGCGCCCCGGTCCGGGCTTTGAGGATGCCGACGATCCCGCCCCACACGGCGCCACCCAGGACACCCATGATGATGACCACCAGCAGGTGCAGGCCGAACGGCAGGTGCCAGGTGAAACCGACATAGGCCGCCAGCGTGGCACTGATGATGATCTGGCCTTGCGCACCAATGTTGAACAGCCCTGCACGGAAGGCCAGGGCCACTCCAAGGCCGGCGCAGATCAGGGGCGTTGCCACGGTCATGGTCTCGAGCAAGGGCTTGAATCCCTCACGTGCGCTGAAGACGGAGCCTTGAAAGAGCGCAACGTAGCTCTCGGTCATGGCCGCCCACAACGCATTGAGGAAGTCCGTGGGCCGGGCAAAGAGATAACCCGCGGTTTTGGCTACCTGGGTATCGGTGCTGGCGATCAACAGGCCGCCCAGGAACAGGGCAACCAGGACCGCCAGGACAGAGACAAAACCGTTGCCCATGACGATCCGGCGCAGGACGCTGCCCTGCTGGTGGCCAGGGTCCCCGCTTTGGGATGAAACAGGCACAATGGAGGGTTCCAGCGTTCCTCCTGCGGTGTCCAGCGCCACGTCAGCGGCACGGACTTCAGCCGTGGATTCCTCGGGTGCAGGGGCCTTGTTGGACTCGTCTTTAGTTGTCATCGGAGCCTCCTTCCGGGCCGACTCCGGCCATCATCAATCCGAGCGTGTCCCGCGACGTCCCGCCGGGGACAATACCGACGAGCTTGCCCTTGTACAGCACGGCAATCCGGTCTGCGAGTTCAATGACTTCATCGAGCTCGGTGGAAACAATCATGACCGGTGTTCCAACATCGCGTTCGGCAACGATCCGTTTGTGCAGGAATTCGATGGAACCGACGTCCACGCCGCGTGTGGGCTGGCTGGCAATAAACAACCGCAGGGGCCGGGACAGTTCCCTGGCCATGACCACTTTCTGCTGGTTGCCGCCGGACAATGTTCCGGCAGCCGACGCCGCGGAGGGCGTCCGGATATCGAACTCCGCAATCTTGGTCTTTGCGTGCTCGGAGACCTTTGCAGGTTTCATGCTGATTCCGCTGGCAAACGGTGCTTGGTCATAGAGGTCCAGGACCAGGTTCTCAGCTACGGAGAAGGGACCAACCAGCCCGTCCACCGAGCGGTCCTCCGGCACGAACCCAACGCCGGAGCGCAGGACTTCCTTGACGGAAAGCCCCAGCAGCTCCTTGCCATCCAGCGTCACCGAACCAGTGACATGGTCCTGGATTCCGAGGATCGCTTCGGTGAGCTCCGTCTGGCCGTTGCCTTGTACACCGGCGACGGCGAGGATCTCGCCTTGGGCGATTCCGAAGCTGATCCCGTCCACCACGTTGGTGCCGTTGGCTGCCCGGACCGTCAGGTTCTCCACCACGAACGTGGTGTCCTTCGGTTGCGCCGGGGCCTTGTTCAGGCTCAAGCTGACGGGACGGCCCACCATCATCGATGCCAGTTCAGTGGCCGATGCCGTAGGAGGTGCATCGCCCACCACTTTGCCGCGGCGGACCACGGTAATGACGTCGGAGACAGCTTTCACTTCCCGCAGCTTGTGCGAAATGAACACAATGGAGGTGCCGCCGGCCTTGAGCTGGCGCATGATGTCCAGGAGTTCATCGGTTTCCTGGGGTGTCAGCACAGCCGTGGGTTCGTCCAGGATCAGGACTTTGGCTTCGCGGACCAGCGCCTTGATGATTTCGACGCGCTGCTGGACGCCCACGGGGAGGTCCTCCACGAGGGCGTCGGGATCGACGTCGAAGCCGTATTGATCCGAAATTTCACGGATTTTCTTCCGGGTTTCTTCCATGCTCAGCACGCCGCCAAAAGTGGTGGGTTCTGCGCCGAGCGCCACGTTTTCTGCCACCGTGAAAACGGGAACCAGCATGAAGTGCTGGTGCACCATGCCAATACCTGCTGCCATGGCGTCGCCAGGTCCACGGAAGTTGACCGGTTGGTCATCCACCAGGATCTGGCCTGCTGTGGGCTCATACAGCCCGTACAGCACGTTCATCAGGGTTGATTTACCGGCACCGTTTTCGCCCAGGAGGCAATGGATCTGGCCGGATTCGACGACGAGGTCGATGTCTTGGTTGGCGTAGAAGGTCCCGAAGGCTTTCGAGATCCCCTTCAATTCGAGTTTCACAACTCCCACCGTTCTGTGAGTCCGAGGGACAGCTGTACTGCTCCAAAGCCACTGGCTTTGAGGCCCAGCGTAGTCAGGGCAAAAACGCGCCGCCAGTACCGGGGCTCGGTACTGGCGGCGCGTCCAGGAATTGATTTACTTCTTGGGGCTCGCTGCCGATTCGACGACCAACTTGCCGGAGACGATGTCTGCCTTCAGGGCATCGAGTTCGGACTTGGTTTCTGCGGTCACGGCCGAGTCAAGGTCGTGGAACGGAGCAATCGCAACGCCATCGTTTTCCAACGTGCCAACGTAGGCCTCGTTGGTGAACTTGCCGTCCTTGTCATCCTTCACCACGGTTTCAACGGCCTCGCCCATCTGCTTGACCACGGAGGTCAGCATGAGGTCCTTGTATTCGGGGGCGGTGAGGTAGCCGTCGGAGTCAACCCAGATGAGCTTGACGTCCTTGCCTGAGGCCTTGGCTTCCTTCAGCGCAGCGCCTGCACCCTTACCAACCGGTCCGGCCACGGGCATGATGATGTCCGCGCCCTGGTCCAGCAGGTTGATGGTGACCTGCTTGCCGGTGTCCTGCTTCTCGAAGTCACCCGTGAATGAGCCGTCCTGGGTGTTCTTGTCCCAGCCGACAACCTGGACGGTCTTGTTCTTGGCCTTGTTGTAGGCCTGGACACCGTCGTAGAAGCCGTCCATGAAGATGGTGACCGTGGGGATCTTGATGCCGCCGAAGGTACCCACCTTGCCCGTCTTGGACGTGGCCGCAGCTGCGTAGCCTGCCAGGTAGGCCGCTTGTGCCGTGTCATAGACGATCGGCTTCACGTTGGTGATGGGGGTTTCGTACGAGTAGTCGATAATCGCGAAGTGCTTGTCGGCGTTCGCAGCGGCGGCAGCCTTGGTGGCGTCGCCGAGGAGGAAGCCGACCGTAACCGTGAGGTTGCAGCCTGCGGAGACCATGCCGTTGAGGTTCGTCTCGAAGTCGCTGTTGGCCTTGGATTCGGCCGACTTCACGGTGATGCCCAAGTCTGTCTCAGCCTTCTTGAGGCCTTCGAACGAGGACTGGTTGAAGGACTGGTCATCGAATCCACCGGAGTCCGAGACGATGCATCCAAGGAAGTCACTCTTGGTGGCGGTGCCGGAGCCAGCATCGGGGGCCTGTCCACAACTGGTCAGCAGGAGCGCTGCTGCGCCGAGGGTGGCAACACCGGCCATTGAACCGCGCTTCAGGGTGGCACGCAGTGGTTTCTTCAATTTTCCTCCAGGAAGAAAGTGATTGGCGCTACGACGGATGGTCAATGAGTGTCCGTTTCCTATACCTGAGGCAGAAATTCTGTTTTCACTGATGCTCGCAGCTGCGCCGAAGCGCATTGATGTCACCAACACTAGTGGCCTGGAACACACCCAGCTACCACAAATGATCCCTCCAGGTCAGATTGTTGACCTTTTGTTACCAAGCAGTAGCCGGGTGTGCAAGTCACATGCGATTCACCTGTGGATTAAAGGCGGACCAGCATCTTTCCGGTGTTCGCCCCGTCCAGCAGGTCAATGAAGGCCTGCGGTGCGTTTTCCAGTCCGTCAACGATTGTCTCGTCATAGCTGACGGACCCATCGGCCAGCCATCCGGCCATCTTCTGCGCAAATTCGGGGGCGTGTTGACGCTGGCCGCCCACCAGGAATCCACGCAGGGTGAGCTGCTTGCCGATGGCCACGGCAAGGTTCCGGGGCGCGACCGGGGGCTCGGTGGAGTTGTACTGTGCAATGGCACCGCACATGGCCACACGGCCGCCTACTGTCAGGGTTGCCAGGGCTGCTTCCAGGTGTTCTCCGCCAACGTTGTCGAAGTAGACATCGATGCCGCGCTCCCCTGCCGCATCCTTGAGCTGGTCCAGCACCGGAGCGTCGTTGTAGTTGAAGGCGGCATCAAAACCGAGCTCCAGCAACCGGGCAACCTTCTCCGGGGATCCCGCACTGCCGATCACCTTTGATGCACCCATGGCTTTGGCGATCTGGCCCACCATGGAACCGACGGCCCCAGCGGCTCCGGAGACGAACACGACGTCGCCTTCCTTGAACTCTGCGACCTTCAGCAGCCCCGCGTAAGCAGTCAGCCCCGTCATGCCCAGCGCACCCAGGAAGGCAGACGTCGGGGCCAGCCCCGACGGGACGGGAGTAGTTGCCGCGGCGTCCACTACAGCGTGCTCGCGCCAGCCCAGTTGATGCACGACGACGTCACCCACCTTGTGCGCGTCCGAACGGGACGCGATCACCTCACCTACCGCACCGCCGTCGAGCGCTGCATCCAGACGGAACGGCGCGGAGTAGGACTTGACGTCGTTCATGCGGCCACGCATGTACGGATCCACGGACATGAACTGGTTCTTCACCAGAACCTGTCCCTCGGCGAGCTCCGGGAGCGGTGCCGCTGCCAGCCGGAAGTTCTCCTGGGCCGGGCGTCCCACCGGGCGGGAGGCCAGCTGGATTTCGCGGGTTTCAGTTACGGCGCTCATGCTGCGAACTCCACGAGCTTGAGGTCTACGGCCATGTTGCCGCGGGTTGCATTGGAGTAAGGGCAGATCTGGTGCGCTTTGGCCATCAGCTCTTCAGCGGTGCTGCGGTCCAGCGCGGGCAGGGCAATCTCGAGTTCGGCAGCCAGGCCGTAACCTTCACTGTCCGTCAGGGCGCCGAAGTGGATCTTGGCAGCCACTGCGGAGTCGCTGAGGTCAACGCGTTCCTTGCGGCCCACCAGGCGCAGGGCGGAGTGGAAGCATGCCGCGTAGCCGGCAGCAAAGAGCTGCTCCGGGTTGGTTCCTTCACCGTTGCCGCCGAGCTCCACGGGGCTGGCCAGTGCTACATCCAGCTTGCCGTCATTGGTGCGGGCGTTGCCATCGCGGCCTTCGCCGGAGGCCAGTGCCTCGGCAGTGTAGAGAGTCTTCATGGTGTTTCCGTTTCTCTTCGGGAATGGATGTTCCGGGATTTTCCGGGAGTTCGTCAGAGTGAGCTGTTCAAGGCCGTGGTGAGTTTGCCGAGCGTGGCGTGGAGCTGTTCGATTTCGTCGGCAGAAAGGCCTGCCGCGTCGGCGAGGCGCTGGGGAACGGCCTGGGCACGGGCGCTCAAGGCGGTCCCGGCGTCGGTCAGAACAACGTCCACGCGGCGCTCGTCTTCGGCCGAGCGGCGGCGTTCCACCAGGCGCAGGCCCTCAAGGCGCTTCAGGAGGGGTGACAACGTTCCTGAATCCAGGCCGAGTTCGGCACCAAGGTCGCGGACGCTCCGGGGCTCCTGCTCCCAGAGGACCAGCATCACCAGGTACTGCGGGTAGGTTAGGCCGAGGTCATCCAGCACGGGGCGGTAGACCGCCGTCGCCGCCTTGGACGCCGAGTACAGCGCAAAGCAGACCTGGTGGCGGAGGCGGGGTGCATCACTCATGAATAAAACGATAGTGCACAATTCAATTGTGCACAACTCATCTGCCCCTGACGTGCCCAACCGAGTCGCAGTTGAGCGCGTTCTGACGGGTCAAACGCGCTCAACTGCGAGTCAGGTGGGTTTACTGTTCAGTGCGTTTACTGCTCAGTGGGTTTACTGTTCGAGGTCGCGGATGGTTCGCAGGGCAGCTGCGGTCAGCACGCGGATGGCGTAGCCGAGGGCGCGTTCATCAACAATGAAGTCACCGCGGTGGAGATCGTACTCTTCGCCGCCCGGGGTGTGGGTACCCAGGCGCATCATGGCACCGGGAAGGTCCGCCAGGAACCAGGCAAAGTCCTCGCCACCCATGGACTGCGGCGTGAGGACCACCGCATTCTCCCCCAGCTCGGCGCGGGCAGAGGCTTCAATGAGGGCAGTCTCGTGCTCGGAGTTCACCACGGGAGGCACGCCACGGGTGTGTTCCAGATGGACATCCACGCCGTAGGGCGCGGCAACCTGCCTGACGACGTCGTCCAGCAACTCCCCCGCACTGTGCCAGGCGTCGCGGTCCAGGCAACGCATGGTGCCGGCCATGTAGCCGGTTCCCGGAATGGCGTTGGGTGCCGAACCTGCGGAAATCTGGCCCCAAACCACCGACACGCCACTGCGGACGTCCACGCGGCGGGAAAGGACTGCCGGCACGTTCACCGCGATTTGAGCCAGGGCGAACACAAGGTCCTCGGTCAGGTGCGGCCTGGAGGTGTGCCCTCCCCGGCCGGAAAGCTCAATCTTGATGGTGTCCGACGCCGAGGTGATGGCCCCGATGCGGGTGCCGATCTGGCCTACGTTGATCCGCGGATCGCAATGCAGCGCCAGGATACGCGGCACGCCTTCCAGCACTCCCTGTTCGATGCAGGCCAGCGCTCCGCCGGGCATGGTTTCCTCGGCCGGCTGGAAGATGATCCGGACCGTGCCGCCGAGCGGGTTGTTCTTGTGCATCCGCTGCAGCGTCAAAGCGATGCCAAGCATGGCAGTGGTATGGACATCGTGCCCGCAAGCATGGGTCACACCATGGTTCTTCGAGGCGAACGGCAAGCCGGTTTCCTCAATGATCGGCAGTGCGTCAATGTCACCACGAAGGGCGGTGGCGATGGGGCCTTCACCCACGTCAACGGTCAGGCCGGTCTCCTCAAGTCGCCTGGGCTTCAGCCCGGCGGCCTCAAGCCGCTCCACGAGCTTGTCCGTGGTGCGGAATTCCTTGAAGGAAAGCTCAGGGTGCGCATGGAGGTCACGCCGGAATTCGATGAGTCCGGGAAGGAGTTCATCCACCCAAGGACTCACAACGGGAGCTGGCTCGGTTTCAGTCGTGTAATTGCGCACGTCACAACTCTAGCCATGCCACGCCTCCGAAGAACGAAAGCCACCTCTTGGTTACGCTGCGTTCAGGCGCAGGACAACCAAAGAGGTGGCTCACGGTATAAGGAGGGTGGTTACAGCACGTCCGTATCGCCGCTGGCCTTGAGGGCATCAACAGTGCCCTTGACCAGTTGCGCGTGCTCTTTGGTGGTGACCAGGAGCGCGTCCGGTGTGTCCACGATGACCACATCCTTGATGCCAATCAGTGCAATGACGCGTTTGGTATCGGAGACCACCACGCCGCTGGCATTTTCCGCGAACACACGGGCGCCTTCACCAAGCACGGTCACTTCGTCCACATCACCGGCGTTGTTCAGGCGGCCGATCGCGGCAAAGTCGCCGACGTCGTCCCACCGGAAAGTACCGGGCACGACGGCGACATCGCCGGCTGCCGCTGCGGGCTCGGCAACGGCGTAGTCAATGGCAATCTTGGGCAGCGTAGGCCAAACCCGGGCAGTCACTTCGGCACGCTGCGGCGTATCCCAGGCCTCCGCGATCTCCTGGAGGCCCTTGAACAGTTCAGGCTGGTTGGCTTCAAGGTGCTTGAGCATGAGTGCCACGGGAGCCACGAACATGCCCGCGTTCCAGACGTAGTCCCCGGCTTCGACATACTTGTTGGCTACTTCCTGGCTTGGCTTCTCAACGAACTCCGCAACGGCCAGCGCATTCGGGGCGCCTTCGACGTGGAGGGCAGCGCCGGAGCGGATGTAGCCGAAGCCGGTGGAAGGGTGCGTGGGCTTGATGCCGATGGTGACGATTTTTCCCATTGCGGCGGTATAGATGGCCTCGCGCACGGTTTCCTGGAAAAGATCGTCCGGACTGATGACCTGGTCTGCCGCAAAGGAGCCCATGATGGTCTCCGGGTCACGGCGGTACAGGATGGCAGCAGCAAGACCGATCGCGGCACCGGAGTCCTTGGGTTCGCTCTCGAGCACCAGTTCGTCGTCGCCCACTTCAGGGAGCTGGCGGCAGACTGCGGCGCGGTGGGCAACACCGGTGACAACCAATACCCGCTCGCCGGCCAGCGGCTCCAGGCGGTCATAGGTGGCCCTCAGCAAGGTGCTGCCTGAACCGGTCAGGTCATGAAGGAACTTGGGCGCTGCGGCCCGCGAGAGTGGCCACAACCGGGTCCCCACACCGCCGGCCGGAATAACCGCATGGAAGCGGTTCATGGGCGATTCCGGGTATTTTGCGTCTTCTGTACTCACCGCAACACTTTATCCGACGCAGGCGCGAAGCCCTGCAGCGCGCCACGCATGTGGCATTCGTCTCAGGAAGTGGTGAAAATTGCCTGAATACTGGCACGAAACATGGATTTAACAAGGAGAGAAGCCCGTCCTAAATTGAATATGCTGTGAGCGAAGCCTAGATTTAGGCGTGAGCTACGAGTGCTCTCGCAGCAGGCGTTCCCCTTGCGTGGATCCCATGCCAGCGCCGCTGTGTTGCAGGAAGGTTTAATCAGTGCCGACAAAACCAGCTGGCACCTTGTACCGCGGCCGTGAAGGCATGTGGTCCTGGGTTGGACATCGTATTACCGGTGTAGTGATCTTTTTCTTCTTGTTGGTCCATGTGCTGGACACCTCATTGGTGCGCGTGTCCCCCGAGGCCTACACGGCCGTCATTGGTGCTTACAAGAACCCCCTCATGGCCCTGGGGGAAACGGGCCTGGTCGCTGCGATCATCTTCCACGCCTTCAACGGCCTGCGCGTGATTGCCATCGACTTCTGGAAAAAGGGCGCCAAGTACCAGCGCCAAATGCTGTGGGTCGTGCTTGCGCTGTGGCTGGTCACGTTCGCCGGCTTCGCCATCCGCCACCTTTCCCTCGCGCTGGGAGGCCACTAAGCCATGACAACCATCGAATCTCCGCGCAGCGGAAAAATCGGATCCGGAAAAATCGCACCGAAGTACAACCGCACCGGCTCCAGCCGTGGAAACTTCGAGATGATCGCCTGGCTCTTCATGCGCCTCTCCGGCATCGTCCTCGTGGTGCTGATCTTCGGCCACCTCTTCGTGAACCTGCTGGTAGGCGAAGGCATCCACGCGATCGACTTCGGCTTCGTTGCCGGCAAGTGGGCAGATCCGTTCTGGCAGTTCTGGGACCTGGCCATGCTGTGGCTTGCCATGCTGCACGGTACCAACGGCGTCCGCACCATCATCAACGACTACGCCGAGAAGGATTCCACGCGCTTCTGGCTCAAGATGGTCCTCTACGCGGCCACCCTGGTCATCATCATCCTTGGCACGCTGGTGATCTTCACCTTCAACCCGTGCCCCGTCGTCGACGGCGTTCAGCTTCCTGGCGGATTCTGCCCGGCACCGTAGCGGCGCTGCCGGTTGCTCTCCCGAGCCAACCGGTTCGCCTGACGTAGCGGAGCAGCCTCCGCCGACCAACTGAATTTTTGAAAGAGAGAGCATCTGGTATGCAGGTCCATAAGTACGACGTCGTCATTGTCGGTGCAGGTGGCGCCGGCATGCGCGCCGCGATCGAGTCCGGTCAGCGCGCACGCACCGCGGTACTGACCAAGCTCTACCCCACCCGCTCGCACACAGGTGCAGCCCAGGGTGGCATGTGTGCAGCACTGGCCAACGTCGAAGAAGACAACTGGGAATGGCACACCTTTGACACCATCAAGGGTGGCGACTACCTGGTTGACCAGGACGCAGCCGAGGTCATGGCGAAAGAAGCCATCGACGCCGTGCTGGACCTGGAGAAGATGGGCCTGCCGTTCAACCGCACGCCCGAAGGCCGCATTGACCAGCGCCGCTTCGGTGGCCACACCCGCGACCACGGCAAGGCCCCCGTCCGCCGTGCTTGCTATGCAGCCGACCGCACAGGCCACATGATCCTGCAGACGCTGTACCAAAACTGCGTCAAGCACAACGTTGAGTTCTACAACGAGTACTACGTCCTGGACCTGCTGATCGTCGAAGAAGACGCAGTGCGCGAAGACGGAACCCCGTACAAGCAAAAGCGCGTTGCCGGTGTGGTCTCCTACGACCTCGCCTCCGGTGAGCTCCACGTCTTCCAGGCCAAGTCGGTGGTGTTCGCTTCCGGTGGCGCCGGCAAGGTCTTCAAGACCACCTCCAACGCCCACACCCTCACGGGCGACGGCATGGGCATCGCGTTCCGCCGCGGCATCCCCCTGGAAGACATGGAGTTCTTCCAGTTCCACCCGACCGGCCTCGCCGGCCTGGGCATCCTCCTTACCGAGGGTGCGCGTGGTGAAGGTGCCATCCTGCGTAACTCCGAAGGTGAGCGCTTCATGGAGCGCTACGCCCCCACCATCAAGGACCTCGCACCCCGCGACATCGTGGCCCGCGCCATGGCCAACGAGGTGCGTGAAGGCCGCGGTTGTGGTCCGAACAAGGATTACGTCCTCCTGGACCTGACCCACCTTGAGCCGGCGCACATCGAAGCCAAGCTTCCGGACATCACCGAGTTCGCCCGCACCTACCTGGGTGTGGAACCGTTCACGGATCCTGTTCCGGTGTTCCCCACGGCGCACTACGCCATGGGTGGCATCCCCACCAACATCACCACTGAAGTGCTGCAGGACAACGACACGATCGTGCCGGGCCTCTACGCCGCCGGTGAGGTTGCCTGCGTTTCCGTCCACGGCTCCAACCGCCTGGGCACCAACTCGCTCCTGGACATCAACGTGTTCGGCAAGCGCGCCGGCATCGCCGCTGCGGAGTATTCCAAGACCGCCGACTACGTCGAGCTGCCGGAGGACCCCGAGGCAATGACCCGTGGCATCCTGAACGGGCTCCTTACCGGCAACGGTACCGAGCGTGTGGCACAGATCCGCAAGGAACTGCAGGACACCATGGATGCCAACATGCAGGTGTTCCGCACCAAGGAATCCCTGGAGCAGGTCCTTCGCGACATCGCTTCCTTCGAAGAGCGGTACAAGCACGTTACCGTTCAGGACAAGGGCAAGCGCTTCAACCTGGACCTCCTGGAAGCCGTGGAACTGGGCTTCCTCCTGGACATGGCCAAGGTCATGACCGTAGGTGCACTGCACCGTGAAGAGTCGCGCGGCGGTCACTACCGCGAGGACTTCCCGGACCGCAACGACGAAAAGTTCATGAAGCACTCCATGGCTTACCTGGACACTTCCGTCACCGTCGATTCCTCAGCGGAATCCGTCGCGGGCATCCGTCTTGAGACGAAGCCCGTCATCTTCACCCGTTACGAGCCGATGGAGCGTAAGTACTAATGACGACCGAAATGGCAGAGCCCGCTTCCAAGATCGAGCTCCCGGCAAGTGTTGCCGGTGACGGTGAAATTCCGACGTTCCACATCACGCTTCGCGTGCGCCGCTACGATCCCGAAATCTCGGACGAAGCACGTTGGGACGACTACAAGCTGACCATGTACGGCACGGACCGTGTGCTGGATGCCCTCCACAAGGTCAAGTGGGAGATCGACGGCAGCGTTTCCTTCCGCCGCTCCTGCGCCCACGGCGTGTGTGGTTCTGATGCCATGCGCATCAACGGCCGCAACCGCCTCGCCTGCAAGACGCTGCTGAAGGACCTGGACACCACCAAGCCCATCACCGTCGAGCCGATCAAGGGCCTCCCTGTGGAGAAGGACCTGATCGTGGACATGGAGCCCTTCTTCCAGTCCTTCCGCGAAGTCATGCCGTTCCTGATCAACAAGGGCCACGAGCCCACCAAGGAACGCCTGCAGTCCGTTGAGGACCGTGAGCGCTTTGACGACACCACCAAGTGCATCCTGTGCGCCGCCTGCACCTCGTCCTGCCCGGTCTTCTGGACCGATGGCCAGTACTTTGGTCCTGCGGCGATCGTCAACGCCCACCGCTTCATTTTCGATTCCCGTGATGACGCCGGCGACATGCGCCTTGAGATCCTCAACGACAAAGAGGGCGTGTGGCGTTGCCGCACCACCTTCAACTGCTCGGAAGCCTGCCCGCGTGGCATCCAGGTGACCCAGGCAATCGCAGAGGTCAAGCAGGCCATCCTGTCCCGCAAGATCTAGTTCGCGTTTCACCACAAGAACACACGACGACGGCGCCACTCACCACTGATGGTGAGGGGCGCCGTCGTCGTTAATCAACTGCCGCAACCGGCTCCGCAACGCAAGGAGATCAGCGTGTCACGCTCTGAAAAGATCAGCTTCACGGGAAGTACCGGCGACGCCCTGGCCGGCATCGTGGACGTGCCCGAGGGGCCCATCCGCGGCTGGGGCCTGTACTCACATGGCCTGACCCTTGGCAAAGACAGCCCCGCGGCGTCGCGCATCTGCAAGGGGCTTGCGGAGCAGGGCGTGGGGATGCTGCGTTTCGACAACCTCGGCCTGGGCGGATCCGCTGGCGAATGGTCGGCAGGGTCCTTCAGCGTCAAAGTGGCCGATACCATCCTGGCCGCGGAGTTCATGCGGGAACAAGGCCGGGCAATTTCCTTGCTGGTGGGCCACTCGTTCGGCGGCGCGGCAGTGCTCGCCGCAGCCCGCGACATTCCCGGCCTGAACGCCGTGGTGACTGTGGCGGCACCGTACGAGCCCAAGCATGTTGAGCACATGTTCGATACCGAGATGGAAGACATCCTGCGCGACGGCAGCGCGGTGGTGGATCTTGGCGGCCGGCCCATGGAGGTCCGCCGCCACTTTGTGGAGGACGTGGAACGCGCTGATCTGCGCGACTGCATCCGAACCCTCCACAAGCCCCTGATGGTGATGCACTCCCCTACCGACAACACCGTGGGGATCGACAACGCAAGTGAAATCTTCCGCACTGCCCGGCACCCCCGGAGTTTCATCTCCCTTGAGGGCAGTGAGCATCTGCTGACCGGCAAGGGCCAGGCAGCACGGGTGGCCCGCATCATCAGTGCATGGGCGGACCCGTACCTGGAAGTCGCCAACGCCGTCTAGCTTAAAGCAACGCGGGGTCAGTTGTGCCCCTAAACCGCTTCAAAAGTGGCCATAAGTGACCCCGCGTTGCTTTTGCCTACTTGCCGATGGCGGCTTTGCTCTCGCTAAGCCATTGCTCGGCCGCCTTCTCCGGGCTCAGCCTCTTGAACAGTACCTCGGTGTTGATGCGGGCGGTAATTTCGGAGACCGCCGTGGATCCCGTAGGACCAATGAAGGTTGGAGCGAAGTCCATCTTGCCGATCTGGTCGATGTAGGCGGCTTCGGCCTTGCCCTGCGGTGTCAGGAGGTCCTGGATGGCCGTGCGCATGCCGGAGTTACTGGGCACGCCGCGGTCGCTCTGGATGATCTTCGCAGCGGCCTCATTGTTGATGAGGAAGCTGACCAGCTTGGCGGCAGCATCTGTGTGCTTGCTCCGGGCTGAGATGGTGTAGAACTGCGAGGACTGGAGCCAGATTCCGGGCGTGGGCTTCTCCCCCGGGAGCTTGAGCAGCTTCAATTCTGCCCCTGAGGCTTTGCTGAGGGCAGTCAGTGAGTTGGTCCAGGTCAGCATCATGCCGGCCTGGCCCATGCCCATGAGTGTTTGCTCGGTGCTGACGTTCAGTTTCTCAACGGTCTCCGAAGCGCTGGGGGCAGCGCCGGATTCACTGAGCTTCAGGGAGAAGTCGAAGTAGTCCTGCACGGTTTCCTTGTCCAGGCCAAGCTGTCCCTCCTGCGTGTAGAGGGACTTGCCGCGCTGGCGGGCAAAGGCATCCAGGGAATCGTGCGTCAGGACGGTAGCGGTGCCGTAGGTTCCCTTGGGGCTCTTGGCTGTGATGTCCGCAGCGGTCTTGGCAAAGTCGTCCCAGGACCAGGAGTCGTCGTCCGGCAGGGCGACACCCGCGGCCTGGAACACGGCAGGGTTCACTACTATGGCCAGGGCGTTGGCGCCGGTGGAGACGCCGTACTGCTTGCCTTGGACCTGCCCGTTTTCCAGGGCTCCCTGGTCCATCTTGGAAAGATCCAGCGAACCCTGCACCTTGGACAGGTCCAGAAGGGCGCCGCGGTTGGCGTACTCAGCTGGGTAGGCACCACCCATGGTGATGACATCCGGGGCGTCGTTGGCCGCAACCTGGGTGGCCAGTTTGTCGAAGTAACCCCCGATGTCGCCGTACTCCGGCTTGACCTTGATATTGGGGTTGGCGGCCTCGAACTCCTTGATGGCCTTGTTGGTCAGATCCGCACGGGTGGCGTTTCCCCACCATGAGAAGCGGATCTCCACCGGCCCGTCCTCGGGCTGGTTGGAAGAGGGACTGGAACATGCTGCCGTGAGGCCAAGCATGCTGACAGCCGCGACGAAAGCTATGGATTTCCGGAGATGCCGGAGCGATTTACGCGTCATTGGGTAAGCTTCTTTCAGGCTCAGAAAACGGTTCCTGAAACGTATCAAGACCGTGTATATTCGTCAATAGTTTGGGATATGAACTATTTAGGCCACTCAAGGAGAATGCCGTGCCGCCCCTGCCCTTGGACCGGATCCAACTCCGGGACCCCTTTGTGCTGACCCAGCCGGCCACCGGAAACTACCTGCTCTTCGGCAGCACGGACAAGAACATCTGGTCCGGCCAAGCCACCGGATTCGACTGCTACAGAAGCAGCGACCTGACCACGTGGGACGGCCCCTTCGAAGCCTTCAGGCCACCACCAGGCTTCTGGAGCCAGGAGCAGTACTGGGCTCCGGAGGTCCACGAATACCACGGGCGCTACTACATGTTTGCGACGTTCATCAGCCCCGGCCGCCTCCGCGGCACCCAGGTTCTTGCCGCTGATGAGCCCGAGGGACCCTATGAACCCTGGAGCGAGGGCCCTGTCACTCCCGCAAACTGGCAATGCCTGGACGGCACCCTTCACCTGGACGCAGAAGGAACGCCGTGGATCATTTTCTGCCACGAATGGAAGCAGGTGCACGACGGCGCCATGATGGCCCAGCGACTCAGCCCGGACCTGCGGACCGCTGAAGGCGTTCCTGTCTTCCTCTTCAGTGCCTCGGAGGCGCCATGGGCGCGCGCCCTCGATGTTCCCTCCGTCCGCGACCGGGAATTCCCTGTTTTCGTTACCGACGGTCCGTTCCTCTTCAGGCTCAGCAGCGGCAACCTCATCATGCTTTGGTCCAGTTTTGGCGACAACGGTTATGCCATGGGCATTGCCCGCAGCGAATCCGGAACAGTACTGGGGCCATGGATTCAGGAGGCAGAGCCGCTCTGGAGCACGGATGGGGGGCACGGAATGATCGGCCGACACCTGGATGGCAGCCTGTTCCTGACGCTCCACCAGCCCAACAAGACGCCCTTTGAACGGGCAGCATTCTTCCCGCTCAACGAACTCGAACACACCGTCACACTTGCCGGCACCGTCCCTTTCGAAAGGCTGACATGACCCCGCCATCCCCTCCCATCGATCGCAAGGCATTGGTCCAGCGGCACAACGTCCGCCAGAACCAGCTGGATCCACGCAGTCCCGTCTCCGTGGGCAACGGCGAGTTCGCCTTCACCATGGACCTCACCGGGCTCCAATCATTGCCCGAGCACTATCCAGTGGGGGCACGCGATGAACTGCCGCCAGGAACACTCCTGGGGACCCAGGCCCAGTGGGGTTGGCACTCTGTACCCCCGCCCCACCCTTACGACCTCGCCGGCTCGACCGTCCTCTACGATTCACCCCGCGGCCCTGTCCCCTACGTGGACATGGTGGGTGAGATTGTGAACGATCGCGAAACGGACACCTCCCTGGCCGAAACCTGGCTCCGGGCCAATGCCCACCGGCTGGACCTGGGACGCATCGGATTCCGGTGGAGGGACCATCGAGGTGAACGTCCCCTCGAGCCGGCAGACATTGTTCAGACGGAACAAACGCTGGACCTCTGGACGGGCTCGGTCATCAGCCGGTTCACACTTGCCGGTCACCCCGTTAAAGTCACGACGGCGTGCCACCCGGACCGGGATGAGCTCGGCTTTCGCATCGAGTCCACTGCCCTTGCGGCGGGCTTGGTGGTGGGTATTGGCTTCCCGTACGGCTCCGAGGCATGGCATGACGCTGCGGACTGGACCCGGCCTGAGGCGCACACAACCACGCTCACTGGACCGTCCCCCCTGGACGAACATCATGGTGCTGCAGTGTGGACTGCACACAGGGAACTGGATGATTCCCGTTATCGGGCCATCATTACCGGACAGGACCTGGCGGTGGAACAAGCCGGGCAGCACCACGTGGTTATCGCCCTGGCAACGTCCGGGGCGTTGGCCGTACCAGTGCTGGACTTCTGTGTTGAGTTCCGGTCCGCCGGGGACGGCGACTGCATCCCGCGAGGCAACAACAGGCCCGCCGGCCACGCCGGGCAGCCGGCCGGCTCCGCAAAGGTGGGCAACGGCGTCGAACTTTCTCCCGCCGGTACCGTCATCGAAGCCTCAGCCGCCCACTGGGCGGCGTTCTGGTCCTCGGGCGGAGCGATCGAGCTCGATGCCACCGACGATCCGCGCGCCAAGGAGCTGGAACGCCGGATTGTGCTGTCCCAGTACCTCACCGCGATCAACTGTTCGGGGTCTTTGCCGCCGCAGGAAACAGGGCTGGTGTGCAACTCGTGGCGTGGCCGTTTCCATCTGGAAATGCACTGGTGGCATGCGGCGCACTTTGCGCACTGGAACCGGGTGGAACTTCTGCTCCCGTCCTTGCGGTGGTACTCCACCGTGCTGGAGACCTCGCGGCAGACGGCCAAAGCGCAAGGTTTCGACGGCGTCCGCTGGCCCAAGCAGGTAGGTCCGGATGGGCGCGAGAGCCCCAGCCCGATCGGGACATTTTTGATCTGGCAGCAGCCGCACCCCATCCACCTCGCCGAGCTGGTGTACCGGGCCAACCCGGGCACGGAGGTGCTGGAGGAGTTCGCGGAGATCGTTTTCGAGTCAGCCGCCTTCATGGCAAGCTTTGCCCACCCCAGCCCGCGCGGCTTCGAACTGGGGCCACCCCTGATTCCGGCCCAGGAAAGCTACGGCTCGATCCGGTCCAAGGTCACCAATCCCACCTTCGAACTGGCGTATTGGCAGTGGGGCCTGCGGACGGCGTCGGCGTGGCGGGAAAGGCTGGGGCTGGAACCTGTTCCGGCATGGTCCGAGGTAGCAGATGGCATGGTTCCACCACGGGTGGTGGACGGCGTGTATGCCGCGATCGACGTCGAGCCCTTCACCATACGCACCGACCACCCCTCCATGCTGTGCGCTCTCGGGGTCCTTCCGCAGACCGACCTCATTGATCCGGACCTCATGCGGGCCACACTGTCCGATGTCTTGGCCGACTGGGACTGGGGCAGCACATGGGGTTGGGACTATCCGGTGATGGCCATGACTGCCGCGCGGCTTGAGGATCCGGAAGCCGCCGTTGATGCGCTGCTCCTGGACGCCGGGAAGAACACCGTCCTGGCCAACGGCCACAACCGGCAGACGGACTCATTGCCGCTGTACCTTCCCGGTAACGGCGGACTCCTGGCCGCTGTGGCCCTCATGGCGGCCGGCTGGGACAACGGACCGGAACGGCAAGCACCGGGGTTCCCCGCGGACTGGACCGTTGCCTGGGAGGGGCTGGTGCAGGCTCCCTAGCTGCGGCGGGGGCCCACTGCTGCGCCCACGAGGGCCCCCAACCCAACCCCGATGAGGATGCCCAGGAACGGTGAATTGAAGATCAGCTGGCCAACGATCAAACCGACGGCAGCGCCCAGAAGGCAGCCGATCCACAGTTGATTGTTCATGGCGTCTCCCGGGGTAGGTGGTCTCAGGTGCGGGGAATGACTCTGCGGGACCCCAGGACCTTTTTGCGCGGAGCCTCCCCCGATTCAGTATCGGCCTCGCGAATGGCCGACCACGACGCCGACACCAGATACACCTGGCTCACCAGGTTGAACCAGATCAGCAGGCCGATGATGATGGCAAAGGAAGCCAGCACCGGGTTGTTGCCGGAGCGGGCCAGGAGCTCGGTGCTGAAGAACTGCAGGACAGTGGTCCCCACGCCTGCGAGCACAACCCCCTCCAGGAACGCGCGGCGCCCCAATTTCAGGCTGCCTGCGATCCTGAACAGTACTGCCGCCGTCGCGCAGTTCAGGAGGAGGGGAACCACGATCTTGACCGTGGAGGCGATGGGCGCGGCCACTGCCTCATCGAGCTTCAGCAGGGCGATGAACCAGTCGGCGGCTGTTCCAAAAATCAGGGACGCACCTGCACTGATGATCAGGATGACGCCCAGCAACACCAAGGTGCCGGCATCGATGAGTTTCTGGAGGAGGCCGTTGCGCATGAGCGGATCAGCGTTCATTACCCCACGGAGCCCCTCCCTGACACTGGCAATCCAGCCAAGGGACGTGAAGATCGTGACGGCTGCGGCAATCAGTGCTGTCCAGCCGAGTCCGGAGGGGTTCAGGAGCGTTTGGGGATCCACCAGGCCTTCGCCGCCATTGACCTGCAGGAGCCCAGGCGCTGCGGAAGCCACACTGCCGATGACAGCGTCTTCCAGCACTGGGTTGCCGCCCAGGACAATCCCGGCGATCGCGAAGCCCGTGGTCAGCAGGCCCGTCACGGAGAAGAACATGTTGAACCCGATGCCTGCACTCAACAGAGGCCCATGCTGGCGCGTGTAGTGCTGGAAGGCACGCATGGCCCGAATGGTGTTCAACCTGGCCATGAAGAGGGCGAAGAAAGCACCCGCCTTCTTCGGCAGGCCTTCACCTGCGCGCTTGGCGTGACCCCAATCCTGCCTCTTGCGAAGCAGCTCAAGTTTGAGCTTGGCCAGCTCAGTTGGCAGCGGAGGAACGTCCGCCTGTGTGGCGTGAATCCGCTTGCTGTTCTTCGTCAGTATCGCCGCCAAAGTCGAGCTCTTCCCGTAGCTGCCATATTCCATTGGTGTCGTGCTCGTAAAGTCCCATGCTAACCACAGGGAAGGTGGCCCGGTAATCTCTGAGCACCGTTTCGGCCTCATCCAGGTTTTCCTGGGCAACATCATGCGCCACAGTGACGTGCGGATGGTACGGGAAAGGCAGCAACCGTTCGAGGGGCCCGGATTGAAGTTTCTCGTGCAACTGCACGCACTCCTCAAAGCCTTCTTCGACGTTGACGAACACCACAGGTGACACCGGGCGGAAGGAACCCGTGCCCGAGATGGTGATGTGGAAGGGCTCCTGGGTCCGGGCTACTTCGCGGACATGTTCCCGGGTGGCCGCCCAGTCCTGGGTGGGCGTCGTGGTGATCAGGGTGATGTGGGCGGGAATGACCTCGGCCATGGGGTCGCCGAACGAGGCACGCCATTCCTGCAGTTCGCGGGCGATCTCCGGTGGGAAACCAAGGATGACGCCAACACACATGGTGCTGCCGTCACCGCAGTCGGCGCCGGTGGCACCGCTCTGGCGAGAGTCGTCCGGACCGACACCCTTGCGGGTGTCGGTCTTGACGTTGAGCCGGCCAGCAGAGCACATGGAGTTAGCGGACTCCCAGGTCGCGGTGGGCATCTCCGCGGTAGGGCAGGAAACCGACCTTGGAATAGACATCGGCCAGGGTTGCTGAGGCGATTTCACGTGCCTTGTCTGCGCCGAGAGCCAGGAGTCGGTCCAGTTCCGCAGGATCTGCCAGGAGCTCGTTGGCCCGTTCCCGGATGGGTGCCAGATGGCCGGAGACGAGTTCGGCCAAGTCAACCTTGAGGTGCCCGTACATCTTGCCCTGGTAGTCGGCCACGATCTTCTCCACGGGAGTTCCACTGATGGCCGAGTAGATGGTCAGCAGGTTCGAAACACCGGGCTTGTTCTCACGGTCGTAGCGGATCTCGGTTTCGGTGTCCGTGACAGCCGACTTGATCCGCTTGGCCACCGTCTTGGGATCATCCAGGAGGTTGATCAAGCCGGCGGGCGATTCCGCGGACTTTGACATCTTGGCGGTGGGGTTCTGGAGATCGTAGATCTTGGCCGATTCCTTCTGGATGAAGGCCTCGGGCACCTGGAACGTCTCTCCGAACCGGCTGTTGAACCGGTTGGCGAGGTCCCGGCTGAGTTCCACGTGCTGGCGCTGGTCTTCACCCACCGGCACACCGTGCGGCTGGTACAGGAGAATATCGGCGGCCTGAAGGATGGGGTAGGTGAACAGGCCAACGCTTGCGTGGTCCGAACCCTGCTTCTGCGCCTTGTCCTTGAACTGGGTCATGCGGGCCGCTTCGCCCATGCCGGTGATGCAGTTCAGGACCCAGGCGAGCTGGGCGTGCTCGGGGACCTGGGACTGGACGAACAACGTGCACTTGTCCACGTCCACACCGCCGGCGATGTACTGGGCAGCTGTCACACGTGTGCGCCGCGCAAGTTCTGCCGGATCCTGCGGGACTGTGATGGCGTGCAGGTCCGGGATGAAGTACACGGCGTCATACTCGTCCTGCATCCGAACCCAGTTGACCAAGGCGCCGAGGTAGTTGCCCAGGTGCAGGGAATCGGCGGAGGGCTGCATTCCGGAGAGAACCCGGTGCTTGGCGCCGACGGCAAGTTTGGTGGACGTGCTGGTCTGCGGCGCGGCCACAGTGCCGGTTTCAGTGGTGATGGAACTAGTCATGGAGGAATACCTTAGGAAGCTTAGAGCCGGTAGTCGACTACCAGCGGTGCATGGTCGGAGAAGCGGGTGTCCCACGACGGCGCCCGGTCCACGACAGCCGAGAAAGCGGCTGCTGCGAGGCCCGGTGTGGCCAAGTGGTAGTCGATGCGCCAGCCTGTGTCAGTGTCAAAGGCCTTACCGCGCTGGGACCACCAGGTGTAGGGGCCGGCGACATTTCCTGCCAGGCCCCTGTGGACATCCCTCCAACCGATTTCTTCGCCGAGGAAGCGGTCAAAGTATGCTCGCTCCTCCGGAAGGAAGCCGGCACGCTTGACGTTGCCCTTCCAGTTCTTGATATCCAGTTCGGTGTGTCCGACGTTGAGGTCACCCACCACCAGGGCGTGGTCGCTGTGCTTGGCGAGTTCCGGCAAGCGGACCGTCATGGCGTCGAGGAAGCGGAATTTATCATCCTGCTTGGGGGTGCCGACTTCTCCGGAGTGCACGTAGGCGCTGACGACGGTCAGCGTGGCGGGTTCCCCGGCGGAGTTCTTGACGGCGTAGTCAGCTTCAACCCAGCGACCTGAGGTGTCGAAATAGGAATCGCCGATCCCAATGCGCGTGGCGGTGGGCTCTTCGCGGGAAGCAATCGCCACACCGGCCCGGCCCTTGGCCTCAGCTTCGGTGTGGAGGATGTGCCAGCCTTCGCCGATCAGCTTCCTGACGATGTCATCAGGCGCGCGGACTTCCTGCAGGCAGAGAATGTCAACATCGCGCGGCTCCAGCCATTCCGCCATGCCGTTCTTGTAGGCAGCCCTGAGGCCGTTGACGTTAACTGACGCGATGCGAAGGAAGTCCTTCTTCAATGCCGTACTCACCCGGTCCACTCTAGTCGATGATGGTGCCGGCTACGGGCTCGTCAGAGCCGCCGGAGGACTTGATCATGTCGCGCGCATTGGTAGCTGTAATGGCAATGGTTTCCAGCGCGCGGTCGATGGTGTCCTGATTGGCTGCACCGCCCTTGGCCCGTTCCTCGTCCACTACGCGGACTTGGACCTGGACGATCTTGAACGAGTGGTCCAGCTTGAGGTCCCGAACCTCGTCGGTCTTGCTGCGTTCGGCGACGACGCGGGTACCCCCGTTGTCGGCGGTGGACGACGACGGCGCGCGGCCGGCTGCGGCGTTGAACGCATTTTGCGCTTCGGTCAGCTTTGCGCCGGCACGCTGCGCGGCCCTGCGGATGCTGAGCACCACGAAGGTGGCCAGGGCAAGCCAACCGAAGGCCACTACTGCGACGACCCAACCCACAACATCGTTCTGGTTGGCCGCGAAGATCACGGCTACCAGGAACGCGATGATGACAACGGTCATCCCCAGGCCGCCAATGCGGAAGCCTTTGAACATGCCTTTGCCGGCTGGGGACGTGGACGGGTGCGGGTCACCGAGAGATTGCATGGATCCATTCTCTCAAACGCTCAAAGGTGCCTGCGCCAGCTTCCACGGACGGCGAACACCAGCCCCCAAGCCCCGGGTTTTTGTACAGCTAATGCCCCCAAGACGCCTCTTTCGGGGCATTAACTGTACAAAAACTCCATCACTTAAGGAACAGCTGGCGCAGTCTTCCGGTGGTCAGCATGATCCCCAGCGCGATCATCACCACGTAGTAACCCACATGGATGGCCGTGGCAGGGCTGAAGGAGCCCACGCTGATCTGCCGCAGCAACTCCACCCCGTGCCAGAGGGGCATGGCCTGGATGAACCACTGAATCACCTGCGGGTAGACGCTGAGCGGGTAGAACGTGGCACTGAACAGGAACATGGGCAGGAGGAAGAAGTTGATCCAGTCCATTTGTTGGAACGTCTTCATGAAGCTGGTGATGCCCATGCCGAAGCTCGCGAAGCCAAAGGCGATCAGCACCGAGGCAGGAATGACCAGGATGGCCCACCAACTGGTGAGCAGCCCCATGACACCCATCACGGCGGTGAATCCCGTGGCGTAGAGCAATCCGCGCAGGAGGGCCAGGAAGATCTCGCCGATCGCCACATCCAAGGGCCCCAGGGACGTGTAGAGCATCCCTTGGTAGAGCTTGGCAAAGTTCATCTTGAAGAAGACGTTCCAAGTGGAGTCGTAGATGGCGCCATTCATGGCCGAGACCGCCAGGAGTGCCGGGGCAATGTAGGCGGCGTAACTGATTTCCTCACCACCAGGGCCTTGCACGGTGCCCACGATCGAGCCCATGCCCACGCCCATGGCCAGCAGGAACAGCACCGGCTCGAAGAATCCGGACACCATCACCAGCCAGGTGCTGGACTTGGCTGCCATGAGCCCCCGGCCTACCACTGCCTTGGCGTTGCGGGAGTACAGCGAACCGAACTTTCGCTCACGGGCAAGGTCCGTGGCGCTGTGCCCGCCTGTGAGGACACTCATGAGCCCATCCTTTTCACGAATTGGCGGCGCACCATGATCCAGCCGACGGTGGTTGTCGCCAGCAGGAACACCACATGGGTGATGGTCAGCAAGGGATTCTGGTCCATCCCGTAGGTGAAGACCCGGCCCAGCTCCGTTCCATGCCATACCGGTGAGATCCAGCCGATCCAACGCACCGCGATGGGAAGGGAATCCAGCGGGAAGAACGTCCCGGAGAAGAGGAACAAAGGCATGACGATGAAACGCTGCACCAACGCGAATTGCCCTTTGTCTTGCTTGATGCTGGCGGCATAGGCCATCAGCGGCAAACCAAAGGACAGCGCCGCAACTGTTGCCACAACGGCAGACACCCAACCCCAAGGGCTCGGCGAAGCTCCGAACAACGCCACCACCACGAAGTAGACCACGGACTGCAGGAGGAACCTCAGGGTGCTGGCCATGATGTGGCCGCTGGCGATTTGCTCAGGAATCAAGGGCGAGGCGTGCGGGCCATAGAACACGCGGCGCCACTTGAAACCGTCCATGATGGGGTAGGAGAACTCCCCCGATGCCGTCATCACCGCCGCGGAGACCAACAATGCCGGAGCCACAAACTCCAGATAGCTGACACCTCCGAATGCTGCCTCGCTGTTGGCGTCCACCAAGCTGGCCAGTCCCACGCCCATGGCAAAGAGGTAGGCCACCGGTTGACCCACGCTGTACAGCACCACGGACCACCCGTAGTTGCGCATGACGCGGAGCACCTGCTCCGCGTAGAAGAAGGAACCCCATCGCCGCGCCCTGGCAGCCGACACCTCAGGTGAGTGGGCCCGCAACGGTTGGGCCGCCGTCGTAAATGGTTTGTTTGTTGAGTCAGTCAACTGTTCCCCTAGTCAACGAGGCTCCTGCCGGTCAGCCGCAGGAACACGTCCTCCAGCGATGAGCGGCGCACCAGCGACGTCATCGGATGCAGCCCACGGGCAGTGACCTGCTCCAGCGCGGCCTCGCCGTCGTGGGCGTAGATCAGCACGCGGTCAGGCAGTGTCTCCAAACGCTCACCAATGCCTTGGAGCTCGACGCCGATGGTCGCGTTACGCTCTGATCCGAACCTGAGTTCAAGTACTTCACGCGAAGAATGCTCGCGGATGAGGGTCGCCGGGGACCCCTCGGCCATGATCCGGCCCTTGTCCACCACGATCAGCCGGTCGCACAACTGCTCGGCTTCATCCATGTAGTGCGTGGTGAGGATCAGCGTGACGCCGCTTTCCTTCAGCCGGAACAGCCTGTCCCAGAGGATGTGGCGCGCCTGCGGATCAAGGCCGGTGGTGGGCTCATCCAGGAGCAGGATCCGGGGCTCGTTGATGAGGGACCGGGCAATGGTGAGCCTGCGCTTCATGCCGCCTGAGAGGGCATCGACCTTGGAATTGGCTTTATCCGTCAGCTGCGCGAATTCCAGCAGTTCATCGGCCTTTGGCTTCAAATAGCTCAGGGGCAGGCCGAAGTAGCGCCCATAGACGATCAGGTTCTCGCGGACTTTCAACTCTTCGTCGAGGTTGTCCTGCTGCGGAACCACGCCTAGGTGTGCCCGGACCTCAGGGCCGTTCGACTCGGGGTCCAGGCCCATGATGGTCAACGAGCCGGACGTTCTCTGGGACACGCCACCGATCATTTTCATGGTGGTGGACTTGCCGGCGCCATTGGGGCCAAGCAGCCCGAAGGACTCCCCCGCCGGCACGTCGAAGGAGATGTTGTCCACGGCGGTGAGCTCACCATAGGACTTGGTGAGGTTCCGGGCGCTGATGACGAAGGGGCGGTTCATGCCGACGCTGGCTTGCGGGGACTCTGACGGTTTCGATGACTGTTTTGATGACTGTTTTGATGACGGTTTTGATGACTGCGTCGGAGAGCGGGTTGCTTCATTGTGCACCCTCAGCAGACTAGTAGCGCCCACCGATATGTGAAAGGGCTCTTGCAGATATTCCTGCATGAGCCCTCTCGATTCCGTGGAGTTCCGGTCAACTGCCCGGCTGCGAGCGCAGGACCTCCAACCGCTGCCTGAACTCGGTTTCGTCAATTTCTCCGCGGGCATACCGCTCACGGAGTACGCCCTCTGCCCCTTGCGTTGCGGCCCAGTGATGGTTCCTCCGCCACGTCCTCCGGGCGAGGAAAATGAACAGGCCGATCACAAGAATCCAGAACAGCGGGAACAACAGGAAGAACGGCCACGCTACGCCGTCTCCCCACGGCCCGTGCATTGCGACGGCGGCCGGTACCTGTGCCAGTGTGCTCCCGGATGTTGTGGTCGCCCCGATGATGGAAGTCAATGCGGTGAACATGTCGATGATCCAAACTCTCTCCGCCGGTGCCGGCGCGAACCGTCTTTCGGCTCTGGTTCGAGTCTGCCGATCGGCGGGCGGCGTGGCGTCCGCCGTCGGGAGTCACCTTGGGAGGCCCCGCTACTCCCGGTGGAGTCGCCTGTGAAGGGATCAGCTGCTCCAGCCGGGCTTCACCAAACCCGACTCGTAGGCGAGGACTACCAATTGCGAGCGGTCGCGGACCATCAGCTTGGTCATGATGCGCGAAACGTGGGTCTTGGCGGTCAGTGGTGTGATGAAGAGCCGCTGGGCGATCTCGGCGTTGTTCAGGCCCTCTCCCACCAACGCCAGGACTTCGCGCTCACGTTCGGTCACCTGTTCCAGCGGGATGACCTTCGCCGCAGCCCGGCTTTGCGAGGCAAGCTGGGCCATGATGCGCCGCGTCACCGAGGGCGAGAGCAGTGCGTCTCCGTCGTGGACTACCCGGACAGCCCGGATGAGCTCGGCCGGCTCGGTGTCCTTCACCAGGAACCCTGCCGCGCCGGACCGGACGGCCTCGGCTATGTACTCATCGAGTTCGAAAGTGGTGAGGATGATGATGCGGGTACCGGCCAGCTCAGGGTCGCTGAGGATTTCCCGGCCTGCGGCAAGTCCGTCCTGGTCCGGCATGCGGATGTCCATGAGGATGACGTCCGGTTTGTCGCGGGCAGCCAAGCGGACAGCCTCGCGACCCGTCCCCGCCTCAGCCACAACTTCCATGTCCGGCTCGGCGTCCAGGAGTGCGCGGAAGCCCGCCCGAATGAGTGTTTGGTCATCGGCGAGAAGGATGCGGATCACGGCGTGTTTCCTTCCGGTTCAGTCGGCAAGCCGGCGTGGACTCGAAGGCCCGGGTCCAGTTCATGGAGGGTGAGCGTACCGCCCAAGGCCGACGCCCTCTCCCGCATCCCCGTCAGGCCGTTGCCTGGGGCCGCGCCGCGCATGCCACCGCCGTCGTCGTCTATGGTCACGGTCAGCAGCCCGGCGGCTTCAAGGATACGCACGACGGCGGATTGGGCGCCTGAGTGCCTCCCGACGTTGGTGAGTGCTTCCTGGATGATCCGGTAGGCGGCTTCCTGCACGGCCGGGGTGATGGCGCCGTGGTCGGAGTTGTCCTCCAGTGTCACCTGCAGGCCGCCGAACCCGGCGTTTTTCACGAGCCCGGGGACTTTGGCCAGGCCGGGACGGGCTGCCGGTGTCAGCGGGACGTCCTCCCGCAGCACGCCCAGGAGTTGCCGGACCTCTGTGAGTGACTCCTTGCTGGCGGCCTTGATGGCTTCCAGGGCTGGCCTCAGCTTCCCGGGATCGTCGGCGCCAACATGCAGCGCCACCGATGCCTGAACGTTGATCATGGAGAGCGAATGGGCAACGACGTCGTGGATGTCCCTGGCCAGGGTGAGCCTGTATTCGTCGCGCTCGGCCTTTTGTGCTTCCTCGCGGCGCCTGCGGAATTCGGCCAAGCGTTCGCTCCGGCGCCGGAAACCCTGCCCGATCAGCACAAGGATCGCAGCCCACGCCACGCCTGCGGAGGCCCGCACCGGCCAGTTGGGGTCCCCCGAGAGGAGGGCAGCAGTGATCACCGCGGCCGCAGCGATCCCGGCCCCCGTCCACGCTTGCCAGCGCAGGCCTGCCGCTGCCGTCAGCACGATCCCCAGCGCCAGGGACAACACCACCGGTCCCCACGCATAGCCCAATGCCAGGTAGGTCCCTGTTGCCAGGAGAGCGACCGGGAGCATCACCTGCGGGGCACGCCTGCGGAAGGCCAACCCTGCCGGTCCAGCCAGGAGCAGGAGGATTGCCAGGGCGTCCAGTGACCGGGGCGCTTCCTGGCGGCTGGCGGAAAACAACGTCCCCACCACTTGGATCACTGCCACAGTGATGACGATAAAGCTCGTGGGCGGGCCGGCGAATCGGCGCTGGCCCGGAAATGGCACGGACCCCGAACGCCGTGGGGACCCCGAACGCCGTGGGGACCCCGCGGGTCTGGACTCCTGTGGCCCGGACTCAGGGGGCCTGGGCTCTGGGAATCGGGGCTGCATACACAGAGCCTAGCTGTGCTCCACGGGTGAGTCGTCGGGCTAAAGGAGCAGCCCGCCTACTCCCGGAGGAGTACGCGGGCTGCGGAGCATGCGGGGCCGTTTCGGGGGTTCCCTGCAAAAGATGCCGTGCGCACGGCATCTCCTGCAACTTGGCCCCGAAACGGGCTTCGCATGAGCTCGGGGGAAACCTAGGCGATGCCTGCCTGGCGTTCAGCACTCTCCACGACGTTCGCGAGCAGCATGGCCCGGGTCATCGGACCCACGCCGCCCGGGTTCGGAGACAGCCAGGCGGCGACGTCGGCAGCTGCCGGGTCCACATCTCCGGTGACAACTGCCTTGCCGTTGCCGTCGTCCACGCGGCTGACACCGACGTCGAGCACTATGGCGCCCGGCTTGAGGTCTTGGGCCTTGATCATGTGCGGCACACCGGCAGCGGCGATCACGACGTCGGCCTGCCTGAGTTCCGCCGGCAGGTCCACCGTTCCGGTGTGGGCAAGGATGACCGTGGCGTTGACTTCCTTGCGGGTCAGCAGCAGTCCGATGGGGCGGCCGATGGTGACGCCGCGGCCGACCACCAGGACACGCTTGCCCTTGAGCTCAATGTTGTGGCGGCGGAGCAACTCCACACAGCCCTTGGGCGTGCAGGGCAACGGGGACTTCATCTCGCCGTTGACGTTGGCCACCAGGCGGCCAAGGTTCATGGGGTGCAGGCCGTCGGCATCCTTGTCAGGATCCATGGCTTCGAGGATGACGTCCTGGTCGATGTGCTTGGGCAACGGAAGCTGGACGATGTAGCCGGTGCACTCAGGGTTGTTGTTGAGCTCGCGGACAACCTCCAGGAGGTCTTCCTGGCTGATGTCTTCGGGGAGGTCGCGGCGGATGGACTGGATGCCAACCTCTGCGCAGTCCTTGTGCTTGCCGCCGACGTACCAGGTGCTGCCGGGGTCCGAGCCCACCAGGATGGTGCCCAGGCCCGGGACGATTCCCTTGGCGGCGAGGACGGAAACGCGAGTGGTCAGTTCTGCCTTGATGGCTGCGGCGGTGGCCTTGCCGTCAAGGATCTGTGCGGTGGACTGTGTCATTCCATCTGCTCTTTCTGGTGGGTGACCTGTGTGGAGAAGTCTCTTAGGAGGCTCATGCCAACGGGACCCGCCGCCGTAGGTGTGGCGGCGGATCCCGTTGGCTCCGGGTCAGAGCCCGGGTGGTGCTTGTCTATCCGTGGAAAATGCGGATTACCACTGCTCGTGCTGCGGGTACAGCGGGAAGTCAGCGGCCAGCTTGTCAACGCGTGCCTGGAGGGCTTCCACGTCCGTAGCCGAACCAGCCTTCAGCGCGGCGGCGATGATCTCGGCAACCTCGGTGAACTCGGCAGCACCGAATCCGCGGGTAGCCAGGGCAGGGGTACCAATGCGGAGGCCGGAGGTCACCATCGGCGGGCGGGGGTCGAACGGAACAGAGTTGCGGTTCACGGTGATGCCCACCGAATGCAGGAGGTCCTCGGCCTGCTGGCCGTCCAGCTGGGAGTTGCGGAGGTCAACCAGCACCAGGTGAACGTCGGTGCCGCCGGTGAGGACCGAGACGCCGGCTTCGGCGACGTCGGACTGGTTCAGGCGGTCGGCGATGATCTTGGCACCCTCGAGCACGCGCTCCTGGCGTTCCTTGAACTCCTCGCCGCCGGCGATCTTGAAGGCAACGGCCTTCGCGGCGATCACATGCATGAGCGGACCGCCCTGCTGGCCGGGGAAGACGCTGGAGTTGAGCTTCTTGGCCCACTCCTGCTTGCCCAGGATCACACCGGAACGGGGGCCGGCCAGGGTCTTGTGGACCGTGGAGGTGACGACGTCGGAGTACGGCACCGGGCTGGGGTGCAATCCTGCTGCAACCAGGCCCGCGAAGTGCGCCATGTCCGTCCAGAGGAGTGCGCCAACTTCATCGGCGATCGAGCGGAAGGCAGCGAAGTCGAGGTGGCGCGGGTAAGCGGACCAGCCGGCGATGATGACCTGCGGCTTCTCGGCAATGGCCTGCTCGCGCAGCTTGTCCATGTCGATGCGGAAGTTCTCTTCTTCAACCTGGTAAGCAGCTACGTTGTAGAGCTTGCCGGAGAAGTTCAGCTTCATGCCGTGGGTCAGGTGCCCACCGTGTGCCAGGGACAGGCCAAGGATCTTGTCGCCCGGGGTGATCATGGCGGAGAGCGCAGCAGCGTTTGCCTGTGCGCCGGAGTGCGGCTGGACGTTGGCGTACTCGGCGCCGAACAGTTCCTTGACGCGGTCGATGGCGAGCTGCTCAGCGACGTCGACGTATTCACAACCACCGTAGTAGCGGCGACCCGGGTAGCCCTCGGCGTACTTGTTGGTCAGGACGGAGCCCTGGGCTTCCATGACGGCGCGGGGGGCGAAGTTTTCGGAGGCGATCATTTCCAGGGTGCCGCGCTGGCGGCCAAGTTCCTGGTTGAGGACAGCTGCGATCTCAGGATCGAGATCAGCGAGCGACTGGTTGCTGACAGACGCGGAAGTGGTTGAGGTAGTCACGGAGATCTCCTGGCTAGGCAACGGGTGGTGCTACAGGTCAGGCTACCGGCAGCAGCATTCCCGCGTCCCCTTGGTTACGGCCGTTTGATGCGGCAGGGAGCGGTCACGTGCGTGCAGCGGTAAGACATGACCCTCGGCCCAGGCGTACGATCCGTGGTCTTCATGATTGCCGCTCCCTGGTGGTAGTCCACCCAACGCCAGTTGCGACCCGTTAACAGTACAACAACGTGGCACAGGTAGGCTTGATCGTGTGACTGACTCCACCGCTTTCGTTATTACACTCTCCTGCCCCGACCGCCCCGGCATTGTCCATGCGGTAGCCGGAGCCCTCCTGGGGTCCGGCTGCAATATCGCCGACTCCCAGCAGTACGGAAGCCCCAGCACAGGCAACTTTTTCATGCGGGTGGAGGCTACGACGTCGTCCACCCAGGAGGAGCTGACCGCAGCGCTCCGGCCCGTGGCCGAATCCTTCGGCATGACCTGGAAGATCAACCCGGTTGGCGAAAAGGTGCGCACCATCATCCTGTGTTCCAAGGATGCGCACTGCCTCAACGACCTCTTGTTCCAGCAGCGCACCGGCACCTTGCCTATCGAGGTTCCCGCCATTGTGTCCAACCACCGTGACCTGGAGTCGTTGGCGGAGTTCTACGGCATCCCGTTCCACCACATCCCCGTGACGCCGGACACCAAGCCGCAGGCCGAGGCACAACTGCTGAATCTGATCGCCGAACACGACGTGGAACTGACCGTCCTGGCACGCTACATGCAGGTCCTCTCCAACGATCTGTGCACGGAGTTGAACGGCAAGGCCATCAACATCCACCACTCGTTCCTCCCCTCCTTCAAGGGCGCCAAGCCGTACCACCAGGCGCACGCCCGCGGTGTGAAGATCATCGGCGCCACCGCCCACTACGTGACGGCAGACCTCGACGAGGGCCCGATCATCGAGCAGGAAGTCATTCGCGTTGACCACGCGCGAACCGCTGCCCAGTTCGTCCAGATGGGCCGCGACGTCGAAGGCCGCACGCTGGCCCAGGCTGTCCAGTGGCACGCCGAACACCGGGTACTCCTCGATGGCACCCGCACCGTAGTGTTCAACTAGCACTGCTCCTATGCTGAGGGTATGCGGGGCATTCCTCACGCCGAGCACGAGGCTGATTTGGCGGTCTACTACGACCGTCAGGCACCTGTCCGGAACACCCGCGCGCTCACGCCACACCGTGTCGAGTGCAGAGAATGGTTCATCGGGCTCCTGAAATCCGAGCACCGTCACTCGTTGTTCGAATTGGGGTGCGGCACGGGCATTGAGGGCCTGGAGTTTGTCCGCGCCGGATTGCACTACACCGGGGTGGACCTGTCCTCTGAGAGCGTCCACTTGGCACGCTCGGCCGGATTGGAAGCTTCGGTTGCCAGCGGCCGCGGCCTGCCGTTTCCGGATGCTGTCTTCTCAGCCTCATGGACCATGAGCACCCTGCTCCACGTTCCCAACAGCGGAATTCACGACGTCGTCAGCGAACTTGTGCGGGTCACCGCACCAGGTGCGCCAATCGCCGTCGGGCTCTGGTCAGGTGCGGATGATGAGGTCCTGAACCCGGAAGACCTGGAGGAACCGCGGCGTTTCTTCAGTCGCCGTAGCGATGACACCGTGCTCAGGATTTTCGACGAGCATGGCTCGGTTGAGCATTTCCGGACGTGGCCTGAGGGTGTGGGCGCGGAGTCCGGGCCGGGCGCGGGCAACTGGGTACAGCACTACCAATTCCTGGTCCTCCGCACCCTGGCCCCCAACCAGGTAACAGCAAACGTCCCACTGACGGCCCATAGCGACGTTTGCTGTTAGCCAGTTGGGAAATAAGCTGGGCACCATGGCTCCCTCTTACACTTTTGCCGGGGACACCCCGGCCATCCATGAATCCGCCTTCGTTGCGCCCACGGCTTCCATCATCGGCAAGGCCACGTTGGCCCAGGACTCCAGCGCCTTCTACGGCGTCTCCGTCCGCGCGGACACAGCTGCGATCAGCGTCGGCGCAGGCTCCAACCTCCAGGACAACGTGGTCCTCCACGCCGACCCCGGCTTCCCCTGCACGGTCGGCGAGCGCGTCTCGGTGGGGCACAGCGCCGTAGTCCACGGCTGCACTGTGGAGGACAACTGCCTGATCGGCATGAGCGCAACCATCCTCAACGGCGCAGTGATCGGCACGGGCTCGCTCATTGCCGCCGGCGCCGTGGTGTTGGAGGGCACGGTCATTCCCCCGCGCTCCTTGGTGGCCGGCGTACCTGCCAAGGTCCGCCGGGAACTCACCGATGAAGAGTTCGAGGGCGTGAAGCACAACGCCGCGCACTACAAGGAACTCGCGGCGGCGCACCGGGACATGCACGCCTCTTAACGCGTAATGCGAGGCCCGCCCTGCATCCTAACTTGGGGGTTTAGGGTGCAGAGCGGGCCTCGCAACGTATAGAACTAGTCCAGGGAAATCGGGCCGAGCTCGTCCAGGAGGTCGCCCGGTCCGGGGTTTGAGGCAACTGAAGAACCACCCAGGTGGTTCACCACGCCCCACACAGCATTCAGGCCGGTGGTCACGGCGCCCTCGGCCCAGCCGGCGGTGAAGGACACGTCATCGCCGGCGAGGAAAATCCCGCGCTGGTACTCCGGCAGCTGGTCCTGCTTGAAGTGCGTGAACAGACGCTGCTGGTAGCGGTAGTGACCGGGCAGGTTTGCCTTGAAGGCACCCATGAAGTTGGGGTCGGCCTCCCAGGAAACGGTGATCGGCTGCCCGATGATGTGGCTCGCGATGTCCACGCCGGGATAGATCTGTTCCAGGGAGTGCAGCATGAGCTTCACCCGCTCCTCGGCGGTCAGCGCCAGCCATTTCAAGGCGTCGTCGTTCCATGTGTAGGACAGGAGCATCACGGCGGGCTTGTCCGGGCCGTCGTCGAGCAAGTACGTGGCCCGGTTGAGGCGGTCGGTGAGCGTCATGGACAGGACCTCGCGCCCGGTCTCCGGGTCGATGTCCTTCCAGAACGGCCGGTCCACCATCACGAACGTCTTGGACGACTGCATGTAGTGCGAGCGCTCGATCGCGGTCCACAATTCTGCCGGGAACAGCGCTTCCTCGGTGTGGATACGGGTGGACAGCAGCCAGGACTGGCAGGTGGTCACCACGGCCTGGTAGGTGGCTTCGCGTCCCCAGTTTTCGCGGACCAGGAGGTCGCCGTTCTCCGCGCGGCGGATGTTGTCCACGGCGCCCCGCGGCGAACCGCTGTGGAGCGATGACAGCGAGGTGCCTTCGGGCCAGTAAGCAAGGTTCGACGGCGCGTGCTGCCACAGTGCCTCGGGCAGCCTTTGCGCTCCTCCCGCAATGGAGCGGTGCTGGTCATCGGCGTCCGTGTAGACAACCCGCAGGATTTCGAGGATGGAGTTGGGGAAGTCAGTATCCCAACCGCCCGTGCCGAAGCCCACTTGGCCGAACGCTTCACGGTGCGCGAAGCCGGCTTCCTTGAAGGACTTGCTGGCGGCGATGAAGCCGTAGAAGGTCTGCTCATCGAGTTCCGGGAGGAGCGCGTTCCAGAGTTCCTTGATCCGCTTGGTGTCGCGGGCCTTGATGGCTTCCTGCATCTGGGCGAAGGCCGCGCCATCGTTGACTGCAGCCTTCCAGGCGTCGGCCACTTCGAGGAAGAACTCCGGAAGTTCATCCGCCGTGGTGGCGTAGTGCTTCTTACCGGCGAGTTCGATGACCGTGGAGGACGTGGCGGGGGCCATGGGGTTGGGGAACTCGTTGGTATCCAGGCCCAGCAGATCCACGTAGTGGTAGAACGCCTTGCCGGAGACGGGGAATCGCATGCCGCCAAGATCTGCCACCACGCCGGGAGCCGAGGGGAAGCTGGCGGTCCGGAGGCGTCCACCGATCTGGTCGGCCTCGTAGATCACGGGCTTGAGGCCAAGCTTCATCAATTCGTAAGCGGTGACGAGCCCGGACAGGCCGGCACCGATGATGGCCACTTCTGTACCGTAGAGCTCCTCGGGAACGGAGCCCAGTCCGTCGGGGTGGGCCAGGTAGTGGTCATAGCTGAAGGGGAAGTCCGGGTTCAGCATGGTGATGGGGGCACCCGTTGCGTCAGGGGCTCCGGGTTCCTCGATCAGGGGGAGTTCTGTGGCGATGGTCATGACTTTGCTGCTTTCACAGATTCCGGGCCCACGGCCCTGGTGGTCAGTTCACGATAGTCCTGCTCGCTGAGCGCGGCTACCTTGGAGTTCCGGCGTCCATAGCCGAAGTAGATGGCGATGCCCACCAGCATCCAAACACCGAAGGTGATCCAGGTGTCGGCGCCCAGGTTGAGCATCAGGTAGGCACACATCAGCGTGCCCAGAATGGGAGTGATCGGGTACAACGGGACCTTGAAGCTCCGTTCAAGATCGGGACGGTTGCGTCGCAGGTAGATGACTGCGACGTTGACCAGTGCGAAGGCGAAGAGTGTGCCGATGCTGGTGGCGTCAGCCAACGCACCCAGCGGGACCAGGCCGGCGGTGAGGGCGACGGCGGTTCCGATGATCAGCGTGCCGGCAACCGGAGTGCCGGTGCGTCGTGAGACCCGTCCAAAGACCTTGGGCATCATCCCGTCCCGGGACATGGAGAGCATGATGCGGGTCTGGCCGTAGAGCACGGTCAGCACGATGCTGGCGATGGCCAGCACAGCCCCGATGGAGAAGACCAGAGCAACCCAGGGCTGGCCGGTGAGCTCATGCAGGATCTGGACCAGGGCAGCTTCTGTCCCGTCGAACCAGTCCCAGGGGCGGGCACCAATGGCTGCCACGGCAACCAGGACATAGATGGTGGTCACGATCACCATGGAGAGCATGATGGCTCGAGGCAGATCGCGCTTGGGGTTCCTGGCTTCCTCGCCGGCTGTGGAGGCGGCGTCAAAACCGATGTAGGAGAAGAAAACACTGGACGCTGCTGCGGAAACGCCGGCCGCGCCCATGGGCAGCAGCGGCTCGAAGTTTCCTGCGTTGAAGGCAGTGAATGCCACGGCGCAGAAGAAGATCAGGATGCCTACCTTGACCATAACGATCGCCGTGTTGATCCAGGCGCTCTCCCGGGCACCCCTGACCAGCAGGACCATGGCCAGGATCACGATCACCATGGCAGGGACGTTCACCAAGCCGCCGTCACCTGGCGGCTGGCTGATGGCATCGGGAAGGAACTGGCCGAAAGCGGCCAGGGTCTCATTGACATACTGCCCCGCGCCGACGGCGACTGCTGCCACGGAAACGGCGTATTCGAGCACAAGGCACCAGCCGCAGATCCATGCCATGCCCTCGCCCATGGTGGCGTAGGAATAGGAGTAGGAGGAGCCGGCCACCGGAACAAGGCCGGCCATTTCGGCGTAGGACACGGCGGAGAGCAGCGCAGCCAAACCTGCGATCACAAAGGAGATCCAGATGGCGGGGCCCGCCAGGGGCACGGATTCGCCGAGGATCACCAGGATGCCGGTGCCCAGCGTGGCGCCGACGCTGATCATGGTCAGTTGGAGGACGCCGAAGCTGCGGACCAGCGGCGTACCGCCCTCACTGCTTCCTGCTTCGCTGACCATCTGGCCAATCGGCTTGCGGCGCAGCAGCTGAGCTCCCAGGCTCGGCCTCGTGGCGCTCACCGCCGTTGTATTTTCGGTGTTCACAGGCACGGTCACCCTTGACGTCCCTTCAAAGTAGTTTCGATTTCCCCTCCACAAGACTGGCATGTGAGCCACCTCTCACCATGGTGCAAAATGACCTATAGTGATCAACCATGAGACGTAATGCACACTATCAAGGAGCCGCTTCAGCGGCCCTCTCGGGACAGGTCACCGTGGACCTGTCCGCGATTTCAGACAACATCAAAGCCTTGAAGGCACGCACCGCAGCGCCGCATTTCATGGCCGTCGTCAAAGGCAACGCCTATGGCCATGGACTCATCGATGTAGCCCGCACCGCTGTTGCCGCGGGGGCCGACTGGCTCGGAACTGCCCAGCTCAGCGAGGCCATCGCCCTCCGCAAAGCCGGCATCACCACCCCCATCCTTTCGTGGCTGTATCTGGCATCCCAGACGAGTTCGGCCATCCTTGAGGCGCTGGAAAACGACATCGATGTTTCCCTCGGAAGCGTCAGCCAACTTGAGGTTCTGGCAGGCATCGCACAGCGGGTGGGCCGGCCCGCCGTCGTGCATCTTGAACTGGACAGCGGCCTGAGCCGCGGAGGAGCGCGGAAGGAAGACTGGGCAGAACTTGTGAGGCAGGCACGCCTGGCCGAACTGGATGGCACGCTCCGCGTCCGGGGGCTCTGGACCCACCTGGCCTGGGCCGACGTTCCTGCCCACCCGGGCAACGCCACCGCCGTGGCCGAGTTTGAGGACGCTGTACGGGAGGCCCGGGAAGCGGGCCTGAATCCCGAACTCCGCCATGTTTCCAGCTCCGCCAATATCCTTGACCGGCCCGAATTCCACTTCGACATGGTTCGGGCAGGACTGGCCATCTACGGCCTGGCACCGGCGGACCACCTTAACCCGGCTGACTTTGGACTGCGCCCGGCACTGAGTGTGACGGCACCGCTGGTCATGGTCAAAAAAGTTCCGGCAGGCACCGGCGTCAGCTACGAACACCAAGCCATCACCTACGAACCGCGCTACCTCGGACTCATTCCACTCGGCTACGCGGACGGCATCCCCAAAGGCATCAGCGGGCGGTCAGTAGTGAACATTGCCGGCCGCAGCGTCCCGGTGATCGGCAAGGTATGCATGGACCAGTTCATGGTGGACCTGGGTCCTGATGCCTCAGGGATCAACGTCGGGGACACAGCAGTACTGTTCGGCGACCCGGCCAGCGGGGCGGCGAGCGCCGACGATTGGGGCGCCGCGATCGGCAGCCACGGCGACGAAATCATCAACAGGATCGCCCCGCGCCTTCCGCGTGCCTACGCAATCGGTGCCGACCAGAACGCCGCCTACCAGTGCCCGGACTACCAGGAGCCGGCCGACGCCGGGCAGGGCAATGTCGCCTGAGCCCGCCACCGCCCGCCTGAGTTTCGTCACGCTCGAACAGTTTGTTGAGCAGCTGCCGCCGGAGTTGAGAATGCTTCACGACGGCGGCAGCGGCTCCTCGCTGCTGCGGTGGGTTGAACCGAGCGAGCTGGAGGACCCCACCCCGTACCTGCCCGAGGGTGAGTTCCTGTTGACCGCCGGGCTGCCCTTCCTGGGGAAGGGAGGCTCGGCGGCAAAGGTGGATGCCTATGTCCAGCGGCTGGTCGGCGCCAAGGTGGCGGCGCTCGGGTTCGGCATCAGGCCCTATTTCGACGCCGTGCCTGATGCTTTGCTCGGCGCCTGCCGGAAGTATGGCCTGACCTTGTTCGAGGTACCGGAGTCCGTTCCGTTCGCCGCCATTGGACTGGAGTTTTCCCAGCTCCTGGAGACCGACAACGCGAGGGTCTTCCGGCAACTGGCAGAGACCAACCGCCAACTCATGCGCGCGGTCCTCTCCCCCAGGCCTGAACACGAGCTCCTGGCAGCACTGGTTCAGCGGGTACCTGTATGGGCCGTCCTGGTGGGTGCGGACGGGCGGGTCCGGGCGCGCGGGCACAGTGCCGGCGGCAGCACCGGCGTCGAGCATTCCTTGTTGGCGCCGATGCTGGAGCGGCTGCTGTCCGGCAGCGGTCCGCGCGTGGAGATGGACGGCTTTGAGCAGGCTGGCTCGTCCTTGGTGGTTGGGCATCCGCTCCGCAGTACCAAGGACGCGAACCTTGGCGCGCTCATCCTTGGCTCGGATACTCCTTTGACGCCTGCCCAGAACAACGTGGTGCAGTCGGCCGTGGGACTGTTGGAACTGTTGGTGCGCCAGAGAACCAGCGGCTCGCTGGCTCCCAGCCAACTGGCAACAGCGGTGCTGCTTCATCCGGATTCGCTGGCCTCCGGCTCAACCAAACAGCTCAATGGGCTCAAGGACCTGCTGGCCCAGAGCTTGTCCTCCACCAGGTCCGGGCAGATGCGCGTGGTTCAGGGCATCAGGGTGGAAGGCGCAGCCGACGACGGTCCGGTCCGTGAACTGCTGCAATGGCGGAGGCTGTTCGACACCAAACTGGTGGAGATCACCGAGTACGGATTCGCGGCGATAACCCGGCTGAAGGTGGACGACGCTTTGCTGGCCGACATCGAGAAACTGGGATGGCGCCTGGTGGTAGGCGAACCCACCGAGCTGACGGGCCTGACCGCTGCCTACCAACGGGCCACGTCACTGCGGAGCCGGGTCATGACTACCGGCAAGAGCGCGCGCGTGGACGAGGTGACGTGGTCAGTTGCCGGGCTTCTGGGACGCGAAGCCGGAACCATGCTTGCCGGGCGGCTCCTTGGACCGGTGTTGTCGCTGGAGGCGGACCGGCGCGATCCGTTGCTGGCCGTCCTGCGCGGTTGGCTTAGCGAAAACGGCAGCTGGGACGGTTCGGCCAAACTCCTTGGGCTCCACCGGAACAGTGTCCGCCGGCAGATCGGGGTCCTGGGCGAACTGCTGGACATGGACCTCAACCAGGCACAGGTGCGGGCCGAGCTGTGGTTCGCGCTCCAGTATGTGGAGGAGTTGATGCAGGCAGGGGCAGACGGGATGGTCGCCTAGCTGCGCTGGTCCCATTTCCCGTAGAGTTCCGGCCGGCGTTCGCGCAGGTACGGGACTTCCTCCCGCGCCGCTTTCACCGTGTCCGTGCCGACCTCCGCGAACAGCAACGTTGGGGAATCCCCCGCCGCGGCAAGCAACGATCCGTCCGGCCCGGCAACCACGCTGCCGCCCAGGAAGTTGTACACATCCTCGTGCCCGGTGTGGTTGGCATAGGCCACGTTCAGCTGGCTTTCCAAAGCGCGGGCACGGATCAGGACCTGCGGCACGTTGTCGAACCCGGCCGACAGGGCCGTGGGAACGAGCAGCAGTTCAGCGCCGCGGGTTGCTGCTGCCCGCACGGCCTCCGGGAATTCGACGTCGTAGCAGATCAGCATGGACGTCCGGATTCCGTTGAAATCCACGACGGCGGGAGGTTCTTGGGCGGCGACGAATGCCTTGTGCTCCTCCGGACCGAAGAGGTGCACTTTTGCGTAATTGAGGACCTCGGCACCGGAGTCGTCCAGCAAAGTAGCCGTGATGTGCCAGCGGTTTGCAGCGGCAGCCGGCTGCGCGCCGTCGTCGTGCGCCGGCAGTTCCGCACTCTCTGCCGGAAGGCTGTAGACCAACCCGATCCCATGCGTCCGCGCGATCCCGGCCAGGCGTTCCCGGATGCCCGGAAGGGTTGCCGGGTCCAGCTCAGCGTGGAGGCGCAACGGCGCGTATCCAACAGGGAACAGCTCGGGGGTGAGCAGCAGGCCGGCGCCGGCCTGGGCTGCGCGCCGGGCGGCGTCGTCGATCGTTTTGAGGTTGGCGTCGACGTCCATGACGGAAGCATTCGCCTGCAGGACGGAGAGCAGCATCTTTACCACCTTGGTTTTCGCCTGGTACCGGCGCTCACGAGGATGCCGGACGTTTCTTGGTTCCAGACTAGGCCCGGCACGCCTGCCCAGGGTGGGGCATTTGGACCTACGCCTGACCAAAGTGGGACGCATTGCCCGCATCTCTGGCGTTGAGGGGGCCGCTCTGCAGGCAAATCCCCGCTCATAGCGTGCATAGCGGGCCCCGCAACGGGTACGTATCCCACGTTCTTGCGTTGGAGTATGTCGCGGAGAGTTGACTCCTTGTGTTCACTTCTTGACTACAACGTTGCTTGTGGGGCAATCTTCTTGTCATGCCCGCTACGCAGCGCTCAACGAAGAGCCATCCAAGAAAACCCGGCTCGCAGTCCGCGCTGCGCCATCTGAATCAGCAACGCATCATCGAGTGCCTGTTGAACGGCCCCTCCACGCAGGCCGAACTCTCACGCCAGACAGGGCTGTCCACGGCAACGATCTCCAACATCGTGAAAATCATGCAGGACGCCGGCCTCGTTTCCACCGAGCCCACCACCAGCTCCGGCCGCCGCGCAACCAATGTGCGGCTGAACAGCAACGGCGCGGTCGCCGTCGGAATCGACTTTGGACGCCGCCACCTCCGCGTGGTCCTGGCATCACTGGGCTACCACGTCATTGCCGAGGATTACATCGAATTACCGCTTGGACACCAGGCAGAAGAAGGCATCGCCGCTGCGGTCCCGCTGCTGGAAAAACTGCTCCGGGAGAACGGGATCGACCGCACAGCAGTCGTCGGCGCGGGTGCCGGTATTCCCGGCCCCATCGACCGCCGTTCGGGCACTGTTGCCCAAGGCGCCATCCTGCCGGAGTGGGTAGGCATCGATATCCTGCACCGGCTGGAAGAAGCGCTGAACTGCCCCGTCTTTGTTGACAACGACGCCAACCTCGGCGCGTTGTCGGAAGTGACGTGGGGGCCCCACAGCGGCGTCTCCAACCTGATGTTCCTCAAGATCGGCTCGGGTATCGGCGCCGGCCTGATCCTCAACGGTTTCCCCTACTACGGCAATGTAGGCATCACTGGGGAAATAGGACACGCCACCATCCATGAGCACGGCCTGGTGTGCCGGTGCGGGAACAGGGGTTGCCTCGAAACGATAGCCTCCACCACCACCATGATCGAGCTGCTGGGCCGCGGCCAGGAGAAACTCCTGACGCCGCAGGACATCGTCCGGAATTGCCTCGCCGGCGACTCGGCAACCCAGCGCGTAGTGGACGACGCCGGCCTGGCGGTGGGACGCGCTTTGGGCAACGTTTCCAACCTGATCAACCCTGAAGTGATTGTGGTGGGCGGCCCATTGGCCGGCCTCGGCGACCTCCTGCTGGACCCCATCCGCAGGGGCCTGGTACGGCACGCCGTACCTGTGGTGGGAGAAACAACCCACCTGGCAATGTCCTCGCTGGGGGCGCGGGCAGAAGCCCTTGGAGCTGCCGCTTTGGTGTTCCAACACGCCGGTATTACCGGTAGGTAACGAAATCGTTAGCTGGCTCTTGCGTTCAAGTCTTGACGACAAGGGCCGTGATCCAGTTTACTTTTTCATCAGACAGCTCCGCCATTGCGGAGCCGACAACGAAGTCATGCATTGGAGGCGTAAGGGCTGATGACATCCCTCGACACGCAAGGTGATCCCATCCTTTTGGAGATGCGCTCGATCACAAAGGAATTCCCGGGCGTGAAGGCCTTGTCGAACGTGAACCTGCGCGTGATGGCCGGTGAAATCCACGCCATCTGCGGCGAAAACGGCGCTGGCAAGTCCACGCTCATGAAGGTTCTTTCCGGCGTTTACGGCTACGGCAGCTACACGGGCGACATCGTGTACCAAGCCGAAACACAACAGTTCAAGGACATCCGCGCAAGCGAAGCGGCCGGCATCGTGATTATCCACCAGGAACTGGCGCTGATCCCGGAACTGTCCATCATGGAGAACATCTTCCTGGGCAATGAACCCACCAAATGGGGCGTGATCGACTGGGCAGAGGCCCGCAAGCGCTCTCTCGAACTCCTGGCCCGCGTCGGCCTCCGCGAGGATCCCGATACCCCCATCAAGGAAATAGGCGTCGGCAAGCAGCAGCTGGTCGAAATCGCCAAGGCGCTGAACAAGTCCGTGAAGCTCCTGATCCTGGATGAGCCCACTGCAGCACTGAACGAATCGGACTCCCAGCACCTCCTGGACCTGATCCTTGGCCTGAAGGGCCGGGGCATCACCTCGATCATCATTTCCCACAAGCTCAACGAGATCGAACAGATCGCCGACGAGATCACCATCATCCGTGACGGAAAGTCGATCGAGACCCTGAACGTCAAGCGGGACGGCGTGGACGAGGACCGCATCATCAAAGGCATGGTTGGCCGGACGCTTGAGTCCCGCTTCCCCGACCACGAGCCCAAGATCGGTGAGGTCTTCTTCGAGGTCAAGGACTGGACCGTGGGACACCCGCAGATCCAGGACCGCCTCATCTGCAAGGGCTCCAACTTCTACGTACGCCGCGGCGAGATCGTTGGCTTCGCAGGGCTCATGGGCGCCGGACGTACCGAGCTGGCCCGCTCCCTCTTTGGACACTCCTACGGCCGCTTCATCAAAGGCCAGGTGTACAAAGACGGCAAGCAGGTCAACCTCCGCAGCGTCAAGCAAGCGATCGACGCCGGGCTGGGCTATGTCACTGAGGACCGCAAGTCCCTGGGCCTGAACCTTCTGGATGACATCAAGTCCACCACGGTCTCGGCGGCACTGAACAAGATCAGCAACTACTCGGTGGTGGATACCCGCAAGGAGTTCTCCGTTGCCGAGGAGTACCGGAAATCGCTGCGGACCAAGGCCCCCTCGGTTGAGGAAGGCGTAGCCAAACTCTCCGGTGGCAACCAACAAAAAGTGGTGCTGGCCAAGTGGATGTTCACCGACCCGGACCTGCTGATCCTGGACGAACCCACCCGCGGTATCGACGTGGGTGCCAAGTACGAGATCTACGGCATCATCCAGAAGCTCGCCAACCAGGGCAAGGGAGTGATTGTCATTTCCTCGGAGCTTCCGGAGCTCCTGGGCCTGTCCGACCGTATCTACACCATCTTTGAGGGCGCCATCACCGGTGTCCTGGACAAGAACGAAGCAAGCCAGGAGAGCCTCATGAAGCTCATGACTTCCGCCCGTAAAACCGCCTGACCGTTGGCCCAGCCTCGCCCCTTCCTGACACAAGGACCAAAACAATGAACGCGCTCAAGAAGCTATTTGGTGGCAATACCCGCCAGTTCGGCATGATCTTCGCCCTGGTGGCACTTATCGTCTTCTTCCAGATCTTCACGGACGGCCGCACGTTGACGCCCGGCAACGTGATCAACCTGTTCAACGGCAACTCTTACATCCTGATCCTGGCAATCGGCATGGTCCTGGTCATCATCGCCGGGCACATCGATCTCTCCGTCGGTTCCGTGGCCGCGTTCGTGGGCGTATCGGTTGCCCTCGCCATGCGTGACTGGGGACTGCCTTGGTGGGCAGGTGTGCTGTTCGGCCTGCTTCTGGGGGCGGTGATCGGCGCTTGGCAAGGCCTATGGACGGCCTATGTGGGCATCCCCGCCTTCATCGTGACCTTGGCCGGCATGCTGTTGTTCCGCGGCTTCAACCAGTTCGTCGGCAAGTCCAACACCATCCCTGTTTCCAAGGACTTCCAGTTCATCGGCTCCGGTTACCTGCCGGAGATCGGCCCGAACACCGGATTCAACAACCTCACCTTGCTCATCGGCATCGTGGCGGCAGCATTGGTTGTCATCATGTCCATGCGTGCCCGGGCCGCCGCCAAGGCACTGGGCGCCGATGTTCCCGAACTCTGGGTCGAGGTCACCAAACTGGTCCTGATCTGCGGCGCCATCCTCTACGCCACGTACCTCTTCGCCACCGGCCGCCCCGGAACCTCCTTCCCCATCCCGGGCTTGATCCTGGCCGTGCTGGTCCTGATCTACGGCTTCATCGCGGACAAGACGGTCCTTGGCCGCCACGTCTACGCCGTTGGTGGCAACCGGCACGCAGCCGAGCTCTCCGGTGTGCAGTCCAAGAAGGTCAACTTCATGGTCATGATGAACATGTCCATCCTGGCCGGCCTGGCCGGCATGATCTTCGTGGCCCGTTCCACGGCGTCGGGTCCGTTCGACGGCGTCGGTTGGGAACTGGATGCTATTGCAGCCGTCTTCATCGGTGGCGCAGCCGTGACCGGTGGCGTCGGCACCGTGATCGGCTCGATCGTCGGTGGCTTGGTCATGGCTGTCCTGAACAACGGCCTCCAACTCCTGGGCGTTGGCGCCGACCTCACCCAGATCATCAAGGGCCTGGTGCTCCTGGCCGCGGTTGCCTTCGATGTCTACAACAAGTCCCAGGGCAAGAGGTCCATCACGGGCATGCTCATCAAGGGATTCCAGCGCAACAACAACGAGATCAAGCCCGACGAAACCACATCCACCAAAGAGGTCATCTCCAAGGAAGCGTAATCCGCTCCCTGACAGACTCGCTCCACCCCACCCACACAGAAAGTGAACCAAGATATGCGAATGTTTGGTAAAGCAGGAAAGGCAGCAGCAGTCGCTGCCATCGCGGCACTGGCGCTGACAGCCTGCGGCCGCGCCGACAGCGGCTCAAGCACCAGCACGGCAGGCGGGGAAGCGTTCCCCAAGGACTCGCTGATCGGCGTCGCACTTCCGCAGAAGACCAGTGAAAACTGGGTCCTCGCGGAGAAGCTGTTCAACGACGGCCTCACCGGCGCCGGCTTCAAGGCCGACGTCCAGTTCGCCAACGGCGGCGTGTCCGAGCAGCAGAACCAGATCAGTGCCATGGTCACCAAGGGTGCCAAGGTCATCATTGTGGGAGCCATCGACGGCGCCCAGCTGGGTACGCAGCTCCAGCAGGCCAAGGACTCCGGCGCAACGGTCATCGCTTATGACCGCCTGCTCCTGAACACCGAGAACGTGGACTACTACGTGGCCTACGACAACTTCAAGGTTGGTGTCCTCCAGGGCCAGGCCCTGCTGGACGGCATGAAGGCCAAGAAGGCAAGTGGTCCGTACAACATCGAGCTCTTCGCCGGCTCTCCCGATGACGCCAACGCGAAGGTCTTCTTTGACGGCGCCATGAGCGTCCTGAAGCCGAAGATCGACGACGGCACCCTCAAGGTAGTCTCCGGCCAGACCTCCTTCGAGCAGGCTGTTACCCAGGGTTGGAAGCCTGAAAACGCCCAGAAGCGCATGGATGCCCTGCTCTCCGGCAGCTATGGAACGGCTTCCCTGGACGGCGTCCTGTCCCCGAACGACACCCTGGCCCGTGCAGTGCTGACCTCCGTACGCAGTGCAGGCAAGCCGCTCCCGATCGTGACCGGCCAGGACTCCGAAGTTGAGTCCGTGAAGTCGATCATTGCCGGCGAGCAGTACTCCACCATCAACAAGGACACCCGCAAGCTCGTTGAGCACGCCATCACCATGGTGAAGGACCTCCAGGCCGGCAAGCAGCTGGAGATCAACGACAAGGACTCCTACAAGAACGGCGTCAAGACCGTCCCCGCGTTCCTCCTGCCTCCGCAGATCGTGACCGCTGAGAACGTCAAGACCGCTTACGTTGACGATCCGGTACTCGGCCCGATCACCAAGTAACACCCTCTTCAGAGCAAGACAGCAAGCCCCGGTCCGCCAGCAGGTGGGCCGGGGCTTTCTCTTGCCCGCATTTCTGCTGGGACACCGCTGCCTGGCACGTACGTGTCCGAGCTAGCGGTGCGCGGTGTGGTCGGACATGGCGCGGCGGCACCGCTCCTTGCACAGCCACCCACCCCTGCGGAATGAGAGGATGTCAGTCATGACGCTCCCTATCGCCAAGCCGTGGCTTTCCTCCCAGACCAACCAGGATCCCCGGGCTGCCACCGGCCGGCGCTTGAAGTGGGGCGTCGTATCTACGGGCAACATTGCCAACAGTGTTTCCAAGGATCTGTCCCTGCTGGAAGACGCAGAACTCTACGCCGTGAGTTCCCGCACCCAAGCTGCCGCTGATGCGTTCGCGCACACGCTGGGTTTCGCCAAGGGCTACGGGGACGACGGCGGTGTTCCCGGCTACCAGCGTTTGGTGGAGGACCCGGCCGTGGACGTGGTCTACGTGGCCACACCCCATGCCCAGCACTTCCAGATCGCCGCAGCCGCTATAAAGGCCGGCAAGCACGTGCTCTGCGAGAAAGCCCTCACCATCAACGCCCGTGAGGCCTCCGAGCTGGTGAAAATGGCGCGGGAGAATAACGTGTTCTTCATGGAGGCCGTGTGGAGCCGTTTCCTGCCGAGCATGCAGCGGGCCTTCGAGATCGCAGCCTCGGGTGAGCTCGGACAAATCCAGTGGGTCAGCGCGGACCTTGGTTTCCCTGCACCCTATGATCCTTCGGCACGCATCTGGGCCCTCAACGACGGCGGCGGGGCTCTCCTGGACATCACCGTCTACCCCTTGCTGTGGGCCTTGGGAACCCTGGGATTCCCGCAGTCCGTCACGGCGATAGGCACGCTGAACGACGACGGCGTGGACACCCAGAACGCCCTGACCCTGGGCTATTCAAGTGGCGCGCAGGTTCAGCTCACTTCATCGTTGATGGCGCACGGCCCCCGGACGGCCACCGTTGCCGGCGGTCTGGGGTTCCTGCAAACCGTGGGCTCAGTGAACAACCCTCGTGAGCTGATGATCCGGATTGGCTGGGACGAGCCGCGGCACGAGCACTTCGAGACTGTGGGCATCGGCTACACGTATGAACTCCGCGAAGTAACGCGTTGCATCCAGCAAGGACTGACCGAAAGCCCGGTCATGCCACCGGAAGATTCCATCAACGTCATGCGCCTCTTTGACGGTGTCCGCTCCCAGTTGGGGATCCGGTATCCGAACGACGCGCGGTAAAAGCACCGCTCCGGCGACGACCTCCCTGGCGACCGACCTCCCTGGCGACGTGGCCGCCCAGCGAGTGCCGCCGTCGTGAGTTAACGCAGGCGCGCTATCTCCCGCGTGCCAGCGCAGCTAGCGCCGTGGACCGGCGGTTTGCTTTGCCAGCTTGCGGTCCACGGACAGAGCACCGGGCCCAAGGAACACGAAGGCCACCGAGATCGCGGCGTAGATGATCAGGAGTTCCGCGGTCACGCCGGCCTTGTCGGTGAGCAAGGGCTTGCCGGCTTCGGTCACGAACCAAATCCCGGCAAACATGATCGCGGCAAGGAAACCTGCCACCCGGGTCAGGGCGCCAAGTACCAGGAGCAGGCCCAGTCCCACTTCACCGGCAATCAACAACCAAGCCACGATCTCCGGCTTCTGCACGCCCATGGCGGCAACGGATGCAGCAAAGGCAGCATGCCCGGCCATGAGCTTCTGGATGCCGTGGACCATGATGAGCACGCCGAAGACCACCCGCAGGATGGTGATGCCACGGGCGGAGGACTTGGGTGAGGGGTGAAGGAATTTCACGCGTTCCAATCTTCCATGCCTGGGGCTGGGGTCCAAACGCGAGCCGGACTCAGTGGGTCAGGCCAGCAGCGCCGGGATATCCTTCACGCCGTCCAGGATGTGGTGGTGCGGGTGCACGGCAAGGTCTTCGCGGCCCAGCTTGCCGGTCAGGACTCCGACGGCGGTGACTCCCGCGTTATTGGCAGCGGCAAGATCATTCACGGTATCCCCCGCGGCCAGCACTGCGCGGACGTCCTGGACTCCGGTCAGTTCCATGGCACGGTGGATCATGTGCGGTGCCGGTCGTCCTGCGGCTACTTCGTCGGAGCAGACGACGGCGTCCAACAGGTTATCGTCGTCGGCGCTCCAGCCCAGCCGCGCCAGGAGGGGCTCGGCGACGTCGCGCGAGAAGCCGGTTGTCAGGGCCACTTTGACGCCTTGCCGGCGGAGTTCGCGGAACGCGTCTTCGACGCCCTCAAGTGCTACCGGCGGGTTGGCGTCGTAGAACTCCACGAGCAATTCCTTGAAGCGCTTGAAGGCGGCGGCGACTACCTGCGGCGTGGCAGCGCCTCCCCCGGCTTCAATGAGCGCTGTGATGGCCTCAACTTTGTCCGCACCCATCCATTGCTGCACTGCCTCAGGTGTGGTGGCCACTCCGGTTTCTTCAACGCAGCGGGCAAGGGCTACGTACACGTCTCCGTGTTCGTCGATGGTGGTTCCGGCCATATCGCAGGCAACAAGCTTGATCATGGGGTGGCTCCTTCAGTGTGGATGCGGACCAGGGCGGCCCTGCGTTCCACGGTGTTGTCGATGGTGAAGTTGGTCAGCGCCGGCAGGTAGCGGTCCTCCGAGTATTCGAGGGGTTGCCCATCGGCTGATCTGGTAATGCGGCGTTCGCGCAGGAGCGGAATGCCTTCGGTTTGTTCCAGGAGTTCGGCATCCTCCTCGGTGGCGGCGACGGCGTCGATGGTGTGGCGTGCACTGTGCAGGTCAACGCCTTGGTCCTTGAGGAAAGCGAAGATGGAGCCTGAGTCGGTATCAAAGTCGAACAGTTTCCGGCCCACCTCCAGGATGAACGTGGTGCGCTCGATCATCGCCGGCGCGTCATCCAGATAGCGCACCCGCAGGAGTTCCACCACGGTGGTGCCTGGCATCAGGCCAAGTGCCTCAGCTGCTTCCGGACTGGCTTCGCGCCGGGCCACTTCAAGGGTCCGCTGCCCGGGCTTTTTTCCGATCCCGCTGGCCCACTCAGTGAACGAGTTGAACGTCGAGAACGACTGCGATGGCACGGACGAGCGCACCATCGGTGGGCGGCCGCGCCCGCCGGTCACTGCACCTTCAGAGCGCAGGAAGGCGAGCGCCTGGCGGATAGGTCCGCGCGATGTTCCGAACTCCCGGCACAGCTCCGCTTCGCTGGGCAGCTGGAATCCGGGCGGCCAATCACCGTCAGTGATCCGGCGCATGAATTCCTCGCTCAAACGGACATGGAGGGGTTCATTCTGCTGTGTGCTCACCACTTGATAATACAAGTCGAGTGACCGGATAACACTGTATTTGAGCCGCTGTAGGTGAATTCGGCATGAACTCACATGAACAGAAGTTAAATTCGGATTAACTTGTATATACAAGATGCGATCTGACTTGATTTACCCTTCCTGGAGCCGTCAAGGTCAGTGATGTGAACAACCCAAGCATTCCCACCACAGCCGCCAGCAGCACCATAGGCCAACCCAGCGACGTCCTGATTGTGGGCGCCGGAATCGTGGGCCTGGCCCACGCCGCGCATGCCGTCTCCAACGGCCTGACTGTCACCATCATTGAACGGGACCATCACGCCGTCGGCGCCTCTGTTCGTAACTTCGGCCACTGCTGCATCACCGCGCAGTCCGGCGAACTGTACGAGCTCGCGCAGACCTCCCGGAAGTACTGGCTGGAGTTCGCCGAGCGAGCCGGGTTTTGGGCGTCCGAAGCCGGCGCTGTGGTCCTTGCCCGCACCGAAACCGAAATGGACGTCCTGCGCGAACTCTCCGAGGTGCGCGAGCCTGGACAGGTTGAGCTGCTCTCCCCCGCCGGGACCCGGGACCGGTTGGGTGCCACTGTTTCCGCCCGGGAACGAACGCACGACGACGACGGTGCTTCGGGTGCATCATGGCCCGCTCTGGTGGGCGGCGCCTTCCTCCGGGACGACCTACGCGTCGACCCCCGCACCACGGTGGCACAGTTGGCCGAGTGGCTGAGCCGGCAGCCCGGCGTCGAGCTTCACTGGAACACCGCCGCGCTGGGCTTCAATGAGTCCGCGGAGGGCGTCACCGTGCAGACGTCGCGCGGCGGGCTTCGTGCGAAGCGGGTCTTCGTATGCGTTGGCCACGACGTCGACTATCTGTTCCCGGATCTGGCCACCGAACACCGGATTCAACGGTGTTCGCTGCAGATGTCCTTGGCGGCCCAACCGTCAGGAGTCGAGTTCGCACCTGCAGTTCTCACGGCAACCTCGATGCTCCGGTACCCGGCTTTCACGGACATGCCCGCCGCCGCTGCACTCCGCGAGGAGGTATCGGAGAACCAACCGGAACTTCTGGAGATCGGCGCCAATGTGATGTTTACCCAGCGTCCTGACGGCACCATCATCCTGGGCGATTCCCACCACTATGCCCGCACGGCGGATCCCTTCCTGGACGAATCCGTCACCTCCACGCTCAACGCTGAAATCGAGTCCAGGATCGGCGAACCATTGGAGATCATCCAGCGCTGGCAAGGCATCTACGCGTCCTCCGACGTCGGCCCGGTCCTTGTCCGGGAAGTCCGCCCCGGCGTCACGGTGGTGTCGGTGACCTCCGGCGTTGGCATGACCCTGTCCTTCGGCCTGGCACACCGCAACGTATCCCACTTGTACTGAAATTTCCCGTTCTCTCCCATCCCCTTCACATAAGGATTCCCATGAAAACCTCGCTCTTCACCGGTTCCGCGCTAGCCCTCGCTACCGTTTTGGCGCTCACTGCCTGCGGTGGCTCGGCCCAGTCCTCCCCCGAAGCCACGACCGCCACCTGCCCCAATGGTGAGATCAAGTTCGGCATCGAGCCCTATGAGGACCCGGCCAAACTGAAGCCCGCTTACGACGTCCTGGCGGCCGCGCTGTCCAAGAAGCTCGAATGCCCCGTCAGCGTCCAGGTGGTGGAGGATTATGCCGCCGAGGTGCTTGCCATGCGCAACGGCAAGCTGGATCTGGGCCAGTTCGGCCCGCTGGGCTACGTGTTTGCTGATGCCAAGGCCGGGGCTGAGCCCTTGGTTTCCTTTGGCACTGCCGGGAAGGAGCTCAGCACTTACACCGCCGGGATCTGGGTTCCGAAGGACAGCCCCATCCAGGCCATTGGAGATTTGAAGGGCAAGTCCCTTGCCCTTGGCAGTGTGGGGTCCACCTCAGGTGATGTCCTGCCTCGCTTCGGCCTGCGTGAAGCCGGAATCGCCGATGCCGACATCAAGATGGACTACACCGGCGGCCATCCCGAAGCCCTGTTGGCACTGACCAACGGCAAGGTGGACGCGGCGCAGATCAACTCGCAGACCCTGGCGACGGCCATCGCCGCAGGCACGTTCGCTCCGGAGAATTTCCGCCAGGTGTGGACCTCCAACCCCATTCCCAACGACCCCATCACCGTGCGCGGCGACGCAGATCCCGCATTCAAAGCAGCCGTGAAGGATGCGTTCCTCAGCCTGGATCCCGCCGACGTCGCAAAGGTTGGCGAGTTCCTGGATGTCACCCCTCCAGGTCCGCTCCTGGAGGTCACCAAGGACAACTACACGCCACTGTTTGAGCTCGCCGAGACCATGGGCCTCACCGAGAAGGATCTGTAATGACTCTCTCGGTCCAAGGCTTGCGGAAGTCCTTCAGCGGCAGGACTGTCCTTCAAGGAGTGGACTTCTCCGTAGCCGCCGGCGAACTTGTGGCATTCCTGGGCGCCAATGGCTCCGGGAAGTCCACCACCCTGCGCTGTGTCATGGGCATCACGTCGCCGGACGCAGGGAGCATCAGCATCGATGGGGCTGCATTGGAATCTTTGCAGGGCCGTGAACTGCAGCAAGCCCGCCAACGCATGGCCATGATTTTCCAAAAGATCCATCTCGTCCCGCGCCGCACTGCCTTGGACAACGTTTGCGCCGGAGCCTTGGCCCGTATCCCCACGGTTCGCTCGCTGAGTCCAGTCCTGTTTCCGTCGGACGTCCAACAGGAAGCCCTCGACTGCCTGGACCGCGTGGGCCTGGCTGATCGCGCCTTCGACCGCGTGGGCCGCCTTTCGGGCGGACAGCAGCAGCGCGTCGCCGTAGCCCGGGCACTCTGCCAGCGCGCCGACGTCGTACTCGCCGACGAACCTGTCTCCGCACTGGACCCGCACGCCGCAGAGCAGGTGATGGCACTCCTGCGCGAACTCGCCCACTCCGAAGGGCTGGCGGT